>JACRJZ010000091.1 GCA_016219875.1 Verrucomicrobiota bacterium | reverse complement strand
GGTTTTGTGGAGGCCAGGAATCGAGATGAAGCGGCGTTCACCGGGTCAGGGGACCCGGCCTACAGGAAAGGCGTGCCTTGTAGGCCCGGTGCCCTCACCGGGCGGCCCAGGCGCGTTCCACGGCTCAGGATGTCTGAGCCTTGGCTCAAGGCAGCGCAGGAATGAAACCAGCGGAAACCCTCTGCCTCACTGCGCCTGCTGAAGCTCCTCCAGCAACTTCTTGGCGTTTTTTGTGTGTGGATGCTCCTCTCCCAGCGACTTCCGCCAGCCCTCCAGCGCCCGCCGGGAGAAACCCAGCGCCTCCGCTTTCTTCTTCTGGTCCTTCAGACAAATCGCCAAGTTGTGACAGGATTGGAAAACGTCGGGATGCTCCGGCCCCAGCACGCGCTCGCGGAGGGCCAGGACGGCGCGATGCTCCTGCTCGGCCTCGGCATGTTTGCCTTGGAAATCGAGCGCATTGGCCAGGTTGTTGCGGCTGGCCAGCGTGTCGGGATGCTCCGGCCCCAGCACGCGCTCTTTGAGGGCCAGGACGGTGCGATGCTCCAGCTCGGCCTCGGCATGCTGGCCTTGGTCATCGAGCGCAATGGCTAGGTTGTTGCGGCTTTGCAGCGTGTTGGGGTGCTCCGGCCCCAGCACACGCTCGAAGATGGCCAAGACGGCGCGGTGCTCCTTCTCGGCCTCGGCGTGCTTGCCTTGGGCACGAAGGTCTTCAGCCAGGTTGTTGCGGCTGGCCAGCGTGTCGGGATGCTCCGGCCCCAACACGCGCTCGCGCAGGGCCAGGACGGTGCGATGCTCCTTCTCGGCCTCGGCGTGCTTGCCTTGGGCACGAAGGTCTTCAGCCAGGTTGTTGCGGCTGGCCAGCGTGTCGGGATCCTCCGGCCCCAAGGCGCGCTGGAGATGGTTCACGGCTTGGCGGCCTTGGGCAATGGCTTCCTCATAGCGCCCGTGGGACCAACTCCAGTTGTCCAAGGGCCAGTAGAGGCAACCCGCGAGTTCGCCGAGGCCGCAAGCGGCGGCGCGGGCGGCCAGAACGGCGGCGTGCGGAGCGAGTGGATCGAGGCGGGGCCACTCGCTGACTTCACCTTTATAGCCCCTCCAGACTTCTTTCATCCACTCGATGGCCTGCCGACGGAGATCGTCAGCGCGGCCTTCTTTTTCGAGCCGGCGGCGGGTGACATCTTGCACGAGCCGGTGAACCCGGAAGTGCGGCAGTTGCGCCTCGCGCGTCACGAGACTGTACCGGGCCAAATCGTTGAGCGCCTGCCGATTTAAGGCTGGTGGGTCGAGCGTACTCGCGAGCCGCTGCGCCTCCGATTCGGCTCGCGGGTACGCTCGCCCCACCTCCGGGCGCGCATTCATCGCCTCCGTGGCTTTTTCCTCGAGCAACTGTTCCGGCACCGGCTCCGGCGCAAACCACGCCAGCAGTTCCAGCAGCCGCGCGGCCGACGGCGGGAGTTTTTCCCAACTCGTCTGCCACGTCACGGCCACGCTGCGGGGATACTGGCACACAGTTTCATCGAACCAAGCCAGCACGGCGTCGTGCTGCCCTTCCCAATCGGCCAGGTAGCCCGCGAAGGAGGCGCGCTGTTCATTCACGTAGGCGGCGGCTTGCGCCAGTGCCAGGGCCAGCCCGCCCAGTTTGTCCGCGATGAGCCGGGCTTGGGCGGGATCGTCGGGCGCGGGGCGGCGTTTGGTCGCGGCGGACAGGAGGTAATCCGCCGCATCGCCGGGGCTGAGGACGTCGAGTTCGAGGGCGGCCACGCCGAGGGGCCAGCGGTCCAGCCGTCCGGTCAGGACAACGTCGGCGGCAGGGAGTTGGGCGGTGAGTTGGTGGGCGGCCTGGGCGGCGCGGTCGTCGTCCAGGTTGTCAATGATGAGGAAGGAGCGGGGATGTTCGTGGAGCCAGTCGAGGACGGCCCTCTTCTGCGCGGCGGGGTCGGGGAGGTTTCGTTCTTTGAGATTGAGGATGTGCGCCCCGGTTAGCGCGGCGAGGCTGGCGTCGAGTTTCTCCGGCGAATCGGCGGCGAGGAAGAGGAGAGCGTCGTAATCGCCGGCGTGGCGGTAGGCGTATTCCACCGCCAGGCGGGTCTTGCCAATGCCGCCCAGGCCGTGCGTGGCCGCAATGGCAGGCGAGGCCCCAATGCCCGCCACGCGCCCGCCGTCGCGGAAGGTGTCGCGCAGTTGGTCCATGAAATCTTCGCGGCCCTTGAAGAGGCGGCCCAGCGAAGTGTAGGGGAGGTTGCGCCGCTGGTGAGGTTTGTGGAGCGGCCAGTCTTCGCGCAAGACGGCACGGCCCAGTTGGTCGGTGGTGGCGAAGGCGTCGCGGTCCAGGCCGCCGTGATCGAAGAGGGCTTGGACATAGGCGGCCTGCTGGGCGGGATCGTCGTCCGCGCCCGCGGGGCGCGAGTGATCGGAGAAGGCGCGTCCGTCGTAGAAGGAGAGGCGGCGTTGGTAGTGGCGGGCGAAGTGGATTTCCCACTGGGTGTAACTGGCGCGCGTGCCGCCAGCGGGGAGAAGGTGGGAGTATTTCTTCGCCGCCTTTTCGGGCGGGTAGCCGCCACTGCGCCGGCCCACGAGCGCGACGACCGCGTGGCAGTCGCGGATGTAGCGGTGGAGTTTGTCGAGGGTGGTTTCGGTGTCGCTCTCCTGGCGGAAGTCTTCCTGAATTCTGACTTCCAGTCCGCGCGCCCGGAGATCGCTGGCGACAGAGGAGGCGGCTTTCTCAAACTCGCTGCTGACGCGGCTGAGGAAAATGCGGAAGTGCGGGGCGGACTCGTGGGCGGCTTGGGCCGCACTGACCGCAGCGGAAGCAACGGCGTCGGGGTTGGCAGTCATTCCGCGGGCAAACTGGCGGAAGGCGACGCGCGAAGCAAGTGCGAAGGCGTGGCCGGCTCAAGGCCAGCGCAGACGGAAGAATCGTTGGTCCTCGAAGGTGGGCAGGTAGATGAACTGGCCCTCGCTTTGCGCGATGCCTGTGGTGATGTCACTCCACGAGCCGTTCGCCAAGTTCGGACTGGCTTGCAAGACATAGCCCGCCGCCTCGACGGGCCAGGACACGGCCGCTTCGCCGAGGTAGTTGGCCGTGATGATCAACCGCGGAGGCGCGGCGGGGGCGGCGAGGAAATTGTCAAACGTGACATCGGCGCTGTGGTTCTTCGCGGGGCTGTTGTCGTAAGTAAACAGACCCACCCCACCGACGGCGTAGCTGGAGTCGGTGCCGCGCACGGTAGCCAGCGGCGCGGCAAGGTTGGTCACGCTGAAAACCGTGCCCGTGAAACTTGCTCCATCGCCCGCGAAGACGAGACGATAGGACGCGCCCGGTTGGAGGGTGAAGTTCAGCGTCGCGCCTGTCAGGTCGGAGCCGGCTTCGTTGGTGACACGGAAAATTTCCAGTTGTCCGCTGGCGGCCCGGCCCGTGCGGGTGGCGTAAGTGAAACCGTAGCCTTCTGTGGTGCCCAAGCCCACGTTTCTCAAGCGGGCGAGCAGGCCGAAAATCTGATCCAGCGAGTTGTCCCACGCCACGATGTCCACGGCAGCGTAAAAGCGGCTCAGGGTCACGTCGGTGAGCATGCTGCCGGCGCGGCCTGGCCCCACGGTTCCCGGCGCCTGACTCGCCGCCGCCTGGATGCGGTAGGCACCATTGGGGAAACTCCAAGTGCCAGTGCCCCCGGCGCCAACGCCGGCCAGCGGATCGATGCGCGTCCAGTTGGCGTCGTTGCCGTCGTCAAAACTCTCGACTTGGGCGAGGAGGGAAGGAGCGCAGAGGCTGAGAGTCAGCGCGGCTGTAGCGAGCCAGGCGCAGCCTGCGATCGGGATGCGGATCGTGGCGTTCATGACGGGGCGAAGCCATAGCAGAACGGAGGTTTGAAAGCAAGGTCGATGTCAGACGGCCTCGCGGCAAAATCGATGGCACCATAATATCCCTGCTTGCGCTGCGTGACCGATGGTGCTACAGACGGTGCCTGAACTTGGCAGCGGGTGTGGTCCAATGGCAGAATGCGGGCTTCCCAAGCCTGAGACGAGGGTTCGATTCCCTTCACCCGCTCCATTGATAATCAATGGCTTAGGGGTTCACTGTCACAAGAATGTCATAAGCTTGATGCTTGTGATCTCCAAATTCTAGCCGTTTTCAACCTCGCCGGTTCGCCACCCCCATGCGTTGGCGATTCCTCATCTTCTTTCCAATCACTCGCGCGCTGCGCTTCTCTTCTTTGGCGTCCGGCCATTGCGGGATGTGGTGACGCGCTAATCCTGCTTTCACAGAACAGGAGCGGCAGATGCTTGTTCTGTGCATTCCAACCTCATCTGCCTGGTAAGCCAGTGCAGGGCTATCCCCCTGCCCATGACCGCTGGAATCACACGCGGGTCTGCCAGCTTTCGCTTGCCAATCACCACAATCGGCCCGTTTCAAATACGACAAATGAAAAGTGAACCAACCAACGTGGCGTCATGTAAACCTTGCACGCCCGAATCTGACGAACACAAAGAACATCCCTTCAATCTGACACTCACCGCAGCAGAGTTGTGGGGCAAAGAAGCAATGCTCAAGGTGAGCCACGCAGCAAGACAAGATGTCGAAATCAGGTACGCGACCACCCGAACAGCTTTCGCGGTGAAGAGTGGACTGATACCTCCTGACACCAAGCTGACGCATGGCGATTACATCGCCTCATTGATTGAAGGGATTCCGGTGATCTGGAAAGTCAATCGAAAGAACGGCAGTACGATGGCGGCCCATTTCCCGGTTTCCCTCAGCCTTCCGGGATGTTCCGAGAGTGGTTTGCAGGCAAAACTCTATCGTGCGGTCTTCTTGGGACCGATAAACATTTTCCGAGCATTCGGTCCCAATGGAGAACTAGCGCAAGAAGCCCCCGAAATGGCGACCACTGCCTTGGACGCTTCACAACCGTCTCAGTCCGCCGGAACGACTCTCAATCCTGTGGTTGCCGTGTTGGAGTCCTGCAATTTTGTTGCCGTTTGGAAGGCAACGCAGAAATCTCAAGAAAAGGAGGCTGCTGTATGAATCCGCTAATTCCCCAAAGCACCCTGGCAAAATTGAACAACCCAGCACCGGAGGGGCACCGGCACGATCAAATAGTGGACATCGCCGTATCCCTGAAATCGCACGGGTGGGAAGATGAGATGATTTTCGACATCATCAGACCCCGCTATCCGAATACAGGTCCTCACCCGGTTCCTGATAAGGAGATTTGGGGCATCATTGACGGAACCGTCGAATACGACCTCCGGCCTTATGCCACCGACGGAGCATTGCAATCACCACTGGCCGACGTTAAAGCGCCGGATTCGCGCGTTGTGGGTGTTTTGCCCCCCGACGAGGCAGTCAGACGTTTTGTCGGTGATTTCCGATGTACGGAAGCCGACTTGATAAACAAGAGTCCAGAAGGGATTTGTAGAGCCCCTTGGGAGCAAGCTGCGTGGTTCATTTATCGCATGTATGAACCTCACGACCTCATCAACATTGTGTCGGATTTCATTGTTGGCGAGGACGGCAAAGCCAAGCCGACAGGGTTTGGAGATACGTTGCGAAGGTGTGAATGGCTGGTTTTCCGGTTCAAGAGAACGCAGAGGGCACCGCAAAGTGAGGCTGGGGCTTGGATTCGCATGAACCCGTTGGATGGACACGGCATCAAGGATCGGAACGTCAAAGCCTACCGTTACACGCTCTTGGAGTTCGACGAATTGCCGCTGGATTTGCAGTTGGTATTCTTTGCTCGCTTGAGATTGCCGATTGCCGCGTTGGTAAAGAGCGGGCGAAGATCGGTTCATTGTTGGGTTCGAGTCGAAGCCAGAAACGCTGCCGAATATGCAAAATCGGTCGCAGAGTTGTTCGACATGCTTACCCCATTCGGCATAGACAAGGCCAACAAGAACCCGTCTCGTTTAGCACGTCTGCCTGGGGCGTGCCGCAAGTTCGATGGAGAAGGAGACGGGCTTCAGCGTCTTCTGTATCTGAACCCATCACCAAGAATGGAGGCCATCTATGCCTGAACAGAACGATGCTCCAAGGCCGGGATTCGATCTGACTGCACTTCACCGCCAACTTGGTTTGCCGGAAATCCACCGCCAGGCAAGAGGGGCGTGTTCGCAGCGCCACAGAAATTGCAGACCCCCGCCTGAACAAGAATCGGCAGCGTCCCTCATCGCCAATGGGCGTGTATGGCCTGAGCGGCTGCAAGTCTATTTCGACGCGAGCCAACGGCTCTATTGGGTTCCGAACTCACACGACGGCTGGATACTCGTGGACAAACACGACTTGCGTCGGATGTTGGTCCAGCAAGGCGTCTCCGCAGAGCGCCCAGATGACGGCTCCCTTTCGGAATTCGACAGGCTTGTGATTCGGATTCAGACGGAACGAGACGTTGCCTACGCTGGGCCGTTGGCTGGATACGACCGGGGACTTCACGACATTGAAGGCAGTCGGGTTCTGGTTACGCAGTCGCCACGATTGATTGAACCGGCACAGGGGGAATGGCCGCTTCTGGCCCGCATGTTTGACCAACAGTTCAACCACGGTGGGGTGGACCAACGCCCACACTTGTTCGGTTGGCTCAAGATGTCGGCAGAAACATTGCGAGCGAAGCGGCGGCGTCCGGGTCAAGTGCTGGTATTGGCTGGCAAACGCGACACCGGGAAATCGCTTTTCCAGAACCTTTTCACTTGCATGTTTGGGGGAAGGGTGGCGAAGCCGTTCCAGTTCATGACTGGCGGCACGGGCTTCAATGCGGACCTGTTTGGCGCGGAACATTTGATGATTGAAGACGAGGCTGCCCTTCCAACGCTGGCAGCGCGGCGCAGTTTCGGAGCCTTCATCAAGAACTTCACGGTCAATGAAGTCCATCGCTGCCACGCCAAATTCAAAACCCCAGTCAGTCTGACACCATATTGGCGCGTCACCATTTCGGTGAATGACGAACCGGAAAACCTCATGGTTTTGCCGCCGTTGGATGAAAGTCTAGTGGACAAAATCATGCTCTTGCTCATGAACCGGCCAACCTTGCAGCCCACGCAAACACAGGAATCTCGCGAGGCGTTTTGGCGTTCCCTTGTCTCTGAGTTGCCGCACTTTCTGTATTACCTATTGGAGTGGGAGATTCCCCCAGAACTGCGGAGTGACCGTTTTGGCGTCACACACTTCCACCATCCACACCTGGTGGCGGCAATTGACGACCTCGCGCCGGAGGAAAGGCTGATGGACATCATTGATGAAGTGTTGTTCCGAGACTTTGAGGTAATGAACCCAGCGGACTTCGAGGGGACAGCAGGTGAATTGGAGCGGCGGCTCTATGGCAGCGACGCTTGGGAACCGGAAGTGCGCAGATTGCTCACGTTCCCTTCAGCTTGCGGAGTGTACCTTGGAAGGTTGGCCAACAAGAATCCAGAGCGTGTGACTTCAAGGCGCATGCATGGACGCCGCCTTTGGAGAATCCAGCCGCCAAGTGTTGAGCAATCGAGTTGAACAGGTGTCAGGGTGTCAGGGGGGGGTATTCTTTACTCCCCTTTTGCCTTAAGACTACAGGAGGATGGTTTGGATTTTTTGATTCCCCCCATAGAAAGACAGCAGCACACTGACACCCTAGCACCCTTATCCAGACAGCCCGTTATTCATGTTTAAGATAATTGGGATTTCCATAAACATCACGGAGAACCCCCAGGTTGGTCCAAGACCCCAGATGGGTGTTTTCATGGTCCAGCCCATCCCAACATGCCTCTGGTCAAACGGGGAGCAACGGGGATGGTCAGTGGTTCAGGAGGATGGTGACCATTCATCCCAACCAAGCATGATGCACCCTTTGGGAAAACGATTGTGCGTTTCGGTTCAAAACGAGTCACGCTCATTCAATCAACCGGTCCGCAATGTGCCAACCATCAGATTGTCGTCGGTTGACTTGGGATATGACTGCGCACTCGAAGCTGAAAACGAGTCACGGTCATTCCCTTAGCCGGTCATCAAGGCACGATGACCAGAATGTCGCTGGTTGACCTCAGACGGACGCGGCGACCAACGAAGCAAGTTGACCTTGGACGTCGCGTTCCTTGTCGCGATAGACCATCAGGATGGAGATGGACTTGCGACTGTGCCGCGAGAAATCGAGTACCTCTTCCAGTCCGATGCCATTTGCCTGAGCCGCCTTGCATGCCTCCGTTATCGCGGTGTGCCTCAGCCCATGCGGCCTCACCTTCAAGCCGGCGCGACACCCAAGCCCTCGGACAATGCAGTAAAGGCCGACACCGGTCAGGCGCTTGCCTTTTCCGGCGCGGTCGAAATTGGTGAGCAATGGTCCCGGTTCACCCCCTCGAATCTCCAGCCACGCTTGCATCGCGATTTTGGTTGGCTCAGGCATGGTCAGGGCCTGCTTGGCGGTCTTGCCTTTGCCTTGGACTGCCAGTGTTCCTTGCGCCATATCCACGTCGCCTACGTCCAGCGAAACCGCCTCGCCACTGCGCAACGCCAGGTCGTACAGCAGGTGCAAAATCAGCCGATCCCGAACCGCCTTCTTGCTCTTCTTTCGCTCGACCTCATTCAACAGGCAGCGGAAGCCTTGCTTTCCGGGGCCGCGCGTGTCCCGGTATGCTTCCGTCTTCACGTTCTGGATTTCCAAGCCCCAAGGCACCAGCCCGAACGTGCGTGCCAGATGGACCAGCGAGCGCAATGCGGCCAAGCGCCGGTTGATGGTGGCGGATTTCAGCCCGCGCTCGACCATGTGCGTCCGATACGACAACGCCAGCATATTGGCAGGCCCATGCCCTTCACTCATGAGACGCCGGGCCGCTTCTTCCGTGCTACGTGCGCTGACGAATGCTTGGAAATTGGCAAGGTCCTGGGCGTAGGCTTTGATGGTCCGCACGTTTCGGCCAGAGAGGAAAGCTTTGAGCAGGGAATGATGGTCAACGGGTGTTGGCGTTGGTTTTACCGCGCCGCCCGGATGCAGTTGAATGAGCGTGTGATTCACTATTCAATCTACCGGGCGTGCCGCACTCCGTACACCTGTTTGGCCAGCAAAATGCACTGGGTCTGCGCTATGGCGTTATGATTCGGTAAAACCGCTGGCCGAGAGCGCCTGCGCTCTCATCAGAGTATTGAAACGGGCTGTTCGTGCCAACCACGGTCGCAATGTTGGTCCAACTCACGAGGTCAGGCGACGCTTGCAGGAAGTGCGAAATGTTGGTGGCCAATTCAAACGAAAGCCAGGTTATCCCGTTTGTGCGGCGAGTGCCGGTCTGGAATTTGGCAGCATGAATTTCATCGTTGCCGGGAATTGCGGATACGACAGGGCTTCCGTTCGCGGTTCCGTTGTGCCCGTGCCCAGTGAGGTCCGAGAAGTTGCCTGCATCAAAGTTCCAGTAGCCCGCCAGATTTTGCTCGTTCCCAGTCAGCCGGCTGCGCATGGAATTGCGAATTTGCTCGCCTGTTCGTGCTACGCTCCAGATTCGGATTTCGTCCATTTGTCCGGCAGCCGAGCAATCGCACGGAATCGGATACGGCCCACCCAAGACAACAGGGAAGGCGGTTTGGCGGAGGGTTCTTCTGTTTGTCAGGGAACCACTCAAATTGGCTGCCTGCGCTGCCAGAATTCCATTCGTGAAGAACTGGATTACGCCCTGGTCGCTGCTGAATGTCGCGGCGATATGTGTCCATCGGTTACTCAGCACCGGGCCTCCAATGCCGCTATAGTCTGGGGCACCTGAAATCCTGTCCCAGAAGAACTCTACCCCCATTCCCCCGCCTCCATTGGTGACCCAGTCGAAATCGTACTGGCGGTCGTTTTCGCTCCCTTTGTTCAAAAATCTAGAAAATCGGTTCTTGAGCGTCGGATACACCCAGAACTCAATGGTGATGGCTGTTGGATTTTGCAGATCGGCGGCACTTGGAACGTTCACATAATCGTTATTGCCACCAAGATTCAGAACATTGTTTGTGGAGCTTGATCCTGTGGGCGGCAGAACGACCGTGAGGGTTGCCACGGAACTGGTGATGGAATCGGCAGTGTTGCTAACGACCACTCTGTAGTCGCCCGCGTGGTTCGTTTGGACGCTGGCAATGGTGTAGGTGGGATTTGTCGCCCCGCCAAGCGGACTGCTCCCAAGCCACCATTGATAATGGAGTGGTGTCGTCCCACTCGCAATCACACTGAAACTGGCGGCTGTTCCTACGATATTCGTTCGGCTTTGCGGTTGCTTGGTAATTGTGGGCGCAATGGGCGACGGAAAAGTTCCAATCGAACATCTGGTTTGGGATGCATAGCAGGCATACCCGGTCACCCCGGCGTATGATGCGAAGTTTGTTGGCACACCCCGCGCCAAGAGAATGGTGGCCGTGTAGGCGTTTGAGAAAACCAGGGTGTTGGCAGGAATGTCAACGAATGTCGCCGTGCCGTCCAGGGCTTCTGCCATCATGAACCCCGGAGTGGTGAATACCGAATTGCCGCTCGCGTTCATCACGTCCACCTGAACATAGTCCGTAGCCGTTCCTCCAGGTAGCAGATTCCACCACAGGCGAAAGGAGTTGCTTGGATTGATAGTCTGGCTCGCATTGACGAATTGTGGAGCAGCAGGATATGATCCCGCCGCCAAATCCAGGGGCAGGGACCGAGTTCCGTCGTGTGTTGTTCTTGCTGTTGCCGTGTAGGTGCCTGTTCCGTAAACAGCATCAAGTGCGGATTGGGTTGCGAAACCCTCCTGCAAGCGGAAGGTTTGCGGGTCAGGCGAGTTGATGAAGGTCTTGGTGATCCCGCCCGGAGTTTGGAAGGTTGCGGTGGCAACGTTGCCCGCAGCCGTTGCTCGCAGCAGAGCAATTGAGGCGTAAGGATTCGTTGCGGCGAGGGAAGGCGCTTCGTTGCCTGTTTGCTGGTAGATGTTTGCTTTGCCAACAAGGAAGTACCACACGTCGGGCGTTACCGACGTGCCGACGGTCGCGATGAGGAACTCTGTCGTGCTGCTGTACACGCCCGCGCCCACCACACCCGGATACGATGAATTGTTGATGGAGTTTGCCTTCCAAAACTTAACGCGAGCGGTGTAGCCCCTGCCCCCGGCGAGCGTATTGGCTGGAATGGGGTAGGAAGTTGCTGTGCCGACAAGTTGTCCTGGTCGAAGTAGATCGGGCGAACCAAAAAGCAACCCACCTGTCGGATCATCAATTTCCAACTTGATGAAATCATTGGCCGTACCGTCGGCGAAAGCATCCCAAACGAGGTTAAAACTGGCACCAGGATTGACGGCTTGGGCGGCACTGTAATTGGCAATATGGGGCGGAGTTGGATAGACATCGCCAGTCATGGAGACGTCTGCAACCCGTGGGCCGTCGTTCACGGTATTCATCGTAAATGTGTAGGAGCCGTTGGGGTAGGCCACGTCGAGAGCGCTTTGTTCCTGGAAGAAAGCACTAAGTCCAAAACTATCGCTGCTATATTGGGGTGCCCGCCAAGGGAGGTTTACAGTGGTGCCTGTGGGGAGCAATAGGGTCGCTGAATTCACTGAGGAAGTGCTCGTAGGAAATACACTTGCGCCAAAACCATACGGAGTGATGGCACCCACGCCGTAGAGGGAATTGCTGGCAATCAAGCGTGCTGGCCCACTGCTCACCTGCTCGTGGAGTCTTGCTTTCATCGCAAAGAAGCCTTTCACGTCCGGCGCAGCTACGAGCGAGCGTTGGGGAATTGCGAGCAGTCCCAACCACAACAGGGCTGAGGTTAAGGAACCGAGAATCTGGTAATGGGGAATTGTCATTTCGTGGTTGCTATTGGCGCAACCACGACCGGGGCAAGAGAAGGGGCGTGAACCTAACGCGTCCCGCATCGAGGCACCGCGAAGCGCCTTCCAGAGAAAACACGCCAAGCCGCGCCCGATTGGGGCGCGACTTCGGAGGTTTTCTCTGGGCCTTGGGAAAATTCGCGGTTTTCGATGCGGCCCCGTAGCCGAAGCTACGCAAATTCAGTTTGTCTGTTCAGTTCACATATTTCTGTATCGTCAAAGCACGAGCCTAGCTGATGGCGAAGGGTTTTGGAAGCCTGAAATTGGGCTGAGAAAAGCCTTCAACCGACTGGCGGCAAACGGATTGCCTCACCTTGGGGACATGCCGTCACGGTCATTTCCACAGGCAGGGAAGGCTGTTGACCGGCAAACCGTGCCGTCACAATGCAATACCGTAGTGGGCCGGATTCGGCCTGGCCCACGTTTACGCAGAGGGTTCCACCCG
The DNA here is from genome assembly GCA_016219875.1 of Verrucomicrobiota bacterium. GTDB lineage: Bacteria > Verrucomicrobiota > Verrucomicrobiia > Limisphaerales > JACRJZ01 > JACRJZ01. Next base: position 198,579 of record JACRJZ010000091.1, on the reverse strand, counting down.
GCAGGCTGTGGTGCCATTGTCCACTCTCAATGGGGGTGATGTGGTCATGACCGAAAATGGCCAGCCACGGCAGAAAACGCTCAATGGCTGCTGTCCACTCCTGGTGCCCCGCCATCGGTCCAACCGCTTGACTCAAATTGGTGCCGGCGGGCGGTTCGTGCATCAGCCAAAGAGTCCGGCCAGCAACGCCGATCTTGCGCAACCGGTGTGTTAACCAGCGGTCAGTATCGAGAGGGAGTTCATGAAAGAGGCCTTCGGGTTGTTGTGTCAGGCAGGGGAAACCAACCAGCGCCAGCGGGCCGCGCACAAAGGTGCGCCCTTCCAGCAAGTGGAAGTCTCGCCCCAGTGCCGTCCACGCATAGGCAAAGGCAAGAATGGCGATGTCCTCATGGTTGCCACGGATGAAGACAACCTCAGCACAGGGTAAATGACTGAGCACTTGGGCGCATTCCTCAGGCGTGAGTCGTCCAGCCTCATCGCCGGTGTTGTCCAAGAAGTCGCCCAGCATGACCACCACGTCAGGTCGGTGCATCGCAACGGCGTCCTCCAATTCTTGATACAGCTTATGGCCGCGGTGCAAATCGGCCACCGTGAGGATGGTCACGGTCTGGCTCATGGATTCGATTCGGCGCTGGTTGCCCCCAGCCCCGCTCTTGCCCGAAGTTCACCGGAATCAAAGCCCGGTCTTCCCGTGCGCAGACACCAGAGGGCGGCTTGGAACTCCTCTTGGGTACAGTCTTTGATCGAAGTCCCCCCTTGGTAGATGGGCGATTGGTGCCGCAACAGCCGCTCGAAAGCGCCGTCCAAGTCCGGGTGGCGTCGGGTTGCCTGCCATGTCGCCCATTGCGCGACCGTCTCGGCGAACTCAGCAGTCTGGCTGCGGTTGAAAAGCCCGTCAGCGTCAGGAATCCCCAAGTGCGCCAAGTGGGCGAAAGCGTGAATCCACGCCAACACGAACAGGTCTTCAAACCTTGTGCCAATCCGAACGGCGCAGTCTGCAATGCGCTCCACCCGCAGCACAATCCGGGGGCCAACTTCGGGGTGCCAGTGGTAGCACGAGAAGTAGTCCAGCACTGGCCCTTGCTCTGGCGGCTTGGGCTTGTCGAATGGCAGTTCCGATTCAGGCAACAAGCTTGCCTCAATATCCGGCACCGCCTCTTTGGTGGCACGTGGGGCGAACGCCTTGAACTCCCTCCAGGGCAACGGATCAGTCTGGAAGTCCAGTGTCAGGAAGTATTCGCGTGGACACGGGCAGCCGATCGCCCGCACCACGCCCGCCAGTTCATCAAGTTCGGGGCTGGTGCAAAAGAATGACACTTGCCCTACCGTTCGCTTGAGCGCAGTGCGCACGGTTTCCGACGCCAATTCACGGCCAAAGCTGACAAGCGGGAATGGGCGACGCTGGTAAGCATCGGGAGGATACCGGCGACAGACGGCGCATTCATCCGGTTCCCACGCCAAGTCCATCGTCACCCGTGTCCTGACAATTTCCTGCTGGTCGGATGACAACTTCCCGTTGGCCTCGCCCAAATCGTCCAGCAGTTTGCCATAGAGGAAGTCCCGCTTGCGGGGGCGTTCCAGGATGTCAATGAGAACGGCCAGCACCACCGGCCAATGGGTGATGGGGGATGCTTGACCAGCAGCGAGCGCCTTCAGTGCCATTCGTTTCTCGTCGTAGGGCACGTCGGCAAAGCTGATGCGGGCAAACATGCTGGGCGAAACAGTTTTGGAGGCCATACGCAGAGCGCGGTCAGGATTCATGGCGCGAAACTGCCGCCATTGGTTCACGCCGCCAGGGCTGAGCAGCTTGCGGTTGAACGCATCAAAATGCGCCAACTCCCATTCCAGGAAGGCGTGTTCAAAGTCGGTGTGGTCGCCCGCACTCATGCGGTCAGGATGTTGAACGCCTGTTCCAGAGTGCTGTGAACCAGCGTCCCCACACCGGGCTCTTTTGAAGCCCGGCTGCCTGCCACATTCAACCGCCGGATGCTGTGCTTGTGGATGAAATGCGCCAACGACTGAGCCGCCCTTGTGGACTTGGCGTGGATGTGGAGGCACGGCTTGCCAGATTCCAGCGCGAATTGCGCTGTGGCCAGGGTGCCGCCTTGGAGCTTTCGCGCGACGGTGAAAATGACAGTACCATCCGAATCTTGGACGTTTTGCTGTGTCCGCTGGAGGTAGTCAGCAGTGGTGGTTTCCCGCAACTCGTAACGTGATGGAATGGGGCCGTCCTCGGCGAGCCGTCCCCGTGGGCACCAACCGCCATGACGAAGGCCTTTGCTGATGGCCCAGTCGAGCGCGTGAATGTCTGCCCCCGTCTGACCACCCGATATGATTTGGAGTCCATGCATGGGTTTTCGTGGATGGTGGGGATCAGGCCGGCGGGACATTTTCGGCAACGGCGGCTGTCACCGCCGCGTCCACGGCCTCGGCAACAGAGGGGGCCGCTTTTTCAGGCGCGGCTTTCTTGGTTGGGGTCTTCGCTCTCGGCTTCTTCGCCGCCTTGCTGGGTTTGGCGGTCTTGGTGGACTTCGGCGATTCTGCCGGGGCGATTCCAGCCAGTTGTTGCAGCAACTCTTGGACGGCCAGAGCGCCCCGCTTGTAGAGAACCACCGCCACCGGCTTGTGCTTGTCGGTGCTTACGGACCAGAAGCGGCCAGTTTTCTTGATGTCAACGGATTTGATGATCGGTTTTTGCATACTCCTTCACCGTACCGGCGAACGGGGATTTGTACACAAAAACTGGTGGAAGGTGAGGCATTGGGACCCATGCCGCGAACCAGACGCGAGTTGTTTGGAACGGCGAAAATAAATCTCCATTTTTCCTATTGACAGCCTCGTTTCTCGCTCTGTTACACAATGTAACATGCTATCGCCCTGCATACTGCGACAGCATTAGCGTTCAACAATGCGGCAGGTGCCTGCCGCGCCCTCTTTCTTTTCGTTTGTCCGATGCAAATTGAAATTCAATCGCGACAAATCTCATGCCATGCCGTTTGCAGCACAGCGGGGCAGCAAATTTTCACCTTCATGAACCTGCTAGACTGCTCCTGTGCGAATAATTGTGACAATTTTCGGTGGCGGAATCGGAAACACGCAAATGAGTGATGAGATTCACTGATCTGGTTATGGCTTTCTTGTACAAACGTCGGCGAAGCCCTTATTGGTGGATTTCATTTCGGAATCCGAAAACGGGGAAACGAGTGCAAAGCAGCACACGGTTCCGCACCGATAGCCGCCAAGACACGCGGAATGCGCGGAACTTGAGAGACAAGCGGAGTGAACAGGAAGACGTTGCTGCCGCCCGTTGCACGGCAGAAAAATGGAATCACTGGGTTCCGCCCTACTTCAAAACCAGGTTCAGCCAAAGTCACCAGAGCCGAACTTTGAATCGCTATTTGACTGGCTGGCGGAACATCCAAACTTTCTTGGAAATCCACGCACTGGAATACCCGTGCCAGTTCAGGCGAGAACATGCCGAATGCTACTACCGATGGAGGACACAAAACGATGAATCATCTCTCCATGAATAGACCGTTGACGGGCAAACGCCGTGTGTGCTGCCACAATACAGCGCTATACGAGCTTCGAGAGTTGGCGCAGCTCTTTGATGAGGCAAAGCGGCGAGGATACTGCCAAGACAACCCTTGCCGCGGTCTCCGAATCAGGAAAGAGCCGCCCAAGGTAAAACCAGAAATCCCGGACGCTGACATCCAACTCATACGAGAAAGCTTGAAATCCGAACAAGAATGGATGCAGGTCAGCTTTGAAATCGCAATCCATCATGGCACTCGGCTTCGCGCTACAAGCGTAAGCCTTGAATCGGATCTTGACGCGGAGTTCCACAGCATCACGTTCCATGAGAAGGGTCAAAAGGTCTTTACCGTGCCTCTGCATCCAAAACTCCTGCCTCTTATCATGCAGCTAAAGGCGACTGGGAGAAAACGCACCTGTGATATTCCGAAGGACGCATCAAAACAGTGGACTCGATTTTTCAGGCGAATTGGACGTCCCCAGTATTGTTTCCATTGCACGCGCGTCACTGTCATCACTCGTCTGTGTCGCAGTGGAGTTCCAGAAGCCAAAGCGATGAAATACGTTGGCCATAGTTCAACCCTCATTCACCGCGTATACCAGCGGCTTCGTTGTGATGACTTGCATTGTTGCCATTTGGATCAGGGCAGCGTGATGAAAATGGGGGTGGAATCAAAGCCCGCGCCGCCGTCTAATCAAATGCCCGTTTTGCAGTCTTGCCCGGATGATTCATGTGCAACACACAGGTTGTCCTCAGATTGTTCGCCAGAGCCGCCCAAAGCCGCATGAAGTGCCGAACTGACAACTTCGCAGTTTGTTTTGCGGGTGCCGCTCGCAAACTTCATGAGCGCCGTGACGCACGGCTGCAAATCATCTACGGCGAAGCGCGTGTAGATGCGATGAACGGTGGTGCTAGAGTGACCAACAAAACGCATAGAAACCCGCTCCGGTACTCCTGCCCGACAGAGCCGGGTTACGACCGTGACGCGCGTGCAATGGAAGCAAAGATGGGGAAGCCCAATCCTGCGAAAGAACCGCCACCACTCCTTCGACGGAAGTGCGGGCAATTCACATGTCCGCCGATGCCCTTTGTCTCTCAAGGACCGCATCAAAGGCAGCAACTCAGGCGACAACGCGGTGCTGTGAATGCGTCCGCCCTTCTGAACGAAATGGATGCAACCACGCTCCAAGTCCACGTTTCGCATGTCAATGGAAGTCTCCCGGAGACGGCAGCCTGTCGCCATCGCGATTTCAAACCCAACCTGCATCCACTCCGGGCAATCGCGGAGTTTAAGGCGAATGAGTGCTTCTTCCTCCGGTGTGATTTCAGGTTTTTCACGGGGTCTGAGTTTTGCCAATCCCAAACCGCGTGCCGGATTCGTGACTATGAATCCACGCCGCACCGCTTCCCCCAGAATGGTGCCAAGAATCTTTATTTCAAAAATCGCGGTATTGCGCCCACAAGGGTAAACCCCTTTGGTATTGGGATCGGAGCGCCACCGCAGGAATCCCATAATCAAGGAATAGTTAACTTGTGCGGGCCTTTCCACAGCCCGCTTGTCGAAGAAGATCAGCCAAGTTCGCCAACTGGTTTCATACCGCTTCTTGGTGGCGGGCATGGTTGCATATCGTTGAGCAAAGAAATCCGGCACCCATGCTTCCCACCGGCTATCGGTAAAACGCGCCGCCTCGGACAACTCGTCAAGATTGTGCCTGGCACAAAGCTCGCGTGCTTTCCGCGTATCGGCGGAGACATCGTGGCGGAACTTGGTGCTGCGTTGAAACCACTTCTTGCCCTTGCGGTGGTAGAGCCACCAAAAAGGGTTGCCTTTCCGTCTGAACAAACTCGCCATAAGCGAGCGTCATATAGTGTCACAAGGTGTCAGCTTGTACACGATTTTGTTCACAGTAAATTGCTGCGGGCCAATGACTTGCGACACGGCTTTAGTCACGAGGGTTCGATTCCCTTCACCCGCTCCAATAAATACGGCCCTCAAATCATCCTCCTTGTTTTTTGGTGACAGTGTTCGCATGTCGCGCACGAACCGCACTCCCCGTACTACGGTCGCCCGCCGGCGCCGGCGCAAGCCGGTCCCGGTCAAGGCCGGCTCCGTGGCGGTAAAATTCGCCAGAGCCCGCTTCTGATCAGCGGGACAACTGGCACGCAAATCCGCACCGAGAGGCGGGGCGGTCACCTCGATCCTCACCCTGTCCCAATGGCTTCCCAAGCCCGCCACCAGCGGGTGCCCCAAGGCTGGAGATCGCTTTGCGAATCGTGGTCCTCGTTCGAGGAGGAGAGGGTTGCGCGTTTCAAATTACTGTGCCGGCATCTGGCCCACGAAATTTGCAGCGTCGTCGGTGCTGCCGGTGCCTTTGTACTTCGCGACCCGCGGAAAGGGGAACAATGGACGGGTCTGAAAAACTTTTCCGGCGGCATCCCGCCGTTCGGCCATGAGCTTGTCCGGAGCCAGGCCTTCTTCGACCCAACGGATGAGCGCCTCCATTTGTCCGGTCGGCGTCGTTCCGGCGCCACGGAAGCCGTGATCCACCCCAGGCGCCAGGAACAACCGCGCGAACTGCGCCGCCTTCTCGGGGCCGCCCATGCGTTGTTGGACCCGCTTGTAGTAATCAATGGTGCCTTCCGCCGGGATGAGTTGGTCGGCCAGTCCGTGAAGGATGATGACCTTGCCGCCCCGGTCGCGGAAACGCGTGAGATCCGGGTCGTCGGTCCCGATCACGGCGCCGTATTGCTCGACAGATTGTCTCCAGAGCAACTCAAAGCCTGCCGGTGTCAGGGTGGTCCAATCCCACTTCGGATCCTGGATCAAAAAGAACCGGAACCAATCCAGCGGGATGCCGAATGGCTTGCCCGACAACGGCGAACCGCCCGTGCCGGCCAAGGCGAAGAGATCGGTGCCGCGCGCCAGACCGTGCCAAAGGAACGTTCCGTCCTGCCCGCGCGGGCCTTCCCAGATCTTGCGGACCACGTCGGCGTCGGCGTCGGTAAACGTGGCGTCGCCGACCTTCGTGCCCACGAGCGCTTTCGGGTCGTAGGTGCAGTGCGTGGGATCGGCGATGACGCCATCCTTGACTCCGTCCAACGCGTCGCAGGCCGCCACCGCCGCGGCCGTGGCAGCGTCGAGTTTGGACTTGGGGACGAAATTCTTGGCCGCCACCATCACGACCTGGGGCCAAAGGTCGGCGGGAAGGAAACGATGCCAGTTGATCGCCGGACAAGCCGACAGGATGCCGTCATAATCGTCCGGGTAACGTTGCGCTTCCATCAGTCCCTGGCGCCCGCCCGTCGAGCCGCCTGTGAAATACGAGTAGCGCGGCGCCTTGCCGTAGAACGCCTGCGTGAGCGCCTTGCCTACGACGGTCATTTCATGGATGCCGAGATAGGCGTTGTCCTGGATCGACTGCCAGTTCAGCCGCCCGTTCGCATCGAGCGCAAAGCTGCCGCTGCCGCCCTCGTGGCCAGTGTCGGTGGCGCCCGCGGCGTAACCCTGGGCCATCGGCCCGCGCAGGCTGCCGGCGCTGCCTCCGGAGAATCCGCCGCCGCCATTGCCGCGAAACCGGCCGTTCCAGTTCGTGACGGGCAGGCCGATGAAGACTTTGACGCGATCACCGGACGGCGGGTGTGTGACCGTGGCCGTGACGCGGCACCAGCCGTTCGACGGGTCGAGCGCCGCGGAATCGATCGTCGTGTTGGGAAGCGAAACCTTGGCCAAAGTCTCGCATGGGCACACGGGCACGGCCCCAGGGTAGAGTGGTTTGGGCAGGGTTTCGGCGGCTCGGACGAAACCGATCACGCCCAAGAGGGCGGTGACGACGAGGGTTCGTTTGATTCGCCAGTGACAGTTCAAGAATCTCGTTCTCATGGCAGAGTGCGGACACTATCTCTCGGACGTGCCCGCTCTCAAGTTTTACTTTCCGAGTTGGTCTTCCTCCCATTGCTCTTCCAGCTAGGTCGCGCTTCGCTGCAACTGCCGCCGGTACTCCCGCGGCGCCATGTGGGTGATCTGCCGGAAGCGGCGGTTGAAGTTGGCCAGGTTGCGGAAGCCGCACTCCAGGGCGATGTCCGTCACCTTGCGTTGCTCGTCGGCCAGCAAGCGACACGCGCGCCCAACACGAAGTTCGTTCAGATACTCCGGCAGAGTTTTGCCCGTGCGCAGTTTGAAGAAACGGCTGAACGCGCCCACGCTCAGGTGGGCTTCGCGGGCCACGTCGGCCCGTCCGATGGGGTCGGGGAGCCGCGCGTGGATGAAGCCGATGACCCGCTGCATCCGGCCTTGATCTTGCGTCGAGCGGGTTGGCACGAAGCCCGCGCTGGCGATGGGCCTGAGTTCGCGGGAACGCGCGAGGAGGTCCAGGATGGCGAGCAATTCCGTGAGCCGGGCCAGCCCGTGCAGTTGCGGAAGCTGCTCCACGCGGGCCGCCGCGTCGGCGCGCGTGCGCCCGGTGATTTCCAATCCCCGCGCGGCGCGCTGGAAAAGCCTCCGCACCGCGGCCAATTCCGGCAATTCGAGGAAATCGCGGCCGGCAAACGTCTCCAAGAAGCGCACCACGATGGCGTGGACCTCGCGGGTCGAGTGCGGGAGTGCCGCGTCCTGCTGCCAGACGTGTGGGAGGTTGGGGCCGACCAGCACCAGATCGCCGGGCTGGAGGGGCGTAATGGTGTCGCCCACCAAGCGGTAGCCGCTGCTCTGGAGCACGAGGGTGATTTGAAATTCGGGATGGAAGTGCCAGACCGCGTTGTAGCCCCGACCCCGCACCACTTCACAGTGGAACGATTCCCACTGGCGCAGCGGGGTCTTCTCGAAAACCGGTTTCACGGGCGCGACGATAGCGTCCGAGCCAGCGGGACGGAAGTCCTCTCGCGCCGGGGACGCGCTTTCAGGGCGTTACGGGGGCGCCTGGCCTGACGTGGTGTTGCACACTTTGCGAAGTGTGCAACATCAGTTCGCGCGCCGACACTGGCCCGCGCCACTCCTGTTTGCACCGGCATTCCGCACAGGAGTATCTGAAGAGGTGACGAACGGCGGAGCGGCTGGCAAGCTGCGCCCGTAACGTGCGCCCGTGATGCGGGCCAGCATCAAGACAAAACTATGAAGCGCGCCAATTTGGACGTGACGATCATCGGCGGCGGGATGATCACCCACGATTTGATCCTGCCGTCGGTGTATCACCTGCAGCGACTTGGGCGGGTCGGCAAACTCACCGTCTGCGCGCTGAACAGCGCTCCTTTGCGGGCGCTGATTGACAGTGCGGAACTGCAGCAAGCTTTTCCCGGCCAGAGCTTCGAGGCCGAGCCGAGCTTGAGCGAAGAACCGACCCGGATGTTCCCCTGTCTCTACGAGGAAATCCTGGCCCGACAGGCGCCTCACCAGGCCGTGATCGTGGCCGTGCCCGACCAGTTCCATTACAAAGTGGTGAAAACGGCCCTGCGGCAAGACCAGCACGTGTTGTGCGTGAAGCCGCTTGTGCTGACCTATGACCAAGCGCATGAACTCGAACAGTTGGCCCGTGACTGGGGATTGTTCGTGGGCGTCGAATACCACAAGCGGTTTGACCGCCGCTCGCTCATGGCCAAACGACACTACGCGCTCGGCCACTTCGGTGAATTCGCGATGGGCGAGGCGAAGCTGATCGAGCCGTGGTACTACCGGCACTCGAATTTTCAAAAATGGTTCACTTGCGACAAGACCGACCCGTTCGTCTATGTGGGCTGCCATTACGTGGACCTGGTGTACTTCATCACTGGGCTCAAGCCGGTGGCGCTCTCGGTTTCCGGCGTCAAAGGCCGCTTCCCCAACGGCAACGAAGGCTACTTGTGGTCCAACGGACGTGTGCGCTACGAGAACGGCGCGCTGTTGTCCGTGACCGACGGCCTGGGCTATCCCGACGACGCGGCGGGCAGCAACGACCAGGGGCTGCTCATGTATTGCGAGGGCAAGAACGGCGGCGGCATGATCGAACACCGGGACAATGACCGCGGCGTCCGCTACAGCTTCCTGGAAGGCATCGGTTGCGGTGGCTCCAAGTACAACTACGTCAGCCCGGACTTCTTCCGGCTCGTGCCGTGGGAAGGACCGGGCTTCAAGCCGGTGGGCTACGGCTATGAATCCGTCGCGGCCCACCTCGACGCCATGTCGCGGATCGAAGCGGAAACCGACGGCCTGCCGGACGAAGCCGCCCTCGCCCGCCGCCGCGAACTGATTGATGAAATCGACCGCCAGGGTCTGCTGGCCACGCCGGCCAACAGCTTCATCAACGAACTGGTCGTGGAAGCCGCGCGTCTTTCCATCGTGCGCGACGGCGCCTGGGTGGACATCCGTTACGAACCGAGGCCGCACGTGGCCTTGCGAACAGCGTAAGACGGCGCTTGCGTGTGATGTATCATCTGGTATAGACCATCCAGCTATGACTGCGACCAAAGTGTTCATGAATGGACGGAGCCAAGCCATCCGGCTGCCGAAAGAATTTCGCGTCAAAGGCCCCGAAGTTTATCTGAAGAAGACTCGAGAGGGACTCCTGGTCGTGGAGCGCGACCCGTGGGAGGTCTGCCGGGAAGCCTGCCGGGAACTGTCCGATCAATTCCTCGAGGCCATGTCGAAGCGCAAACGCCTGCCCCATCAAAAGCGCGACTGGAGGGGAGTGTTCAAATGATCTATCTGTTCGACACCGACATGTTTGTCTTCATGCTCCGCGGCCTCAAGATCACAGCCGCCCGAGACGAACGGCAGCGGCGTTGGCAGGCGATGGGCCGACACATCATCGCCACCGCCGAGAAGAAGGAACAAGGAGGGCACGAAGTCGCGCTCTCCGCCATCACCGTGGCGGAACTTGAGTTTGGCGCTCGCCACGGCGCGGACTACACGCGGGAGATGGAGGCCACGCAACGGGCGATGTCGCCGTTTACACTGTGCGATTTCGACGCGACGGACTGCGCATTCCACTACGGGGCCGTCCGCTTTGCCCTCGAAGGCGCGGGGCAAGCTATCGGACTGCTGGATACCCTGATCGCGGCCCATGCTTTGGCGCTGGAGGCCACGCTGGTCACCAACAACACGGCTGAGTTTGCGCGCGTCTCAGGGCTGAAATGTGAAAACTGGACAGCCTGAGCTAGCGGGTACTTTCGCTGCGCGCGCGCCGTCCCCTTCCCTCCACCACTCCCCTGCCCCATCACTCGAACTCTCCATCACCCCATCACTCCAATCCCTCTATGGGCAAAGAATTCAGCATCGAACCGCGGCCAGTGCCGCACGTCGCAACCAAGTATCGCCGCATCGCCACGCCGATCCCACATCCTGACTCGCTGCCGACGCTTGAAAGACTGCGCCAGTTCGAGCCGCAATCCATGCGCGGACAACCGCCGCTGGTCTGGGACCGCGCCGACGACATCGCGGTCTATGACAAGCATGGCAACCACTGGCTTGATTGGTCCAGCGGCGTGCTTGTCACGAATGCCGGTCACGGCGCACCGGAGATTCGCCAGGCCATCCTCGATCAGGTCAACAGCGGCTTGCTCCACAATTACTGTTTCCCCAGCGAAGAGCGCGCCCAACTCGTGGAGTTGCTGGCCAGCTTGGCGCCGGAGCCGCTGAAGAAAGTCTTCCTGCTCACCACCGGCTCGGAAGCGACGGAGTGCGCGATCAAACTCGCGCGCGCGTACGGCCTCAAAGTCGGTGGACGCAAGAAGCTTGGCATCGTCGGCTACGAACGCGGCTTTCATGGGCGCACGCTGGGCGCGCAGCAAGCCGGCGGTCTGGCCGAGCAGAAGACGTGGATCGTCAACGAAGATCCCGCGATCCTCAACGCCCCCTTCCCCGACGGCTACTGGCAGACCGACACGAGCTTCGCTTCCTTCCTGGCCGCTATCGAGAAGCGCGGCCTCCAGCCCGACGACATCGCGGGTGTGATGATGGAAACCTACCAAGGCGTCGGCCCCGACTTCGCGCCGGTCGAGTACGTCCGCCAGCTTGCTGCCTGGTGCCGGGAGCATCGTGCGGTCTTGATCTTCGATGAAGTGCAAGCCGGCTTCGGACGCACCGGCAAGTTCTGGGCCTTCGAGCACTTCGGCGTGACGCCCGATTTGATTTGCTGCGGCAAGGGCATCAGCAGTTCCCTGCCCCTCTCGGCGGTGATTGGCCGCGCCGAGATCATGGACCAGTTCCCGCCCGGCTCCATGACCAGCACGCACACGGGCAATCCGGTGTGTTGCGCCGCCGCACTGGCCAGCGTGAGGAAGATCCTCCGCGAGAAGCTGACTGACAACGCGGCCCGTCTCGAACCAGTGCTCCTGGCGGGATTGAAACAGATCCAAGCGAAGCATCCCGAAGTGATCGGTCGCGTTTCCGCCACGGGCTTGGTCGGCGGCCTGCAAGCCATCAAGCGCAACCGCAAAGAGCCGGACCACGACTTGGCCCACAGCATCATCGAACGCTGCTTCCAGAAGGGTCTGCTCTTCTTCGCGCCCGTGGGCGCCTGGGGCCAGACGGTGAAAATCGCTCCGCCCCTGACCATCCCGCGCGACGCCCTAGAGGAAGGACTGGCAGTGCTGGCTGAAGCCACCGACGAAGCCGTGGCTGACGCTGTGGCCGGGTAATCGGCCATCCGCAGCGGCTGGGACAGCCGCGCACCGGGCGAGGCCAGACTGAGCTTGATGCAACCCTGCTGTCTCTGGCCTCGGCCGAGAAAGGGTTTGGGTTCTGCGACGCTTCCAGCTACTCTGCGCCCCGATAGCACCTGACTCAGAATCGTCAGGAAACCCGTTTCATGGATCTGGATGAGCCAAAGCCAAACACCGGCGCCGGGGGTAGGGCCTGGTTCGCCACCACGCACTGGAGTGTCGTGCTGGCCGCCGCCAAGACCAGCGCGCCCGGTGCGCAGGAAGCCTTGGAGGCGCTGTGCCGCGCCTACTGGCCGCCCATCTTCACCTACGTGCGGCGGCGGGGTCATCCGCTGGAGGAGGCCCAGGACTTGGTGCAGGAGTTCTTCGCACGTTTCCTCCAGAAGAAGTATTTCGCCCAGGCTGATCCCACCCGAGGCCGGTTTCGGAATTTCTTGCTCACCGCCATCCAGCATTTCCTCGTCGGCGAGTGGCAGAAGTCCGCCAGCCTGAAACGAGGCGGCGGGCAATTCCTGATCTCTTGGGAGGAATTGCGGATGGAACCGGAGGCAGAGACCGAGCCGGCTGATTTCGAGACTCCGGAAAGCGCCTACGAACGGCAATGGGCGGTGACGCTGCTCGAACACGCCTGTCAACTCCTCGGCGAGGAATACGCCGCGGCCGGAAAGCAACCGCTCTTCGATCACCTGAAGGGCTTCGTCTGGGGTGGACGGAGCGAGTTGCCGTACGCCCAGGTGGGAGAGCAACTGGGCATGAGCGAAGGGGCCGTCAAAGTGGCTGTCCATCGCCTGCGACAGCGTTACGGCCAGCTCTTGCGCCAGGAAGTGGCCCAGACGGTGGCCCATCCCGAAGAAGTGGATGAGGAACTCCGCTACCTGGTCAGCGTCATGAGCGGGTAGCACGGCGCTGTAACCTTTCTCCGCGTCGTCTGTAACATGAATTGGGATTCCTGACAGTCATGCGCACTTGCGAAAACTGCGGCGCCAAACTCGCCAGCATCAACTCGGCGGGGATGTGCCCCGTGTGCATGTTGAGTGACGGACTGTCGCCGGCCGCGGCGGTGGCTCGGGCCACTGGGGCCGCGCCATCGGATGGACGTGACGGAAGTCCGGCGTCCGGAACCGTGTTGCCCCGGCGTTTCGGCGACTACGAACTGCTGGAGGAAATCGCCTGCGGCGGCATGGGGGTGGTGTACAAGGCCCGGCAAGTCAGCCTCAACCGCATCGTGGCCGTGAAGATGATGCTGGCCGGGCAATTCGCGAGAGCGGAATACGTCCAGCGCTTCAAGGCGGAGGCGGAGGCCGCGGGCAGTTTGCAGCATCCGAACATCGTGGCCATCCATGAAGTGGGTGAGCGGGATGGGCAGCACTATTTTTCGATGGACTTTGTGCCCGGCCGCGACCTGGCGGAATTGGTCCAGAAGGCGCCGCTTCCGGCCGGCCGTGCTGCGGGCTATGTCCGCACCATCGCCCAAGCCGTTCAGTATGCTCATGAGCGCGGCTTGCTGCACCGCGACCTCAAGCCGTCGAACATCCTGATCGACGAGTCCGACCAGCCGAGAATCACGGACTTCGGCCTGGCCAAGCGCCTGACTTCCGATCCAGACCTGACCCAGACCGGGCAGGTCTTGGGCTCGCCGAACTACCTTTCGCCGGAACAGGCGGAAGGACGCCACCGCGAAGTCGGGCCCGGGAGCGACGTGTATTCACTGGGCGCCGTTCTTTACCATTTGGTGACAGGGCGTCCGCCGTTTCAGGCGGAGAACTTGGCGGGAGTGCTGCAACAGGTTTCCTACCATGAGCCGGTCTCGCCGCGCTTGTTGAATCCCAGTGTCCCGCGGGACCTGGAAACCATTTGCCTGAAGTGTCTGGAGAAAGACCCTCGCCATCGCTATCCATCCGCCAAGGCCCTCGGCGAGGAACTGGACCGTTTGTTGTGCGACGAACCGATTCAGGCCCGGCCTTTGGGCGGACTCGAGAAGCTCGCGCGCTGGAGCCGGCGGAACCGGTTGGCCGCGGGCTTGGCGCTGACCGCGACACTCCTTCTTCTGGTCATTGCCATCGGCTCCCTGACCAGCGCGCTCTGGTTGAGACAAGCCAAGCGGGAAGCCCAAGCCCGGCTGCACAAAGCTCTGGTGGCCCAGGCCCAGGCTGGCCGCTGGAGCGGACGCATGGGACGCCGCTTTGAGAGCCTTCAGGTTCTGGCCCAGGCGTCCGAGTTGGCGCCACAGCTTGGCTTGGCGGAATCGAACAGGCTGCAACTGCGCAATGAAGTCATCGCCTCGCTCGCGTTGGCTGACGTGCGGCCCATCCGACAATGGCCGGCACTCGTCAATCCCATTGATCCCGTCTCCTTTGATGCGGAACTGCGGCAGTATGTCCTCAGCGATTTCGGCAGCAACGCTTGCTTGCAGCAAACAAGCGATGGCCGGGAGCTCGCGAGGTTTGGCACCGCGGGCGATCCTTTCTTCCATCGGTGCCTCAGTCCCGACGGCAAATGGCTTGCGACCAAGCATCAATCCGGGCGCGTGTGCCTGTGGGACGTCAGTTCGCACCGGCTGAAGATGGAATTCCCCACCCGCGAAAGCCCGGCGCTCGAGTTTAGTCGTGACAGTCGCTGGTTGGCGGCGGACCAGCCGGATCGAACCCTGGTGATTCACGACCTGCAAACGGGCAGCCGCAGCGTGTTGTCAGCCGCACTGGGCCGGACGGCCTGGCTGCGCTTCTCCGACGACGGCCGGCAACTTGCCATTTCATGCAATGATCCGGCCTCGCTCCAAGTGTGGAATCTCTCCTCCAAGACCGCCACGCATCTTCAACTCATCACGGTCCCGCGCATGATGGCTTGGCATCCCAGCGGATCCTTGTTGGCCGTCGCCGGCACCGACGGACGCATCCACCTCTACGACACCCGCACCTGGCGGCTGCGCGAATCGTCAGAGAAGGTCGAGACCGTCCTGGATCGGGTGCTGTTCCATCCCGGCGGTCAAATGCTGGCTTCGTGGGGTTACGACGGAGCCACCCGCCTGTGGGATGTCGCTGCCGGGAAGCCGGTGTTAGTCGTGCCAGGGACTGAACCTCTTTCGTTCAGCCAGGACGGCCGACGATTGGCGTTTAAGAGCGGCCAGCAGCTTGGCCTGTGGGAATTCAGCGCCGGCGCGGAATACCAGACACTGCCATTTGCTCCGGCCCTCACTTCACCTCCCAAGTGGAGTGCGGTGGCCTTCAGTCTCGATGGTCGGTTGCTGGCCGCGGGGTTCGAAGGCGGCGTTGGACTCTGGGATGCACGGTCGCTCACCGCGGCGGGGTTCTTGCGTCTGGGCCGATGCGAGTCGGTGTGGTTCGCGGAAGACGACGGCAGCCTGATGACCTGCAGTCTGCAGGGTATTCATCGCTGGCCCTGGAGTCTTCCCGATTCTGCCGCGGCACACTCGGCCAGGCTCGGCCCACAGGAACCGCTGTTCGACGCGACCGGGCATCGCGTCCGCAAAGCGGCGCTGAGTCGGGACGGTCGGACGTTGGCGGCGGAGATTTACGATCAGCGCATTCTGCAGGTGTGGGAACGGCACACCCGGAAGCTGCGGGCCACGCTGTCCCAAGCGCGCTTGCAGGACGTGGCCCTGAGTGCGGATGGCCGCTGGGTGGCCGCCGGCAATTGGCACGACTGGGGGGCCGTCGTGTGGAACGCACAAACCGGGGAACGCGCGGCGGTGCTGAAGACTTCGGGCAGCACGACGGTAGCCCTCAGCCCGGATGGCCGGCACATCCTGACCGGAACTGGAGAGGAGTATTGTCTGTGGTCGCTGGGGGACTGGCACCCGAGGTGGCAATTGCAGCGAGAAGGCGGCGGGGACTTCCCCGGAGTCATGGCCTTTTCGAGAGACGGCCGGATGCTGGCTCTGACTTTCTCTCGCAACCGGGTCCGCTTGGTGGACCCGCCGACCGGTGGAGAGATCGCCTCGCTCGAACCGCCCGATGCCGAGTGGATCAGCGGGCTGGCCTTCAGTCCCGACGGGGCACAATTGGCGGTGTCGCTCGATGCGCGCGGCGTTCGCGTCTGGAACCTTCGCGAAGTGCGCGAGCAACTGGCCCGCATAAATCTCGACTGGCTGGCACCGGCGCTGCCTGTTCTCCCGGCTTCTCCCCATACTCCCCCGTTGCAGATCACGGTGAATGCCCGCCCGCGTCCGGATATTCCGCCCCGTGCTGCAGACGTGCCGGCACACTTGATTGATCTGACCGCCCGCTACAACGCGGCGTTGACGGAGAACTTCCACAGCCGGGCTCCGGGCAGCGACAACAGCCTGGCCATGTTGTCCGCCGGTCGCCAGACCTGGGCCGGAGTGGAGTTCGACGCTCGCGGAGTGGTGCAATTGACGGGCCTGCAATTGGAACGCTCCGTATCCGACTTCCCGGATGAAGTCACGGGGATCGCCGTCGGGCGGAAATGCCGACGACTTCACTTTCTCCATGCGACCGGCTGGGACGAACCTCCCGGCACACAAGTGGGCAGTTACCGGCTCCGCTACGCAGACGGGCAGGAGCAAGAGTTTCCTCTGATCTTTGGCGCAAACATCGCCAACTGGTTTCCTCGTGAAAAAGTGAAGCCCCAGTTGGCGGACGCCGTGGTGGCCTGGACCCGGCTTGACCCGAGAACAGAGTCTCCGAAGTACCTCTTCATGGCTACATGGACGAATCCGTTTCCCAACGTCGAAGTCGCCACACTTGACTTCCTCTCTGCCCGCAAGGACGCCGCCCCCTTCCTGATCGCGATCACGGCCGAGGAGTAATCCCGCTGCCCGCGACCGTCAGGCTCAAGACTTCCTGATCCGGCAAGGGAGATTGCACGGTTTCATGGAATCGGGGTGGATCGTGGGACGCCGGGTCAGGGGACCCGGCCTACAGCTCGCGCGACCCTAGTAGGCCCGGTGCCCTCACCGGGCGGCCCAAGCCAATTCCACGGCTCAGGAGTTCTGAGGCTCAAGCCCGATTCCCTGTAACCTTGGTGTCGGTTTGCTGTAACCCCAGATGGACCTGTCCTGGAACGGTCGGCTGCCAGGTTGGCAGAAGCGACAAGCGCGTGTCTGGGATGAGTCCAGCAACAGACCGTCAACCATCATCATGCCATGAATAGAAAACATCTGCCGAACCTCGCCGCCATGGCGGTCCTCCTTGTTGGCAGCGTCAGCGCCGCTCCGCTCGGCACGGCCTTCACCTACCAAGGCCGGCTCAGCGACGGCGGCCAGCCCGCCCAAGGCGTTTTCGATTTTCGATTCTCGGTCTTCGACGCGCCCAGCGACGGCGCGCCCGTCGGCCCGATCTTGAGCAGCACCGTCATGGTGAGCAACGGCCTGTTCAGCACAACGCTGGACTTCGGGCCGGGCCTCTTTGGCGGTGACGCCCGATGGCTGCAACTGGCGGTGGCCTCCAACGGCAGCGGCTTCTGGAACCTGCTCACCCCGCGCCAACCGCTCACCCCCGCGCCCTATGCGCTCTACGCCCCGACGGCGGGCACGGCCGGTTCCGCCAACACAGCCTTGAGCGTGGCACTGCTTTCGGTCACGGGCGCGGGCATCGCCAACGGCACGCTCACGGAGGACAAACTGGCCAGCGGACAAGTCGTCAAGAGCCTGAACGGCTTGAAAGACGCCGTCACACTCAGCGCGGGCAGCAACATCCTGATTACACCCCAAGGCCAGACCCTCCAGATCGCTGCCACCGTGGCAGCAGGTCCGCCGGGATCGGTGGGCCCGGCCGGCCCCGCGGGCCCGGCGGGTCCCAGCACCACGATCAGCAACTCCTTCTACATCGGGTCGGACTCCGACGGGAACGAAGCCAACTCCACGCTCACGCTGGGCACCGACAACCAAGCAATTCTGACCCTGAGACAAGGCGGCAATGTCGGCCTCGGCACCAATGCTCCCCAACAGAAGCTTCACATCAATGGCAGCTACGCTTTGGTGGAAGGGGCCGGCCACGAGCAGGTTTACCTGGGCAGCGATGGCGCGGGTCACGATGTCCAGATGGGCAGTTTCCAGAGCGTCGTGACCAACATCGGCTTCTACAACCAAGCCCGCCTCGAGTACATGAACATCTATGCGCGTGACGTGCGGGCCAACGGCACGGTCACGGCGGCGGCTTTCTCCGGCAGCGGCTCCAGCCTGAGCGCCTTGAACGCCTCGGCCCTGGCCTCCGGCACTGTCGCGGACGGCCGCTTGAGCGCCAACGTAGCCTTGCGCAGCGGCGGCAATACGTTCACCGGTGATCAGATCATCTCGTCGGGCGATCTGGGGATCGGTACGACCTCGCCGGAGAGCAAGCTGGACGTGCGGGGCGTCACGACCATCCAAATCGCCGCTTCGGGCAACAACGACAACTTGGTCCTCAAGAAGACCGGCGTGCTTTCCGCCTCCAACGCCGAGTTCGTCTGGTCCCATCGTGGCGGCGGCACGGCGCTCTGGCTGTACGGCTACGACGGTTCCCATGGCTATCGGAACCTGCAGGGCTGGGACTACGGGAACAACACCGTGCGGTTCCCCGCCGACGGGCAGACGCTCTTTGTCAACCAGGGCCAGGATCGCGTGGGCGTTGGCACCGCCTCTCCGCAGCAGCAGTTGCACGTGGTGGGCAACGCCCGCGTCGAAGGATCGGGCACGGGAACGGCCAACCCAGCTCTCTACGTGACCAACGCCAGCAATGGCATCGGCATCTTCTCAACCACGGCCAGTTCCGACGCCAACGTGGTGGTGGTGAACAAGGCGGCCGGCGACATTCTCAAGGGCTTCAGCGGCGCCACCGGAGGCAATTTGGTGTTCCGCGTCAGCAACGCTGGGTACACGTACTGCGCCGATGAGCTGAGCTGCAAGAGCCTGGACATTCGCGGCGGCGCCGACTTGGCCGAGCCGTTCGCCATGTCCGGTGAATCCATTCGTCCAGGCGCGGTGGTCGTCATCGACGAACACCGTCCCGGCCAGCTTAGGCTGAGCACGCGAGCCTACGATTCCGCCGTCGCTGGCGTGGTCAGCGGTGCTGGCGGCGTCGCGCCAGGCATCCGCATGATCCAAGAGAACACGCTGCCCGGAGGTCAGAACGTGGCCCTGTCGGGGCGCGTCTTCGCCTGGGTGGATGCCTCCGTCTTCCCGGTCAAGCCCGGCGATCTCCTGACGACCTCTGATCGGCCAGGCCACGCCATGAAGGCGGCCGACGCAGTCCGAGCACCGGGAACGATCCTGGGCAAAGCCATGACCCGGCTCGAGGCCGGTCAAGGACTCGTGCTGGTGCTCGTCAGCCTGCAATAGCCGGCGCGGGCAACGCACCCTCCAAGGCCCCACTATGAAAATGCACCCTCTCCGGCTACGAGTTTCGGCCTGGGACTCCTTGCTTCCTGCCCTGTGGTTGGGCGGAATCCTCCCGGCATCGGCGGCCACACTGTCGGACTTTGGCTACCGGCGCATGGCGACGGACAACGAGGTGGGCGTCACCCGGCCGATGCTGGTCATCTTGGCCAATTTCCCTTCGCCCAGTCCGGTGTTTGCGCACGGGACCAACATCGCCTACTACAGCAACCTCGTCTTCGAGGTCAGCCCCGGCGCCCGCACGGCCAATGGTTACTTCGAGGAGGTTTCCAACGGCCGCTTCCAGTGGACCCCGACCCGAGTGCTTCGAGTGCATCTCCCGGAATCGCACCGCTACGAGCATATCAACAACGACAGCCGGTATGCCTCTAACATCATCTACTGGGCTGTGCGGACGAACGGCTTCAACTGGGAGTCGTACAATACCAGCCCGGCCAACACCAATGTGACCGACCGCGAACTGGCCATCACCCTCTTCTCAAACGACAGAGGCTTGTCCTCGCGTGGGGTTGCCAATGTCAAGCCCCCCAATGTATCGCGGCCCTACGAGGGCTTGGTCTATGTCGGCTTTCACACGGATTACTTCGATACCATGTGCCATGAGATGGCGCACATCTTGGGTGCGATCGACTTCTACGGCATCTGGGGCACCGGTGAATGCCTGGCCAACATGCTCAGCCTGATGAGTTGCAGCCAGGGCCAGACCTACCACTTGGACGCCTGGCACAAGATGCAGTTGGGCTGGTCCCAGCCGCGTCTCTTCCCGCTCAACAGCGGCGACACCGCCAGCCTGCCCGCCGCCCAGCGCGGCCTCGTAACCGCTCCCGTCATCCTCTACGACACCAACCGGGGCGCGGACGAGTTCTTCTTGCTGGAGTACCGCACACGGAACATCACGGGTGAAGGCGGAGGTTACGACGCCAACGTGGCGGGCAACGGATTGGTCATCTGGCATGTGGCGCACAATGCCAGCAAGCGCCCTCCATTGATGGCGGACCTCTCCTGGCCGGACGCGGAACAAGGCTGGCGCGAATGCACCGAGTGCCGGTCTTTGATGTTCGGGACGACCGCCACGGGGCAGTGTTCGGCGGGAGGCACGCACACCCCATTCCGGGACGATCACGGCCTGGTCAAGAACGACACGTCCGAACCGGGCCAGTCTGGCTGGAGACGCTGCAGCAAATGCCAGTCCCTCTTCTACGGTCCCAACCAGGCCGCCAGCAATTGCCCAGGGGGCGGAACGCACGCGGCGGCCTCCGGCGACTACACGCTCATCACGGATTCCACCGTGCTGGCGCATCACTATTGGCGGCGTTGCACCAAGTGCGAGACGCTGTTTCTCTGCTGGCTCTATGGGCAGCCCTCGTTGACCACCAATGGGCTTTGCGTCGTGGGCGGCACTCACAGCGCCGACATGAGCGTGGAGTACACTTTGCCGGCGTTCTGGGCCGTCAAGGCCTTGCAGGCCGAGGCTTACCCTGACCTTCGCCGGGGGGAAAGCACCGTCTGGCCGAGCGACAGCGCCACACCCTGGCTGTGGTGGTATGACCAGACGCCCGCCTGCGTCAACGTGCAGGTGCGGCCCTTTACGACGGGCACGAACAGCATCACGATTGACTGGACCAGCGAAATGGGCACCTGGTTGGACTTCTTCTACACGGGCACGGAGAACGGCACCTATTCGCTGCCGTACAACCAAATGGCCGAGGGAGTGGGCGCGGTGGCTTCGGGCGGCTACGTCCACATCAAGAGCAGCCGGAGCACCGACAGCCCGCACATCACCAAGGCGATGCGCCTCCGCGCCTATGGCGGACACGTCATTATCGGACGATGAACAAGAAACCTGGACCCCCCGCAAACCCGACCGACATGAAAACGACCAGCCTCATCCTTCTGGGCCTTCTCAGCCTCGGACCAGGCGCCCAGGCCCAAACCTACGTCAGTGACTGGTTCACCCTCGACGGCGGTGGCGGCACCAGCAGCAACAGCCAATATTCCGTGAGTGGCACCCTCGGCCAGCCCGATACCGGCACCATGAGCGGGGGCCAGTTCACGCTCCACGGAGGGTTCTGGGGAATCCTCGCCGCCGTGCCAACGCCGGGCGCCCCGCTGCTCACCGTTACTCGCACCACGACTAACACCGTGGTCGTCTCCTGGCCAGGACCCGAGGCGGGGTGGAAGCTGCACTGGACCGAGAGCTTGTCCACGACACCGATCTTATGCACGGAGATTGCGCCACCCTACGCCACGAGCGCCACCAACCTCTGCTTCGTCGAGCCCGTGCCGGTGGGCCATCGGTTCTACCGGCTGCACAAACCGTAGCTGGGGCCGTCCGGTGAGGACTCCCGCTTTTCAACTGCGCCACGGCTGTACGCCGGTCCCCTGCACGATGGACTCAAGAATCCCTGGATCGTAGCAGCCGACGTGAGGAGGCTCCATTTCCAATCTGCGATCTGCAATCCGCAATCTCCAATCGATGTGAGCCTCCTCACGTCGGCTGCTACGCTTTCTTGAATCAGCCCTGTGGTCCCCTGCCCTGCCGTCCGGCGATTCTCGACCAGGCGGGGATTTTCTGGAGTGGCTTTTGCGCCGTGGAACTGGGATAAACGGGGCAGTTCAAAGCAACTGCCATGAATTCTTCTCTCGTCGTATTGGCCGTGCTGGCGGGCCTCGCAACCGATGCCGGAGCGCTCACCAACAAAGTCCTGATCATCGGCATCGATGGCACCATGCCCAGCGCCCTGGCCGTGGCGCGCACGCCGAACCTTGACGCGCTCAAGTCCAACGGTTGTTACTCCGTGCGCGGGGTGACGCATCCGGTCACGCACAGCGCGGCGTGTTGGTCGAGCTTCTTCACCGGCGTTTGGGGCGACAAGCACGGCGTCAACGATCCGGGCAACAGTTTCTCCGGTCATCAATTCGCGGCCTACCCGAGCTTTTTCCGGCGGCTCGAAACGGCCCACAGCAACTTGAACACGCTGGCCTTCGCCCGCTGGGCGCCGATGCTGACTGCGGTGCCAGAGGCCGACGTGAAACTCTCCTTCGCCAGCGACGCCGCCGTGACGATTGAAACCTGCCGTCGTCTCACCAACTCCAATCCCGACGTTTTTTGGATGCTGCTGCTAGACGTGGATTCCGCCGGCCACAACTTTGGCTGGGGGCCAACCGTGAGCAACTATGTCCGCGCCATCGAAATTGCCGACGGTCGCGTGGGGCAAATCATCGGAGCACTCACGAACCGCGTGACCTACTCCAACGAAAACTGGCTGGTCATCGTGCAATCAGACCACGGCGAGCACGATCATCCCGACCCGGAGCGCTCGCGCATCGTCTTCAGCATCTACAGCGGGCCGGCTGCGGCGCGGGGCGTGATTTGGCCGGCCCCGACGATCGTCGATGCGTGCGCCACGGTGCTCTCTCATCTCAGCGTGCCGATTGATCCGGCGTGGAACATGGACGCTCACGCGGTCGGGCTGCCGCTGCCGCTGCCGCGCTTTGGGACCAACCTCATTTTCAATGGCGACGCCGAAGCCAACTCCGGGACGAACAACTACACAACCAACCGTGGCATCGCTTGGTGGTTCGATCTGGCAAGCACCACCCTTGGCGTCTATGGCTCGCACTCCAACTTCCCATCCGCGACCAGCCCCGGCCCGACGAATCGCGGTGCCAACTTCTTCCTCGGCGGCACGGCCCAAGGCTCGATCTCTCAACGCATCGCCCTCTCCAGCCTGGCCGCCGACGTGGACGGTTCCGGTGTGGACTACATCTTGTCAGGCTGGTTTGGCGGTGCCGGGGCGCAAGCGGACCATGCGGTCCTCGCAGTGCAGTTTCTCAGCAGCGCTGGCGCAGTGCTCGGCTCGAACGCGGTGGGCAACGCTTCGCCGAACGATCGCTTCGGCGTGACCGGACTGCTGGAGCGCAGCACCAACGGCCTTCTGCCGACCGGAACGCGCTTTGTGGATTTCACCCTCACCCACCGTGTCGCCTCGGGCCAGAACGACGCGAGCGCCGACAACCTCAGCTTCGTGCTCACACCGAGAGCCCGCCCGCCGTCACTTGCCATCGCGTTCACCAACGGTGTCGTGGCCGTGCTGTGGCCCAACGCGGACCCGGCTTGGCGCCTTCACTGGACCGACGATCTCTCCGCCACACCGATTGTGTGGAATGAGTTGGCGCCACCTTACGCGACCGACGGAACGAACTGCTACCACACCGAGGCAAGCCCGCGCGATGCCAGGTTCTATCGTCTGCGCAAGCCTTGAAAGGCTTTGCACTGGGTCGTCAGGCGAAACCTTCAAAGCCATAGCAGCCGACGTGAGGAGGCTGCTGCGGGGTTTTTCAGTCGCCGTTTGAAAAGGTTTTGAAAGAATGCGCGGGCGGTTGCGGACTTATCTTCGGGCGCCGCACGCCCGCGATGATCGACGAAAAACACATCGAGCCGCCGGACGAGTTCTTGCCGACTCGGCGCAGTCTGCTGACGCGGCTCAAGAACTGGGACGACCAGGAAGGCTGGCGCGTCTTCTTCGACACGTACTGGAAGCTCATTTACAGCGTGGCGCTCCAGGCGGGGCTTTCGCACACGGAAGCGGAGGACGTCGTCCAGGAAACCGTCCTGGGCGTGGCCAAGAAGATGCGCGGCTTCCGCTACGATCCCGCCATCGGCTCCTTCAAGGCCTGGCTGCTGCTGAACGTCCGCTCGCGCATCGCCGATCACCTCCGCAAAAAGGCCTCCGCCAAAGCGACTCTGATCCGGCCGGCTCCGGCCACCGGGACCGGGACGAGCTTTCTCGAACGCGCGCCCGATCCCGCCCTCCCGCAACTCGACGCCCTCTGGGAGGCCGAGTGGCAACGGCATTCGCTGGAGACGGCCTTGGAGCGCGTCAAGGCCCGCGTGAGCGCCAAGCAGTACCTCATCTTTGATCTCTACGCCCTGAAACAGACGCCCATCGGGAAGATCACCCGCTCGCTGGGCGTGAGCCTGGGGCAAGTCTATCTGGCCAAGCATCGCGTCGCCCGCGCACTCCGTGAAGAGATGCGCAAGCTGGAGCGGGCGAAAGACGGCGTCTGGCCGGAGGGCGAGTGAGTCTCTTTCAAAACCGAAGCAGCCGACGTGAGGAGGCTCTAATTTCAAAGGAAACAAAGCCCCCTCATGTCGGCTGCTACGGAGTTTTGAAATCGCCTCGAGAGAGGTCTGATTCCGCGTGAGGGGGTGTGGGCATCCTGAAACGACCTTGGGCCGGGGGGGCTTCAGAGTTGATTCAAGAAGGAGCGCGGGCAGGCTGCCCGCGCTCCTCGCCGCATGATTCTTGAGTCAGCCCTGGAGGGGCTTCGGGTTTGCCCATTCGGATTTGAGATTTGTTTCAAATTTCGGATTTCGTGCTTAATCTCCGTCCCCATGAACGCCACCGTGTCCGACTCCGCGGCCCCGCCGCCGATTCCCGATCACGAGTTGCTGCGTCTCGTTGGCCGGGGCAGTTACGGCGAAGTCTGGCTGGCCCGCAACGTCATGGGCACCTGCCGCGCGGCGAAGATCGTCTTCCGCCACACCTTTGACAGCGACCGCCCCTTCGAGCGCGAGTTCGCAGGCATTCAAAAGTTCGAGCCAGTGTCGCGCTCGCACGAAGGGCTGGTGCAGGTCTTGCACGTCGGACGCAACCCGGCCGCCGGCTGTTTTTACTACGTGATGGAGTTGGCGGACGATGCCTTAGTTCAAGGTTCAGAGTTCAAAGTTCAAAGCTCGTGCTTGGCGAACGAAAGCTCAGACGGGAGCGCGGCCGGCTCGAAGACAACTTTGAACCTTGAACCTCGAACCTTGAACCCTCAGACCTACGTCCCTCGGACGCTCCGCGCCGATCTCCAGCGGCGCGGCGCGCTGCCGGTGGACCAGTTGCTCGACGTCGGCCTCGCCCTCGCCGCCGCGCTCGGGCACTTGCACAAGAGCGGGCTGATCCACCGCGACCTCAAGCCTTCGAACATCATCTTCGTCCGTGGCCGGCCCAAGCTGGCGGACATCGGGCTGGTCTCCGAGTTGGGCGAATCGCGCTCGTTTGTCGGCACCGAAGGCTTCATTCCGCCGGAGGGGCCGGGCACGTCGTCGGCCGATCTCTACAGCCTCGGCAAAGTGCTTTACGAAGCGGCCACGGGCCTCGACCGGCTGCGGTTTCCCGAAATCCCGCCGGCGTGGCTCGAACTGCCGAGCGGGCACGGCTTGCTGGAATTTCACGAAATCATCCTCAAAGCCTGCGAAGGCCAGGCCGCCCGCCGCTACCAGACGGCGGAAGACATGCAGGCGGACTTGGCGTTGCTGCAAAGCGGCCGCTCCGTGCGCCGGATGCGCTCGCTCGAACGCCACCTCTCGCTGCTCAAGAAAGCCAGCTTGGTGAGCGCCTTGATCGGCGGCCTGGCGGTGGGCGGCTACTTGCTGGCGGCGTTGGAGGCGCGCCGGGAACACGAGCGGGCTAGGCGCATCGAGCATGCGGAACAGGAGGCCCGCCGGCAATTGTGGAACTCGCTCCTGGCCCAGGCCCGCGCCGGACGCCGCAGCGGGATGAGCGGCGCGCGCGTGGAAAGCCTCCAAGCTCTGCGCCAGGCCGCCGCCGCCAGCAACAGCATGGAGTTGCGCAACGAAGCCATCGCCTGCCTCGCCCTGCCCGATCTCCTGCCACGAGCGCCCCTGCCGTTGCCCGGCGCGGACGAGTCCCACCCGCGTCTTCATCCCAGTCTGGAGACGTATGCCAGCAGCGACACTGCCGGCCGCGTCACGCTGCGGCGCGTGAAGGACCAGGCGGAACTCGCCTCGTGGCCGGGCGGCGGCGTGCCGGTGGAGACGATGTCGTTCGTGCCCGCCTCTCCGAACCACCTCCTCGCCGCCGACACGGACGGCGCTATTCGCCTCTGGGACGTAGATCAACGCACGCTGCGCTTCGCTTTGACCAACCTGAGCGCCGGCGTCGTGGCGGATTTCTCGGCGGCGCGCGGGCTGGTCGCAGTGGGCCGGATCGAGGAGCGGGTCGAGTTGCTCGACCTTGAGACGCGCGCGGTGCGGAAGACGATCCCCCTGCCCTGCCCCGCGGCGGGACTGGCCTTCAGTCACGATGGCCAGCGGTTGGCCGTGGCGCTGAGCGCGAGCAACGCCGTGGTCGTGGTCGGCACCGACAACGCCGCCGCCGAGATCTGGCTCCCGCATCCTGCGCGCGTGGACGACCTGCGTTGGGCGCCGTCAGGCCGCACGCTGGTCACCGCCGCCGGCGATGCTTGCGTGCGGCTCTGGGAAATCCCCGCTGGCCGATTGAGCCGCGTGCTCGGCGGCCACCAAGCGCGGCTGACGGCCCTGGCCCTGCATCCGCACGGCGAGTTGCTGGCCACGTCCAGTTGGGATGGAACGACGTGCTTGTGGGACATGGCCAGCGGCCATTTGTGGCTCGCGCTGCCCTCGGCGGGCACCGAGTTGCGTTTCAGTTCGGACGGCCGGCAACTCGCGCTTCTGCCGTTCGGCCGCGATGAAATCATGCTCCACGAGATCGTCGATGACCGTATCTGCCGCCTCTGGACCGAGCCGGAACCGGCCGTGCGCGGCGACGACACCAAAGGCCCGTGGGGCGTGGCCTTCAGCCCAGACGACCGCCAACTGGCCACGGCGAGCTACGACGGCGTCCGCGTGTGGAACGTAGCGGAAAGGGTTGAACTGGCGCACTTGCCCTCGGCGAAGGCCTGTTCCGTCATGTTCCACCCGGGGCGCCGCGAGTTGCTCGTGTGCCGCCAGGACGGCGTGTTCCGCTGGCCGTTGGCGACGGCGGGCAGCGGCGCGCTCTCCTTCGGCGCGCCGGAAACCATCAGCGCCACGGACGACAACTATCAGCGCGGCTGCCTGAGCGACGACGGCCAAGTGCTGGCCTACTTGCATGGCGACCACATCACGGTGCGGCGCGACGGGATCCTGACGGGCACCTTGCCGTGCCCGGAAAGGCCGTACTGGCTGGCCCTCAGTCCTGACTGCCGCTGGCTGGCCGCCTGCACTTTTGGCCATCCCAGCTTGGTCCGGTTGTGGGACCTGCCAACCCGCGAAGAAGCTTGGCGCACGGAAGTGACGGGCAGCGCGTGCGTGGCCTTCGCGCCCGACAATCGCTGGCTGGTCACGGGCGGTGGGGAGGAAGTCTGCTTCTGGGACGTGGCCACGGGCCGGCCCGGCTGGCGCTTCCCGCGTCGCAACGCCGCCACGCTGCAAGGTCCGGTCGCCTTCTCGCGCGATGGCCGGCTCCTGGCCCTGGCCCTGACGCGGACCGAGGTGCAACTCCGCGACGCGCGCACCGGCGCCGAACTGGCCGTCCTCGAAAGCCCGCTGCCGCGCACCATCTCGGCGCTGACGTTCAACCATGCCGGCGACCAACTCGCGGTGGTGACCGAATCGCATCTCATCCAGCTTTGGAACTTGGCCACCCTGCGGTGCCGTCTGGCCGAACTCAACCTGGACTGGGCGGTGGCGCCATCGGCGAAGTAATTTTTTTTTTTGAAAGATCGCCCCCTCTCGTTGCGGATTCATCTTCATGGCAGCAACGTGTCCGCATTCCGGCTCAACGTTTGGGGCGCCTGGTCGCGCAGGTTTTCAGATCTGCAGTGAGACGATTGCCCACCCCCGTAGCAGCCGACGTGAGGAGGCTCCATTCAGAGGTCAGAAGTCAGGAGTCAGAGATCAGACAGAAGACCAGAGCCTGCCAAGGAACGGAGCGCGGCTGTGTCCGCAGGACCAGCCGCAGCGGTGGCGTAACTGCTGCGGCTGGGTCTTCGACCACAGCCGCGCTCCGTTCCTGGGCCCGATGCAGCAACTGTCGGCGGTTGCTCCGACTCTCCTCACGTCGGCTGCTACCGTTTTGAACGAGGCTTCGGTGCCGCCGATTTCCGACAACCCTGAGAAACCCCCACGATGAAAACAAACCTCCTCCGCATCCTTGGCTTGGCCGTCCTGTTCAGTCTGGAACTCCCCGCCGCGCCGTTGGGCACGGCCTTCACCTATCAAGGCAACCTCACCGACGGCGGCGCGCCCGCCAGCGGCAGCTACGAACTGACCTTCCAACTCTTCAACGACTCGCTGACGGGCAGTCCAGCCAGCAACCTCCTGACCAATCGGGTCCAGGTCAGCGGGGGACTCTTTACGGCAGTGCTGGACTTCGGCAGCGCACCCTTTGAGGGAGCCGCCGTCTGGCTGGAGATCGGCGTGCGCACCAACGGCAGTGCCGGCGCCTTCAGCTTGCTCGCGCCGCGCCAGCCGCTCACGCCCGCCCCGCAGGCGCTTTACGCAACCAAGGCCGGGACGGCGACAAACCTGAGCGCGGCCCTGTCAGCCAGCCAGCTTGCCGGCACCGTGCCGGACGCGAACCTGCCCGCCAATCTGGCCCGCACCAATCACGACCATTACGGCCAAAGCTGGACAGGCGGAGGCTTCTATGGACTGCGCGTCTTCAACAGCGCAGATGGGCCAAACGTGGGATTGCTTGGCTCCGCCCAGGGAATTGGCTCGCGCGGCGTGCAGGGACAGAACAACGGTGGGGGCACCGGCGTGGAGGGGCTCAGTCCGGACGGCGCTGGCGTCCTCGGCCAATCCACCACCGGCCATTTCTTTGTGGGCAGAACTGGACTTGGCGAGCAACGATTCTGGGTGACCGCCGATGGCACGGTGCGGGCCAAAGGCGGCTTCCAAGGCGACGGCGCGGGCTTGTCCAATGTCGTCGCCCTGTCGCTGGCACCGTCGGCGTGGAGCGGGCTGTGGCCACACGGCATTCATTTGAGCGCCGCCGATGAGCCGATGATCGTCCGCGATTGGGACGTGTTTGACCCCAGCGCGCCGGGCGGCAAGGCGGGCATCGGCCGCTGGGGCCTGTTCATGGAACCACATCGCCTCACGCTCGGGCTGCCGGGCGATGACCTGCCGGGCAAGTTGCTGCAAGTGGCGAAGTACGCGCCCGACGGCACGCCCACCCCGCTGATGACGGTGGACCAAGCGGGCGTGGTCACGGCCACCCGGTTCCAAACGCCCAGCGGGCTGCAGTTCGGCGACGAAGTGCTGCCGTCCCTCAACGTCACCAATGCCGACACATTTGATGTGCGCCTCCAGAACGACATCGCCCTGCGTTTGGAGCGGGCCTGGTCGGGGAACCTGTTTTCCTCAGAACAAAGCATCAACGTTCGCGCCGGCTATCCGGGCAACACCATTGCCGGAGGCTGCGTGGGCGCTACCGTGGCGGGCGGCGGCAGCCTCTTCTCTGACGTCGTCTTCGGAAGCGTGTCCAACCCCAACCAAGTGAGCGGCAGCTACGGCACGGTGTCCGGCGGTTATGGGAATTCAGCCGGAGAGGCCGGCACGGTAGCGGGCGGCTACAACAATACGGCGGGGGCAAACAGCGCGGTGGGAGGCGGGCACCACAATCTCGCCAGCGCCAACGGGGTCGTGGCCGGAGGTCATCACAACACGGCTCGCTCGGAAGGTGCGGTGCCGGGCGGCTCGAACAACGAGGCCGCCGGCGTGGGAAGCCTGGCCGCCGGACGCGACGCGCACGCCGCGCACGACGGTTCTTTCGTCTGGTCCGATGGAGCGGGAGCGCGGTACTCGACCAAGGCGGAGAGTTTTGATGTGGCCGCCCACGGCGGCGCCCGGTTCTACATCGGCGATGAAGGCTTCTGGATCGCCAACAACAAGGGCATTGGCCTGGACGCCCTGGATGCGCCGCTGATCACCCGCGGTTGGGACACGTTCAACTCGAGCGCCGGCAGCAAAGCCGGGCTGGGCCGCTGGGGCCTCTTCATGGAACCGGGGCAATTGGTCGCCGGCATTCCGGCCGAAGACGTCGGCCCCCGCACGTTCGCAGTGGGGAAGTACAACGTGGACGGCAGCTACCAGTCACTCCTCACGGTGCAGCAGAACGGCGACCTGAGCTGCAACAGCGTCACCATTCTGGGCGGCGCAGACCTGGCCGAACCGTTCGCCATGACCGAACAAGACGTCGCGGCCGGCAGCGTGGTGGTGATTGACAAAACCAGCCCCGGCCGCCTCCAACTCAGCCGCTCGGCCTACGACCGCAAGGTCGCCGGCGTGGTCAGCGGCGCCAACGGGATCAAAGCCGGCATCAGCATGGTGCAGGAGAATGCGCTCGAAGCCGGTCGCAACGTGGCCCTCAGCGGCCGCGTCTATGTGCTGGCCGATGCCCAGTTTGGAGCGATCAAGCCGGGCGATTTGCTCACGACGTCCGACACGCCGGGCCACGCCCGGAAAGTCACCGACCATGCCAAGGCGCAAGGCGCCATCTTGGGCAAGGCCATGAGCGTGCTGCCCGAAGGCCGGGGCATGGTGCTGGTGCTGGTCACGCTGCAATAGCGGGCAAGTTCCGTCCCTCCCAACTCGAGGAATCACCTCATGAAAACAACCCTCCCACCAGGCCAGCGTCGCCGGCGATCTTCCGCCCTGCTGCTGGCCGCAGGGCTGGCGGCCGCCAACTGGCTCAGCGCCGCCACGCTCACGGATTTCGGATACCAGGCCATTCGGGTCGATGGCGACCTCAATGTCGGCAGCCGCAGTCTGCTCGTCCTGCTGGGCAACTTCAGCGGCCGGCCCGCGTTTTACACCAACGCCGCTTACTACCAGTCGCTGGTCTTTAGCGCCAGCGCGCCCAGTCTCTACGGGTTCTTCCGCGAGAGTTCGAATGGCCGTTTCTTCTGGAGCATGGCCCGCTTCGAGCCGATGACCATCAACCAGCCGTGGGAGTGGTGCGTGCATGGCGTGTTGACGAACTTGTTCAATCATGGCGCTCCCGGCACTCCGCAGACGGCTTGGCTGGCCGACCGGTTGGTGGGCTCGAACTTGGTGGCCCAAGCCATGCGCCATGGCTTCGATTTCCGCCCGTTTGATCTGAACCATGACGGCGTGGTGCGGCGGAACGAATTGACGATTCTGATCATCTCCAACGAAAACGAGGAGTGGGGAGCCACGCGTTACATGGGGCCGGTGCCTCCGCCCGACGACAACAACATCACCGTGGACATGGGCGCGTTTTCCCACGTCAACCATCGCACCGATTTTGCGTCCATCGCCCACGAAGTGTCGCACGCGCTGGGCGCGCGGGACATGTATGACAGCGCCGGGAACAAGGGACTGGATACGGGCCTGATGACGGCCACGCTGCAATACATCAACCTGCCAGGCTACACCAGCCTGGGCCTGGACGCCTGGCATCGGATGCAATTCGGCTGGGTGGAGCCGCGCATCGCCAGCCTGACGGCGGGCGGCTCGGCCCTCCTGCCGGCCGCGCAAATGACCGACCCCGCCGCCCCGCTCCTGCTCTATGACCCGGCGCACGGCACCGCGGACTTCCTGCTGCTGGAATACCGGTCCAGTTTCGTGACCGGCCGCAGCAGCACCTACGACCAAGTCATCTGGCCGACCAACGGCCTGGCCATCTGGCGGATCAAGCAGGATGGCAGTCACGCTCCGGTGGATTTGGATCCGAATCCACAGCGCTGGGATTGGGCGTTGTGGAACTTGACCTATCCTTCGCTCGGCGTGTCCGGCGTTGGCTTGTGGGGCAGCGGCACCACCACGCCGTCGATCCACTGGGTGGACGGCACGGACACAGGCATCCAGTTCGCGGTGCATCCGTTCGTCCAAGGCGCTCCCAGCCTCCGGGTGGAATGGCTCAACAGCACCGGCTACTGGGTGGACTTCAACTACCACGGTTCGCCGCAAGACGGCCAGTTCGCCACGCCTTTCGAGACGCTGGCGCAGGGGCTGGCCGCCGTGGGCTGGGGCGGCACACTCACCTTCAAGACCGGCACTTCCAGGGAAACGGCCCACCTCAACAAACGCGTCGCACTCCGCGCCTACAACGGCCCGGTCACCATCGGTCGCTGACAAACTCAAAACAATTCTATGAAATCCATGACCCAACATCCGAAATCCGAAACCACTACCCGCTCGGCGGCACCCATTGGCAATCTCCAATTTTCAATTCTCAATTTGAAATTGGGTTTTCTTGCCGCGCTGCTGGCTTTCTGCCTTCTGCCTTCTGCCTTCTGCTTGGCTGCTGCAGTGGGCACGGCCTTCACCTACCAAGGCCGTCTCACCGACGGCGGCGCGCCCGCCAGCGGCAGCTACGAACTGACCTTCCAACTTTGGGACGACCCGCTGGCCGGCAACTCGGTCAGCAAGCTCGTCACGAACGCCGCGGTCATCGCGGGCGGGCTGTTCACGACTCCGCTGGACTTCGGCAGCGGCCTCTTCGAGGGAGGCGGCCTCTGGCTGCAGATCGGCGTGCGCACCAACGGCAGCGGCGGCGCCTTCAATCCCCTGACGCCGCGCCAGCCGATCACACCCACGCCGCAGGCGATCCACGCGGCCACGGCCGGAACGGCGCGCACGGTTTCCGAAGCTATTCCCGCCAGCCAAGTCAGCGGGACTCTGGCTTGGGAGCAACTGCCCGGAGCCGTGCTGACCAACGACGCCGTCGGCGTGACGTTGACGGGCACCTTCACCGGCAGCGGGACCGGATTGACCGGCGTGAACGCGGCGACTCTCGGAGGCTTGGGAGCGGGCGCGTTCTGGCAGTTGGGCGGCAATGCGATCACTGGCCCGGATGAATTCCTGGGCACGACCGGCATCCAGCCGCTGGAGTTGCGCGTCAACAACCGCCCCGCACTCCGCTTGGAGCCGGCCGGCACCAGTGGCTTTGTGAACGTGATCGGCGGCGCGGCCTGGAACTCCGTCGCGCCGGAGGTGGGCAACGCCACCATCGCCGGCGGCGCCGCCAACTCCGTGCGCGCCAACTTCGGCACGATCGGCGGCGGCGGCAACAACACGGTTTCAAATGACGCGTACACCGCCACCATCGCGGGAGGGTATGGCAACGCTGCCTTTGGCTCCCAGTCCACCATCGGAGGTGGCAATGCGAACTCCGCCGTGGGCTTTCTGTCCACGATCTCTGGCGGGCGTTACAACTTAACTGAAGGTGCTGGTGCGACCGTTGGTGGCGGCCACTGGAATCAGGCCGCGGGCGAGAATAG
The DNA here is from genome assembly GCA_016219875.1 of Verrucomicrobiota bacterium. GTDB lineage: Bacteria > Verrucomicrobiota > Verrucomicrobiia > Limisphaerales > JACRJZ01 > JACRJZ01. The sequence goes on along the minus strand of JACRJZ010000091.1, from coordinate 165,013 downwards.
TCTCATCGGCGGCGGCGAATCCAATCTCGTCAATGCCAGTCACAGCACCGTGGCAGGCGGGCGGAGGAATGTGATTCACCAAGCGGCCGACTTCAGCGCCATCGGTGGCGGTGAATTCAACGCGATTCTCCGTGGGGCGCATGGGGCCAGCATTCCGGGCGGCCAGAACAATTCGGTGCATCAACCGTTCGGCTTCGCGGCGGGGGTGGGCGCGACGGTGTGGCACAAGGGCGCGTTCGTGTGGGCCGATCCGCGGTTGGACGAAACCGAGCTCAACTATTGGCCTTTCCCGAGCGTCCGCAGCAATGAGTTCGCCCTCCGCGCTTCCGGCGGCGTGCGCGTCGCCAGCGACCGCGGCGTGGCGCTGGACGACGTCGATGGCCCGATCATCACGCGCGGCTGGGACCCGTTCGATGCCAGCGCCGGCTCCGCCAAGGAAGGCCACGGCCGCTGGGGCTTGTTCATGGAATGGTGTGCTCTCACGCTCGGCATTCCGGGTGACGACCTGACTGAGCGTTCGTTCCAAGTGGCCAAGTACTCGACCAACGGTGAGCCGACCGCGCTCATGACCGTGGACCAATCCGGCACCGTCACGGCCAACGCCTTCCGCCTCAGCAGCGGGCTGGCCTTGGGCACGAACTCCCTCAGCGCGCCCGAGGGATCAGCGGGGCTGCAATTGCAGGTGGGCAATGTGCTTGGCTTGCGGCTCGAAAACCCGAGCGCCTCCCACGTCAATGTCATCGGCGGCGTGGGCATGAACTACGTCGAACCCGGCGTACGCGGCGCGACCATCGCCGGCGGTGGCCTCATGGAGTCGGAGTTCGACTGGAGCCGCAACATCGTAGCCAGTGACTTGGGAACGGTGGGCGGCGGCGGCATGAACGTGATCGGCCTCGTCAGCACCAACGCGACGATTGCCGGTGGTTTCTGGAACACCACCTTGTCCGCGAACGGAGGCACGATTGCCGGCGGCGCACAGAATTCTGTGATGAACAGTCAGTACGCCGCGGTGGGAGGAGGCGCCGACAATCACGTCGGTTCGTTCAGTTTCTTAGCTGACTTCGGCACAATCGCCGGCGGCACAGGGAATTCCGTCCGTGCGGCCGGCGGCTTCATCGGCGGCGGACCGCGCAACCTCATCGGGCCAAATTCGGTCAACTCCGTGATCGCCGGCGGGGCCGATCACGTCATCGGCACCAACGCGCAGCATGCAACGGTCGGCGGAGGCCGGAACAACACCGTCGAGGGGAACAGCCTCGACAACACGATTGCCGGCGGCTACCTGAACCGCCTCGGGCAGAACAGCGGTTCCGCCACCATTGGCGGCGGCGCGCAAAACCTGGTCCATTCCGACAGTTCCTGGGCCGTCATCCCCGGCGGTTTCATGAACGAGGCCAGCGGCGTCGGCAGTTTCGCCGCCGGCGTGGGCGCCCGCGCGATGCACGCGGCCAGTTTAGTGTGGAGCGACAAGCGCGGCGACGGACCGTTTACCACCTTCTCGAGCGTCCGCACGAACGAGTTCGCCATCCGCGCGCTGGGCGGCTTGCGCCTGGAAAGCGCCCGCGGCATTGCCGAGGAAGCCTCCGATTCGCCGATCATCACCCGCGGCTGGGACCCGTTTGACGCCAGCGCCGGCTACGCCAAGGAAGGCCACGGCCGCTGGGGCTTGTTCATGGAACCGGGCTTCCTCGCCCTGGGCATGCCGGACAACGGCTGGGGCACGATCCGATTCGGCAAGTACGCCGTCAACGGCGCCTTCACGTCGCTGGCCAACGTCGAACAAGACGGCACGTTCCGCACGGCCGGGCCGGTGAATCCGCCGAGCGACCGCAACGTGAAGCAGGACTTCGCGCCGGTCGATCCCCGTGCCGTGCTGGAGCGAATCGCTGCGCTGCCGGTGCAAACCTGGAGCTACACGAACAGCACGTCCGTCCGCCATATCGGCCCTGTGGCGCAGGATTTCCGTGCGGCCTTCGGCTTGGGCGCCGACGACAAGACCATCGCCACCGTGGATGCCGACGGCGTGGCCCTGGCCGCAATCCAGGGCTTGAACCAGAAGCTGGAGGAACAACTCCAGGCCAAGAACGCCGAACTCCAGGCGCTCAAGGCCAGCGTGGCCGAACTCCAGGACGCCGTGCGCCGCCTCAGCCAACCCTCCAAGTGAAAAGGAACCGCCGTGGAAAATCTGAAATCCGAAATCCGAAATCCGAGACCAATCCGAATTTCGAAATCTGAAACCAGCGCGCGCGCCTCGGCGCCAATCTGCAATCTGCCATCGGCAATCGGCCATTTGAAATGGCTCCTCCTCGCCGCGCTCTTCGTCACTTCAAGGCCCCTCTCCGCCCAGGACGCCATCGACTGGTTCACGATTGACGGTGGGGGCGGCGCCAGCAGCAACGGCCAATATTCCGTGAGCGGCACCCTCGGCCAGCCCGATGCCGGCGCCATGAGCGGCGGATCGTTCACGCTGCAAGGCGGCTTCTGGGGAGTGGTCGCCGCCGTGCAGACGCCCGGCGCGCCTACCCTCAGCATCACGCGCGCCGGCAGCGACGTGGTCGTCTCGTGGCCCTTACCGGCGGACGGCTGGGTATTGGAGCAGACCAACCGGCTCGCCAGCGCGTCGGAACCGTGGCCGACGGCGACGTGGCCATGCGTGACTAACGCGTCGGACATCCGCGTCACGATGCCGGCTGCGCCCGGGCACCGGTTCTTCCGCCTGCACAAGCCGTAAGCCCTGAGTCAACTGCAAAACCCCGTAGCAGCCGACGTGAGGAGGCTCAGACTCCATTGAAAACAGAGCCTCCTCACGTCGGCTGCTACGGTTTTGCAGGGCGTTCCCGCAGCGGCTACTTCTTCCGGTAGGCCTCTGGCAGAAAGGCCGGGCACTTCTTTTCCGCGAAGAGCGGCTTCAAGCGCGCGTAGCGCGGCAGGCCGTTTTCCAGCGGCACTTCCACCCACGCCTCGCCGATGAGCGGCTGCGCGTAGCGGATGAAGTCATCGGTCACATCGGTCCGGTTGGGCGCGATCCAGTGCTTCGGGAAAAACCGTTCGCTGTTGGCCACGACTTCGAGCGGGACCTTGTCGTAGCGCGCTTGGTAGGTGGGGCCGGGGGCGCGGAGGATCGTGGCCATCCAGCCGTTGCCGTCCTTCATGGCGATCTCGGCGGCTTTGCGCCCGGATTCGTAGGCTTCTTTGAGATCGACGGCCGAAGCCAGCACGGAGCAATGCCGCTGGTCGGTGCCGGGCACCTGGCCGCGCGCCTTGCCGGTGGTGGGCAAGCCCTGCTTGTTCAGGTAGGAGACGACCGCCTGTTGCACCGTGAGATCGCTCGCGCCGAAATGCACGTGGCCGAAAGCGTCCTTCTGCGCGCCTATATCACCCACGTCGAAGCCCTCGCTCACGACGACGAGACAGCGCCCGCTGCGCTTGAGTTCGTCGTTCACCTGGTCGGCGAGGTCCGCGAGCGTGAGGCCGGATTCCGTGAGGTAAATCTGGAGGGGCAGTTCCCGCTTCGGATCGGCCAAACGGACGGCGGCGGGGATGAAGCCGATCTTGCGGCCCATCGCCTGCAGCACGAGCACCGGATCGGCGGGACAGGAGCCGGCGTTTTCCTCATTCGCACCCAAGATGTTCGCCGCCCAGTAGCGCGCCGTGGAGCCGTAGCCGGGCGTGTGATCGACGAGCTTGAATTCGGCGTCGCCCACGTCGTTGTCGATGGTCTTGGGCACACCGGTGGCGATGAGGTCCAAGCCCTTTTCCTTGGCGAGCCGCGCGATCTTGTTGGCGGTGTCCATCGAGTCGTTGCCGCCGATGTAAAAGAAATAGCCGATGTCCTGGGCCTTGAAGACGTCGATGACGCGCTGGAAGTCTTCGCGCTGCTTGTCCTTGAGCTTGTAGCGACAGGTGCCGATGGCGCCGGCGGCAGGGGTGGTTTCGAGGAGGCGGATTTCCTTCGCGTCCTGGGCCGAGAGGTCGAGCAGTTCTTCCTTCAGCACGCCTTCGATGCCGTGCCATCCGCCGAAGACTTTGCCGAACACCTTCGGGTTCTCGTGACAGAAATCGATGACTCCGCGCAGGGAATTGTTGATCACGGCGGAGGGGCCGCCGGACTGGGCTATCAAAACATTTGCTGGCATGTCCGTAATTCGTTCCAGGGTTCAACTCTCGCGACTTCGCCGGGCGCCGGCTGACTGAACGCCTGGGCCGCAGCCGGCTAATCGCGCACGGGGCGGGAGGCTAACGCGTCAAGCCGCCCTGTCAATCTCCCGACCGGAGAGGCGATTCCAAAACTCTGTAGCAGCCGACGTGAGGAGGCTCAAACTCCAAGGGAATCAGAGCCTCCTCACGTCGGCTGCTACAGTTTTGAAAGAGGCTCTGGAGACGGACCGGATTGTTCTGAAACACGCCCGTCCTCTGGGCCAATGGCAAAACCGCGTGGGCGTAGCGGCGTCTCGGCAGAGCGCCGCCATTGTTGGATTCTGAGTCATAAGCGCGTCGCTCTGCCGAGACGCCGCTACGGATTTTCAATTGGCTCCCCTGCCCTTCTCGGATGCTTCGCGCTTTCTCAAGAAAACGCGGAAGGGCGCCTCCAACTCCGACCGATCACACCCGGTGATCTTCGCGGACGATCGTGCGGCAGCCGCCGGAGAGGCTGGTACGCCAGTTCTTGGGGGGCTTGGTCTGCTTGAGTTGGTCGATCTGGCCGATTGATTTGAGGCGTTGGTAAATGAGTTGCCACGCGCAAGGGCGGGCGGTATCGACTTCGCAATGGTCTTCGGTGGAGCCGCTGCACGGGCCGTTAAGCATGTGTTTGGCGCAGCGGGTGACCGGGCAGATGCCGCCGTAGAGATGAAGCACGCAGGAGCCGCAGGCGGCGCATTTTTCTGCCCAGATGCCGCGCTCTTCGAGGATGCCGATGAAGGCGGTGTCGAGGCCGGCATAGACCGGTTTGCCGGTGTAACGCTCCGCAAGGGCTTGCACGCCGGCACCGCAACCGAGGGAGAGAACGGCATCGTGGTCCTTGACCGTCTCCGCTGGCTGTTCGAGGAAAACGTTGTCGCACTGGCGTTCAATGGTCGCTTCGCCGACTTCCAGTTGAAGTCCCTTCAGCTTCGCCGCCATGCGCAGGGCGGAGGCGATGATGCTGACTTCGCGCTGGCCACCCGCGAGGCAGACGGTGACGCAAGTGCCGCAGCCGAGCACGAGCAGCTTCTTGTGCTTCTCGACGATGGCCAGGAGGTCGGGGATGGTTTTTCTTTGTGCGACGATCATGAGTGGTTCTCCGGTTTGGGGGCGCCGTTGCGCTTGATCGGATTCGGTCCCAGTTTGCGGACGGTTTCGACCATGTCGGTGATGGTGTCCGCCAAGGGCCGGGCCATGGCGGCGGAAATGTTGACCATGCGAATGCGGTCTTTTTCGAGGCCGATTTCCACCAGCAGGTCGCGGGTGTAATTGACGCGGCGTTTGGCGCAGAGATTGCCTTCGACGAAATGGCAGCCGCCTTCGAGGCAGCCCGCCACCAGCACGCCGTCCGCGCCGTTTTCCAGCGCCTTCATGAAATACTCCGTCTCCAGCCGGCCGGTGCAGGGCGTGCGGATGATCCGCACGTTGGGCGGATACTGGATGCGCATCGAGCCGGCGAGGTCGGCGGAGGAGTAGGCGCAGTAGTGGCAGCAGAAGGCCAGAATCTTGGGTTGGAAGGTTTCGGTTTCCATGGCTCAGGCTGTTTCCACCAGCTCCTTTTCCTTGCTGTCGCCAATCGTTGATGTCCCGTTCCCGTTCCCGCTCGCGAACAATTGCCGGATCATGACCAGGAACTGATCGGTCTCAAAGTGATTCAGTTGGATGGCGCGGGCCGGACACTCCGACGCGCAGATGCCGCAGCCCATGCACTTAGCGGCTTCGATCTGGCCCTTGCCGTCCTTGTTGCAGAACGGCGCGGAATACGGACAGACCGTCACGCAGGTCATGCAGGAAATGCACTTCTGCTGGGCGACGTAGGAGACCTGCGCGCTAACGTCGAGTTGCGTCTTGGAAAGCACCGTCGCGGCACGTGCGGCGGCGGCGCGTGCCTGGGAGATGTTCTCGTCAATGAACTTCGGCGAGTGGGCCAGACCGCACAGGAAAATGCCCTCGGTCGTGAAATCCACCGGACGCAGCTTCATGTGGGCTTCGACGTAGAAGCCGTCGGCGTTGAGCGGCACCTTGAGCATGTCGGACACACGCTTGTTGTTCGGCAGGTCCACTTCGATTCCGGTGCTGAGCACAAGATTGTCGGTCTCGATCTGGAGCGGTTCGGGGAAGTCGGGGCTTTTGAGCGTGACCGTCAGGCTGCCGTTGACGCTCACCTGCGGCGGCGTTTCCGGCGCGTAACGGATGAACACAACGCCGGCCTCGCGCGCCTGCTTGTAATACAACTCGCGGAACCCGTAGGTCCGCACGTCGCGGTAGAGCACGAAAACGTTGGCGTCGGGATCCTGCTGCTTGATGGCGAGCGCGTTTTTGACGGCCATTGAGCAGCAGATGCGGCTACAATAGGCATGTTGCTCGTTCCGCGAGCCGACGCACTGGATCATGACCACGTTCTGGCCTTTCGCCGGATATGCGCGGTCGTGCAGCAGTTTCGCCAACTCGACCTGCGTCAACACGCCTTGCGCGCGGCCATACATGAACTCCTGGGTCTTGGCCTCGCGCGCGCCCGTGGCCACGACGATGGCGCCGCCGGTGACTTCGTTTTGCTCGCCGTTCTTGCGCAGCGTCAGATGGAATTTGCCGACGTGGCCTTTGACGCCGGCCACTTCGGTTTCCAAATACAGCTTGATCTGCGGATGCTTCTCCACTTGCTGGATGAGCGCGCTGGTGAACGGCGCGAGGTCCGAATGCTCGAATGTTCCGTGAATGTCGTGCAGCGTTCCGCCGAGCCGGTTCGTTTGCTCGACGAGATGCACCGGGAATCCCTGATTCGCCAGCGCCAGCGCGGCGGTCATGCCGCTCAAGCCGCCGCCGATGACCAACCCGGTCTGGTCCACCTTCAACGTGCCGCCTTCCAGCGGGGACAGCTCGCGCGCACGCGCGATGGCCATCTTCACGAGTTCCACCGCTTTGTCGGTCGCCGATTGCGGCGCCGTCGAATGCACCCACGAGCATTGGTCGCGGATGTTGGCCATCTCGAACAAATACGGATTCAAGCCCGCCTCGCGCAGCGTCTCGCGGAACAACGGCTCGTGCGTGCGCGGCGTGCAGGAAGCGACCACGATGCGGTTGAGCCGGTGCTCGTGGATCATCTGCTTGATGTTCGACAGGCTCGTGTCGGAACAGGTGAACATCGTGTGCGTCACCAAAACCACGTCCGGCTCGTGCTCGACGCGTTTGGCCACCGCCTCGACGTCCACGGTCCCGGCGATGTTGATGCCGCAGTGGCAGACGAACACGCCGAGGCGCGGTGCTTCATCCGTCACGTCGTGCTCGGTCGGATAGCTCTTCTTCGTGACCAGCGAATTGCGCGCGGGCGCCAGCAACTCCATCGCCATGGACGCGGCCGCGCTGGCCTGTGTCACCGTTTCGGGAATGTCCTTCGGTTCCTGGAACGCGCCGCCGACAAACACGCCCGGCCGCGACGTGACCAACGGCGCGAGCCGGTCGGTCTTGCAGAAACGAAAATCGTTCAACTCGATGCCGAGGCGGGACGCCGACCGGGTCATCGAGTCCGGCGGTTCCATGCCCACCGACAACACGACCAAATCGAAATCGCGCTGCTGAAGCTCTCCCTGACCATCGAGGAACTGGACGCGCAAATCGCGGCTGCCGGGGACTTGGATGATCCGCGACGGGATGCTCTTGACGTAGTGAATGTTCTTCTGCGCCCGCGCCCGCTCGTAGTATTGGTCGAAATCTTTTCCGTGGGCGCGGATGTCCATGTAGAAAATCGTCGCGTCCATCCCGCCGACGTGATCGCCGGCCACGAGCGCCTGCTTCGTGGCCATCATGCAGCAGATCGAGGAACAATAATCTCGACCGCTTGCCGCGTCGCGCGAGCCGACGCATTGAATCCAAGCAATCCGCTTCGCCTCGCGGCCATCGGACAGCCGGATGACGTGGCCCTCGAACGGCCCGGCCGCGGAGAGCATCCGCTCGAATTGCACGCTGGTGACGACGTTCGGATAACGGCCGTAACCAAACTCGCCTTTCCGCCCGGCGGCAAATTCCTCGAAGCCCGGCGTCAGGATAACCGCGCCCACGTCGAGCTTGACCGTCTGCTCGCGCATCGCGTGGTTGATGGCCTGCTGCTCGCACGCCTCGGCGCAGCGATTGCATTCCGAGCACATCGCGCAGTTGAGGCAGCGCTCGGCCTCCGCCAACGCTTGTTGCTCGGTCAACCCTTTCTCGACCTCATCGAAGTTGTTCTTTCGGCTGGCTGGCGCCAGTTCATCCGCGTGAGGGCGGCTCTTCTTTTCGAGCTTCGCCGTCTCGGGCAGCATTTCTTCCGGTATCGGCCGGACGGTGCTCTCAAACCGGTCAGCCAGCAAGTCCTTGCCCTTGAGATAACGCTCGATGGATTCGGCGATGCGTTTGCCCGCCGCGACGGCGTCAATGACCGAAGCCGGGCCGGAGGCGTTGTCGCCGCCCGCAAACACGCCGGCGATGGACGTCTGCCCGGTGACCGGGTCGGCCTTGAAACAGCCGCGCGCGTTCTCGACCGGGATGTGGCTGACCAACTGTTCGTCCGTCATCTGACCGATGGCCACGATGATCTGGTCGGCTTCCACGGTGGTCAGATCGTTTTCGTCAAACGCGGGACTGAAGCGTTTCTGCTCGTCGAAGACGCGGGTGCAGCGTTTGAGTTCGATGCCGGTCACGGAGCCATTGCCCACGATGCGCTTGGGGCCCCAGCTATTGCGAATCTTGATGTTCTCCGCCAGCGTGGCTTCGATTTCCTCCTTGTAGGCCGGCATCTCGTGCCGCGCTTCGAGGGAAACCATCTCGACACTCTGCGCGCCGAGGCGCAACGCCGTGCGGGCCACGTCCACCGCGACGTTGCCGCCGCCAATCACCAGGACGCGGCCTTTGACCACCGGCTTCTGCGCGGAAGCCGCATCGCGGAGAAACTCGACGCCGTGCAGCACGCCCTGTTTATCTTCGCCTTCGATGCGGAGCTTGCGGCTCTTGTGTGCGCCAGCGGAGATCAAGACCGCGTTGTTCTGTTCGCGGAGTGCCTGGAACGTGATGTCCTGGCCGACGCGGCAGTTATAGACGAACTGCACGCCCTTGCGGCGAATCAACTCAATCTCGTGGTCCAGCACCTTCTTCGGCAGACGGTATTCGGGAATGCCGTAACGGAGCATGCCCCCCGCCGCGCTCTGGGCTTCATAGACGGTGACCGCGAAACCAGCGTCCGCCAAATCCGCCGCCGCAGTCAGGCCCGCCGGCCCAGCGCCGATGATCGCGACCTTCTTGGCGTCGGGCGCAGGCTTCTTCTCTTCGGGCAGCGTCAGTTGGCCTGCAGCGAGCATCGCGCTCTCTTGATCGGAGGCGAACCGTTTCAACAACCGGATGGCGATGGCTTCATCCGCGGTGCCGCGCGTGCAGACCGATTCGCACGGATGCGTGCAGATGCGCCCGCAGATGGCCGAGAGCGGATTGCGCTGGCGAATCAGCGCGACCGCCTTGAGGTATTCCTTCTTCTTGATGAGCTGGACGTAGCCCTGGACGTTGACGCGGGCGGGGCACTTCACTTTGCAGGGAGCGTGTCCCTGTTTGAGGATGCCGAAGATGTTCGGCGTCGCCTGGGCGTAGAGCTTGGCGATGCCTTTGCGGGTGCCGAGACAACGGTTGAATTCATCCGGCACGTCCACGGGGCAGACTTGGGTGCATTGGCTGCAACCGGTGCATTTGTCCTCGTCCACGTAGCGCGGATAGCGTTTGACCGTCGCTTGGAAATGCCCCGGCCGGCCCTGCAAGTCCGTCAGCTCCGAGAGTGTCAGGATCTTGACGTTCAGGTTGCGGGCGCATTCGACGAGCTTGGGCGAGACGATGCAGGTCGCGCAATCGCCGGTCGGGAAAGTCTTGTCCAAATGCGCCATCATGCCGCCGATGGCGCCGTCGCGCTCGACGAGATAGACTTTGAACCCGCTGTTGGCGAGATCGAGCGACGCTTGCACGCCGGCGATGCCGCCGCCTGCCACCAGCACTGCGCCAATCTTTTTGTCGTCGGGCTTGCTCATGGGTTCGCTGTCACCTTTTCCAAAACGCGGGCGGCCGGCACCATCAGCTTCGCGATGCCGAGTTCCTCCGGGCGGACGCCCAGACAAAGCCCGATTAGTTGCGTGATGTAAACGATGGGGATTTGATAGTTCTTGCCGGTCTGCTTGTTGATGTCCTGCTGCCGCAAATCCAAATTGACCTGGCACATCGGGCAACTGACCGCGATGCAGTCCGCGCCCGCTTGGACAGCCATGTCGAGGACCGACTCGGAGAGGTTGACCACCACGTCGGTCCGCGAGAGCGACAAGCCGCCGCCGCAGCACTCGACCTTGCCGGGCCATTCCAGGCTCTGGCCGCCGAGCGCGGTGACGAGCCGGTCGAGGCAAGTCGGATTTTCCGGGTCGTCGAATTTCAAAATGTTCGGCGGACGCACGAGCAGGCAGCCGTAGTAGCAGGCGACCTTGAGGCCAGCCAGCGAACTCTTGGCAGCGCGCTTGAGAGCCGCTGTGCCTACGTCGTCGAGGAGCACTTCGAGCAGATGGCGGACTTTGACCGAGCCGTCGTAGTCGCGGTCTAGTGCTGCGCCGACCTTTCTGCGGACGGTCGCATCAGCCGCGATGTCGTGATTGGCGACTTTCATCCGGTTGAAGCAGGCGGCGCAGTTCACCACCATCTCGAGCTTCATGTCCTGCACCTTCGCGAGATTCGCGGCGGGCAACGAGACGGCCAGGAACGGATCGGTCTGGTGGCCGGCGGTCGCGCCACAGCAGGTCCAGCCCTTGGGTTCCACCAGTTCGAGGTTCAGCGCGCGCGCCACCGCCAGCGTGGACTGCTGCATGTCCCGCGCGGTGGACTCAGCCGAGCAACCTGGAAAGTAGGCGTATCTCATTTCTCCTTGGATTTGGGTAACTGGTTGAGCGGCGCGGGCAGATAATTTTCGGGGGAGACGACTTTTTTGCCGGTTTTGCTTTCCAGTTCCAAACGAGCTTTCTTAGCAATACGGCCGCCTGTCTTCGCGGCGGTCTTATTCTGCGGCATTCCGGTGGCGTCCACACTCTCGGCAATTTGGCGCGTGGACAATTCGGCCAGCGCGGTGAAGATGAGTTCGGCCTCGGTCATGTGATCGCGCAAGTTTTGCGTCTTCAAACCCTTGATATCTTTGTGGGTTTTGACACTAACCCCGGACCACTCCTGATGGATAATGTTGGTCAGGATGGCGTATTCCTCGCCCTCCTTGATTTCGTGTCCGGCCCAGTAATCCGTGAGCTTGTTGCGGGTTTCCTGCCCGGTCATGCGCTGCTGAATCCATTTCTCGCTACGACCGTGTTTCTGCCACATCTCACGGGCGCGATCCAGGGAACGGGCAGGGTCGGCCATCTCCTGCATTCGTTCGTAGCCGACCTTCGCCAGCCAGAGTTTGATCGGTTCGGCCTTCGGACTCGGGACGCTCTGCACGAGTCGCAACAGAGTTTCAGCCGTAGCCACTTCCGTCAGGTAGTTCTTGCCATCGGCTGCGGGCATTTTCAGTCGGTTACAGTTTGTAACCAACTGACTGCCTTCCTTGCTGAGCCGGTGTTTCAGCACTTTCCAGTAGTTCTGAGCGGTCTTGTAATCCGCCTGTTGCGTCAGCACCTGGATGATGTCCACGACCGAAAACCACCATGTCTGCGTCGGCTCATCGTAGATGCGGCGGATCTTATGGCCTTCAAATATCGCCAAGTCTTTTTTCATAGCGGCGATGCGAGGTTGCCAGCCGCACCCTTGTTCTCCTTGCTCTTCTTGAAAATGCGTTTCACGGTTCTTTTGTCAGCGCCGCGCGGCGGCAGCAACGCGAGCTTCCCCTTCTTGAGCATCGTGGGAAACTTCTCTGTGTCGGCCATCAGTTTGCCCGTGCCGAGTTTGTAGCCGGCAACCATGCCAAGTTCATACGTGCGGCCAAACATGGCGACCGTCTTCAGGAACGCGCGGTTGAACAACGGCACGTTGCCTGCCGGCGTGGCCGCGCCGCTGGCGACCGACAGTTGGCGCAACGCATCCATGACCGCCGCCACATCAATCCCCATCGGGCAGCGCGCCGAGCAGGTTCCGCACGACGCGCAGGTCCAAATCAAATCGCTTTCCAGCAACTCCTGCCCCGCGCCGAGGTGCAGCCGCCGCATCACTTCCGACGGGCGGGTCTTGGTCAGCTTGGCCACGGCGCAACCGCTGGAGCATTTCTTGCACTGGAAACAAACGCTGAGGTCCACGCCGCAGAGTTGCTTGATCGCGCGCTTCAGGCCGGCACCGTTCTTCTTTTTCTTGATGGTGATCACAGTGATTTCCTCAAGCTACTTTGCTGCCATCTCCATGGCTTCGGCTGTCACCTCGTCGGCTTCGTCCTCGACGATGGCGGCGACGCTGCCGGGGACGACCTTGCGATACATCTGCGACGGGCGGCGCTGGCGGCCCTGGTGGGTCAACAGTTGCGCGATGGTGATGCCGAACAGCCGCTCGTTTTCTTCCAAGTGCGGCCGAATCAATTCCCAGTCCGCTTCGGTGACACGCGCGAATTTGCCGCCGTTCAACTGCTCCTCGACGAGGGTGCGGTCTGGGTCGCGGACAAAAATCGCTCCGCCCGACGCGAGCGAAAACAAATTGCTGCCAGGATAAGGATCGGCGAGCGAAATCAAATTTCCCTGCTCGTCCAGCTTGACGCCGTTCAAGATCACAAACCCGCCGCCCTGATGCGGATCGCCGGCCATGAACGACTCCGCGAGGAAGTCGAGGCAGGTGCCGTTGATGACCACCTTGGGGCGACCGACGGAATTGATGAGGGGGCGGCCAGCGGCGTTGCCCAGCACATAGACGGAGCCGCCCTTCGCGCCATACATGAAGGTCTGCCCCACGTCGCCGTGAATGACGAGCTTGCCGCGCTTGATGATCTGGCCCAACTGGTCCTGCGCGTTGCTATGCACCGTGATCGTCATGCCGTCGATGCCGGAGGCCAGATAATCGCCGCTGCTGCCATAGACCTCGATGTTCACGTCGTCCGTGTCCGGTCCGAGGCCGCAGCCGATGTAGCGCTGGCCGATGCAATTGAAGCTGATGAAATGCCGCCAGCCCTTCATGTAGGCGTCCACCAGTAATGCGGCATCGCAGTCGTCGCCTTCCGGCGCGAAATGCGCGGCATCAATCACCAGGGTCGTTTCACCTTCCTGCGGTTTGCGCAGGTGTTGGCGCGTCTCGAAATCAATCAGCCGGAATGCCCCCGGCCGCGCGTCCGTCGCAGCGACGTTGGGCAGGCTGGCGAAGAGCCGGTTCAATTCGGTGCGGACGACGTGGAGCACGTGGCTGCGGCGCTTGGCGGCGGTCGGATAACGCTTGTCGTTGAGTTGCGTCAGCACGTCAATCGCTGCGGCCGTCTTGGCCGGGTCTTTGGCCGCTTCGGTGATTTGCCGGCAGGCGGCGCGAAACTCGTCGAACGTCCATTGCGGGAGCTGGTCGCGCAGCGATTCAAAAGTCGGCACGCCATTGCCAGAAACGGCGACTGGCTCCTTGGAGAAATCACAGGAGTCGGTGCCGCCGGGAATCGGGACGGGTTTGCCGAACTTGTCGGTGCAGACGATCCGGTATTTGCCGGCGGCGTTCTTCTGCAAATTGAAAATGAACGTGCCGCCGTCTTCGTGACTGCCGCCGCGGGCATTCCAGTAACGGTCCGCCACGGGGCAAATCCGTTTGTCGTCCTTCGACAGGCTCAGCAGCGTGGCGTCAATGGCTTGCTTCTCCGAGCAGATGAGGCCGACCTGCACCTCGCCATCGCAGAACGCAAACACCTGCGGCCGCAGCATCGCGGTGTCCGTGATGCCCATCAACTGGAACTGCTTCTGCCGGGCCAGCGTGCGGGCGATGATGAAAAACCACGGGCCATCGGGCGAGCCGTGGATGTGCGTGGCCTGGATCGCGCGGTAAATCTTCTGCTTCTCCGGATCGAGCCGGTCGAAGTCCAGTTCCGTGGTCGGGGCGAGCGCCTCGATGATGTGTTCGAGCGGATAGTGGTAGGTGCGGCTCAGCAAGTCGAAGAGCAGCGCCGAGACTTCCGTGTCAGTGAGGAACTGCGGGTAGATGTGCCGCTGCTTGAGATACTCGCTGACGGAATGGTAGTTCGCGAAGTCGCCGTTGTGGACGAGCGCCATGTCAATCGCCGCGAACGGATGCGCGCCGCCCGGATGCCAGACGCGGCCCTTGGTCGGGAACCGCTGGTGGGCGATCCATTCGTGCGCGCAGAGATCCTCGATCTTGTAGTATTTGACGATCGCCTCGGCGAACCCGACGACTTTCAGGATCATGATGTCGCGGCCGTGCGAGAGCACGAAGGCGCGTTTCTCGCCGAGCGACGCGTAGTATTTCTGGTTCAGCGCGAAACTGTTCTGGTTGATGAACTCGTCTTCCGCTTCGCCACGGTCGAGCGATTGGAGATTGTTCTTCGCGATGAACTCGTCGAGCACCTTCGGCTTGACGCGCACGAAATAGCGGCTGACATCGGGCGGCAACACCTCCAACCCCGGCACGGATTTCCAGTCGGCAACTTTGTCGAGTTCGCCGGTCACGGCGATGTCGAAGTAGGGCGTGACGAACTGCGCTTCGATTTCGGGCCGCACCTTCGTGTCAATGAACGCCAGGTGCAGCAGATAATGGCTGTCGAGGATTTCGCGGCTGACGCCAAGCTGCTCCGGCACCAAGCCCACCGCGGCGATGCCGCCGCCTTTGCCGTTGCCGCGATTGTGCATCTGCCGGGATGGTTCGTAGATGTGCTTGCCTGGCACCGGCTCGCTGCAACAGAAACCCACGACGCCGCAGCCACCTTCTTCGGCCTCTTTCTTCAGATGCGAAGAATGGTTGAGCTGGACGGCGAGCCGCTTTCTTGAATCCGCCAGGCGCTTGATCAATTCGGCGTTCATGCGGTTTTCGCCCCGTTGTTTGTGTAATCCAGATGCATCATGAGGTCGGTGCGTCCGCGCAGTTCGCTGACGCTGCGCAGGCCCAGCCGCTGCAAAATCGAGACGAGCACCTTGCGCCAGGCGCTGTAGAGGTTGATGAGCCGCTGCGTGCCCCAATCGAGTTCCATTTTCGCGGCCAGCTCGGTGTCGGTCGTGGCGATGCCACGCGGACAACCACGCCCACTCTCGCAGCGGCTGCACCGCACGCAGCCCAGCGCCACCATTTCCGACGTGCCGATGACCACGCCGTCGGCACCGAGTGCGATGGCCTTGGCCACGTCGTAGGCCGAGCGAATGCCGCCGCTCGCGATCAACGTCACCTTGTCGCGGACTCCTTCATCCGAGAGGAAACGGTGGACCTTGCCGATGGCGTATTCGATGGGCATGGCGATGTTCTTCTTGGCGATGTCTGGCGCCGCGCCCGTCCCGCCATAGCCGCCGTCAATGTGGACGATATGAGTGCCTGCGGAGTAACTGCCCACCGCCACCATGTCCACGTCGGTGGGCGTGGAAACTTTCGTCGAGATCAGCGCGCGCCGGTTCACGTGCTTGATCCAGTCAATGTGCTTCATGTGGTCTTCGATGGAATACACACTGTGGAACGGGAACGGCGAAAAGAGCGAGATGCCGAGCACCGCCTCGCGCATCCGAGCGACGGCGGGCGTGTTCTTGTCGCCGAGCAGATGGCCGCCGAGGCCGGGCTTCGCGCCCTGCGCATACTTGAACTCGACGATCGGCACGCGCTGGATGGTTTCTTCGCGCACGCCGAACAAGCCCGTCGCGACTTGGGTGATCACATGGTCGTCATACGGTCGCATCCGCTCCATGAAGCCGCCTTCGCCGGTGCAGGTGAAAGTGTTGAACGCCACCGCTGCGCGGGCTTTCGACAACTGCGTGACGTTGCTCACCGACCCGAACGACATGCCGCCGCCATACCACGGCACGTCAATCGTGATCTTGGGCCGGCCGTCGCCGCGTTTGTTGAGGCACACGCTGGTGTCAATCTCGTCCGCGCGCAACGCCACGGGCGGCCGGTCGGGGAACCTGAACCGGAGCCGATCGAAACCGCCGCCGGACTTGCCGCACTCATAGTCGTAATCGTAGCCTGCCGGCGGCACGTCGCCGGTCTCCGCCATTTTCCACGTCGCCAGAATCAAATCGCTCGACCAGCGAGCATCGCCCAGCACCTGATACATCGGGTCTTCTCGGACCTGTAACGCGCCGTTGGGACAATGAGCCACGCAATAATGATCGGTCTTCTCGCAGGACGGCCCGATGCACAAGTGATGCAGCGGCTCGCCGAAATACTTGTAGCCGGATGGGTGCGCGTGAACCCCATACGAACAAACCTCGGTGCATTTCCCGCAAAGCCGGCAGTCTTGGCTGCGATGGACGAAATACTTCGCGATCTCGTTGCGATAGCGCGACGGTGCCGGGCGCGTGACGCGCTCGACGGGTTCCTGCGGCACGCGCGTCTTCAGCGTGTTTTCGGGGAGCAGGGCCGAGATGGGGAGCGCGCCCGCCTCGGGCGCGGCTGGACGCGCCCTCGCGTCCAGCATCTTCGGTCCGCGTCCTGATTCCGGCGCTGGAATTCGTTCTACGCTCCCGGGGTTTTCCGCGGGGGCGCGGAAAACTGCGCCCGGGGCGGGCGCGCTCCCCATTCCAGCGGGCGCGCTTCCTGTTCCCGTTTGGAGTTCGGGTTTAACGGCTCGTTCGGGTGCCATAAAGTTTGCCGAAGGTCTCCTCCTCAAGTTGCTCGAAGAACATCGCGCGCCCCACGTCGCCACGCAGACGCCGCGCCTCGCGCATGCCCATCGCGCCCATCAACTCGATCAACTGGTCATGCCACGCCGCGATCAGATTCGTCATGCGGCCCACGGCGAAGTTGAAATCAACGTTCTCCAGCTTGGCCGGACACGGCGTGCCAGGGCGGCAGCTCTCGCAGAGGTGACATTCCAGCGCGATGAGCAGCGGCAGGTTGATCGTCACGAGATCCGCGCCGCAAATGATCGCCTTGGCCATGTGTTCCGGCAACGCGATGCCGCCGCCGGCCATGAGCGTGATTTCATCGCGCCCGCCCTTTTCGATGAGCGCGGTGTGAATCTGCCGGATCATGTCCTTCAAAAACCGCGGCTGCTGCGTCGTGAGCTCGTCGCCGTTGGCGTCGGCCACGACGTGTATGGTCTCGACGTCCGGCAAGCCCGCCAGTTCGATGGCGCGCCCGACGCCGGCGGCAGTCAGTTCCACGCGGATGGCGACGACGATTTCGGGATGAACCTGCTTGAGCGCCTTGATGCGTGCCGCCACGGAGGGACCGTCGGCGATTTCCACCAGGCGCGTCTTCCGCATCAGTTCATCCGGCACCGGCGGGCTGTCGGGGCCGAGGTAAAACGCGATGTTCTCCAGATGCTCGCTCTTCGCCGGGCGATAACGCGAATCCATCAACGCGATGATGCCGGTGTTGGCGGCGGCCTTTTCGATGATGGGGTCAAGTTTCGGAAGCGTGTGCGCCGGCGAACTCAAATCAATAATCAGCGGCATCGGAATCGAAACCAACGGTGGCTGGCTGGCCGGCGACTGGTTTCCATTCAGTGACAGGAACGGCAGTTTGCGGCCGATGTCCACCGACGTGCTGATGTATTCGCGGCCGTGAATTCCGTCACGCGTCGGCCGGACGATCTCCGACATGTCCGTCCACATCGAGTCAAACCCCGGCCCGGAAAACGGCCCGCGATAGCCCGCGCCCGACACGGGGATTTTCGCCGTCTCAGCCTGGAGCCACGTCGTTTTGATGATGTCGGGTTTCCAATACCGGTTCCCGAGCTTCTCGTATTCGGGATTGATGGAAAGGCGCAAAAGGCCCTTCGTGCAATCCTGCACGCACGAAAAACACCCCATGCAATCGAAGAACAGCGCCGACACCTCGGTCAGGCCGCGAATGTAATCCACCTCCTGCCGATAGCGGTCATAGACGCAGGCTTTCTTTACGCAGTTGTGGCAGCGCGCGCAATCCTCCCGCCAGTCCACCACGCCATGTTTGCCGATCCGCGGCCCTCGTGGCGGCACCGGACGTGTCTTGATGTGATATTTCTCCGGCATACTCTTGTCCGGTCACAGGCCCGCCGCCGCCAACAACTCCGGCACCATCGCCTCTTTGCCACCGGAAAGAATATGAATCCCGCGCACGCCTTCCATCGCCTTCAACTTCTTGATGGTCTCCGCGCACGCAGCCACGCCTGTCTTGACGCCTTCCGGGATGCAGAAATCCGGATGATTCTCGCGCGCCTTCTGAACGTCCTCCGCGCTCTCCAGCGGCAGCACGCTCGCCAGAATCGCGACTTTCTTCGTGAGACCGGCCTGGCGAACCGCGTCGAGCCACTGGCTGAACGCGTCGAGATCAAAAACCGCGTGCGTCTGAATGAACTTGGCACCCGCCTCGATTTTGTTCTGGAGCCTGAGAAGGTTGAGTTCCAGCGGCTTTAGGAAGGGATTGGCCACCGCGCCCACCAACATCGCAAACGGCCCGTCAATCTTCGTCCCGTCGGCCAGCAAGCCCTGCTCGCCCATCCGGGTGGTCGTCGCGATGAACTGCGTCGAATCTATGTCGAAGACATTGGCTGACTCCGGACAACCAATCAGCGTCTGATGATAGCCTGACAAGCAAAGCACGTTCTTGATCCCCAGACTCGCGGCTCCCAACAAATCCGACTGAAGCGCAATGCGGTTGCGGTCGCGGGTGACCATTTGCAGAACCGGCTCGACGCCCGCCTTGAGCGCCGCTGCCGAAGCCGCCAGCGAAGACATCGCCACGCCGTGCTGATTGTCGCCCATGTTGACCGCCGTGAGCTTGCCGCCCAAAGCTTTCAAAGCCGCTTCTGTGGCGGACGACGTCGCCGTGGTCCGCGGCGCATGCTCGGCGGTGACAATGAACTCTCCGCTCTCAATTTTCTTGGCGAGTTGGCTTTCGACTTTCATGCGACTACACATTCCTGTTGTTTCACCGCAGCGTTGGGGACACCTGCGGGCGGCAGGTTTTTCACCTGTTCGATGAACCGTTTGATTTCCTCACAAGCCTGCCCTGCGCCGTCTTTCGCGCACTCCACGACCGTCATTCGTCCCTTCCCAAATCCGATCTCCTCCAGCAAAGCCTCAACCGCCTCGGCGCGTTTGTGCGCCCGCGCGCTCCCCTCGAAGTGCCGGCACTCTGACTTCTTGCAGGCCACAATCGCGACTCCATCCGCACCGGTTTCCAAGGCTTTGACCAAGTAGGGCACATCGACCTTCCCGGAGCAGGGCAGACCGATGGTCTTGACGGTCTCTCCGCCAAGTTCTTCTCCAAGACCCGCCAATCGGCCGGCGTCCAAGTGGTTCGAGCAATAAAAAACGTAGGTCTTCAAGTGGCGATCACTCCTGGCGCTGTTACTTCTGGGACTTTTCCTCCCGAACGAATTCCGCAGCCGGTCCACGCAACTCTGGATGGCCGCCACGCCCTGCCGGAACGCGGCAAACTCCTCGTAGTCCATCAGCCCGTCCTGGCACATTTGGGCGCGCAAAGCCCCGACGAGGACCGTGACTTCGAACACGTCGGCTGCTTCGTGATGGAAACCGGCGCAAGCCTTCTCAAAAGCCTGGCAGGCCGATTCCATTCTCATGATCTCGCCCCACACCGCCTCCGGGCTTTCCTGCAAAGCAAAGAGCAACCGCGGGCAACTCGCTCCGATGGCCTTCAAGTGCTGATCGACGGACTGATCGAGCTTGTTCATAACGCGTGCTCCAACGCTCCAATCCAGGCGCCATGACCTGCTCGTGCGCGGGCGACACCCGCTTGCGGCGCAACAAACGTCCGAGCCGCGAGGCTGGCGTTCCGCACGCTAGCCACGCCGGAGCGCACCGCCACCGGCCTCGCCCGTCTGAGGGTGCGAGGAGCCGTCACGTGGACTCGAGGGCTTTTCACGCGCGAATGATTGCGAGCGGTTCACCGGACTGCAACCAGAATTTGCGATCCAGAATCTGTTATCCGTTTTTGTTCTGACCGCGACACCAGAATCTGTTACCACGACGAACAGGACCGAGTGATCGCGTCTCGAATCCGCACCATCAGGCGCCAGCCCGGGCACAATGGCGCAATGGGGGACGGTTGGATTCTGGTTCCAGGACCGCGTTCGTACCACGCGGCAAGTTGCCGGGATGTCCTGAACGTGAGGAACACAGCGCCCCGCCCGACGGAACGGGAGAGAGCGCGCCGTCTTTTCGTCCGTTCGTGAAATTCACCGCGTCCTCTCTTGTTCCGCTCGATGGGTCACCGCGCGGGGCAGGCGATCGCCCGCGCCACCCTTCTGGACGAACAGCCGGAACGCCGGTCAGCGGAGATAGTCCATCAGCGATTTGTCGAGGATGCGGGAGGCGCTCTGGAGGGCCGCCTGGTAGGCGGTCTGCGACTGGCTCAAGCGGACGATGGATTCTGAGAGGTCCGCGTCGGCTTCCTTGGAGATCAGGTTGCTCACGCCTTGTTGCCGGCTACCGATGAGGGATTCCGCGGTGTCGAGCCGGGCCTGCATGGCGCCGTTGGAACCGAGATGGCTGATGATGTTCTCCTCGTCGTTGGCCAGATTGGGCCGATCCGTGGCGGTAACGCTGGCATTGTCATCGTCCAGCAAGTGCTGCTGGAGAGAGATAAGATGATTGAAGAAGTCCGCGCCGGTGCGGGAGTCCGTAATCAAGCCCAGCGGGCCACTGCCGGACGTGTTGGCGCCCGTGACCTGCACGGAGAAGGGGTTGTTTTCGGCGATCTCCGTCTCGGTGACGGCCGAGTTGCCCTGGTAGGTGACGCTGGTGACTTTGCCGGCAGAGTCGGTGGCCAGTTCGTAAGGGGGATTCTGATTGCGTGTGCCTCCGAAAAGATAATCGCCGCGCAGCTTGCCGTTCATCATTTGCACGGCTTGCTTGATGAGCTGTGTGACTTCCTGGCCGAGGGTCCGCAGTTCGGTGGGGGACTTTGTATCGTCCGCCAGCGTGGCGATCTCGCCGGCGCGGTCGGATATCTTCTTGATCCCCTTCATGACGTTGTAGTTGGCCTCCGCCGTTTCGCGCAGGTAGGTGATGTTGCGCTGGTATTGGCCGATGCGGGATTCCTCCGTTTGGAAATCCAGCACGCGGTGCATGGCGGTGGGATCGTCCTCCGGCAGGGTGAGCTTCTGGCCGGTGGCGATCTGGTTCTGCAATTGGGACTGCTTGGCCGTCAGCTTGCTCAACTGCTGGACCAGGGTGTTGGGAAAGGTGCTGGAGGAAACGCGCATAACTCAAAGGGCAAAACCGGTTCCGAGTTTCGGGTTTCGAGTTTCGAGTTCGTTGCCGGCAGAACTCGGAACTCGAAACTCGGAACTTGAAACTCCGAAGGCAGTTCTCATTTCTATCGCTTGAGGTTCACGACGGTGTCGAGCATCTCGTCGATCGTGGAAACCAGGCGGGCCGAGGCTTCAAAGGCTTTTTGGAACTTCACCAACTCGGTCATTTCCTCGTCGATGGAGACGCCGCTGACGGAGTCGCGCTGGCGCGTGAGCATGTTCTGCACGAGTTGCTGGTCCGTCAGGCGATTGTTGTTGGTGGAAAGGGCCAGGCCAAGCTCCGCCACGGTCTGGCCGTGTCGCTCGCTGAAGGTGTGGTTGCCCAGGCTGGCGTGGCGCTTCATGGCCAACTGGGCGAGCGCCAGCGCGACGGTATTGTCGCCGGGCGCGTCCACGGCGCCGCTGGCCTGAATGAGCGTCGGGTCGTTCGTGAGCCGGGCGTTCACTTTGATGTCCGACGCGTCGGTGCCGCTGAAAAAGTCCTCCCCCGTGCTGTTGTTCAGTCCGAAGCCGGCGCGATGGACCGCGTTCACCTCGGAGATGACTTGCTTCGCGAGGTCATTGATCTGGGTGCGCAAGCTGGCCAGCGCGCCGTCGCGGGCGTCGATGGTGCCCTGCACGCTGCCACCGGTGAGCGTCAACGGCGTGTCTGACGTGGCGGCGCGCACCAGCATCTGCCCGTTGCCGGCGTCGTATAGCTCCAGCGTGTCCGCGACGTTCTTGTCTTGCACGACCTGCGTGCCGCTGATGGAGACGTTCACCGCGCCGTTGGCTTGCTGGACGCTTTCGATGTTCACGATCTTGGCAAGCTCTTCGAGCCGTTGCTGGCGGAGATCGCGCAAGTCGTTGGCCACGCCGCCGGCGAACTCGGAGCCGACGATCTGATCGTTCAGGTCGGCGATGCTCTTCAGGAGATTGTTGGCGTTGACGAGGTCTTCGCCCAGCGACTCGTTCAGGCCGCGGCCCAACTCCTGCAACCGCTCGTCCGTCTGGCTAAACCGGGAGGCCAGCGTTTGTCCCTTGGTGATGACGCTTTGGCGTTCGGTAATGGAACTGGGCGACGCAGACAAACTTTGGAAGGCGTTGAAGAACTCGTTGAGGCTGGTCGAAAGGCCCGAGCCTCCGCTGTTGGTGGCGGACGTGCCGCTCACGCTGGCGGCGTTGCGGTCGATCTGTTCGCCCAGACTGGACTCGGCGTATTGCAGCGCGCGTTGCTGGGCTTCGAGGAAAGCGTTGACGCTCGACTCGCTGGTGATCTGCCGGTCCACCAACGAACTGCGGATTTGCTGAATGCTGACGGCGTCGGCCCCGGTGCCCTGGGGGCCGATCTCGGTGGGCAACGCCACGCTGCTCTGGACCAGGAGCCGCTGGCGGGCGTAGCCGGGGTTGTTGACGTTGGCCAAGTTTTGGCCCGTGACTTCGATGCCTTGGCGTTGCGCCTGCAGGGAGCGCATTCCGATTCCGAGAGTGGCGAAGAAACTCAGCATGGCGTCCTCCTTTTCAACCCACGACTTCCAGCACCGGGCGCGGCGCAAGGGCTGGTCCCACGAGGCTTCCGGCCCCGTTGTAGGTCGTGGCTCCCGCCGCGGGGAAGAGTTCGCCCAGGAAGCGGTTCATCAGGTCCAACGCGCGGCTGAGGAGAAGGTGGTTCTGGCGGGCGCGGTGCTGGATGCGCTCCAACAAGGCGTTGTTTTCCTCCACGAGGGCGCTCAGGAGTGGGCGGTAGTCTGCCAGGACCCGCGGCAGCAGTTCCTGGAACGTGGCGTCGTCCGCCAGCCCGACGGTGCGGGCCAAGTGGCGTTGCCGCTGCTGGCGCTCGTGGCGGGCGCCTTGGATCGTGGCCGACTGGGCGTTGATGATGGCGACCGTCTGGAGCAGGTCCTGCGTGTGTCGTTGCAGGACCATCTCTTGCTGCTGGTCCATCAACGCGAGCATTTCGCCGTATTGCTTGAGTTCTTCGCGCAGCGAATCCACGAGATGGTTGAGAAGTTCGATCATGATTTCGGCGCGGCCGGGGCCGCAGGAGAACGGACCTGTTTCTGAAGCTGTTGCTCGAAGACTTTGCCCAGGCCGAACCCGCCGGACTTGGCCATGGCGTCAGCCAGATTGCTCGTCACCATGTCGCGGTAGATCGAGGCGGTGGCAGAGTTGCTCGTCAGGCTGGACTGAATGACGGGCTTGTGCGCGTTGGCCAGCACCTGCCGCAGCATCATGGCCTCGAAATGCCGGCTGGCGACGGAGACTTTCTCGGCTTCGGAGAGATTCTTGACGTAGGCCAGCTTCTCCGGCGGCAAGTCGGCAGCGCGCGTCACGCGCTTGTCGGCGGTGGCGGAAGCCGGAGCCGTCTTCGCGTCGGCGGAATAGCGCGTGTTCGCCTTGGGCGCGGCCAGGGTCGTCACGCTCCTCCTGGGGACCGCAAGCATTGAAGTCTTGGCGCCGGCTTGCTTCTGCGTGGAGTCGAGGACCGCCTGGAAATTCGCCTTGGGCTGAAGGGCTGAGGCGCCGTGGAAGTTCATCTCCCGAAAATGGACCGGCCCGGTGCGCACCGCCGCGCCACCGGAGCGGGTCGCGGGAACGGGCAGGAGAGCGGTGGCGCCGTGGAATTCCATGTTCAACGGATGAGGAGTTCGGCCTGCAACGCACCGGCCTGGCGCATGGCCTGGAAGATGGCCATCATGTCGCGCGGGCTGACGCCGAGCGAGTTCAGGGCGGACGCGACTTTCTCCACCGTCGGCAGGTCGGGCAAGGCCACGAGCCTGGATTTACTCTCAGTCACGTCAGTGCTCGTGCGCGGCGTCACGACCGTGCTGCCGGTATTGCTGAGCGGATTCGGCTGCGAGACATCCAGCGTCGAGGCCACGTTGATGGTGATGTTCCCGTGGGACACGGCGCAGTTGGAGATGCGGATGCGCGACGTGGCCACGATGGTGCCCGTGCGCTCGTTGATGATGATGCGCGCCGGGGTGTCCGGCGTGACTTCGATGCCTTCGACGCGGGCCAGGAAATCGACCGGCGTCCCGGTCATGCCCGGCGGCAGATGCAGCCGCACGGTGCTGGAATCGATCGCGCTGGCCACGCCAGGGAACATCTCATTGACCGCCACGGCGATGCGCGCCGCGGAGGTGAAGCTCGGATCGCGCAGCAACAGTTCCATCGTGTTGTCGCGGACAATCGTGGCGGGAATCTCTCTTTCGACAAGCGCGCCGCCGATGATCTGGGCCGTGGTGGGGTGGTTCTTGGTAACGGTGGCGCCGCCGCCACCGCCCGTGCCGACGCTGAAGCCGCCCACGGCCAAGGGGCCTTGGGCGACGGCATAGACTTTGTTGTCCGCGCCCACCAAGGGGGTCTGCAACAGCACGCCGCCTTGCAGGGACTTGGCGTCGCCCATGGACGCGACCGTGATGTCGAGGCGCTGACCGGACTTGACGAACGCGCCGATGTCCGCCGTGACGATGACGACGGCGACGTTCTTGGCGGACAGGGTGCTCGCCGGGACGTTGATGTCGTACCGCTGAAGCAAGTTGGCGATGGTCTGTTTGGTATAGACCGGATCCTTGTCGCCGTCCCCGGCCAAGCCGACGACGAGGCCGTAGCCGACAAGCTGGTTGTCCCGCGCGCCGGCCACCATGACGAGATCGCGAATGCGGATGCCTGCGGCGGGAGCCTGAAAGTTCAGCAAAGCAATGAGCGCGAGGGCCAGCAGGGAACGAAGCGCGGATGCGCGGATCGGGGCTGCATCAAGCTCCGGCCCGCAATGCCTCGTAGCGCAGGTTTTCCGACCTGCTGTCTCGACGGCTTTCCAGCCGGCAGGGCGCTGCAACTCCCGGCCCGCTTTGCCGCTCTCGCCGTCCGCCGGTTGGAGAACCGGCGCTGCGGCAGATCGGAGAATCTGCGCTACGGTGGGAATGCCATGAAGCGCGGTCGCGCGGACTGAAGTGTCCGCGCTCTGGGTCCGAGGAAGGCTTGAAGTCGTCGTCACAACTCAGAACGGGCTGATTTTGTCCCACAGTTTCATGGCCCAACCTTTCTTCTGCGAGTCGGTGATGGTGCCCTTGCTCACGATGCGGATGGTGGCGTCGGCGATGTTGTAGCTATAGATCGTGTTGTTGGCGGCGACGTCTTCGCTGCGGATGACGCCTCGCAGAACCAGGGTCTGGTTCTCTCCGCCGAACGCGGTTTCGCGCTGGCCCTCGATGACCAGGTTGCGGTTCGGGAGGACATCCACAACCCGCGCGGCAATGCGGGCGACGATCTTCTCGGAGTTGTTGATCGCGCCGCCGCCTGTGAACTCGTTTTTGTTGTTCCATTTCAGCGCCGGCAAAGTGCCACCCTTGGTCAACAGACCGCTGGCGGCGGGGCTGTAGAGGAACGAGCTGATGCTGGCGTCCATGCCGTTCTGCTTGGAGGTTTTCGTGTTGTTGTCTTTGGAGGTGGTGGTGTTCTCCTGGACCACGATGGTGATGATGTCGCCCACGTTGACGGCGCGCTTGTCGGCGAACATCGGCTTGGCCACGTCATCGCGCCAGAGCGAGTCCGCCATCAGCGCGATGGGATAGAGCAGCAAGGCCAGCGCGATCAGGATGAGCGTCCCGCAAATCCGCTCTTCGCGGACGCTGATTTCGCGCGGCTCTTCGCCGGGTTCACAAAGGAATGAGGAGGGTTTGTTCATTGAGGACCTTTCCACGCACTTCGCGTTTGGATTGGGGGTTGCGGGCGCGCACGAGTTGGCCGGGCGCGCCGTCTTCGAGCACTTCGACCTTCATGGTCACGGAGAGGGCGCCGTCCTGGACCAAAGCATCCGCGCTCTGGCCACGATGGAGAAGCGGCTTGAGGCGGAACGACCGCAGTGCAGCCGGAGCGCCGGCTTGGAGGCCGTCGGCCATCTCGTAAGCAAATTCGCCGCCGGGCATTTCAAAGACCGGATCGCGCATGGCCAGCAGATCGCGGCGTTCGCGGGCGAAGTCGTCCTCGCGCATCGTGTCGCCCCGTTTGAGGGTCACGCGGGCGACCAGCACTTCGCGGAAGACGCGCGCCTGGGCGGCGGACTGCCAGGCGCCGAGCAGTTCGTTGCCGGCCCGAAGTTCGAAGCGCACGATGAACATCGGCGACACTCCGGCGGTGGGCAGATCGAGGAGGCGCATGGTGATGGGTTCATCCGGCAGGCTGAGCGCGGTCCAGGGCCGGACCAGACGGAGTTCGAGTTCGCCGCGGTCTTTGACGTGATCACGCTGCAAGGTCTGGGTCAAAAGCGTGAGCAGGTCGGATTCGGCAAACGCGCGGGCGCGGCGGGTGATGCGGATGGAGGCCGGCCCCGTGAAGTTGGTCGTGGCCCATTCCGGCGCGAGTTGGGCGATCCAGCCGGCGACCTGGGCGCGGCTGAGAGTCAGCACTTGGCCGAAAAGCGGCGCGTTCGTCAGACGCAACGCGGGCAAGGGAGCGTTGGAGGCCGCGGCGACGAGATGGTTGAGGAACACGCCTTCGCTGTCCACCTGGGCGCTGGCGCGCAAGAGGAGAGCGGAGGGTTCCGTAGCGCGGGCGCGCGAACCGAACCCTCCGCCTATGGCGAGGAGGAGAACTGTGAGAGAGGTGAACAGCGAGCGCGTCATTACCGTTTCATGTTGTTGCTCTGCTGCATCATCTCGTCCGACGCCTGCACGGCCTTGGCGTTCACTTCGTAGGCGCGCTGGGCGACGATGAGGTTGACCATTTCCTCAACGACTTTGACGTTCGACATTTCGAGGGCGCTCTGGGCCAACTCGCCGAAACCGTTTTCGCCGGGATTGCCCATTTCCGCGGTGCCGGAAGCCTGGGTTTCGCGGTAGAGGTTGCGTCCAAGGGCGTCCAAGCCGGCCGGATTGTTGAAGCGGACCAGTTGGACGCGGAAGTTCGTAGGGCCGTTGGCGCCGTCGTAGGTGACTTCACCGCTCGAGGAGATCGTGATGGACGTGGTGCCCGCCGGCACGGGTTGCCAGCCGCCCTGGAGAGGCAGGCCGTCGCTGGTGGTGATGAGGCCGTCCTTGTTGGTCTTGAACGCCCCGTCGCGAGTATAGGCGCGGGTGCCGTTCGGGAGTTGCACCTCGAAAAAGCCGTCGCCCTCAATGGCCACGTCCAGAGGGGAGCCGGTCTGGGTGATCTCGCCGTGGGTAAAAATCTTGGGCGTGGCGACCAGACGGGAGCCGTGGCCAATCTGGATTCCGGTGGGAAGCTGGTTGCCGGCCCCCAGCTCCGCGCCCGAAGTGCGCGTGGTTTGGTAGAGCATGTCCTGGAACTCGATCTTGCTCTTCTTGAACCCGGTGGTGTTGACGTTGGCGAGGTTGTTCGAGATGACGTCGAGATTGGATTGCTGGGCCTGCATCCCGGCGGCGGAGTTGTAGAGCGCGCGAAGCATGTGATCAGGAGGAAAGGTGGGAACGGCGAAGAGAAGACGGCACCGCGGGCCGGGCCTGGGTCGAGCGACCGAGTGGGAGCGAGGCACTCATGTTCACGTCGGGCTGCCCAGGGCGTTGATGACGCGGCCCATTCGCTCGTCCTCCGAGGTCAGGACGCGCTGGTTGGCCTCGAAGTGCCGCATGGACGTGACCAAGTTCGCCATTTCCACCAGGGCCGAGGCGTTGCTGCCTTCCACGGAGCCTTGCAGCAACGTGGCGTCGGCGGCTGGACTCTGGACCAGGGCCGGGTTGTTCGCCAGGAAGGTGCCGGCGCCGATGGGCGTCAGGAGCCGCGGGTGATTGAACTCGACCAGGTTGATCTGGCCTTTGGTTTCGCCCCCCTGACGGACCTGGCCGTCGGGATCGACGGTGAAGGATTGGTCCTTGGGATTCAGGCGAATTGGCCCTCGGTCACCCATGATCGTGTAGCCTTGGGCCGTGACCAAGTCGCCGTCCGTGTTCAACCGAAATCCGCCGCCGCGCGTGTAAGCCCTGGTGCCGTTCGGGAACTCGATCTCCACGAAACCCGATCCATCAATGGCGAAGTCGGTGGCGTTGCCCGTGGGGGTCACGTCGCCCTGGCCGAAGTTGGTGCTGGCGGTGGCGCGCGGCATGAAGGCCGCCCCGCCCGTCTGGCTCAGCGAGTGGCCGGCTTGAATGGCAGCGAAAGAGATATCCTGCTTCTTGTAGGCGGTCGTGGAGCCGCTGTTCAGGTTCTGGGTAATGATCTCCTGCCAACGGGTGTTGGCGTTCATCGCGGCCGCAGCCTGATAGAGACTCACGTTCATCCGCGCAGATGCTCAGCAGCGGATATGCCAGCGCCGAACTGGCCCGTTTTGCCCGATTTTCCGGTGGAGCAGACCCGCTTTGGGCAAAAGCTGCCGGGAAGAATTTGCTGGGGGGACCAGCCGCAACGCTGCCGAAAGCCGGACGACAATTGTGCAGGTTGGGTGGGTCAAGCAGTGGCCTCGCCCGCATTTCTCACCACCCCTTTGTTGGAGCGCCGGTTTGCAGCCGGTCTTGCGTCTCTGAACGTCCTAAGCCGGTTGGAAACCGGCGATGCACCCTGTCGGCGTTTCGTGCGCGTGGTGAGAAATGCGGGTTGGAATCCGTGCAAGACACCGCCAGCGGCCACGGTTCGATGGCCGAAATGCCAGGCCTGGGCTACCGCAAAGGCCACCCGCCGTGATCCGCGATGAGGGATTCAATCTGGGCCATCAGGGTGCGCGTCTCGGCCAAGGCGCTGACGGTGCGCTGGTAGTGCTCGATGTCGTCGTGGGTCAAGACGCGGCCTTTGCGGTCCTTGAGCCATTTCTCGCAAACCTGGTAACCGCCGAGGCGGAACTGCCAGACCACCGGCGTGATGCCCTCGAAGTACTGCTTCGCGTTGATATAGACCCGACCACTCGGGCCGGCTGGCAGTGAAGGCCGCTCAGTCTCCTCGTTCGACAGTTCGGCGGACAGCTCGGCTTGGCGGACGGCGCGTGCTTTCGCCTCCCCACTCCGGGCAATCTTGGGTGGAACGTACACAACCTGCTCGACCACGTTGTCGCCGGTGACGTCGAAGGGAATTGTGTCCGGTCCCGCCTCACGCATCGTGTGCAGATCGGCCAGCCTATGCCCACACTGGCAGAGCCTACGAAACAGAGTCAGGTCGCTCACAACCGGCACGCGCGGGAAATCGCACTTGAGGAACTCGGCGTAACGCTCGCGGTAGCTCGGCGCGTGGAAGATGGCGTAGGCGTAATGGAAAATGTCCTCCGGGCCGAAGGTCTTCTTGAGGTTGCCGCGTCCGTCGGGAACAAACGTCAGCCCCAGCGATTGCTCGAACTGCCGCACGAATTCGGCATCAAGGTTGGGGCGACGGCCATTTTCATGCGGAACGAGTTCGCCCTGCATTTCTGTTTCACCGTTCGGATAGAGGTAGAGCGGGAAGATGGTGTTGATGTCGTAGGCGGCACAAGACTTGTGACCGGCAATGAGGCTGGTGGCAAGTATCCCAAACTCTTCCTTCGTCTGGCGAGTTGTGATGACGCCAATGTTTTCGCCTGCCAGAAGATGCCTCGTCACTTTCTCAGCCGGACGGCTCGTCAATCCCACGTCGTAGTAAAGCCAGCGGAAGTCGAATGGCCGGTAAAGACACCGTTGGATTGCTTTCGTCGAAAACTTCCGTTCTCGCCGCCGCGTCTCGATGTCATAGCTGCTGGAGTCCTCGACGCGGTAATGCTGGAGGAAAGTGGCCGGCGGATTTTCTGAGAAGAACGTCGTCATCCGCTTTTCCAGTTCTTTTCGGTCGAAGTCGAAGAAGAGTTCGTCCCGGTCGGTCTTTACGCCGTTGTTGTTGACCGGAAAAACGTCGTGGATGCTCCAAGCCACGTTCCACTCCCCCTCGTGCTGCGCGTTGCGCGGTTTGAAGTTGAAATCCGGCGAATTCGGCTGGAAGACCTTCCACGTGGTCGTCGTAGCGTTGTTTCGGCTGAGCCAGTCGTATTTGTGTTTCCGCAGGCCCCAGAGGTCGGCGTGGTGGACGGTGGCGAGCGGTTTCTTGGTCTTCGCGCCTTTCGCGTCTTTGCGCGAGGTCGGCTTGTCCGGCGGCAGCTTCACGAACAACGCGATGGCCACGCCCACCGTGATGTCGAAGACGTTGTCGTCCTTGCTTCCGTCCGGCGCGGTCTCCTGTTTCTTGGCGGAGCCGTGGAGGTTGAGAATGTGAATCTCGTCGAAGGTTTCCAGCAGGCTCTCGCGCATCCGCCGGTGGGTAAGGCCGTCGAGATAGACGTTGTTGGTGATGAAGCCGATGACGCCCTGGCCGGTGCGCTCGATGCGGTCGTGCGCCCAGCGGAGGAATTTGATGAAGTCGTCGTCGAGGTTGAGCTTCTTCTCCCGCAGACCGCGCTTGTAATCGTCGAGCAGGCCGAGAATGAACTCGTTGCGGTTCTGGCGGCCAAAGTTCGAGTAGGGCGGGTTGCCGAGCACGACGAGCACGGGTCGATGCTTCTTGACGGCGGTGGCTTCGTTGGCTTCGCGACTGATGATGGACAGAGGGCCAAGCTGCTGGGCCACGCGCTCCACGTCTTCCAGCGTGTTCGTGAGGTAGATGTTGACGCGCTCATCCGGACGGAATTGGTAGGCCCAGTTGGCGCGCCAGAGTTCGGGCAGGTGCCTGGCGCTGAGTTCCAAGCCTAACTTGAAGTGCGCGACCGCGTAGGGCGCCATGAGCAGTTCGAAGCCGAAGAGGCGCGGCAGCAAATGCTCGTGGACGTAAGCGGGCCAGAGGCCAGCTTGGTGCTTCTTTTCAAATCGCTCGCGGATGTGCTCGACGACTTCAAAGAGGAACGTGCCCGTGCCGGTGGCCGGATCGAGAACCAGCACACGGTGCGATTCTTCGACGATGGTCTTGCCGCCTTCCTCGTGTTGGACGGTGATCTTCGCTTTGTCGGCAAGCCCGTCTCTCAGCCCAAATTTCTCTCGCAGCAGCCAGTCAATGCTTTCGACGATGTAGGAGACGACCGGCTCCGGCGTGTAATAGACACCGCGCAATTCGCGCAGTTTGGGGTCGTAGGCGGAGAGAAACGTTTCGTAGAAGTGGACCACTGGATCACGCCGCCGGCCCGCGCCCATGCCTTTCCCGAAATCCTCCAAGATCGCGCCCATGTTCGCGCAATCGAGCAGCGTGACGACGTCCTGCACAAAGCCCACGAACGGTTCGTCGTCGAGCTTCGGGCCGGTGATGAGGTCGAAGAAATCCCGGAGGAAGGGGTTGGTCTTCGGAATGAGCTTGGCAGCCTCGGCCAGCGTGAATCGGCTGCTGGCACTGGTGAGGGCGCGGGCGGAGAACAAGCCGTAGGCCACAGTCTGCGCAAACATGTCCGCGAACTCGGCCTCCTTTCCCTTGTCGGCAAGCTCGGGCAGGAGCGTCTGAGCGAAAACCGTCCGCCAACCGGTCAGAAGCTCCGAGGCGTTGCCAGTGTGGAACGCGGCCACGATGGCGTCGCGGATCAGGTGCGTGAGACGGGCTAGGCGCCGGGCCAGTTCCTCAGCGCCTTCGATGCGGAGAGGATCGCGGGCCAGGAATTCCCCCAGCACCTTCTCGGCATGGGCGTGGGTGGCGGGATCGGGAACCAGCGAGCCGTTCGGCTTGGTTTCGGCGAGGCGGAACTTGTCACGCAGTTCGCCGTTCACAAACCACCGGAATTCCAAGTAGTCGGTGAGCAGGAAGTTCGGGAGCGCCGGCAGGTAGCGCAGCTTGACCTGCTCGGACTTGGCGGCCTCGTTCAGCGAAGTGTCGATGTCTTTGGCTTCGACATGGCCAAGAACCAAGGTGTCGTTCTTGCGTGTGGCCACCAAGTCCGGAGCGCCGCAGGAAACGCGCTTCGGCTCGTTGGTGACAGCGACCCGATCGTTGAGCGCTTCCAGCAACGCCTGAAGCGCCGGCCTGTGGGTGTGCTCGGTGTCATTGCCAAGCCGATGGGCGGCTTCGATTCTTCGGAGGTAGTTGCCGATGAGTTCGCTCATTTCGCGATGGTTGCGCTCGCCGAGAAGGCCAACGCATTTCACAGCGGGGGTCAAGCGTTTAGCTTCCTCAACCGCGTTCTGATTCCGGCTTCACCACTCCCTCCATTCAGTTGGCTGGAGGCGAAAGCCCGAAGCTTTGCAGGAAGTAGCTCCGTCCCGGCGGGGCCGGATCCTGTAATGGGCGTGCTTCCCAGCCGGGTCACTCTCCTTTGGCATGCGGCGTGACAAGCCCCCGCCACACGCTGCCGCCGAAGGTGGTGACGCGGAGGCGCGTTTCGTCACCCGGATCGAACTCCACGCGCTGGATGTTGGAGAAGGGCAACTCGTCGAACGCCTGCCAGTTCTGGCCGGCGTCGCGCGAGAGCCAAAGGCCGGCGCCGGGCGCGCCTTCGGTGAGGGTCATGTAAAGCCAGCCCTCGCGTTTCGGATGGAAGTAACCGCCGAAGGTCTGCGGCCCTTGCCGGCCAATGCGCCGCCAGGTTTGCCCGCCGTCCTCCGTGAGATAGAGGCCGCCGGATTGATCGCCGCGGCCTGCATCGGCCGCGCCTAACAGGATGCGGCGGCTGTTGCGCGGATCGACGGAGAAGTCTTTCGGATAGAGCAACGGCTGCGAAGCATTGATCTTCTCCCAGCTCTCCGCTCCGTCTTTGGAGCGATACAACCCCACCCCCTCGCTCATCAAAGGTTGGCCGGACGTGGGCCGCTTGGCGCAGATGACCGCGAACAGCGTGCCATCCGCGTGCAGGATCACGCGATAGACCCGCATGTTGTTTGGGTGGCCGAGACCGGACTTCTTCAACGTCCAGGTCTTGCCGTCGTCGGTGGACTTGAAGACGCCTTCGTCAAACACGCCGGCGTAGAGCGTCCGCGCGTTCATCGCGCTGCGGGGATCAAGCACGACGGAAGTCACCGGCCTGGGCGGGATGCCTTGGGCCTCGTGCTTCCAGGACGCGCCGAAGTCGCGAGAGATGCAGACGCCGCCGGGGCGTTGATGGCCGTGCCGCTCGGAAATGATGTTGTCGTTCGGAATGTCATGCACATCGGAGAACGCGCCCCAAATCCTGCCCGGCACGTCGGGATCGAACGCCAGTTCGTAACAGGTGTTCCGCCACGGCGCCCAGGTCTTCTGGTTCCACCACGTCCACGTCTTGCCGCCGTCGAGCGAGCGCGACAGGCCGATGTCCGTGTAGGCGATGTAGTGCCGGTTCGTTTCGTGTGGGTCGATGGAGTAGTGCCAGGTCGTCGTGACGACGAGGCCGTTGCAGACCCAGGCGCTGCCGGGGCCGGGCTGCTGGCCGGGCGCGGGATAGGTGCTGCCGATGAACCACGAGCCGCCGCCGTCGTGGGTGATGTGCGGCTCGTTGCGGACGAGGATCAGCCGGTTCGGATCGCTGTTGCAGATGGCCACGCCAAACGGGGTTTCGCCGCCTTTGAAGCATTGCCCGGTGGACGCGGTGACGTAGTCGTGAGCGACGTTGAACTGCTTGAAGCGCGGGTCTTGGAAATACGTCGTCCGCCAGGTCTCGCCGCCGTCGTCGCTGCGATAGACCGTGTCGTGATGTGGCGGGTGAAAACCTGTGGCGGTGTTCAGCGTGTACACGGTCAACGGCTTCGCGTCCGTGGCCAGAAGCTGGCGGTACTGCGCGATTGGACCGTAGGACCACTGGTCGGCCTTCTTCGTTTCCGTGTTCAGACCGGACTTCATCGCCGATTCCCACGTCTCGCCGCGGTCGCGCGAACGGTAGATGCCGCCCGCGAACGCGCCGTTCTCGTCCTTGCTGCGAACGGAGCAGTAGAGCACGGCGAGGTCCTTCGCCGCGTCGGAGCCTCCGGCGAACGCCTGAATCTCCTTCCACGGCAGGCCGCGCGTCTTCTCGGTCCACGTCTGCCCGGCATCGTCGGAACGCCAGATGCCTTGGTCCGTCGCCGCAAACATCACCCGGCTTTGGCGGGTGCGATCAAAGTGGAACGCGATCAATTGACCGGTGGGGCCGTTGCAGGAAGTCCAGGTGACACCGGCGTCGCGCGACAAGCTGCATCGGCCGCTGCGGGTGCCCACGAGCATCACGCTGGGGTCGGACGGATTGATGGCGATCTCGCTGTCGAGCGAGTCTCGGAGATTGCCGATTGGTGTGAAGGTCTGGCCTCGGTCGCGGCTGACGCGGAGACGGCCGCCGGAAGAGGCGTAGATGATGTCGCGGTTCGTCGGATGGAACGCGGGCCGGCAGCGGGTGTCGCTGCGCAGTTGGGCGTGATGGATCATGCGCCAGTTGCGGCCGCCGTCTTCGGACAGGTAGGCGGCGCTCATGTCGCAATTGAGCATCATCAAGTTCGGGTCCGCGGGCGAGATCGCCGGCGTAAACATGCCGCCGCCGCCCGAGAGGCCGACAGGTTCCCAAGGGATCGAGGGCGCTTCCTGCGTCGCCGGCTGTTGCGCGAGACTGGTCGCGCTCAGCAGGCACAGGAAGCCGAGGCAACGGACCAACACGAGAAGGGATCGAGGATTCATGGCGGGGTTGAGAAGACTTCAGTGCTCATTGACTCAATCCTCCCTGCTTCAAGAAGTGCTCGAAGAAAGCGCAGAGTTGTCGGTTGGATTCTTCCGTCGGGGCGTGAGTTCTGCGGTTCGTCATGGCGACGCGGTTCGTGTGGCCCAGCAACGCATTCACGGCGACGGCGTGATTGAGCGCCAGCCAGCGCGACGGCGGGTCTTCTGCGCCGCCCGACACCAGGAACGTCCGCGGCGCGATGAGCGCGTGCAACTCGTGCAGGTCGCGCCCGGTTTCGATCATGCGCTGGTAGGCTCCGGTGCGCGGGTTTTCTGTCGTGGGCACGCCGGCTTTGGGACGCTTCCGGTTCGGGTCGAAGCCGAGATACCACGGCTCCCAGTAGTTCACGTTGGGCCGCGTTTCGTCGAAGACGATGCCGGGATCACTCGCCACGACGCAGACGAACTTGTCCCACAGCGCGCCGGCGAACATCGCCCACTTGCCCCCGTAGGAATGGCCCACCACGCCGATGCGCGCTCGGTCCACCTGGGGAAGGTTGGCCAGCGCATGCCAGCAGTTGGCGGCGACGTAGGCGTGAAACGACAGCGGCTGACACTGAGCCCCGCCTGTGTCCGGCTTCCACGCGTTGCCACCCGGCGTGCCGAGGTTCAGCGTCACGAAACCGCGTCGGGCCAGTTGCAGGCCGAAGGCGCGCAGCGGTTCCTTGCCCAGGCCGACGCTCGTCTCCGGCTCGTAGAAAACAACCAGCACGGCGGGAAACGGTCCCTTGCCATCGGGCACAAGCAGCCAGCCCTCACCCGTCTGCCCAGCCGCGATCTGCACGCGGACGCGGTGCTGCGTGAAATCCTCACGGCGACTCTGCGAGAGAAACTCAACCTTGGGCTTCTCGATGACCGGCGGCCACGGCCCCATGAGGTCGGTCCAGGTCTTCAGAATCTCCTCGCGGCGGCGGCTCCAGTCGGCGGCGTTTGTCACCAGTTTGCCGTCATCGAAACGGAGCGGCGAACGGTAGGCACCGAGCTGGTTCGTGAATTCAACCGGTGTCTGAAAGAACGGGCCGATCTCGCGCCAGGCGGATTTGGTGTCGTCAGCCGCGAATGTCACGAAAACGGAACCGGCGAGCGAGAGAGTTGCTGCGAGAAACCCTCTGACGAGGCAACGACAGGCCAGCTTCATAGGGCCAATCCTCGCAGAGAGAACCACGAAATACACGAAACACACGAAACAAACTGGCGTACCCGACTGATCGATCTGCGCCAGAATCGTCGCTTCGGTCGAAGCTGAGACGGCTCTGCTTTTTCGTGTGTTTCGTGTATTTCGTGGTTCATCAATTCCTGCGCTCAGGACAAACAGGTTTTGCTCACTACTTGCCCGGCTTGAACAGGCTCGCCGGCAGGTCTTCGCGATTGGCCACGGCGGGATGCTCCAGCAGCGCCTTCACGTTCTGGTTCGTCGCCAGGCTCCACTTGGCGTTCCACGACATGAAGAAGCAGGTCTTCGGGAATTCCTTCTCGATCCCCGCGATGAAGCGCCGATAGTCGTAATCGCCCGGCGGATTCTGCGAGCCATGCGGCCCGTATTCGGTGAAGCCAAACGGCTTCGGCAAGGCCGCGATCTCGTCGTAGCCCTTGATGTGCTGCGGGTCGATGAAGTCGGTGTAGGCGTCCAAGCCGACGAGGTCCACGTAGCGGTCGCCCGCGTAGTAGGCGGCGGTCTTGCTGCCGTGGTTCGGGCCATAGACCCAGAGCAAGTTGTCGAGGCCCTTCGTCTTCGTGAAGTAATCGAACATGTGCTGCCAGACCTTGATGAACTTGTCCGGTTCCTTCGCGCCCCACCAGAACCAGCCGCCGTTCATCTCGTGGAACGGTCGCCACAGCACGACGACGCCGGCGTCCTCGAGTTCCTGCAAGCCTTCGGCGGCCAGGTCCAACTCCTTCATCCAACGCTCGTGCGTCTCGCTGCCGGTTTGGAGCAGATCGCCGATGTCCACGCCCTTGTCGCGCAAGCCGCCTCCTTTGGGGTTGGCCGGGTTGTACATGTGGGCCATCACGGTGACCAAGCCGCCTTGCTTCCAGTAGTCGATGGCGACGTTGTTCGGCGTCTTCCAAGTCAGACTGCCGCGGCCGAAGTCGGCGTAATCCACGCCGATGAGGCCCGGCCAGTGCCCGGTCTTCTCGTGAATGCGCACCATGATGCGGAGGTTCGCGCCGTTTCCGAAATCACTGAACTGCCCGGACAGGATGCGCCGGCCCTCCTTGCGGGCGGTGAGTTCGTGAAAGTAGTTCAAGACGGCCCGAGTCTGCGGCGTGGCGCGCGGGTTCGCGGGTTCGGCGGCGGAGGCAGTCAGTCCTGCTGCGACCAGAACCATTGCCGTCAAGGCGTGGAACTTTGTGTTCATAAGGACGAAGAGAAAGACTGGATTCGCCGCGCCCGGCTTCAAACGAAGTGCGCCGGGTTCTTCGGGGGCGCAACTTGGCTCTGCCGCCATAGCGCAGACATTCTTGTCTGCCGTAGCGCAGGCTTTCCAGCCGCGGGGCGTGCGAGCAATTCGGACGTCCGCATCGTGGCGGACGGCCTGCCGACAAGAATGTCGGCGAGGCAGCAGGCCGAAAAGCCAGCGCTACGGCGGGGGGTGTCCGGTGGCGCGCGAGATGCACCACCTTCCTCCCGCGATGTTGACGGCCCTGCCGCGGCTCTCTACCGTTCCGCCCGTTTGAAACCATGAAACTCAATGTCCGCCCTGTGATGAAACTCCATTCCTTTCGCCTCATTGCTTCTCTGCTGGTGTCGGCCCTTTCCGTCTGGATGGTGTCGGTCTCGCACGCTCAGTCGCCCAAGCCGGTCGCCAAACCCATTCCTGTGATCCTCGACTCCGACATCGGTGACGACATCGACGACACTTGGGCGCTGGGCTTCCTCCTGCGATGCCCGGAACTTAACCTGAAACTGGTCGTGGGCGACTACGGCCGGGCGCAATACCGCGCGCGGCTGTTCGCGAAGTTCCTCCAGACGGTCGGCCGCACTGACGTTCCCATCGGCGTCGGACTCGACATCGAGCCAGTTGGCGAAGGCCAGCAAAGCGAGTGGGTCAAGGGTTACGAACTGAAGTCGTATCCGGGCAAGGTGCATCCGGACGGCGTGCAGACGCTGATCGACACAATCATGCAGAGCAAGGAACCGATCACGCTCATCGCCGTCGGGCCGTTGCCGAACATCGCCGAAGCCCTGAAGCGCGAGCCGCGCATCGCGGAGAAGGCGCGCTTCGTGGGGATGCACGGCAGCGTCTATCGCGGCTACGGCGGCAGCAAGACGATCCATGCGGAATGGAACGTGAAGGCCGACGCCAAGTCGTGCCAGGCAGCTTTCACCGCGCCGTGGGAAATGGTCATCACGCCGCTCGACACGTGCGGGTTGGTGACGCTGGACGGCGAGCGTTACCGGCGCGTGCGCGACGCGAAATCCCCGCTCGCCACCGCCATCGTGGAGAACTACCGCGCCTGGAGCTTAAAGGGGAAGCAAGCGAAGGAAGTGGCCGAGCAACGCTCCAGTGTGCTGTTTGACACAGTGGCCGTGTATCTGGCGTTCAGCCAGGACCTCTGCAAAATGGAGTCGGTGGGCCTGCGTGTGACCGATGACGGCTTCACACGCGTCGATCCGCAGGCGAAGAAGGTCGCCGCCGCCATCGACTGGAAGAACCTGGATGCGTATCGCGATTTGCTGGTGGAGAGGATCACGAGGGAGGGACGGTAGGCCAGGTCGATCAACACGATGTTCGGCGGCGTTTACACTCTTGAGATTATGCTTGGCTGCTATTTATCTGCGAGTGGTGAAGAGTTCGACGTGGGTTCCTTTTTGAGCACGACCACGTTGAAGCCGGACGCGGTTTTCTATCGTGGTCAACCTTTGGCTCCCCTTGATGGTCAGGTCAAGGAAACAGGGTTCTCAGTGATGATCTGTGAGACGCGGCTTTTCGGCGACTTGGACCAACAGATTTCGCACGCCTTGCAGTTTCTACGAAAGGAGCAACGAGAGTTGGTACGACTCGCTCAAAGCCCCGGCGTCACAGACTTGCGATTGACCTTCCCTTATTGCCACGAGGAAAGGATGGGGTACGAGTACTTTCCACCCGAGTTGCTGGCTTTGGCTGGTTCGTGTGGCATCGGCCTTGCCTTGTCGGTCTATCCCGGACCGCCCTCAGGCCACGAGGCGTCAGATCAAAACGCCGAACCATGCCCCGCACCGAATGACGGCTTGGCGACGCCTCTTGGCAATCCTGGAGTCACCGAGGAACCGCCATCAGTGAACTGATCGTTATGAAAAAGACCACTACTCACCTCCTCACCTGTTCCATCGCCACATTGACGCTGCTTCCTTTCGCGGAGCGCGCCCCCGCCGCCGACCTTGTCCACGCCAAGGACGGCTCCGGCGTCTATGGCTACAAGGACACGCCGAAGCTTCCGTGGTGCGGTTATCTCGTCCATGACCCCGACCGGCCCGCCCCTAAGCGGATCAATCCCGGCCCGGCGCCTTTGCCCGTCGCGCCACCGTCGGATGCCGTCGTGCTCTTCGACGGGAAGGACCTCTCCAAGTGGCAGGCGAATGCCTGGAAGCTGGTGGACGGCTGCATCGAGGCCGCGGGCGGGAGCCTCACCAGCAAGGAAAGCTTCGGCGATTGCCAGATTCACGTGGAGTGGATGGCGCCGGCGAACTTCAAAGGCCCGTGGTACAACCAGGGCAACAACGGCGTTCTCCTCATGGGCCTCTACGAAATCCAAATCTTCGACTCGTGGAACGAGAAGCTCTACCCCGACGGCCAAGCCGCGGCGATTTACGGGCAAACGCCGCCGCTGGTGAATGTGTGCCGCCCGCCCGGCGAGTGGCAGACGTTCGACATTGTCTTCACCGCGCCCGTGTTCGAGGGCGAGAAGCTGCTGAAGCCCGCGCGCGTGACGATGTTCCATAACGGCGTGCTCGTGCATCTCAACGAAGAAATCCACGGCGAAACCGGCCACCGGATTCTGCCGGCCTACACGAAGAAGGTGAGCCAGGGGCCGCTGGTTTTCAGCGGGCACGATTGCCCGGTGCGCTTTCGCAATGTTTGGGTCAGGGCGCTGTGAGTGGGCGTGGGGTGAAGGGTTGAAGCGTTAAAGAGGCTCCGTCATCGGGCTGAAGCCGTCCCGCGAAGCCTCTGAGGCAATTGCAGAACCCCGTAGCAGCCGACGTGAGGAGGCTCAAACTTCAATGGAAACAGAGCCTCCTCACGTCGGCTGCTACTGTTCTGAAAGAGGCTCCTCTGTACCTCTTCAACCCTTCACCTCTTCACCGTGCGCCCCCCCCCCACTCGCCGCGCTTCCTGCGCGATCACCCGCTCTTCCTGCGCCCGCACCACCAGGATGCGGCCGGGCGAATCCGGCACGGCGATGTCACAATCCGGCGCACACGCTTCGTTCCGCACCGGGTCAAGCCGCAGCCCCAGGCAGCCGAGGCCGTCGCAGACTGCGGCCCGAACCAGGGGCGAGCGCTCGCCGATGGCCGCGGTGAACACCAGCGCGTCCAGCCCGCCCATGCCTACCGCCAGCGCGCCGATGGTCGCGCGCACGCGATCCGCAAACATCTCGAAGGCCAACCGCGCGCGCTCGTGGCCCGCCTGCATCGCCGTCTCGATCTCGCGCGAGCCAGAGGAAAAACCGGAGACGCCGAGGAACCCGGAGCGATGGTTCAGCGCATGGTCAATCTCGTCGAGGCCCAGCCCGCAGTGGCGTTGAAGATGGATCAGCACGCCGGGATCGATGGAGCCGGCGCGCGTACCCATCATCAAGCCTTCCAGCGGCGTGAAGCCCATCGTCGTGCTCACCGGCGCGCCGTCGCACACCGCCGTGGCCGAACAGCCGCCGCCCAGATGGCACGTCACCAGCCGCAAGCCGGACGCGGGCCGGCCCAGCATCTCCGCCGCGCGGGCCGCGCACGAGCCGTGGCTGATGCCGTGAAAACCGATGCGCCGGACGCCGAATTTCTCGAACCATTCGTACGGCAGCGGATACAAAAACGCCCGCGCCGGGAGCCGCGCGAAGAAAGCCGTGTCGAACACCGCCACTTGCGGCACGCCGGGCAAGGCCGCTTCCGCTGCTTCGATGGCGGCCAGGGCCGGCGGGTTGTGCAACGGCGCCAGCCGGGCCAGGCGGGCGATGACAGCTTTGACCTCGGCGTCGATGAGCCGGCTCTCGGAGAATTCTGTTCCGCCATGCACGACACGATGCCCGAGGAGTGTCACCGGACTCGTGAAGGCCGCAAGTTCGATGGCGCGGGTGGCGGCGGTGGCGGCGTCGGGCACGGGCACGGTGGTCTTGAATTCGCCCGATCGGGTGGAGCGGACGACGAGCCGCGCGCGGTGACGGTCGCCGTCCGACCAGTCGATGACGCCCGATAGGAGCATGTTGACGGCTTCGCGGTCGAGCAGGGCGAACTTGAGACTCGTGGAGCCGGCGTTGATGACGAGGATGCTCATGTGAACTGACGGGTTGCGAATAGCGGAAGAACGGGCCAAAAGTAAAGCCAGGAGAAGCGATTCCCAAAATCCGTAGCAGCCCACGCAAGGAGGCTCCGATGCCTTCATCCGGCCTCTGACCTCTGACTTCTGACTTCTGAATGGAGCCTCCTTACGTCGGCTGCTACAGTTTCAAACACCGCTTGCCAAACCCGCGGCGCCCAGTATTGAATCTCCTCGTCAGCTACTTTTCAGATGAGCACATTGTCTGTCCAACAACCCAAAGGCGAAGCCAGTTCGCGGCCCACGATTTACGTCGTGGACGACGAGCCGCTGATGCTCAACCTGACGGAGATGGCCCTCGCAAGTGGCGGCTGGAATTTGCGCTCGTTTACGGACCCGGAGAAGGCGCTGGCGGCGCTCGCCGCAGCGGATCCCAAACCCAAACTGTTGATCACCGATCACATCATGACCGGCCTGAACGGACTGGAGCTGGCCGAACAGTGCCGGCGCCTGTTTCCCCCGCTCAAGGTCATCGTGGTGAGTGGTTCGGCGGATGAGGACGTGATCGGGCAGGCCTCCACGGTGCTGGACGGCTTCGTGCCCAAGCCGTACCGGGCGCAAGAGCTGCTCAGCTTGGTCAGTTCAATCCTGGCTGAATCTGACGAGCCCCATTCCGGGCGATAGCGTCGTGCCATGCCGCTACGAGGAAAGAAACTTGGATTGCTGCTCTCCACCCGTCCGGAGGAGCCGAGTTTCCAACACGGCTTGCGCGTGGCGGAAGCAGCGCTGCGGCAAGGCGTGGACGTTTATCTTTACTGCATTGACGACGCCGTCCAGGGGGTCGATCACGCCAAGTTGCAGGCTCTCAAGGCGCGCGGTCTCAAACTCTACGCCTGCGCCTACGGAGCGCACCGCCGTCGTATTCCGCTCAGCGAGAAAGCGGTCTTTGCCGGGCTGACGGTGGTGAGTGATTTGATCGCGGGCACCGACCGCTTCCTCGCCTTCAACGGATGACTTCCTCCGTCCTGTTCCTCATCACCAGCGATCCGCGCACCAGTGCCCGGCCCGCCGAGGCCATCCGCATCGCCGCCGGTGTGGGAGCTTGGAAGAAGGTTGACATCACGGTCTGCCTGCGCGGCCCAGCCGTGCTGGCGCTGGGCGAATACGTGGACGAACTCGTGGATGAAGACAACTTCGTCCGCTACCTGCCGATCATCGGCGAATGGGGACGACCGGTGTTCGTGCCGCGCGGCGAACCGCTGCTGGCGGGCTTGGGCGAGGCCACGGTAGCCTTTGAGGAAATCGACGAGGGCCGGCTGGCGGAATTGGCGGCGCACCACCACTTCGTCCTTCGCTTCTGATCCATGCGCCAAATCCTCCATGTCCTGACCAAGCCGTCCGATGGGGTGACGACGGACCTCATCCGCCGCCAGTCACAGCAGCCCGAAACGAACGTGACGGTCGTGGACTTGACGCAGCCGGAGCCGGATTACGACCGGCTGGTGGAACGGGTCTTCGCGGCGGACTCCATCATGGTGTCGTGAGCGGGCGGCGGACGGCTCCGGGAATCCCCGGTCTGGAACCGGTGAATTCCCTGAGTCCCATGTCCGTGGTTCCGCCGCCTCGGAAGCCGTGCCGGCCCGGATGGGCAACGGCGCGCAGTTGGTTTAGCACTCAGGCGCATGAAACAAGCCCCGGATGGTCTGTGTCGCAGGACGCCACGGCGAAAGTCGCTAGTGTACCTGGTCGATGACGATCCGTTACTGCTGGAGGTGGCCACGCTGGCCCTCTCCGGTGGTCCCTGGGCGCTGGAAGCCTTCAACACGCCTCAAGCAGCCTTGCGCCGGTTCCAGGCGGCCGAAGCCAGGCCCGATCTGATCCTCACGGATTACAGCATGGGGGTGATGACCGGCTTGGATCTTGTGACCGAGTGCCAGCGTTTGGATCCTGACCTGAAGGTGATCTTTGCCAGTGCGACCATCGCGGCCGACGTTCTTCCCGCCGCCTCGGTGCGGGTGGCGCGCTTCGTGCCCAAGCCGTACACCTCCCAGCAACTTCGGGCCGCCGTGACCGAGGTGCTGGGCGTCGGGACAGAGACGTGACGAGCGGGAAGCGACTCACTTCGCCGGCAATTCCCGAATCCTGATGTTGCGCAAGGCGGCTTCGTCGGTGTGATCGGTGAACAGGATGTGGCCCGTGACCTTCGTGCCGAAGCCTTTGGTCGATTTGAACTTGCTCTTGGCCACGGCGGCCAACACGTCCTCGCTCCCCAGTTCGTAGTCCAGGATCCGCTCGCCGTTCAACCAATGCTCGACGTGATGGCCCTGCACGAGCACGCGCGAGTGGTTGGAGTCGGGGGCAAACTGCACCGGCTGATGCGGCTTGGGTGGCAGCACATCGTAGAAGGAACCGGTCATCTGTTTGGGCGACCTCACCACGGTGTCGTCGATCATCTGATACTCATGGCCAATACCGCCGCGCTCTTCGAGGATGAAGTACTTCATGCCGTTGTTCGCCTTGGGCGGAATGCGCCACTCCCACTCCAATTCAAAATCGGTGTACTGGCCGGTGGTGATGATGTCGCCGCCACGCACTTTGGCGACCTTCCTAAGCCAGCCGTCCTCCACCACCCAGGCGTTGGTGGTGGTGATGACGGGCTTTTTCAGGTTGCGCCAGCCGACCGTGGTCTTGCC
This sequence comes from Verrucomicrobiota bacterium, assembly GCA_016219875.1. Classification (GTDB taxonomy): domain Bacteria; phylum Verrucomicrobiota; class Verrucomicrobiia; order Limisphaerales; family JACRJZ01; genus JACRJZ01. The sequence goes on along the minus strand of JACRJZ010000091.1, from coordinate 120,860 downwards.
GTCGAAGAGGAGCTTCCAGCCCGCCGCTTTCTGAGCTTCCGTGAGCGTGTTGGGAGATGGAACGGCGTCGGCGGCCAGGAGTGAAAGGGATGTGCCGACCGCGAGCAGAAGGGTGAGAAGCGTCGATTTCAACAGCCCGTAGCCGCCGACGTCAGGAAGCTCAAACGTCAATGAGAACGGAGCCTCCTCACGTCGGCGGCTACGGTTTTGAAAGAGGCTCAGAAGTGTGAATTTCATGATTGGGTAAGAGAGTCGGAGATGCACCGTGGACGAAGAAAGCGGCAGTCGTGTGTTCGCGTCACTGGAGTTCACGCACCTTGAGATGGCGAAACCAAACGTCGCAGTGATGGTCCTGCAACAGGACATGGCCTTTGATCTTGTGGCCAAAGCCGGGCGTGCTCTTGAATTTGCTGTCGGCGATGGCGGCCTTCAGAGCGTCGCTGCCGCATTCGTAGTCGAGCACCTTGGCGCCGTTGAGCCAGTGTTCGACGCGGCCGCCGCGGACGACGATGCGCGACTGATTGACTTGGCCCATCGGGCTGAGCTTCGCGCCGACGGGCTTGAGCACGTCGTAGAACGAGGCGGTCACACGCCGGCCGTTGCGCAGTTTGGCGTCGTCGTTCTGGGCGTCGTCGATCATCTGATACTCGTGGGCCGTGGGGCCGGAACGGGTTTCGGTGACCAGGTATTTCACGCCGCTGTTCCCGCCCGCAGCCAGCCGCCACTCCCAGGAAAACTCGAAGCTGTCGAATTCCGCGTCGGTGATGATGTCGCCACCGTCCTGGCCCAGGCAGTGCAGCCAGCCGTCTTCAACGCGCCAGCCTTTGGCGGGGAACGTCGTCTTCTTGAAGCAGCGCCAGCCGGTGGTGCTCTGGCCGTCGAAGAGCAGCTTCCAGCCGGCGGCCTTTTCAGCGGCCGTGAGTTGGTTGGCCGCGGCTCCAACAGCAGGAACCGCGGTCATGGAGGCCGCGAGGCAAGCCAGCAACACGGTGATGAAAGCGCGCTGTGTCATGGGCGTATTTGGGGACCGCTGCGGACGGCAGGCAACAAAATTGTTGCGGGATGCCGCCACGATCCAAGCAGTCTGGAACAAAGCCCCAGTCGTTCCCGCTTGGGATGCCAGCAAACACCGTAAGAACTCGTGCGGGGCAGTCATGGCCCGATCCAGCTACGGAACCACCGGTGATGTGGGCTGGGAGATCGACCACATTGTCCCCGCGTCAAAAGGAAGCGGTGACCACCTCAGCAACCTCCAGCCTCTGCACTGGCAAAACAACCGCCACAAGGGAGACAACTGGCCGAACTGGTCGTGCGCCATAACAAGCCGCGGCTAAGGGAGTGTCCTTGAAACGTCCCCCGCAGTTCTCGTTCATGCTCTGCGATCTGATCGAGATCGTGATCGCAACCCACGGTCACAGCCCCGCCGACTGTTTGAGGGCTTGAAACACGGCGCTCTTGATCGCCTGCGACGTGACGGTGGCGCCGGTGACGCCATCAACGTCAACCCGTTGCTCGCGCACGATACGCTCCGGGAGAATGGTTCGAGCACCCAGATCGGCTTTCTCACGGTGATCAAGTCTCACGTCCGCGATCCGGGCGTTCCGCACAGTTACGTTGGCTCGAATGTTGTCCGAATAGCCGAAGACGTCGGCGGTAAAGGTGCCGTCGCGCAACCGGGCGGATTTGAGGGCGTCGCGATCCAGCAACTTTGTTCTGTTGGTTGGCTTTCGTTGGCGCGGTTTGCCCGTAGGCTGCCGGCGCCGCTCCCGTTATCAATGCGATGCTCAATGCGATTACTCTCATGGGATCGGTTCCTGGTCAGGATGAATTTCGTGATCGTTTCACCGGGGCTCACGATGGTTGAGACGCAAATCGGCTTCGCCCAGGCGGCGCAGATCATCAAGGGCGCGGCTGAGTTTGTCGAGCGTCACATCGGCCGGGGCCTCCTTGAAGAACAGTCGTTCCGTGACCGGATCAGTATCTGGCGCCGTGCCGTAGAACGCATTGCCGACGGCCGATAGTCGGGCCGCCGCGCCAAGTTGCTGGTCGGGCTTGGCGCCGTACAAACTGGAGGTCCACAGCAAAAGGTTCACGGGGCTGGTGCCTTGTTGTTTCATGCGCATTCGTTTCGGCTCCTGATAAAACTGGTACGGGCCGATCGCGATTTGCCCGTGATAATTGCGAATACCGAGCACGTTGTTCTTCGCCGGGTCATTCGAGGTGATCGACTGAAACTTGGCTCCGGTGAGTGTGGCGCGACCGAGCGGATCATCCGCTGCGCCTTCGAAGAGATAGCCGTTGTCGGCCAGTCCGAGCACTCCTCCCACTGCAGCGCCGGAATCTGTGATGGTGCAGCCCGAGTGGGTGCAGCGCAAACACCACGGTTCGTACCGATGACAATGATGGCGATGGCGATGGCGGCCAACGCGGACGATCGGAATAACTGAGCGAGCGTCGCGAGCTGTAGCTGAGCTGCGGCCAGAACCGCCGCCAGCAAGCATGAAAGTCGTTGCATAGCCATTCGGATAACGATGAACCGCACCCAAGAGACGCCTTCAAGCGGCAAAGGATTCACTTCCCCTTCGGGCGGCGATCCGCATCCCGGGAGTGCTGTTAAAATTTTAACATTTTCCATTGACGGCAGTGCCAGGGTGCTGCTAATTTCTTCACACTTGATGGCACCGATGAGCAAGCACGACGAACCTCACTTCAGCCGGCGCGAGCGCCAGATCATGGATGCGCTCCACGCGCGAGGACAAGCCACAGCCGCCGAAGTCCTCGCGGCATTGCCGGACCCGCCCAGTAACTCCGCCGTCCGTGCATTGCTCCGGATTTTGGAGGAGAAGGGGCATCTCAAGCATCGGCGGGATGGCGCCCGGTTCGTTTACGCGCCGCGGGTGTCCCGCGAGACCGCCAGCCGCTTCGCCATCCGGCGGGTCCTCTCGACTTTTTTCCAGGGATCGGTGACCAACGCCGTAGCGGCATTACTGGAAGCGTCCGATACCAAGCTCTCCAACGCCGAACTGGATCAGTTGCAGGAAATGATTCAACACGCCAAAGCGGAGGAACCTTAGCATGACTATGTGGATGCAGAACGCTGCCAATCTGAGCGGGGACCCGGCCGTCCTCGTGACCCTGCTGGACGCCGGTTTCAAGAGCCTGTTGGTGGTGGCCTTTGCCGGCGCACTCTTGGGGTGCTGGCGGCAAGCTTCGGCGGCCGCGCGCCATTGGGTGTGGCTGCTGGCCGTCGCCAGCCTGCTGTGCCTCCCGTGGTGGCCCATGATGGCGCCCGCCTGGACCAAGCCGGTCTGGACCGTTTCAACCGGCTTGACCTCGGGCAATCAAATTACCCTCACTCTGAATCTTGCCTCGAGTCCAGGGAACGAAGTCTCGCCTCCCGTCCCCTTGTTGTCCAAGCCGGGCGCTGGAACTTACGCGGATGCGGCGGCGCCGAAGCGGCTCCCGCGTCTCGCGGCACAACTGAGCGCGAGTTGGCTGGTATGGGCCCCGGTCATTTGGTTCACGGGCATGACGTTGGTCCTGGCCTACGCCGCGGTGGGCCGGGTTCAGTTGCGGAGCATTCGCCAACGCTCTCGACCCATTTCGAGCGGGGAATGGACGACGCTGTTACAGGAGCTGTGCCGTGAACTCAACATCCGTCGGCCCGTGCGACTGGCGCAGTCGGAAGATCCGCTGATCCCGATGACCTGGGGTTGGCTGCGACCGGTGGTCCTGTTGCCGTCGGGAGCAGAGGAGTGGCCGCAGGAACGGCGGCGAATCGTGTTGCTGCACGAATTGGCTCACGTGCGACGCTGGGACTGTTTCACGCAAACGATCGCCACCATTGTTTGCGCGCTCTATTGGTTCAATCCGGTGGTCTGGCTGGCGGCCCGGAGGATGAGCGTCGAGCGGGAGCGGGCTTGCGACGATTTGGTCCTGCACGGCGGCTGCAAGCCGTCAGACTATGCGAGCCACCTGGTGGAAATCGCCCGCACGTTTCGGCGCGTGCCGCAAGCGGCCGCCATCGCTATGGCTCGCTCGCCGCAACTTCACCAGCGGATCGCCGCCATCGTCGATGGATCGCGCACGCGCGGATTGCGTCCTGTAATCGCACTCTCGATGGCGGGGGCCATTGCGGGATTTGTCGTTTGCGTTGGGGGGTGCAAGATCGAAACCACGCAGCGTGGCCAGAATGAAGCGGACTCGCTGCGACAACAGCAGGTCGCGCGTCTGCAAGTCTTCTCAGCCGCGAAAGAGCAGCAATCGCGGGCCTATGCGGCCCGGGATGGGGATGCTTTCCATCCCGATTTTCAGAGGTTCTTCAAAGCCGCGGTTCGCGGCGATGGGGTGACCGTGACCAACCTGTATGACGACTTTAAGAAGCGTCACGGGCAGTACGAAAACAGCCGCAATGATCTCCCCCATACCAGTTGCTGGTCGCCGGTGCTGGAAGTCGCGCTCGCCTATTGGGACGTGATGGCCGGCGAACCCAAATACGTGCAATTGGCGATTGATGGCATCCTCGGCTCCATTCCCGACGGCAGCATTTACATTGGCGGAACCGATCCGGGACGGGGTTTACCGACGGCGTTCTCGAAGTCGCAGATCGATGGCGATCCGTTCTTCACAGTGACGCAGAATGCTCTGGCGGACGGGACCTACCTTGAATACTTGCGAAGAACCTACGGGGGCAAAATCTACACGCCCACCGCCGAAGATTCGCAGCGGTGCTTTTCGGAATACCTGGCCGATGCCGAGCGTCGTCTGAAGGAAAACAAGTTAAAGCCGGGTGAGGACGTCAAAACGGTTGGAAGCAAGATGCACGTGAGCGGCCAGGTGGCCGTGATGGCCATCAACGCCTTGCTCGCCAAAACCATCTTCGATCAGAATCCGGACCGGCAGTTCTACATTGAGGAGAGCTTCCCACTGGACTGGATGTATCCGCACCTATCACCCAATGGCTTGATCATGAAAATCAACAGGGAACCGCTGCCCGAGCTGTCGGAAGAAGTGCTGCGAAAAGATCGCGAGTATTGGGGCGGTCTGGTGGCGGGTATGCTCGGCCAGTGGCTGGCTGAAGACACTCCGGTGCAAACGCTCGCTGACTTTGCGGCACGGGTCTATGCCCGTAACGATCTCCAGGGCTTCAGGGGAGACTCGCGCTTCATCGGAAATCAATATCCGCAAAAGCTGTTCGCGAAATTTCGGTCGTCCATCGCCGGTGTCTATGCATGGCGCATCGACAAAGCCGCCAGCCCGGAGGAAAAACAGCGCATGATCCGGGAAGCCGACTTCGCCTTCCGCCAGGCGTTTGCCCTGTGTCCCTACAGTCCCGAGGCGGTTCATCGCTATGTGAACCTGCTGATCCAGCAGCGACGGTTCGCGGACGCTGCGTTAATCGCCGGAGCCGCCAGCCAAGTGGTGCCGAAAGACAAGGCGTTCCAGAACCTGAAAAACGAAATCGAACGCCTCAAGACTTCGCAACAGAAGTAAGGTGGCTCGCCGGTTCTGCGGTCTGCGAACATCCTGAAGAGCAGTCGAACAATCACCAGTCGTGCCGGCTCACCAACCGGTTGGTCAATACCAGAGCGCTTCCCAGTAGGCCCGATCCGTTGCGTGAACACCAACGAGGATGTCGGACTTTGGCGTGCGAGGCAGAATGCTGAAGCGAACCATTTCGCGAACGCAATCCGATCCGATTCGACCCAGAGCCGGACGATGCTTTGTTCACGCGGTGTGAGCTTGGCGTCGTAGCGACTTCTGTCGAGCAACTTCAACAGCAGGCTGGCGGCGCTGCCCAGCGTTCGCGGCGCATAATTGCTGCGCGGACGATTCCGTCCGTCGGAGCACCACCGAACGAAACGAAAAAGAACTGGCCATTCAGCGAGGCTGCTCGTGCGAGGTGCTCGACGACTTTCCCGAATGAGTTGAACCCAGCGGGGCATCGCCAGCTTTGATTTTCCCGCGCCGGTCGGAGAGTATCCGGTCGTCATCATTTCCAATCCTGACCGCGCCACGGCGGCCAAGCTTGTGAACGTGCTACTGCACAACTCAGCGACAGTCCCGCCCGCCCGGCGCGGATGAGGTGTTGCTGAACAGCGCCGACGGCCTGGATTGGGAAACGTGTTGCCGTTGCGACCACATCTTCAGCGTCGAACGCGACCGGCCAAAGTCAGTCTCCAACGTCGTCGGCAAATCTCGGCCAGGATCATCCATCTGTTCCGCCTCCAAGCGCACGCTTGATTCGGCGGGGCGGACTGGGATCGGGAAAGAGTTCCTGGCCCGCACGGACGGTCGCCACCGAGAAACCGTCATTCAGCAGAAACGGAGCGTGAGCCGAACCGCTTGCCCCGTCGGCAACTGGTAGGCGCGAAGTCCGCGAGGCGCCTTCCGTTGCGCGGGCGTGAGTGCCACGGTTTCTTCCTGCGGCAAGAGGATTTCGGCTTCGCAATCCGTCGGCGCTTCGATCGTGACCTGGCGGGCGCCCGGTCTCCCTTGCGCGGTAAAGTGAATCGGGCCGCGCATAGTGTGGGCCACCAATTCCAACGCTTCCAAATCTCCCAGTTGCGGGCGGAGTTCCACTCGCTTGAAGCCGGGCGCGAGCGGCTTGAGGCACATCAGCCCGTGATAGGCGATGTAGAGCGGGGCCACGGCGCAATGGCTCCATTGCTCACCGGAGTCGTGGTGGGCGTCCCAGTCTTCTTGGAGCGTGTTGTTCTCCTTCACCGAGGTCATCGTCGCCCAGCGGGTGCGGAGGTCTTTCACGATGACATCAACGCGCCCGCCTTTCGCCAACGCCCACAAGCGCCAGCCCGCGTTGCAGGGATAGGAGAAGCCCATCTCCGGCGGACAATCGGCCAGTGAGCGGATCGCGGCGTCGGTGTGGCCCTTGGGGCATTGATCGAACAACACCGCCGTGGCCAGCGAACGGTCGCAGGTGCGGAGGTTCTTTTCTTCTGCGAGCCAGGGCAGGTTGTTCACGAAGAGGTGACGGTCGCGGCTCCAGAATCTCTTCACCGCGGCGGCTTGCAGCTTTTCGCCGAAAACGGCGGCGGCTTCCGCCTGCCGGGTGTCGCCGAACGCACGGCAGATCGGCGCGAGCGCGTGCTGGAGCATCGCGGCGGCGTAGAGGTTGAAGGCGCACTGCTTATGGCGCTGGCGCTGGTAGGCCACGTGGTCGATCCACACGGACGGAATGCCGAGGTCCTCCACCGGCAACAAATCGTCGCGGCCCACGAGGCTCTGCAGGTATTGCGCGAAGCGGACCAGGCGCGGATACGGCTCGCGGAGCGCGTCGAGGTCTCCGGTGTATTGCCAATGATGCCAGCAGTCGAAGTTGAAGCCGACGCCGTGGTCGAGGATCGGCCCCCAACCGCTCAAATCAAGCTGGCGCTCCACAAGGCGGGCAAGCCGGTCGTAGGCGGGCCAGCAGTCGAGGAAGTACCCGTCCTTCGTCAGGCCCTGGCTGAAGGTGGTGAGGAAGCGCGCGGGCAGCCGCGTTTCGCCGAAAGCCAGATGCACCGCGTGCAACTGATGCGCGCCGTCGCCGCTGTATTGCTGGCGCTCGCGGGCCATGCCATCGACGAGCGTTTCCTGGGCGCAGTTGTGAAGCGTGTTGATGGAAGCGTCGAAGAGGCGCTGGAGGGCCGGCTCGTTCGTGCGAAGGCGCGGCTCGTGCGGCCAGGGAAAGACGCGTCGTCGCACGCCGACTTCGCTGATCGTGACCGGGCCGTTGCCGCCGTGAACGTGGAGTTGCAGCCAGCGCAGACTCTCGAAGTCGAAAGTCTCGAAGCGATTCTTGCCCTCGCGGCAGATGAAGCGGGTCCAGGAATCGAAGTGAGTGTTGAGCAGCGGCGGGCCGCCGGGCTGGTGCGCTTCGTGGACGAGCAGTTCAACCGTCGTGCCGGCTGGCGCTTCGATGGTGAAGAACGGCCAGCCGACGACTTGTTCGCCAAGCTCGAAGGTCAGCGCCGCGCTGTGCGTACCGTCGAGGTTGACCTGCCACTGGCCGTGCGCTTTCTCCGTGACGGCGGCGGGGCCGACGGCTTTGAACGCATTCGGCGGACGGACCTCGAAATACTCTTGCGGTGTGCGGCGCCATTCGATGGCGAAGTGCTCGGTGAGTTTAGAGACGGGCACGAGCGACTCGCGCATCAGCGGAATGCTGCGCGGACGCAACTCGGTGTCGGCCGGTCCGCCGCCCACATCGAGCATGTATTCGTAGTAGCCAGCGGAGAGCGCAGGTTTGTTCGGCGAGCCGGCAAGCGGCATTGCGGAAAGCCAGTCCTGGTTCACAGCGAAGTCAACGGTGCTCCAGCCGTGTGGATATTGCCGCGCGTCGAATTCCTCCTGCAACGCGCGCAGGTACCAACGCTTGTATTGGCCCGGACGCCAGGCGCGGGCGAGGTGGGCCTTCCACGAAGCATCCGAGGCGATGATTTCCTTGCTGCCGTCGGCGTGTTCGATTTCGAGGCGGAACAGGAAACCCGGCTTGCCGATAGGCCACGTGCCATCGCCAACGCCGTAGAACAGCACCGTGGCGCCGATGACGTTCTTGCCCTCGTGCAGCGCGTCGGTCAGGTCGAGTGGATCCGCTTCGGGCCAACGCGGATCAGACGGCGGCGGTCCCCACTGGATGCGCTGGCCGTTCACTTCGAGCTTGTAGCGGCTCTCGGCGGCGATCCAGCCAGTGGCGCGGCGCGGCCTGGCCTTCAGGCTTACTTCGCGGCGGAAAAGGATGAAGGTGTTTTGCAGCGTGCGACCGGACGGGTACCAAATCCACTTCGCGGGCGAGAGGTCGGGCAGGCGCGGGCGAGGCGAGGCCGGCGACGACACCGGCTCAATGGCGCCGGCGGTCACGCTGGCGGCGCCGGCAGAAGGGGAATTTGCCAGCAGCACGGAGCCACTGGTGACGACGGACGATTTGAGGAAGTCGCGGCGGTTCATACGGAGAGGAAGTCAGCCACAGATGGCGCGGATTGCACAGATGGAATCCTCCATCCGTCGATTGGAGGGCGCACCTTGGCCCTGCCGCCGTAGCGCAGACATTCTTGTCTGCCGTAGCACAGGCTTTCCCGCCGGCGGGGCGTGCGAGCGATTCGGCCCCCTCATCGTGGCGGACGGCCAGCCGACAAGAATGTCGGCGCTACGGCAGGCTGGAAAGCCTGCGCCACGGCGGGGGGCCGGTTGCTCCCCGGACCAAGCAGAGCGAGGCGGCCTGCGAAGTGAACAGGACCGCCCCGCGGGTGCTTGTGTGGCGGGAAATTATTTCGCGTTGACCAGCTCGGCCAGTTTGAAGATCGGCAGGAACATGCAGATGGCGATGCCGCCGACCGTCACGCCCAGGAACACGATCAGCAACGGCTCGATGAGCGAGGTCAGGCCGTTGAGCGTGGTTTCGACTTCTTCTTCCAGGAAGGTGGCGATGCGTTCCAGCATGGTTTCGATTTTCCCGGTCTGCTCGCCGGCGGAAAGCATGCGGATGATGAGCAGCGGGAACACCGGATGTTTGCCCAGCGCCGCGGAGATGCCTTCGCCGCGCTCGATGTCGGTGGAGGCGGTGCGGATGGCTTTTTCCATGATGACGTTGCCCACGGTGTTGGCCACGATGCTCAGCACTTCCAGGATCGGCACGCCGGCGCGGACCAGCGAGGCCATGGTGCGCGTGAAGCGGGCGAGGCAAATCTTGTGGGCGATGGCGCCGAAGATCGGAAGCTGGATGCGCGTCTTGTCCCAAAACTCGCGGCCGTTCTTCGTTTTGATGTAGGCGAACCAGCCATAGACGATGCCCACGCTGGCGCCCATGATGTAGAGCAGGTTCGACTTCACGAATTCGCTCAACTGGATCAACGCCAGCGTCGGCCCCGGCAGCTTGGAGCCGAAGTTCGAATAGACTTCGCCGAACACCGGCACCACGCGCACCAGCAGAAAGATGGTGATGCCGATGGCGATGATCGTGACGGCCGCCGGATACATGCAGGCGGATTTCACTTTCTTGCGCAGGCGGGCGGTGTTTTCCAGGTAGGTGGCCAGCCGGGCGAGGATTTCCGCCAACAGACCGCCGCGTTCGCCCGCGCCGACCATGCAGACGTAAAGACGGTTGAAAACTTTGGGGTGCTTCTGCAGGGCCTCAGAGAAACTGTCGCCTCCCTCGACCCGCGCGCAGACGTCACGGATGACGTCACGCATGACCTTGTTGGTGGTCTGGTCGGCAAGCGTCTGGAGGGACTGCACCATCGCGAGGCCGGCATCGACCATCGTGGCCAGTTGGCGCGTGAAGAGCACCAAGTCCGCCAGTCCGACTTTGCCGCCGGAGGTCTTGCCCTTGCGTCCAACCTTTTCCTGGATGGAGACGACCAGCAGGTTCCGGTTCAGCAGGGCGGCAATCGCGGCCTGCTCGGTGGACGCATCCATGGAACTCCGGATTTCCCGGCCACTCCCCGCTTCCCGCGCGACGTAAGCAAATGACGGCATAAGACTCTCAGTTCACTTCGGTTTCACTTTGCATTGGCACTTCGTTCAATGCGCCTGCGAAAAAGCAAAGCCTTTGCCAGGGTGCAGGAAAACTCCGCGTGTCCACATGTCGAACACCTGTCTCGCGCGGTGCCTTTCAAGGCGTTCATCCGGGGATGATCGCCCGATTCTGGCGGGAAACCGGCACGAGGTATCGTCCTGTCTCTGGCGGGCGGAGGACGATCCAATCCCTGAACTTGGACACCGCGAAGGAGCCGAGAGCGAGGGGCGTGGCTCCCCACCTCTCCAAGGTTCGGACACCACTGCCCAGAAACCGCGGCGGCTAGGCTGGCTGACGGAATTGACGAAATTGACGGAATTGACCTAGCCAGTGACGGACGCAGGAATGAGAAACCGAGGCGCAGTCGAAGTGACACCGAAGGCTCCGTTGCTACGACTTGTCCCGCCCCGATCCTCTTGCTCAACTTCGGGCTTCCGCTCTACTCTCCCGCCATGAAATGCAATTTCGCTCCGGGCCGCCGAAACAGTTCATGCGCGACACTCTTGGTTGCCGCCGTGATGGTCCTCGCTTGGCGCGGCCCAACCCTCCTCGCCGCTGACGCCGCCGGTTTCCGTTTCGCCGCCGTGAACGACAAATCGCTCGGCCTCTGGGAAGGCGCCGCGCCGGTGCTCGTCTATAACCACGGCGTCATCACCAAGCCCGGCGTGCCGGCGGATCGCGCCCGCAGTTCCTACGTGCATCCGCTCTATGGCCTCGATGGCGAGGTGCTGACCGACGATTTTCCCAAGGACCATTACCACCATCGCGGCCTGTTCTGGTCCTGGCCGCACGTCAAGATTGGCGACCAACACTACGACCTGTGGATGTTGAAGGGCATCCGCCATGAATTCGAGCGCTGGCTGGCAAAGGACGCGACCGCGCAAGGCGCAACTCTCGGCGTCGAGAACGGCTGGTTCGTCGGCCCGGAGAAAGTCGTGCAAGAGCGCGTCTGGCTCTGGGTCCGCCCCGCGGAAGCGGGCGCCCGCGCTATCGATGTCGAGTGCGAGTGGGTGCCGATCAAACAAGCGATCACGCTCACCGGCGCCGAAGGCAAGAGCTACGGCGGCCTCACGCTCCGCTTCGCCCCTGGCACCAATACGGCCATCACCATCCCGTCCGGCCTGACGAGCAAAGATCTGCCCATGACGAACCTGCCTTGGGCAGACCTGACGCGCTTGTGGGACAAGGAAAACAAGACCAGCGGCGCCGCGATCTTCGTGCATCCCAGCCATCCCGACTTCCCTCCGCAATGGCTCACGCGCCACTACGGCGTCCTTTGCCTCGGCTGGCCCGGCGTCAAGCCCGCCACGTTCCAGCCCGGCGAGAAGATTCAGTGCCGTTACCGGGTGTGGATTCATCGCGGCGCCGTCAAGGCCGATCAACTGGCGCGGGCGTTCGAGACGTACAAGACGGCCGTACCCTTGAAGCGGTGATCGGCACGGCCATCCGCCGCGCCAATTCCTCCTTTTCCTCGTCCCGCGTCCGCGCACAATCGGCGCGGCAATTCGATGTCCTCACCCGTTGAGCAACTCAAGAAGCTGCTGCCGCAGTGCCTGCTGCCGGACCAAGTGCGCATCGGCCAGCGCCTGGCCCGCGCGCTGGCGCCTTCCCGCGGCGGACCGACGGCGGACCTCCCGCTCGACCGCTGGCTGGCGGAGGCACACGCATCAATCGATCTGCGGAAGACGCGTGGAGCGCTGCAGCGGCGCGTGACGTATCCGCTCGAGTTGCCGATCACGGCGCGACAGCGCGACATCGTTGCCGCGATCCGGCAGCACCAAGTCGTGATCGTGGCCGGCGAAACCGGCTCCGGCAAAACGACGCAGCTTCCCAAGATGTGCCTCGATGCCGGCCTCGGCCAGCGCGCCCGCATCGGTTGCACCCAGCCGCGCCGCGTCGCCGCCACGAGCATCTCGCGCCGCGTGGCGGAGGAACTCGACGTCGAATGGGGCCACGAGGTTGGCTGCAAAATCCGTTTCTCCGATCACTCGCGTCCGGAGACGAGCGTGAAGTTCATGACCGACGGCATCCTCCTCGCCGAAATCCAGGGCGACCCGCTCCTCGCTGAATACGAGGCCATCATCCTCGACGAAGCCCACGAGCGCTCGCTCAACATCGACTTCCTCCTCGGCTACCTGCTCACGCTGCTGGCGCGCCGCGACGATCTCAAGCTCCTCATCACTTCGGCCACCATCGACACCGAACGCTTCGCGCGGGCCTTCGGGGGCGCGCCGGTCATCGAAGTCTCGGGCCGGATGTTCCCGGTCGAAGTCCGCTACTCGCCGCTCGACGAACACGCTGAAGAGGAAGGCGACGTCACCTATATCGACGCCGCGGCCAACGTGATCGCCGATCTCCTGGGCGAAGCCACCAGCGGCGACATCCTCGTCTTCATGCCGGGCGAGCGTGACATCCGCGAAACGTGCGATCTCCTCAACGCCCGTCATGAAGGCTGGCTGGAAGTCGTGCCGCTCTTTGGCCGGCTCAGCGCCGCGGAACAGCACCGCATCTTCGCGCCCGGCCCGCGCCGCCGCGTGGTGGTGGCCACGAACATCGCCGAGACGTCGCTCACCGTGCCGCGCATCCGCTACGTCGTCGATGCCGGTCTGGCCCGCATCAACCGCTACCATCCTGGCACGCGCAGCAACCGCCTGCCCATCGAGCCGATCTCGCAAAGCAGCGCCAACCAGCGCAAGGGCCGCTGCGGCCGCGTCGCCGACGGCATTTGCGTCCGGCTCTACTCCGAGGACGACTTCAAGGCCCGCCGGCCCTACACCGAGCCGGAGATTCAGCGCAGCGATCTGGCCGACGTGATCCTACGCATGATGGCCCATTGCCTCGGCGAGATTGAAACCTTCCCGTTCATCGACCCGCCCAGTCCCGCCGCGATCAGCAGCGCCTACGAACTGCTTCAAGAACTCGGGGCGCTCGACGAGCAGCGCGTCCTCACTCCGTTGGGCCGCGACCTCGCGCGCCTGCCGGTCGATCCGGCCATCGGACGCATGATCCTGGAGGCACACCGCGAGGACGCGCTGGCCGACGTACTCGTCATCGCCGCCGGCCTGAGCATCCAGGACCCGCGCGAGCGTCCGCTGGAGAAGCGCGAGACGGCCGACGCCGCCCATCGGCGTTTCCAACATGCGCAGTCGGACTTCCTCACGTTGCTCAACATCTGGCGCGCCTATCACGACCAATGGGAATCGCTGAAGACGCAGAACCAGCTTCGCCGGTTCTGCAAGGCACACTTCCTCTCGTTCCTGCGGATGCGCGAGTGGGTGGACATTCATGCGCAACTCGAAGAGGCGGTGGAAGACCTGCAGAGTTCAAAGTTCAAGGTTCAAGGTTCAAAGTCCGAAGGCTCGTCGCAACAGCCGCAGATGCGTTCCGCCTTCACGCAGGAATACGCGGCCGTTCACCGCTCCATCCTCACCGGGTTGTTCGGCCATCTCGCGCGCCGCGAGGACAAGAACCTTTACCGGCTCGGCGGAAACAAGCAGGCGATGGTCTTCCCCGGTTCCGGCCTGTTCGAGAAGACGCCGGAGCGTGGCGCCAAACGCGAGTCCGCGGCGGGCAAACCACCGCCGTCTCAGGAGCGCCGCCACGCCCAGCCGGCTTGGCTGATCGCCGGGGAACTGCTCGAAACTTCGCGCCTCTTCCTTCGCATGGTGGCCGCGCTGGACCCGGAGTGGGTCATCGAACTCGCGCCCCATCTCGTCAAGATCACGCACGAGAACCCGCACTGGGACGCGGAGACGGGCCGCGTGCTCTGCACGGAGAAATTCCTTCTGCGCGGGCTGGTCTTGCGCGAAGGCCGCGTTGGCTACCTGAAAGTGAATACGGCCGAGGCCACGGAGATTTTCATCCGCGCGGCGCTGGTGGAAGAGGGGATCACGGAGCGCGCGGAGGTTCACCCCCTTTCCCCTGCGGCGGGTGCGGCACGCGGCAGTCTCAGCCGCAGCGGCCGGAATACTGAGGACGCCCCGGAAAATCCCCGTGTCGTGAAAGCCAGGAACGTTGCTGCGGCTGAGACAGCCGCGCGCCGCCTCGTCGGCAAGAGGCCAACCGAGAGCGTCAGCAACGCGAGCTACCGTTTCCTTGAACACAACCACCAACTCCGCGAGAAGGTGGAGATGTGGCAGACGCGCTTGCCCCATCGCGTCGTGCCCGATCTGGACGAGGCGCTGTTCCAGTTCTACGCGAAGCACCTTCACGAGTGCGGCTCCACGCATGACCTGAACCGCCTCATCAAGTCGCAGCACGAACCCGATTTCCTTTGCGCAACCGACGCCGACTTGCTGGGCGAGCACGCCGCGAGTTTCGACCGCGGCACGTTTCCCGACACCGTCACTGTGGACGGCCAATCGGTATCCATCGCCTACGCCTACGCGCCGGGCGAAGAACGCGACGGCGTGACGGTGCGGCTGACGGTTCCGCTGGCCGAAGCCATCGATCCGCAACAACTCGACTGGGCCGTGCCGGCGTTGCGCGAGGAGCGCGTGATGCAGTTGCTCCAGCGCTTGCCGAAAGACCTTCGGCGTGCGCTCATGCCGCTGAATCACACCGCGCGCGAAATCGTCCGCGCCGTCGATCCCCAGGGCCGGTCGTTCCTCGCGGCCATGAGCGTCTTCGTGAAGCAGCGATACGGCTTCGACATTCCCCCCGCCGCTTGGCCAGTGAACGACTTGCCGCCGCACTTGCGCCCCCGCTTCGAGATTGTCGGCAAGACGCGGCAGGCGCTCGCCGCTGGGCGCGACCTCAAGGAAGTCCGCGAGCGCGTTCGCCAGATCGAGCCGCCCGACGCCGCGCCAGACTGGCAGCGGGCCGCGCGACAGTGGGACCGATACGACGTGAAATCGTGGGACTTCGGCGAATTGCCGGAGCGGATTCTCGTCAGCGAGGCCGCGGGCTTTCCGATCTACGCCTATCCGGCACTGCACGTGGAGCACAGCGACATCAACCGGCGCCTCTTTCGCAAGCCGGAAGAAGCCGCGCAAGCCGCGCGCGAAGCCGTGCCGCGCCTGGCCGAGCGCGTGTTGCACCGCGAGATGGGCTGGCTCCAGAAAGACCTCCGCGCGCTGAACAAATTCGCCGTGCTTCACGCCACGCTCGGGCCGATTGAGGAATTGCCGGAGACGGCGTTTGAGAACCTCTGCCGCCACGTTCTGCCGGAACCAGACCCGCCGATCCGCACGGCGGCGGCGTTCGAGCCTTATGTCGAGCGGGCGCGCCAGGCCTTGCGCGGCTTGGTACCGCGCCTGGCTGACCTCGTGGGCGCGATCCTGCAAAAGCGCCAGGACGCGCTGGTCTGCCGCCGTCCGCTGCCGAACATGCGCGCCGAGATCGACGCCCTGGTGCCACCGCGGTTTTTGCGTGCGATCCCGTTCGCGCAACTTGCCCATGTCTCGCGCTACCTCCAGGCTCTGGTCGTCCGGGCCGAGCGCGCCGCCCTGAATCCCGGCAAGGACGCCGACAAAGCCGCGCGCGTGAAGCCTCACGCCGATGCTCTCCGCGCCTTGCTCGCCCAGCCGATTCCCGATCCCGAGCGCCGCGAGCGAGTGGAGCGTTTTCGCTGGCTGGTGGAGGAATTCAAAGTGTCGGTGTTCGCGCAGGAGTTGGGGACCGCCGTGCCCGTGTCGGCGAAGAAGCTGGAGGAACTGCTCGCGGAAATCAGACAACCGTGAAGGACGGGCCTGCTGTCCGCAGGCTCAGGACTCCTGATCCCGTGGAAGTGACGCGGCCCGCCCGGTGAGGGCACCGGGCCTACAGGACCGAGCGAGAGCTGTTGGCCGGGTCCCCTGACCCGGCGTCCCCTGACCCGGCGAGCGGGGATCAGCAAGAGTTCCAGCGGCAAAACGCGCCGAGCTTTCCCAGGCCAGGATCGCGCGCTTGCGGACCGTTCCCCACCGATAGTCTCCCACCACGCCCGTCTCACGGATCACGCGATGACAAGGCACCAGGTAGGCCAACGGATTCTGCCCCACCGCCGTCCCCACGGCGCGGGCCGCGGTGGACTGGCCCAGCGCCGTCGCCAGGCGCCCGTAGCTGACGAGCGTGCCTGGCTGGATCTGCAATAACGCCCGCCAGACCCGCACCTGAAACGCCGTGCCTTGCACGAACGCTCGCAAGATGGGCCGCGCACTCAAACCGGCCGGCCGCTCGAACACCCGGCCCGCCAACCGCGCCGCCGCGGAATCGTCTCGATGCAGCCGCGCGTGCGGCCAAGCCTCCCGGAGCGCGGCCATCTCGCCTTCGCCGTCTTCAGAGCCTCCTGCAAAACCGTAGCAGCCGACGTGAGGAGGCTCCATTTCCTTTGAAGTTTGAGCCTCCTCACGTCGGCTGCTACGGAGTTTTGAAATCGCCTGTTCAGACTCCACGAATGAGAGATGGGAAATCCCACGAGGACTCTCGCCCACCAAACACTTTCCAAATGGACTGTCGGCGAAGCCGGCCAAGATCGTCCAACCCGCGCCGCCGGATTTCACTTCCGCGGGCGAGGCCGCCTCCAGGGTGACACACAGATCGTGCAATCGGCCCGGGCCGGAAAGCCCCGCACTCAAGGCCGCCTCCAGAACGCTGCTCCCCTGCCGCAGCAAGTCCTTCGCATGAGCGAGCGTGAGGCATTGCAGAAAGTCCTTGGGCGTGATGGCCGCCCAAGCGGAGAAGAGCCGGTGAAAATGGAACGGACTCAAGCCGACGCAGTCCGCCAACGTCGCCAAGTCAGGTTGCTCCGTGTGGTGCTCATCCAGATACCGGATGACGAGAGCAATGCGCTCGTAATCATTCATGGGACCAATCTGCCTCTGAAGCCGCGTCGGCCCCACCCGATTCTTGCGGCAGTTTTGCCGTAACCAAAACGGGCGCGCCGGCCCTCACTTTCCCTGCTTCCCGCCGCCCGCCGCCTTTTTCTTGAGCGCGTGCTCCAAGCCCGCGCGCGCCGGACGGAAGCCCGGTTCTTGGCGCAGGATTTCCTCAAACCTCCCGATGGCCAGGTCCGGTTTGTCTTGTTCGAGATAGGCGCTGCCGAGGTTGAAGTGGGCCTCCCAGTAATTCGTTTGCAGCTTGGTTGCTTCGAGAAAGTGCGGGATGGCCTCCCGGCTGTTCCCTTGCCGGGCCAGCGCCGAGCCGAGGTTGTTGTGGGTGGACGCGTTCTCTGGCGCGAGCTTGATGGCCGTGTTGAGGTGTTCGATGGCTTCAGGGAAGCTGCCCATCCTCATCAGCAGGTTGCCGAGATTATTGTGGGCTTCCGCGTACTCCGGGAACAGCCGGAGCGACTCCAGATACTCCTGCTTCGCCTCACTGAGTTGGCCCAAGCGCGCCAGCGCAATGCCGAGGTTGAAATGCACGTCCTCATCGTCCGGCGCGAGCTTCAGCGCCTCGCGGAATCGCTGCGCCGCTTCCGCCGGCTGGCCTTGGGCGAGGAGGCGACCGCCCTCGTTCACGACCAAGGCGAGTTTGTCCGCGTCCGACAACGGCGCGTTGGTCGCGGGTGGTGGCCCGGGCGGGCGGGCGGGCGGTGTCGGCGTTGTCGCAGGCGGCGCGGCTGGAGCAGCGACGATGGCGTTCGTGCCCGATGAAGCCGGCCCGGACGGCCCCGCCTTCCATCTTTGCGCCCCCACCCATCCGGCGATGAGGACAACCGCCACCACCACGCCACCAACCACGACGCGAGAACGGCGCGGATTCCTGGCGGAAGAGGTCGTTGACGACTTGCCCGCCGCGGGACCCGACTGCGTTCCCGGCGCGGCACGATGTCGCTTCGCCGATTTCATCGGGGCGGACTATGGCGAGGCGCCCGGTGGATTTCAACCCGGATTGGGCCAGCGTGGTTTTGCCCCAAGGCTGCATCAAGCTCCCACCCGGCGCCCCGGGTAGCGCAGGTTTTCAACCGGCCGTAGCGCCGACTTGCAGTCGGCAAGGCCGTGAACCTTTCAGCCGGCTGGCCTCTTCCAGCGCTCGCCGGTTGGAAAACCGGCGCTACGGCAGACTCGAAAGTCTGCGCTACGAGTGCGCCCGAACCGAGCTTGAGGCAGCCCAGGGTTTGCCCGCGGGCAGGGGGACAATTCGCCTCAAGTCCCGCCTGAACCTGCCGATGACCGGGCCGGTAAGTGAATCCGAACGGGCCATAGCCGCCCACCTTGACAGCGTCATGAAGAACTCATTCCGCGCAACGCTTGTTGCCTCCGCACTGGTTGTAACTTTGACCTCCGTTCCAGCCTTCGGGGCCGGGCCGGGCGTCACCGACCAGGAGATCGTGCTCGGCCAATCGGCCGTCTTGGAAGGTCCGGCCAGCGCCTTGGGCCTCGGCATGCGGGCCGGGCTGCAAGCGTGTTTCAGCCAAGTCAACGAGGCCGGCGGCATCGGCGGACGCAAGATCCGGCTCCTCACCAAAGATGACGGCTACGAGCCGGATCGGGCCATCGCCTGCGCGCGCGAACTGATCAGCCAGGAGAACGTGCTGCTGCTCATCGGCGGCGTCGGCACGCCCACCGCCAATGTCATCACACCGATTTGCGAAGAGGCGAAAGTCCCGTTCGTGGGCGCGTTCACCGGGGCCGCCACGCTGCGGACGCCGTTCAAGAAGTACGTCGTCAACGTCCGGGCCAGTTACGGCCAGGAGATGGAGAAGCTGGCCCAGTATCTCGTGGACTCCAAGAAGCTCACGCGCATCGCCTGTTTTCACCAAAACGACGGCTACGGCCAAGCTGGGTTGTCCGGCATCCAGACGGCCCTCAAGAAACGGAACCTGGAGCTGGTCGCCACCGGCAATTACGAACGCAACACCACCGCCGTCAAAGCGGCGTTGCTCGATGTCAAGAAAGGCGAGCCGCAGGCCATCGTGATGGTCGGCACCTACAAGGCTTGCGCGGAGTTCATCAAGCTGGCCCGAAAGTTCGGGCTGAACGACGCGCTGTTCTGCAACATCTCGTTCGTGGGCACGAAGGCCCTGCTGGCGGAAGTGGGCGAGGCCGGCGAAGGCGTGGTGATCTCCCAGGTGGTGCCTTCGCCCTACACCGAGGACTTGCCGGTGCTGAAGGAATACCAGGCCGCTCTGAAGAAGCACCAGCCGGCCATGCAGCCGGATTGGATTTCGCTGGAAGGTTTCCTGGCCGCGAAGTTTTTCTGCCAGGTCGCGGAGAAGACGGGCAAGGAACTGACGCGGGAGAGTTTCCTCGCCACCATCCAGAAGGTCGGGACTTTCGATCTAGGTGGCCTGACGCTGCAGTTCGGGCCGGAAGATCATCAAGGCCTGGATGCCGTGTTCCTCACGCAGATCAAGGGCGGCCAAGTGGTGGCCCTGCCCTGAACCTTCCACTGATCCCCATGTTCTCCGGCCTCAGAATTCGCACTCGCATTCTCCTGAGCCTCTTGGGGGCGGCGGCCCTCTCCGTGGCCATCGCCGCGCTGGGCTTGCGCGCCGTCCGGTCGCTGCAATCGGCCTTGGCCCAGTCCAGCACGGCCGTCATCGACAACTTGGGCTTCCAGAACCAGCAGTTGGAGCGCAAGACCGCACTGGCTGCGCTGGCCGACCAAATCATGCGGGCCGGCACGATCGAAGACTTGGACAAAGCGGCGCCGGCGGGCGCCGCGAAAATCTCGAACGAAGCCGGCACCGTTTCCGATACCAACGCGGTGGCAGCCTTGGCCGAATCCATCGCCCGTCTCCTCGCCGCCCAACGCACCCGGCTCGAAAGCGAGCATCGCCTCCAGGAATTGGGGCAGCGCATCGGCGTCACGCTGGACGCGGCCAATCGGGAAGTGGCTTCCCTGGTGGCGGCGGTCGAGTCCGAGGCCAGCACCAACATCACGAAGTCCCTGCTAGCCCTGGCCGCCGGCTCCGCGGAGCACCGCACCGC
Source organism: Verrucomicrobiota bacterium (assembly GCA_016219875.1). Classification (GTDB taxonomy): domain Bacteria; phylum Verrucomicrobiota; class Verrucomicrobiia; order Limisphaerales; family JACRJZ01; genus JACRJZ01. The sequence continues at coordinate 100,493 of JACRJZ010000091.1, read as the reverse complement.
CAACGAAGCCGCCTTGAAGCAGTTGCACCTGCAATCCGAGACCGCCCTGCGCACCGTCAACGCCGTGCTGCTGGTCCGGGCGTCGGTCTTTGAACTGAACATGCTGCTGTGCGACTTCAAGCACACGAGCGACAAGGCCCGGGCCGGCAAGTTGCTCGACGAGATCCAGACGCTCTTTGGCAATGTCGCCAAACGGATAAAGGAAGTGCCGGCGGACAAGGCCGCCAGTTTGCAGTCCGAAATCAGCGCCGTCCAGATTCAGGTCACCGGCAGCAACGGCCTGGCTTCCGCTCTCCTGGCCCTACTGGAGAAGCGCCCGCGGCCGCCCGAAACCGCCGCCGCGCCCGTTGCCGCCGCGCCCGTCGCGCCGCCCGGGCCGGCTCCCTCCAACTCTGCCGTGGTCGCCCACGGCCCTGTGACGAAACTCGAAACTCCGAACTCGAAACCCGAAACTCAGTCCAACTCGACTGTGGCCGCCCACTCCGCCGTGCCCGCTCAGGCCGACTTGGCCGCGCGGTTCCTGGCGTTGCAGCCGCGCTTGGACGGCTTGGGCAAATCGCTGCTGGCGCAGGCGGATGACGCTTTGTTCGACAGTGCCCTGTCCTTGGACCAAGCCCTCAAGGAGGTCGCCAGCAAAGTAGCCACCAACACCGACCAACTTCTGACCGGCACCCGGCGTCTCGCAGACACCCTGACCCAGATGAACCGGAAGGTGAAATCGTCCCTCGCCGTGCAGTCGCACTGCCAGACCATCGACGTGCTGTTGAAACGCGCGCAGCAAGCCGACAAGCTGGCGGCGCTCCAGACTTACCAGACCGCCATCGCCGCCGTGTTCCAGGACGCGCGGAAAGAACTGGCCAAGCTGGCCGGCCAGGACAGCCTGGGCAAACTGCTGGCGGAATTCGAAGCCATGACGGCCGGCCCGGACGGGTTTCTGGCGGTCAAGACCCAGAGCTTGCAGGCCGGAGACGTGTTCGCCCAAGTCCAGAAGCAGTGCCAGGAACGCATCCGCACGACCGACCAGGGCATCATTCACCAAGCGCAACAACTCAAAGACGAAACCGATCACCAACTGCAGCGCAGCCTGGGCGTGGCCCAAAGCACGCAGCGCTTCATGCTCGTGTTGGGCGGGCTGGTGTTGCTGGTTTCATTGCTGGCCATCGTGGTCGTGCCGCGCAGCATCGCGCGCCCGTTGGCGGCGGCGGTCAGCCAAGTGCAGCGCGTGGCCGCGCGGGACTTGACGGTCCGGCTGGACCATCACTCCGACGACGAACTGGGCCAAATGAGCGCCGCCCTGAACCGGATGGTGGGCGGCCTCCGGGACAACATGCGGGCCATCGCGGGAAACGCCCGGACCCTCTCCAACGCCTCCCAAGACTTGAACGCGGTCAGCGCGAACGTCAGCGCCAATGCCGAGGACACCTCCAACCAGGCCAACATGGTCGCTTCCGCCGCCGCGCAGGTCAGCCAAAACATCACCACGGTGGCCCACTCCGCCGAGGAAATGAGCGCCTGCGTCCGGGAGATCGCCAAACAGACTGTGGACGCTTCCAAGGTCGCCAACCAAGCCGTGGCCATGGCCCAGCAGACCAACGCCACCATCGCGAACCTCAGCGACAGCAGCGTCCAAATCGGCAACGTGACCAAAGTCATCACCTCCATTGCCGAGCAGACCAATCTCCTCGCGCTCAACGCCACCATCGAGGCGGCCCGCGCCGGAGAGGCTGGCAAGGGCTTCGCCGTCGTGGCCAACGAAGTCAAAGAACTGGCCCGGCAGACGTCCAAGGCCACGGAGGAAATCTCCCGGAACATCGGCACCATCCAGAACGACGCCCGCGCGTCCGTGGCCGCGATCCAGGCCATCGGGCAAATTATCAAAAAGATCGACGAGATCCAGACGGCCATCGCCGGCGCGGTGGAGGAGCAAGCCGCGACCACCAACGAGATTTCCCAGAACGCCAAGCAAGCGGCCACGAGCAGCCTCGACATCGCCCGGAACATCGGGAGCGTTTCCGAAGCGGCCCGCAGTTCGACGCACGCCGCCACCAGCACTTCTGCCGCCGCCCAAGCCCTGGCCCAGCTTGCCCAGCAACTCAACCAAGCCGTCGGACAATTCAAAATCGAAGACCTCGCTTCCCCTTCGCTGGCCAAGATCGTGACGGAAAGCGTCCGCCCGTCGTCCTCGCTCGCCGGCTCCACGCTGGGCCAGGGGCGTCAAACGGCGCGGTGTGCAGGACCGGGCGCGGCCACGAACGTCAACTGTCGCGCCGCCTGAACAAGAGGGCCGGCAATCCGCCGGGGCGCAGAGGTTCCGTATCCGTACTTTTGCGGCGCTCGCGCTGCGGCTGGACCCGGCCCTTCAGATCGGGGCTTCCCCGCCACAATGCGTCTTTACGAAGAGCGTCGAAATGGTTTATGACGATGGGCATCATGAACGCACGAATTGTGGTGTTGGCTATTGTGGCAGGGTTTTACGGGTCTTTCACATTACCGCTTTCCGCGGACGTGGTGCTCCGCACTGCCTCCGGGGCAACCGCGGCCAGCATCGTCCAGGAGATGGAAGCCTTCCGCACCGATCTGGGCGGCGTGAACAACGGCGTCTCCACGGCAGGCGGGCCGGCGTTCACTTCCGGTCGCCGGGAGATCAACTGGGACGCCTCCACGGTGCCGACCAACCTGCCGCCCGACTTCTTCAACCGCGTTTCCCCGCGGGGCGCGGTCTTCAGCACGTCGGGCAGCGGTTTTCAGGTCAGCGTCAACACCAACGCCGGTCCCGACCGCCTCTTCGGCAACGTGGATTCCAGCTACGCGACCGAGTTCACCACCAACAGCCCCAACCGGCTTTTCGCGCCCGTGGGCGCCACGGCCCTCGATGTCCACTTCTTCGTACCGGGCAGCCCGGCCACGCCCGCCACCGTCAGCGGGTTCGGCGTGGTGTTCGCGGACGTGGACATGTTCTACTTCTCGGTGCTCGACTACTACGACTTGAACGGTGAGTTGCTAGGCTCGTTCATCGCCACGCCCGCGGACAAGGGTGTGGCCTTCCTGGGCGCCTCCTTCAACGGCGGCGAACGCATCTTCCGGGTGCGCATCACCACCGGCAACTTGGCGCTGGGTCCGGGCCATCCCGATGATCCCGATAATTACGTCGATGTGGTGGTGCTGGACGATTTCATTTACGCCGAACCCCAGGCCGCGCCCGTCGTGCGCACGGCCGCCGGCCCGGACGCGGTGGCGTTGGCCGAAGCTCTCGCGGCGTTCCGCGCGGACATCGGCGGGACCAACAACGGCGTGGCCACGGGCGGCGCGCCGGCCTTGGTCGGAGGACGCCGGGAAATCAATTGGGACGCCGCGGTCCTGCCCACGAACCTGCCGCCCGACTTCTTCAATGAGCAATCCAAGCGCGGCGTGGTCCTGGCCGCGCTTTCCAATCAGTTCCGGGTGAGCGTGAATACCAATGCCGGCCCGACGCGGTTGTTCGGAGACGTGAATCCCGACTACGTGTCTGAATTCACCACGAACAGCCCCAACCGGCTTTTTGCGCCGGTGGCGACGAATGTCCTGGAAGTCCATTTCTTCGTCCCAGGCAGCCCGGCGACTCCGGCGGTTGTGACCAGCTTCGGTGCGGTGTTCGCCGACGTGGACTTCGAGTACGTCAGCAAGCTGGAACTGTTGGACTTCGCCGGCAAAGTGATCGCAGCCGCCTACGTTCCGCCGTCCCCCAGCGGGGGCTTGTCGTTTGTCGGGGTGACGCTGCGCAACGGCGAACACGCCGTCCGGGCGCGCCTGACCTGTGGGACCGACGCCCTGTCCGCCACCAATCTCGATATCCCGTTCGCGCGCGACGTCGTGGCACTGGATGACTTCATTTACAGCGAGCCGCTGTCGCTGCAACCGCGCCTGGCCAGCCCGCCGGTGGTGAACGGCAACACGATTTCATTGAGCGTCTCGGCCCTGTCCGGGCTGAGGTTCGCCGTGGAACGAAGCCTCAACCTGACCAACTGGACGCCGCTGGCCACGCAATCCAGTTCCGGCCTCACCCTCGACACGAACGCAACGGACTCACGGCGCTTCTATCGCGCGCGGCTGCTGCCGTAGCCGCCGGCGCCATCCGCACGCGCGGTCGAAAGAAACTCCGGTGCCTGCTTGCCAGCCGAGGGGGCCGTTTGCCACTATCGGCGCGTGCAACGTTCGTTCCTGCCGAGAACCAGCGGATGCTGGCAGTCTTCACAGCGGAACGAGAAACCGATGATCGCAAGAAACAACACGCAATACGAACACGCTTCAACGCTTCAACTCTTTAACCCCTCATCAAAACCATGAACACCGTCAGCCAACTCAAAACCATCAAAGCCAACACTCAATCCAAAGTCGCCGCCGAGCTTACGCGCACCGGCGGGCTGCTGCGCCTCGCGCCTGCGTGGGTGCCCCGCTCGTTCCTTCAGCCTGGCCTCCGCATCAAGCTCCACCCCGACGACACCTACGCCTACGGCGCCAATCGCGGCGGCATCGACGAGCGCTGGTTCGCCTCGACCACTGAAGCCGCCAACGAAGGCCGCGTGCCCGATGAGGGCCTGAGCTATTGCGTCGTCGGCAAGGAACGCTTCACTCTCCGCCAAGCCGTCGCCGATTGCGGTGCCGCCATTGTCGGCAGCAAGATGTGGAAGAAGTACGGCCGCTGGCCGGTGTACTCGAAGTTCTTCGACAACATGGGGCCGATCCCGCACCACATGCACCAGTCGGCCAAGCAGGCCAAGCTCGTCGGCCAGGAAGGCAAGCCTGAGAGCTACTACTTCCCGCCCCAGCACAACAACGTCGGGAACAATTTCCCCTACACCTTCTTCGGCCTCGAACCCGGCACGACCAAAGCGCAGGTCCGCAAATGCCTCGAAGATTGGAACAAGGGCGACAACGGCATTCTTGATCTTTCCAAGGCGTATCGCCTCAAGCCCGGCACTGGCTGGCTGGTCGGCCCGAGCATCCTGCATGCGCCCGGCTCGTTCTGCACCTATGAGCCGCAATGGGGCAGCGATGTGTTCGGCATGTATCAAAGCATGGTCGAAGGCCGCTACGTCCCGTGGAGCCTGCTCGTGAAAGACATGCCCAAGAAATATCACCACGACCTCGACTTCATCGTGGACCAGCTTGACTGGGACTCGAACGTCGATCCGAGCTTCAAGGACAACCACTACCTCGAACCGGTGCCCGTGGCCGATACGCGTGCCGAGGGCTACGTGGACCGCTGGATTGTCTATGGCAAAGTGAACGGCGAACAGCTCTTCACCGCCAAGGAACTGACCGTCGAACCCGGCGTGACCGCGAAGATCGCCGACAAGGGCGCCTACGGCCTGATCTGCGTGCAAGGCAGCGGCAAGATCAATGGCGAACCCCTCAATAGCCCGAAGCTCATCCGCTTTACCGAACTGACGGAGGACGAATACTTCTGCACCGAGGACGGCGCGAAGGCGGGCGTGACGTTCGAGAACACGAGCGAAACCGAACCGCTGGTCTGCCTGCGCTACTTCGGCCCCGAAGTGAACCCCGACGCCCCTGCGATGGGAGCGTATCGGAAGAACAAATTCAATTGACGGAACCACTCACTCCCGAACCGGTCGCAATTTGCGACCGGTTCGGGCGGCAGATCAGAGCAACAGAATCCGGCGTTAGAGTTCATGGCCAAACGGAAAAAGCAGCTCGCGGTGCTCGAACCAGTGGAGAAGTTGATCCTCCAAATTCGTGGCGAGCCGGTGATTCTGGATAGCGAACTTGCGCGGATTTATGGCGTGCCGACAAAGCGGCTCAACGAACAAGTCCGGCGCAATGCGGAACGATTTCCCCCGGACTTCGTCTTTCTTTTGACTCCGGAGGAGGTGGACTTTATGCGGTCGCAATCTGCGACCGGATTCATTCGCGCGACAACGATGCGGTCGCAAATTGCGACCGCATCAAAGCGAAACGTCCGATTCCTTCCCTACGCCTTCACCGAGCACGGCGCCATCATGGCCGCCAATGTCCTTCGCAGCCGCCGTGCGGTGGAGATGAGCATTCACGTCATTCGCGCCTTCGTCGCGCTGCGGCGCGAAGCCGGTCGCTACGAGACTTTGGGACGGATGCTGGCCGAGTTGGAACGCACGCAAAAACTCCAAGGCCGAGACATTCAAGTGCTCTTCGACGCGTTCCGCAAGCTGGAGGAAACCACCAGTTGGGCCTATCCGGAAGGCCGCCGTTTGATTGGTTTCCGCGTCGAACCGGACGCCAAAGTCAAAGCGCGGACCGCGACAAAGAAGTGAGCGCCGCCTGACATGAACTGGTATCCCAATCTGCCGCCCGAACAGCGCCGCCTTCAGGGGATCGTAGACCGGTTCAACGCCGACGCGCGGCTTTGGGAGAAGTTGGCGGAGAATCGCCGCCGTCGCCGCAAACGCTTCCCGTTCCTGTCGGAGAAGACACACAAGAAACTCGACCTGCTCGAACACGCCAAAGCCCGCCCGCCGCAGGACTGCGTCGGAGAATTGATGGCGCCATGAAGAGGGCTGTCGCCACTCTCCGGGCACCCGACGTTGACTCGCTCATCCTCACGGTGCGCGATCAAAAGGTGATCCTCGATTCGGACCTCGCGAGAATCTATGGCGTGCCGACGTTCCGCTTCAACGAAGCCGTGAAACGGAACCTGCGGCGGTTCCCACCGGATTTTCGGTTCCAACTCACCGAGGGGGAGTGGAAGACCGTTCTGTCGTTAAGATCGCGAGAAACGAACGCCACCTTGCCGCCAAACTTGATATCGCAAATTGCGATATCAAGCTCCGGCCACGGCGGGCGCCGCAAACTTCCTTACGCTTTCACCGAGCACGAGGCGATGATGGCGGCCAGCCTCTTGAACAGCCCGCGCGCGGTGGAGATGGGCTTTCATGTCATTCGCACCTTCGCTAAGATGCGGATGAAAGTCACGGGCGTTGCCATCCCAGACCGAACTCAACCGCCGCTCGTCCGCGCGCCGTTCTTGTCCCGTCTCCGTCAGTCGTCCATGCGTCCACGCGCCACCTGTATTCTTGCCAACGGCATGCAGGTCCACACCCTTGCCGCCTTGCGTGCTACGCTGCTGCCGAAGCCGCTGTCGGGCGAATTGCTCGCGCCCGCCGCGTTGTTGCCCCGCGTCGGACGGCGCAAAACCTGCGGACAAGATCAAAACTGGCCGGTAGAATCATCGCGATATGAACACACGACGACAAGACATCCCGCGCATTGAGTATCTGCGGGTATGCAACTTCCGGGCACTGCGCTCGCTGGAGTTGAAAGAACTCACCCCGCTGACGGTCTTGGTAGGACCAAACGGCAGCGGCAAGTCCACCGTCTTCGACGTGTTTGCCTTTCTTTCGGAGTGCTTCACCACCGGATTGCGCAAGGCGTGGGACCGGCGCGGACGGTTCAAGGAGTTGCGCAGCCGGGAGGCAGAAGGTGCGATCGCTTTTGAGGTCAAATATCGTGAAGTGCCGGATCGTCCTGTCATTACCTACCATCTCGAAATCGGGGAAGACGCAAGAGGTCCCTTCGTGGCACGGGAGTATTTGCGCTGGAAGCGCGGCGCGCATGGCAAGCCTTTTCACTTCTTGGATTTCACCAACGGAGCCGGCGGAGTCGTGACCGGCGAACAGCCGGACGAGCAGGATGAGCGTGTGGAGGAACGGCTTGATTCCCGTGAACTGCTGGCGGTGAACACGCTCGGACAGCTTGCGAAGAATCCGCGGGTTGGAGCGTTACGCCGCTTCATCACGGGCTGGTATCTATCCTACCTGACGGCGGACAACACCCGTGGCATTCCCGAAGCGGGTCCCCAAGAGCGTCTCAGCACGACGGGCGACAATCTACCCAATGTGATTCAATACCTCAAAGAGCAGTATGAGGACCGGCTCGATGATATTCTGCACACATTGGCCCGGCGCGTGCCGCGTCTGGAGAAAGTGGACGCTGAGGTGCTGGCGGATGGCCGGCTGATGTTGCAGGTGAAAGATGCGCCATTCCAGAAGCCCGTGATGGCGAAGTTCGCCTCGGACGGCACGTTGAAGATGCTGGCTTACCTGACGTTGCTTTACGATCCGGAGCCTCCGCAGTTGATCGGAATTGAGGAGCCGGAAAACCAGTTGCACCCCCGGCTGCTGCCCGAATTGGCGGAGGAATGTCGGAAGGCGGCTGATGGTTCGCAGTTGTTGGTCACAACGCATTCGCCGTTCTTCCTGAACGCTCTCCAACCGAAGGAGGTTTGGGTGCTTTACCGCGATGAGAAGGGTTACACCCAAGCCCAGCGGGCCTCCGACATGCGCGGCGTTCCTGAATTCATGGAGAACGGCGCGAAGCTGGGGCATCTGTGGATGGAGGGACACTTCGAGGCTGGGGATCCGCTGGTCAATGCGGGCGCTCCGCGTCGGCGTGTCATTCGGTTCAAGCGGAAAGCGGAGTGAGCCATGCACATTGAGTTCTTCGTAGAGGAGGAGTCAGCGGAGGCCTTTCTGCAAGGATTCCTGCCCAAGGTATTGAGGGAGGGCACGTCGTTCCACATCCATGTCTTCCAAGGCAAGCCAGACCTGCTCCAAAAGCTGCCCGCGAGACTCAAGGGCTACCAGAGTTGGTTGCCTGACGATTGGCGAATTGCAGTGCTGGTGGATGAGGACCGGCAGGATTGCAGGACTTTGAAAGCGGACTTGGAGAGGGAAGCGGCATACGCCGGCCTCCTGACAAAGACAGCAGCGGGGAAGAACAGGCAGTTCAAGATTTTGAATCGGATCGCGATTGAAGAAATCGAAGTCTGGTATTTCGGAGACGTGGAGGCGCTCGCAAAGGCATATCCGGGTGTGCCGCCAACGCTCCACCGCAAAGAGAAGTATCGTGATCCTGATGCTATTTCCGGCGGCACCTGGGAGACGCTGGAGCGGGTGTTGCAGAGAGCCGGGTATTACGCCGCCGGGCTGCCCAAGGTGGAACTTGCCCGGCGGTTGGCACCGCTGATGGACCCTGTGCGCAACCGTTCGAGGAGTTTTCAACACCTCATATCAGGATTGGCGGCACTGTAGAGTATGGCTGGCGTTGTCACCGAACCCGCCGTCGAAGACGCCGCCCTGACATGGTTCTCGGAACGGGCTACGCCGTCAGGCACAGGCCGCGCCTCGCGTCCGGCGAACCGGCGGCGGAACGGGATTCCCTTGACGACGGGGCGCTGATGGGGCGCTTGCGCGAAGCCATCCTGCGGTTGGACCCGACCATCATCTCGAAGGAGGTTTTGCCGTGAGCGACCCAAACCAATTTCTCCTCTACACCGCTCCAGACGGGGCGGTGAAGGTGGAGGTGTTCTTCAAGGACGAGACGGTTTGGCTGACGCAAAAGGCGCTGGCCGAGTTGTTTGGGGTCAAAGTTCCGGCCATCAACAAACACCTGAAGAACATCTTCGAGTCCAGCGAACTGACTCGCGAGGCAACTGTTTCCAAAATGGAAATAGTTCGTTCCGAGGGGGACCGCGAGGTTGCCCGCGAAGTGGAATTTTACAATCTCGGTGCCATCATCGCCGTCGGCTACCGGGTGAACAGTTGCCTGACCACGCTGTTCAACGAGTGGCACGCAGTTCCGGCAAAATCACCTTCTCAACCGCCCAGTGCGAGATCATGTGGCTGGGCGCGGTTTCGTCGATTTCCAAGCGGAAGGAGCCGGGGCCGATGTCCTTTAGCGCGGCGCACACGCGGACTCCGTATTCGTGCATCGCGTCGGCGTAGGACAGGCCGGTTTTCTTTTCGTCGTGTTGCGCCTGGCCGAAGCAGCAATCATCGCGGCGGTTGAGGATTTGCACCTGTTTGCGGCCCTTGCCGTGCGCGCCGAGGATGTAGAGGTCGGGATAGCCGGCGAGGCGGTAGAAGGACGGCTCGAATTGTTCGCGGTCGCCGATGGAACCACCAGAGCGCAGGTAGAGCGGAATCGTTCCGGCCACGGGGAAGCTGCAGCGGATCGAGGGGTCAATCGCGGCATAGACGGTCGCCGTCCATCCGCCGCCGGACAGGCCAACCATGTGGAACGCGCGGTAGTTTGGGAAACGACCGGCACGGCTGCGGGTCTTGAGATGGTTCAGGCTGATGGCGGTGGGTTCGAGGAAGAACTTGATCGGGCTGCCGGTGACGTTGGTCATCTGGAACATCTTCTCGTGTCCGCCCGTGCAATCGCCCGGTCGCATGTGCGGCATGAAGACACCGAGCACGCCGTAGCCTTCGCGCAGCAGTGCGCAGATCGTGCGCTGCAAGCCGAAGCCGGCATCCGCCGGGCCAAGATCGTCATCCAGCGTGCAGCCGTGCCCGTGATGGACCACGACCAGTTCCCGATTCGGGCGCGCTGGGATGAAGTGGTAGGCCAGTCCTTGCAGGCCGGGCGCCATATCGAGGCGAAACTCGTCCACACGCGCGAGGTTGGTGAGTTGCTTGACGGGGCTGGCCACGTTGGTGAGGACGATGTCCGGCAGCCGTCGCGTGGGGAATCCTTCGGCGCCCCAGAGGTATTGGATGAGCGCGCGGCGTTTCTCCGCCACTTCGCGGGTGGAGTGGACTGTGATCGAGCGATCGTCGATGAGTTGGGCCGAGTGACCGCGGCTCACAAGCAGGCCGATGCCGACCAGGGCGGAGATGCGAAGCAACGAAGAGAGGTTTGTTCTCATACCGTGGGCATACTACCTGTCAACCCCACTGCCACGCCAAATGAAATGTTCTCTCCCTTCCGCTTCGCAGCGCAGCAAGCACCGCACCGCGAACCCGCCTCAAAAAGCGAAGACGCCTTGATCGCTCAGCGTCAAAGGCTCCGTGACAGCATTCACGAAAGACCACTGCGATGAGAATTGAACCTGAGAAACGAACGATGAAGTCATCCGACGAACCCTTCACCCCGCTTTCCCGCCGCGAGTTCATGGCGCGGAGCGGCAAGCTGGCCGCAGCCTCGGCCCTGGCAAGCGTGGCCCTGCCGTTCGTCCATGCGGCGGAGAACAACACCATCCGCCTCGCGCTGATTGGGTGCGGCGGGCGTGGCAGCGGCGCGGCGGCCAACGCTTTCGATTCGCCCAACGGCCCGGTCAAGATGATCGCGATGGCCGACCTCTTCGAGAATCGGTTGGCCAACGCCCACAAGGTTCTTTCCGAAAAATACCCGGCCCAGATGGACGTGCCGCCGGAGCGACGCTTCACGGGCTTCGATGCTTGGCGCAAGGCGATTGACTCGCTCCGCCCCGGCGACGTGGCGATGCTGTGCGGCTACGCGGGCTTTCGTCCGGGGCAACTCGAATATGCGGTCGGGAAAGGCGTGAACGTCTTCATGGAGAAATCGTTTGCCGCTGATCCGCCGGGCGTGCGCCGCGTGATCCAAGCCGGCGAAGCGGCGGAGAAGAAGAACCTCAAGATTGCCGCCGGCTTGCAGTGCCGCCATTCGCGGAACCGCCATGAACTCATCCAGCGTATCCGCAACGGCGAGTTGGGCGACATTCAACTCATCCGCGCCTACCGGATGCAAGCGTGCGGCTGGCTGCCCAAGCGCCCGCCGACGGAGAAGGACTTGCACTGGCAAATCCGGCACTTCACGGATTTCTTCTGGGTGTCGGGCGGGTTGTTCGCGGAGATGAACATTCACCAGATCGACGAGATTTGCTGGCTCAAGGACGCCTACCCGGTGACGGCGCACGGCGTCGGCGGACGCGCAGCCCACAGCACGGACTGTGGCCAGGGCCTCGACTCGTTCACCATCGAGTGGACGTTCCCCGACGGCACGAAGGCGTACGATGTCGTGCGCTGGCTGCCGAATTGCCACACGGAATTCGCCACCTATCTCCACGGGACCAAGTGCGCCGCGCAGTTCTCGGGTGTCAGCCACGAGGGCGTAGTCCACACCTATAAGGACCAACGTTGCGAGCGCAGCAACATCGCCTGGCGCGCCCCGAAGGAGCCGATCACACCCTGGCAGGCGGAGTGGGACGATCTGCTCGACGCAATCCGCAAGGACAAGCCGCACAACGAAGCCAAGCGCGCCGCCCTGTCGAACTTGGCCGACATCATGGGCCGCGCCGCAGTGCATTCGGGCAAGGTCGTCTCCTGGGACGAAGCCATGGCGTCGAACTTCTCCTTTTGTCCGAACATCGACCAACTCACCGAGGACAGCCCGCCGCCCGTGCAAGCAGACGAGCAAGGGCGCTATCCCGTGCCGGTGCCGGGGAAGTGGACAGAGATTTGAAGCGGGAAGCGACGTGTGCTCCCCATCCGGAAAATGAACTTGAGAGGCGACGCTGCGGAAGATTACGTTGGCCCCATGACGGTCACTGCAACACCGAAACCAGCCGCCATTGGCCCCCAAGTCTGGCCGCTCGGCGTCAAAGCCTATCGTGCGTTGGGCGATCTGGGCCTCATCCCCGAGGCCACCGAACTACTCTACGGCCAAATCTTTCACAAGATGTCCAAGTCCCCTCTCCACAGCGGTCTGGTCCGGCGGTTGTTCCGCCTTTTGCTGCCAGGGGTGCCGGCCGATTGTTTCGTCTCTCAAGAGCAACCGATGACCTGCGGAGATTCTGAACTGGAGCCTGATTTTTCCGTCATCCGCGGCAACGAGGATGCCTTTTTCACCGAACACCCGCGCACCGCCGAACTGGTGATTGAAGTCTGTGTGAGCAGCCACGAGTATGACCGCTCCAAACTCCGCGCCTATGCCGGCGCCGGCGTGAAGGAATGCTGGCTGGTGTTGGGACCGGAGAAACAAATCGAAGTCCACCGCCAGCCGCAGGGCGAGCAATTTGCCGAACATGCCGTCCACGGGCCGGGCGGAAGTGTGACCAGCGTGGTGGTTCCAAGCCTCACGGTCGAGTTGGACCGTCTCTTTGCGGCATGAGCAGAAGGGCAGAACGAGAACACGAACTGGTTCCCACGACGAAATTCGGGCGGGCGTTCCAGCGTCTCGTTCGCCAAGATCCTGCGCTCCAGCTTCAGTGTGAGCAGCTCCCATGACGAAGTGTCTTGAGGCAATGGCAGATGATCGATGGGAGTCAGTGTCTCCTCATGTCGGCGGCAGCAATTCTGGAAGCAACTCATGGGCCTGACAATTTCCTACACGTTGTCCAGCCGCCGCCGGCTGGCGGAGCCGGTGGTGTTTCGGATGACTGAACGGACCGCGCAGTTCGCGCGGAAGATCGGCTGCGCCCAGGTAGAAGGACCAAGCCTGGGCGGCCCGGAACACTGGAAGATGTGGACGTTGCCTGATGGCGCGACGACAGGCGAGCCGGTGTCGGCGCTCAAGGGCTACAGCGTGCGCGTGTGTCCCGGCGACGGCTGCGAGACGGCGTGGTTCGGACTTTGCCGCTATCCGGGCGTGTCCGGCTGGAAGTTGACCTCCTGGTGCAAGACGCAATACGCCGCCCGCCACGGGCTTGATCATTTCCTGCGGTGTCACCGTCAACTCATCAGCCTGCTCGATCTTTGGCGCGCAGCTTCGGCGTGGACCTGGAAGTGTGCGACGAGGGCGAGTACTGGCAGACGCGAAGCATGGAGCGGCTGCGCCAGCGACTCGGCACCTACGACCGCATGACGGCGGCCTTCGCAGGCGCGCTGAAAGACGCCACCGGCGAGGACGGGCCGCCCGTGCAGGCGGAGATTTTCAACGACGCCCGCTTCGAGCGCCTGGAGGCCGAAGGACGCGCGGAGTTCGCGGCCCAACTGGAGCAGATTGAATCCGAACTCAGGAAGGAAGGGTTCCTCAAGTAACCCCCGATGGACAAAGCCCGGCAGTACGAGCTGGCTCTTCAGCGCATCCGCGCGCTCATCGAAGGCGAAACCGACGCGGTCGCGCTCATGGCCACGATCGTCTGCGAGTTGCATCACGGGTTGGATCACTTCGACTGGACCGGTTTCTATCGCGTCGTGTCGCCCGGCGTGCTGAAGATCGGACCGTATCAAGGCGGACACGGCTGTCTCACGATCCCGTTCGACAAAGGTGTCTGTGGCAAGTGCGCCCGCGAGGCCCGGACCCAACTCGTGCCCGACGTGACGCAGCTCCTGTATCACATCGCGTGTTCCGGCTCGACGCGTTCGGAGATCGTCGTGCCCGTGCTGGACGCCGCGGGCCGCGTCCACGCCGTGCTCGACGTGGACTCGGACACGCTGGAGGCGTTTGACGACACCGACGCGCGCTGCTTAGAAACCGTCTGCCAGTGGCTCACGCCGCGATTTCTTTCGCGGTGAACAGTTTCGTCTGGATTCCAGCGGCGCGGGCGACAGTCTTCCTCTCTGTTTATGAGCAAAGCAGGCAAGCGACGAATGTGCCCGGCGGTGGGACGCGAGATCACCTCGGCGGAGTGCGGGGAGAACCGCAACAGCCGCTACTCCTGCCCGGCGGACTGCCCGTTCAATCCGTTCGCTCCGGCCAACTACAGCACGCTGCTGGAGGTCGAGAGCGAAGTTGATAGCAAGACGATGGGGCGGATGTTGGACGAGGCCAAAGACCGCGGAGTCGTTGAGCGAACCGTGCAGCAGGCCTTGAGCAAGGATTCACCGCTGCACTTGCACGCCTTCGTGGCGTGGCAGGTTTTCTTCAAGCGGGACGACGCCGGCGTGACCTGTGCCCAACGCTGGGAACGCGACGGCTTTCCTGGCCTGAAGAACGACCAGCGCGTCCTGCTGCGGGCGAAGATGCAAACCCACATCGCCTTCCTGGAGGTCCGCCGCGTGCTGGACCGTGAGCGCACGGAAGTGGTGGATTTGTTCGAGGTCGAGCCGCGACTGTTCATGGTCCACGACCGCTCCTTGGCGGCGATGGCGGTCCGCTTCGCGCCGCTGGTGACGTGGCTTTATCGGCTGCCACATTTTTGGCGGATGGCTGGCGTGGCGGTCTTCACGCCGGAAATGGGGCAGTTCGAGCCGGTGGAGGTCGTGACCGAAATCGTCCGGCATCTGGGCGGACCTACGACCATCCCGGAGATGCGGCTGTGGCTGGCCGAGAACATGGTGCGGTTCGACGACGCGCTGGCCGCCACGGGCGAGGCGCGCCGGCGGAAGATGTTCGAGAACATGGACGCCGAATACGGGAAGGCGCTCTACGAATTGCGGGCGCCCTACGCCGAATGCCGGAACGTGCTGGACGGGCTGCCGGACGTGGAGGAGGAAGACCTGGCCTCGGACGAGCTGGCGGAAGGCTTCTCCGAACATCGCGTCTGGCTCGAAGACGACAGCGATCCCGTGCTGGGGCTGCCCGAAGGTTCGAAGGCCGTGCTCGGCAGCGTGCTGCTCGGCCAGTCCCTCTGGCGCCTCGAAGCGATGGGCAAGGCCCGGCTGGCGAGGTTCCGGGAGCGATTCGAAGCCGCGCTCGGCGCCCGGGTCAAGTTCGCCGGGGAACGACGCGACGATCTGGCGTCGCAACTCAAATCACGCACCGCCGCCGCCGACTCGCCACTCGTGGTGCCGCGGTTGGTCGAGGAGGCCGGGCCGGTGCGTTTCCTGTCCTCGCGGCTGGAAGCCCCGCAGCCCGGCCAGTCGCAAGCCGAGTTCGAAGCCGACTTGGCCGCGGCCCAACTGCGCGCGTTTGCCGATATGCCTGTTCCCGCCCTGGAGGACAAGACCCCGCGCGACGCCGCCAAGGATCCCGCGCTCCGCCCCAAGTTGATCCGGCTGATGAAGGCCCGCGTCCGCGCCCACGATGAGGAAAACCTGCGCACCGGGCGCACGGACGACATCAACTGGCTTCTGCGCGAGCTGGGTTTGAACGAGATCGATGTGGAGCCGCCGCCACCGCGGGCGCCGCAGGACTTGCAGGCGGACGAGGAGGAGGTTGTTCCCCGGAGGACAAGCCGGCCGGTCAAGGCAGCGCCTTTGTCCGCGGCGCTCACGTTGGAACAGGCGGGAGCGCGTTTGGACGAAGCAGTGGAGAGGTTCCCCTCTGGGGAAGCCGCCATGACCGAAATGGTAGCCAGTGGCTGCACGCTGATCGACGACCTCTATGAGATCACGGAGGGTTTGTTGGATGACAAAGCGTTCGGGCTGGTGAGTTTCTTCGTGGTGAGGGCCGCGTTCGCCCTGGTGTCCGCCAACACTCCTTTTCCAGAGATTGACTATTGCCGGCTGGAGGACGGGGTGAGGACGGAAGTCATGGGGCTGCGAGATGTCGCCATCACACGCGGCATGGAGGTCTTCATGCGGTTCGTTACCGGTGGGCGCCAGCCGGCTCTCACGCAACTGGTCGCCGCCGAGATGTTGGAAGCTGTGGAAGCTCTCCCGAAAGCCGCACGCCCGGACCCAACCCATCTGGTGATCATGGTGGCCGTGCTCAAGGCTGCAGTGGACGAAGTGGACCGGGCGATCCAGCAGTAGGCGCCCGGATCGCGGCTCCGAATTCAGGGATAAAACTCCCGGCGCAAGGCCAAGTTCAACTCGTGGACCGCCAGCGTGAGTTCGCCGAAGAACGCGGCGGTTTCTTCGTCCAGTTCCATCGCGTGAATCCGTTTCCGCATCCGCTGGAACCGCAGGCTCAACGCGCGCTGTTCCTCGGAGTCGCCCAAGCGGCGCAAGAGATCTTCCACCTGCGCTGCAAGCTGGAGGGTTTGGCGGATCGTGCGCAGAGCGGCGGGCACGGTGACTTCGCCTGCCGCTGCTTTCTTGAACAAGGCGCACTCGAACTGGCGGCAGCGCGCGGGCCGGTCAGCGTAAAACCGGCAACGGCAGCCCGCGCCGAGGGCCGCGCAGGGTTGCGGAAACTTGGCCGCCCGCACGGAAAGGCCCAGTCCATGCAATTTATCGGCGTCATCGCCCGGCTGCAGTTCCACATCCGCGAAGAGCACGCCGTTGCAGCAGATGCCGCAGGCGAGGCAGAGTTGGTCGATGATTTCAGCGGTGGCAGCCATCGGAGCGACGTGGGCGGAATCTGGACCGCCGCGGCGACGGGAGCAAGCGCGTTCCAGGCGGGCCGCCCAACCGCCCAACCGTAGCAGCCGACGTGAGGAGGCTCCATCCAGAGGTCAGAGGTCCGGGGCAAGGCATCGGAGCCTCTGGACGGCGCTGCGACGGGAGGAATGGGATTCCGGTCACGCTCCCAGCAAAACGCCGGGCGAGCGGCGCGAATCCGCTGCATAAACGGGCATGAAACTGACGCGGAGCGTGGAATTCCCCGTTGACCTCCGGGGCCTCGCCAGTAACATCCGCGGCTTAACTTGGTTGAAATTGAACAACTGAACGAAACGAACTATGGCAGTCAAAGTCGCAATTAATGGATTCGGCCGCATCGGCCGTCTGGTCTTCCGTGCCCTCGTCGAACAGGGCTTGATCGGCAAGGAAATCGAAGTCGTCGCCGTCGGCGATATTGTCCCCGCGGACAACCTCGCCTACCTGCTCAAGTACGACTCCATCCAGGGTCGCTTCAACGGCACCGTCGGCTCCAAGAAGTCCGCGGCCGACAAAGCGGAGGACGATGTGCTCGTCGTCAACGGCAGGGAGATCAAGGTCGTCAGTGCCAAGACTCCGGCGGAACTGCCCTGGAAAGCGCTGGGCGTCGATCTCGTCATCGAATCGACCGGCCTGTTCACGGACGCCGCCAAGGACAATCCCAAGTCCAGCTACGGCCACATCGTCGCCGGCGCCAAGAAAGTCATCATCTCCGCCCCGGCCAAGAACGAGGACATCACCGTGGTCATGGGCGTGAACAACGACAAGTACGACCCGGCCAAGCACAACATCATTTCCAACGCCTCCTGCACCACCAACTGCCTCGCGCCGCTGGTCCACGTGCTGCTCAAGGAAGGCTTCGGCATCGAGGAAGGTCTGATGACCACCGTCCACTCCTACACCGCCACGCAGAAGACCGTCGATGGTCCGAGCAAGAAGGACTGGAAGGGTGGCCGCACCGCCGCGTTGAACATCATCCCCTCGACCACCGGCGCCGCCAAGGCCGTGGGCCTCGTCTGCCCCGAAGTCAAAGGCAAGCTCACCGGCATGGCCTTCCGTGTGCCGACGCCGACCGTATCCTGCGTGGACCTGACCGTCCGCACGGTCAAGGAAACCAGCTACGAGGAAATCTCCGCCGCCATGAAAAAGGCCAGCGAGACCTACCTCAAGGGCTTCCTGGAGTACACCGAAGACGAAGTCGTCAGCAGCGACTTCATCCACTGCCGCTCCTCGTCGATCTTCGACAAAGGTTCCGGCATCGGCCTGAGCAAGCGGTTCTTCAAGCTCATCAGTTGGTACGACAACGAATGGGGCTATAGCTGCCGCGTGGGCGACTTGGTCAAGTTCATGATCGCGAAGGGGCTGTAATCCCTCCGCAGTCACACTCTTTTGAAACGGCGGTCCGGCAACGGGCCGCCGTTTTTTTTCTTTCTGCTTTCCGCCGGACAGTCTGGATACTCGGCCCATGCGCATCATCGGTGGAACGGTCGGTGGTTTGATCTTGAAAGCGCCCAAAGGCTTCGACGTGCGGCCCACGCCGGACCTCGTGCGACAGGCGCTCTTCAACAGCCTGGGTGCGCGCGTCATCGGCGCGCGGGTGCTGGAATTATTTGGCGGCACCGGCGCGCTGAGTCTCGAATGCTTGAGCCGCGGCGCGGCCAGCGCGCTCTGTGTCGAACTCTCCCGTAAGCACGCCCGCTTCATCGAGGAGAACTTCACCGCCACGCGTCTGCCGGCAGAACTCTTTCAGGTGCGCGTGCAGGACGTGTTCACGGCCATGCCGCAACTGGTGGCGGCGGGCGCGCGGTTTGATCTGATCCTGGCCGACCCGCCTTACGGCGAGAAGAACGTCGGGCGACGTTCGGAGTCCTTCGCGCAGCGGCTCTTGGACGATGCCAACCTGCCGCACCTGCTGGCCCCGAACGGCCTCTTCATTGTCGGTCACACCAAGCGCGACACGCTGACCATTCCGCCCGGCTGGGAGGAACGGAAATCCATGCGCCACGGCGACTCGATGATGCGGTTCTTTGCCAAACCTGAATGAACCTGGAGTCTCCTTCAAAGCCCGGTGGGGCGAGCGTACTCGCGAGCCGGGGAAAACATGCGGCTGTCGGCTCGCGAGTACGCTCGCCCCACCAGGTTGAAAAAGTTGAAAGATCCCCTATGAACCTCCGCCCCTTCGCGCTGTCCGCGCTTGTGACTTGGCTGACTACCGTGCCGCTGTTCGCCGCCAACCCAGCGGCCACTCCCATCAAACCCGAGGTCATCCCCGTCCACCCGCAACTTCAGACGTTGGTGAACGAAGCCGCTCAGACGGCGCTCACCGAGTTTGCCGGCAAGGGGCTTCAGACGAACCACCTCGCCATCACGCTGGTGGACCTGACGGACAAGGCCCAGCCCACCCAAGCCAGCTTTCGCGGCGACGCGCGCATTTACCCGGCGAGCGTCATCAAGCTCTTCTACCTCGCCGCCGCGCATCGCTGGCTGGAGGACGGCAAGCTGCAGGACACCGACGAACTTCGCCGGGCCATGCGCGACATGATTGTCGATTCCTGCAATGAAGCGACGCACTACGTGATCGACGTGCTCACCGACACCACCGGCGGCCCCGAGCTGCCGTCTGCCGAGATGACGGCGTGGGCAGACAAGCGCAACACCGTGAATCGCTACTTCGCCTCGATCGGCTACACCAACATCAACGCCAACCAGAAGACGTGGAACGAAGGTCCATACGGCCGCGAGCGCGTCTTCGTGGGCAAGAACTACGACAACCGCAACGCCCTCACCACCGACGCTACCGCGCGTCTGCTCTCGGATATTGTCCTGGGCCGATGCATCAGCGCGCCGCGCAGTGCCGAGATGCTGAAGTTGATGGAGCGAAATCCATTCAAGAAAGTGCCTGACGAGGGAGAGCCGGACCAGGGCACCGCCTTCACTGGTCGCGCCCTGAAACCCAGCGCCAAGCTTTGGTCCAAGGCTGGCTGGACCAGCACTACTCGCCACGACGCTGCCTACGTGGAACTCCCCAACGGCGTCCGCTTCGTCCTCGTCATCTTCACCACCAACCACGCCAACGAACGCGAGATCATCCCCACCGTTGCGCGGAAGGTGATTGAAGGACTGGAGAAGGGCCACGGCGCGGGAAAGTGATGGCCGGTTGGAAGAACGCGTTTCCGCTGCAGCGCAACCCCGCGGCTGAAACGCCGTCACTTCAGAATCCTCTCGCCATATCATGCCGGCCGCCCTCCATTGAGCTTCGTGCAAAACTGTAGCAGCCGACGTGAGGAGGCTCCAACTTCCTTCTGCGTTCTGCCGTCTGCCCTCTGAATGGAGCCTTCTCACGTCGGCGGCTACAGTTTTGCCATCGCCTCCCCTACCTCACCAATTCAAACGCGAACCCTTTGAGGTACTCCGTCTCCGGGATCATGGGGATGATGGGATGATCGGCGGACTGGCTGAAGGTGGCGGTGCGTCGGAGGATGCGTCGGGCGTCGTAGGCGGCCGAGAGGATGGCGTCGGTGAACGTCACGGCGTCGATGTGGTGTGAGCAGCAGAACGTCACCAGGGTGCCGCCCGGTTTGAGCAGGCGCAGCGCGCGGAGGTGGATTTCCTTGTAGCCGCGCAACGCGTCCGGCACGGCAGCGCGGTTCCGCGTGAAGGACGGCGGATCGAGAATGATGCAGTCAAACGGCGGGATCACCCGCTCCCCAGGCGTGGTGAGGGTGCGGGCCTTGAGCCAGTCGAACACGTTGGTCGTCTCGAAGGAGCATTTCTCCGCCAAGCCGTTGGCGACGGCATTGCGCTCGGCGGCAGCGACGGCGTCGGCGCTTTGGTCCAACGAGTGGACGTGGGCCGCACCCGCGCGGGCGGCGTGGAGCGCGAATCCGCCGAGAAAGCTGAAACAATCCAGCACGTTGTCCCCCGGCCGGATCATGTCGGCGACCCGCTGGTAATTCGTCTGCTGGTCGAGGTAGAGGCCGGTCTTGTGCCCAGCCCGCAAGTCCACCTCGAACGCGAGTCCGTTCAGCTTAATCGTGACCGGCCCTTCGAGCGTCCCGACGAGCACGCCGTTAGCATCAGGCAGCCCTTCGAACTTGCGCGAGGCCATCTCATTCCGCTCCACGATGGCGCGGGGTGAAAAGAGTTTCTGTAGCACGGCCACGATGTCTTCCTTTCGCCGGTCCATGCCGAGCGACGAAGTCTGGAGCACGAGCACGTCTTCATACTTGTCCACGATCAGGCCGCTCAAGAAATCGCTTTCGGCGTTCACGACCCGGAACGATGTGGCGTGGGGCAGGTGCTTCTGCCGCACGGCCAGCGCGGTTCGGATGCGCTGCTCGAAGAAGGGCTGCCCCAGTTCCACCCGTTCCGGCGCGAGGATGCGGACGTTGATCTTGGATTGGGAGTTGTAGAATCCGACGCCGAGGAAACGCTGGCGATGGTCCTTCACCTGCACCAAATCCCCGTCGGGCACCGGCGCGGTCGTTCGGAGAATGGAGCCGTGGTAGATCCAGGGATGGCCCGCCACGACGCGGTCGGCTTCGCCGGGTTTGAGATAAACCGTCACGAGTGTGCTCATGGTGTTTGCAGACAGATTCAAAAGGCGCGGCGAAAGTCCTTCAACCGCGGCAGCGTGCCAAGAGAATTCTGCGTGCCCGTGTAAAGCAACGGCAACAGTTTGGCCGGAAGCTTCAGACATTGACGATCACAATGGCCCTCCGGGGAATTTCGATTAGGATTCTCACGTCGGCTTTGGTAGAAGCTTGGCCCGTATGACGACGGCTTCGCCAATTTGCGTCCGCGTCTCGCTGGCCCGCTTCGCTTTCCCGCGAGCGAGGTCACACGAGGATCCATCTCCGACGCCGACGCCGCCACGATCGAGTTCAGCCCTCTGCCCACGAAAGAAAACCCCATGAAGTCCACCACCACCCAAAACTCATTGCTCGCCGCCGTTGCGCTGGCGGGCCTGTTGGTCTATGTGCTCGCCTGCAGCTCGTTCAGCCCGGACGACTCGCAGATCGCCTTCCCTGCCTTTGACGCGAAGACCGGCGACTTCGGCGTGACGGTCTTGGACCGGAAGAGCGGGCGAGCGGAAACCGTCTTCTCCCTGTCCATCGCCAAGCGACTGCACGCCGTTGCATACGAGACGCGCTTGCTACGCGCCCAGTGGATCGATGACCAGCGCCTCGCGGTGTTCTGGCCGGGCGGGCAACACGACGATGACGCCCTCAACATCGTGGCCGTGACGCTGGGCGGAAAAGGCCCGGTGCGCTACTGGCAGATCCAGGACCTGGACAAGATGGATGAAAAGCTGGTCAACCCACTGGCGCTGGCAGGTTCCCGCCTGCTCGTGCCGGTCAACTCCAACCTCGTCGCGCGGCTCGATCTCGACACAGGCCGCGTGGAGTCCCGTCCCTGCCGCGGCGAAACCATGATGCTCTATCCGTCGGGTCGCAGTGACTTTGTGTTCTATGCGGCGCAATCGTCCAACAAGGAAGACCAAGTGGAGTTCGGCAAGCTGGACGCGGCCACGTTCGCGCAGACGCCGCTGCTGAAAGCGGACGCGTCGTTGTTTGACGGTGAGGGACCCCTTGCCCTGAGCCGGGATGGAAGCCAGATCGCCACCGCTCAGAAGAAGGGTGGAGCCTGTCAGATCGTGGTCCTTCAGCCTGGCCAGACTCCGCGCATCGTCCCGCTCGCTTCTGGGGACGAGGACCTGGAATTGGGCAGCCTGTGTTTCTCGCCAAGGGCCGATGTGGTTTTCGCTTCCTTCGCCTCACAGCCGGAAGGCGCGACGAATGTCAGTCTTGGCCTGATGGAAATTCCCCTGAAGGGAAACCCTGTTGAGCGAACGGTCCTCCTCGCCGGCCTCGCCCAGTCGCACAAGGATTCGGCGCGGTACCTCCAACTCAACTCCTCGCATGACGGCAAGACCTTGGCGCTTTGCACCACCTACTTGTGCATCGAACCCGACGATGCCAAGACGGCCGCCGCGAATTGCGGGCTGTTCCTGATCGATCTGGCGGCAAAGCCGTACAAGATCAGCAAGGTGGCGTTGCCGGTGATGCAGCCGGGCAAGGAGTTCAAATGAGAACGTGAATGACTGGCTCTCAACTGTCTTCAGTTTGGTCTGCGGCCAGGCCGTGGACCACACTTGGGCGCTCGGCGGCAGCCTGTTGCCGACCTGTCAGCGATGTACCGGCCTCCATGTCGGGGCCTTCTGCGCGCTGCTGTTGAACGTGTGGCTCCAGCCGCGCCCGACCGCCGGCTTCCGCTGGGCGCACGGGGCGTTGCTCCTGCAGATGGCCCCGTTTGGCTTTCACTGGGTGCCGCAAGGGCCGGGGCTGAGAACGTTGTCCGGCGCTTTGTTCGCCTTCGGAGTTGTGGCCTACCTGTGTTTGCGGCCAAGGGAGTGCTGGCGTCTCGTTTGGTGCAGGGGCAACGGACGCCGGCCTGACCGCGCCGAGTCGGAGTTTGGTGCTCCTCGAACTCAAGCCGCTTACTGGTTCGGTCTGGTTGTGTGCATCGCCACCTTATTGGCCGTGGTGTCACTGGGTGGGAGCCTGGCCGGAGCCGGCCTGTCCGTGCTGGCGCTGCTGGGGGCGATCGGCCTGGCGAGTTTGGCGCTGCTGAATCTCGGACTGGGTTTCGTCTCACTGCTCCAGGCCATCCGGCCCGCCCGGCGGGGAGTTTCGGCATGAATGAACTGTTCCTGTTCGTCCGTCCGCCGCGCCCACTTTGGCCCTTCAACGGCCCGTCCAGCGCCTTCTGGCCGCCGCTCGCGTTTGCGTCGATGGCCGCCATGCTGCGCGAGTGCCTCCCGGATCTCCGGGTGGAAATCCTCGACGCTCCCGCTCTGGAAATGGGCTGGCGCACGCTCGAGGGCGAACTCCGCCGACGGCAGCCGGCCTACGTCGGCATCGGCGAAGAAGCCGTCAGTTGCGTGGAAGGGCTGCGATTGGCTGCGCTCGCCAAGGACTGCGGCGCGCGCGTTATCGCCGGCGGTTGCTTCTTCGGGCACGTCGCGCCTGAGGCGCTGCGCACGGGGCTGATTGACGTGGTGGTTCACGGCGAAGGCGAACTCACCATCGTCGAACTCGTCGAAGCCCTGCGTTCTGGGCGACGCGAGGAACTACGCAACGTCGCGGGCCTCTCGTTCCTGCTCGACGACGAAGTGCTCTCCACGCCGCCACGCCCGCCCATCGCCGATCTGGATGGACTTCCCTTTCCGGCTTACGATCTGCTGCCCGTCGAGCGATACGGCGCGCGCAGCCGCAATCATCCGCGCTTCGCCGCCATCGAACTGGGGCGCGGTTGTGTCGGCTCGTGCGACTTCTGCATTCTCTGGCGGCAGATGGGACGGCTGGTCGATGGCCGGATCGTGCCGCACTTGCGGACCAAGTCCCCGGAGCGGTTGCTGGAAGAAATCCGCATCCTGGTCCGCCGCTTTGACCGGCAATACCTGGGCTGGGTGGACCCGTGCTTCAATGCCCATCCGCGCGTGCCGGGCCAGCTCGCCGAACTCCTGCTGCGCGACGGCCTCACCGTAGGCCAAAGCGCCTGGGTGCGCAGCGATGGCGTGGTGCGCGACGCGGCTTCCGGCGCGCTGGCTTCCGGTGTGCGCGCCGGACTGAACGAGTTGTATCTCGGCATTGAACGGCCCGATGTTGAGAGCCTTCACGCTCTCCACAAGACCAGTGAACTGGGCCACGCGCACGAGGCGTTGCGCATTTTGAGAAACGACTTTCCACAAGTCATCACCATCGGTTCCTTCATCTATGGACTGCCGGGCGACGACCGCGCCACCATCCGCGCCCTCCATCGGCTGGCCATCGAACTGCGGCTTGACCAATCCTTCTTCATCCCGTTCACGCCTTTGCCGGGCACCGGAGCCTGGAAGCCGGAACTGTGGGACCCCACGGGACGCCGCTTCCGCCAGTTCAGTTTTCTATCTTCGTATCGCGCGCACGATGGACTTTCCGTGTTGGAGCGGGCGCTGCTCGTGTCACTCCTGTTCCACTGGCCGCTGGCGCGTCTGCGCACCTTCTTTCCCCGCGACGCCCGCAGACGCCGCATCAGTCGTCGGCTTGGCCTGCGGGGCGGGTGGTATCATGTCCGCCAGTTTGCGCGCTCGCTGTTCGCCGGAGATAACAGCGGGGGCATGGTGTTCCCGGCGTGGTACGAAAGCTGAGCCTCAAACATCCTGAGCCGTCCGCACGGTTTTGTGGTGGCCAGGAATCGAGATGAAGCGGCGTTCACCGGGTCAGGGGACCCGGCCTACAGGAAAGGCGTGCCTTGTAGGCCCGGTGCCCTCACCGGGCGGCCCAGGCCAATTCCACGGCTCAAGAGTTCTGAGCCTTGTGCGAGGTTACTGCCGGTCGAACTCAGAGGCCCGCAAGACGTCCGGTGGAGGATAATCCGTTGTCGCCTGACAATTCGGTCACTTCACAGCCGAAGCCGGCAGCGGCCGCACGCTGATTTCTCGAATCCACACCACGTCGCCGGGGTCGTGATTTTGCAGGCCGAGGTAGCCCACTTCGGGACGCTTCGGCTCACGTTTGCCCTCGAACCATTTCCGGGCGCGCGGCACGGCGGGGCTTTCCGGATCGAAACTCGTGACATGCTGGCCTTCGAGCTCCACGAAAACGCGGCGGCCCGCCAGCGTGACGATCATCGTTTTCCATTCGCCCGGCGGCTTCTGGGAAATCGCCGACGAAGCCGCGAACGAGTAAATCGCTCCCGTCCGGTGGAACTTGTCGTTGGCGTCCATGATCTGGATTTCGTAACCGCGATGCACCGCGAACCACGGCCCCTCCTCGCGCTCCGCCGATTCCATCATGTTCGTCATCGAGGCCTTCGAAATCTTTCCGCGCGCATCGCGGTCAAATGCGGCGCCCGGCTGTTTGACCTGATCGAGAATCCCGTCGGCGATCCGCACAAAAAGGCCCGCGTTCGACTTCGCGTCCTTGCTCTTGAAGACGACGCGAAACTGGCAATGGCCGAACCGCTCCTTCGCATAGAGCAGCAACCCAAGCCCCTTTGGATCGCACTCCGTCCGCAGCGCGCCGTCGTCCACGACGAATCCGCCGTACCCCACATGGCACCAGTCCGCGTCCACCTTGCCCTCCGTAATCAACGGTAACGGCCGCCACGCCGGTTCAGCCTTCGTTTCCGCAGCGCACGCGACTGTCAAACTGCACGCCATCGCGAGGCCGCCCACGATCAATGACCGAAAGCTACTTCCCGACGCTTCGCGGAAGGTGGGTAATTCGTTTACATCGCAGTTCACCCCGCGAAGCTGAAACGGCATCCGCCTGACGTCAAGCCCGCGGCTGGCTAGCCCGTAGCAGCCGACGTGAGGAGGCTCCATTCAGAGGTCGGAGATCGGAAGTCAGAGAGAGAGAGCATCAGAGCTTCTCCGCGAACCTTGTCCCCCCAGGATCCTGAGCGAACCGGAGGAATCGGCACTTCCAGGTGAATGCCAGGTCAGGGGACCTGGCCTACACATTCGCCTTGTAGGCCGCGTGCCCTCACGCGGCGGCTCGGGATTTCCGTAAGCATTGAGATGTCCCCGTCCAGTTGAACTTTGGACTCGCCGATCGCACGGCGGTTCTTTACCAATGCCCCGCAATCGACGCCACCATGCAACGCGGCCTGGTCTTCAACATCCAAAGGTATTCCCTGCATGACGGCCCCGGAATCCGCACGACGGTGTTCCTCAAGGGCTGTCCCCTGTGCTGCTCGTGGTGTCACAACCCGGAAGGCCTCGCGCCTGCGCGGGAACTGCTGGTCGTGGAAGGCCGTTGCGCGGTCTGCGGCGAGTGCCGGAAAGCGTGCCCGTTCGCGGCGCAGCTTCCCAGCAACGGAGTGCTCCCCACGCGCCACGAACCGTGTCTCCTCTGCGGTCGCTGCGTCGAAGCCTGTCCCACCGGTGCGCGGCAAATGGTGGGACGCGAGATGACCGTGGCCGAAGTCCTGGAGGAGGTTCTCAAAGACTTTGTCTTCTACGAGGAGTCTTCCGGAGGTGTCACGCTCTCCGGCGGCGAACCGCTGATGCAGCCGGCGTTTGCGATGGAATTGCTGGAAGCCTGCCGCGCCCGCGGCCTGCGGACGGCGGTGGACACCTGCGGCTTCGGCTGCACGGACCATTTCCTCGGCCTCGCGCGCCTGGCGGACCTGGTGCTTTACGATCTGAAGTTCATGGATGACGCCCGGCACCGCGAGCACTGCGGCGTTTCCAACCGGCCCATCCTCGAGAACCTCGCGGCCCTCGACCGGATTCACCGCTCCATTTGGGTCCGGGTGCCGGTGATTCCGAGCATGAACGACGACGAGGAAAACCTCTCCGCCATCGCGCGCTTCGTCTCGACCCTGAGCGGCGTGCGCCAGGTGAACTTGCTGCCGTATCACCGCACCGGCGCGCAGAAGCACCGCCGGCTGGGCCAGCCCTACGCCCTTGCCGACGTGGAACCACCCACGGCCGCGCAAATGCAACGCGCGCTGGAGGCGTTCCTCGCTGCGGGCCTCGACGCGCGGGCGGGTGGCTGAGGGTAGGCGTTCAGCCCCACGGTGGATTCGAGAATCCCTGGATCGTAGCAGCCGACGTGAGGAGGCTCTGTTTTCAAATCCGAAATCGAGACAGAACCTCCTCACGTCGGCGGCTACGCTTTCTTGAATCAGCCCGCGTGGCGCGCTTTTTGGCAGACAAACCGGACGCCCTGCTGCGTCATACCCGCGACATGCCAGCGCCAGTCGATCTTGCGGGCCTCTACGACGCTCACGCGCCGGCGCTCTTTGCTTTCCTGTTGAACCTGACCCGCAACGAGGACGACACCCGCGACTTGTTGCAGGACCTCTTTGTCAAGCTGGCCCGGCAGCCCGGTCGGCTGGACGGCGTGCGCGAGGAGCGCGCCTTCCTTTTGCAGATGGCGCGCCATGCCGCGGTGGACTTGGCGCGACGCCGGCAGACGCGGCTGCACACCCGCGAACAGCTTGCCGAGGCCGTGCCGTTGTTCGCCCCCAGTGCCGATCCTGACGAACAGACTTTTCGCGACGCGCTCTCTGTCGCTCTGGGCGAACTGCCGCCGGAGCAACGCGAGGTCCTTCACTTGAAGCTGTGGGAGGGCCACACGTTCGACCAGATCGCGCGGCTCCTGGACATCCCGCTCAACACCGCCGCCAGCCGCTACCGCTACGGGCTAGACAAATTGCGCGAGCGGCTGCGTCTCCTTCACGACGAGATCAAATGAACCACGACGATTTCGAAAACCAATTGCGCCGCCAGCCGCTGCGGACCCCGCCCGCCGAATGGCGGGAGGAAGTGTTGCGGGCCGCCCAGGTTGAGGAGCACACGCCGTTGGCGTGTGTTGTCCGGAGGCCCGCCGGACAACACGTTCCACGCTCTTCCCTCTGGCTGCGGTGGAGTGGAAGGTTTCGGCGGGCCGCTGAGCATGTGTTTGGCGTCGTAACGCAGGCTTTCCAGCCTGCCGTATCGCCGACTTGCAGCCGGCAGGGCGTGGCTAGTTCAGAAACGCGCCCGGTTCGTCCCCGCCTTCGCCCGGCCACGTCCCGCAGCTTGGAAACCTGCGATGCAGCAGGCTGGAAAGCCTGCGCTACGCTCAACACGGACGCCGCCGAAACCCGCACGCGGGCCGCGTGCGCTCCTCATCCGATTTCGTGGTGGCGCGAACTGATCTGGCCTTCGCCCGTCGCGTGGACGGCGGTGGCGGCGGTGTGGGTCGCCGTGTTCGCGCTGCACCTGAACACACCCCGGCCGCCTCGGTCGGTCGCGCTCAAGAAGACCAGGTCCCCGGCGAGTGTGAGCATGGCGTTTGCAGAACAGCGCGCCTGGCTGAATCAAGTCTTGCAGCAGCCGTCTTCTCCGGTGCCCAGCGCGCCTCCGATTTCACGCCCGCGCACCGAACGCCTCCGTCAGACTTTCATCGCTTGACAACTTGTCTCTGTCCATGACTTCACCCGATCCAACCCCTTCGTCCCAACCGCCCCGCCGCCGACTGCGCATCGTCCGCGGTTTACTTTTCCTCGCGGTGGCACTCGCCTCGTTGATCGCGCTGTTTTACGCCGTGGAAAACTGGCGCGGCCAGCGAGCGCTCCAGCAATGCAAGCGGGAGTTGGAGGCCAAGGGCGAGAAACTGGCGTGGGACGACTGGCTGCCCAAGCCGGTGCCCGACGAATCGAACTTTTTCAAGGCGCCGGGCATGGAGGCGCTGTTCGTCCGCATCGAACCCAAGGCCGCCACGCGGGACAAACTCCCCGACTGGCCGCAGGGCTACAGCAAGGACATTCCTTTCGCGATGGCCGACCTGAAGCAGCTTCCGCTGCAATCCAGCGCGCCCGACAAAAAGAGCCTGGCCAGCCTGCGCGGCTGGTTCCAAGAGCACGACACGGTATTCCAGCAAATCGAAGCCGCCGCCCAGAGGCCGCAGTCGCAACTCAAGCGGGATCCCGACGAACCGTTTGGCGGGCAGACCGTCCACTTTGTGACGTTGCGAAAGATCGCGCAGTTGTTGTCTTCGCGGACGAAGACCCAATTGCTGTCCGGCCAACCTGCCGAAGCCGCGCGCTCCCTCGCGCTCCTGGGCCGCCTGGTGGAGGCTGGCCGCGACGACCACCCGCCGTTCCTCGTCCAAAGCATGATCAGCGTGGCGATCGCGGGCCTCGCGGTGACGACGTTCCAAGAGGGCCTGGCCGAACGCCTGTGGCCGGAAGCTCAATTGATCGCGTGCCAGGACCAGTTGCAGCGGCTGGAAGTGCTCGGTGCTGTGGCCACGTCCTTGCGCGCTGAACGGGCAGGCGCCGGCTACATGTTGGAGAACTGGCCGCAGGCACGCCTCGCCAAAGTGTTCGTCACGGAAAAACCCAAGCGGCTCAGCGCCGGAACGCTTCTCTTCCGGCTCCTGCCTCGAGGTTGGCTGCTGCAAAACGAGGTCGTGCTGTTCCAACCCGGCCAGGAGTTCCTCGAGGCCTTGGACGAACCCGGCCAGCGGGTCAACCCGCGCCGAGTGGACCAAACCACGCTGGCCATGAATGAGAAGTTTCGGCGCCGCAGCCCCTACAATGTGATCGCGGCCATGGCGGTGCCGAATCTCGGCAAAGCCCTGCGGACGGCGGCCAAGACGCAGTCCATCGTTCGGCAGGCCGCGATTGCGTGCGCGCTGGAGCGATGTCGTCTGGCCACGGGAGCCTACCCCGATTCGCTTGAGGCGCTGGTGCCACGCTTCATCGCGAAGCTGCCGGCAGATGTCGTCCCCGGACAATCTTTCCAGTACCGGCGCAACGCCGACGGCAGTTTTCTCCTTTATTCCTTCGGCTGGAACGAAAAGGACGACGGCGCAGTCGAGGCCAAGAACCCGGATGGCAGCCGCCAGCTTGAGTCGGGCGACTGGGTCTGGAACGCCAAGGATCGTTAGCTCGCTCGTTACTGCTCGCTGCTCTTCCCCATTGTGGCCTTCGCCGGGGTGTGCTGTAATCGCGCCGCAAACATGACGATTCGCCGACACACTTGAAGCAGGCCCACGCTGATCCGCCTATGAATCACCACGAACTCTCCCGCCGTCAATTTCTCGAAAGGACCGCCGCCCTCGCCGGCGCCGCCGCGCTGGCACCGCTCAGTTTCTCCGGCTGCCAGTCGTCCGGCCCGAACGCCGGTCGGCGCTCCGCCACGGACCTCGTCCCCCTCGGCAGGACCGGACTTCGAATCAGCCGGCTGGGGTTTGGCGCGGGCAGCAACAGCGGCAACGTCCAACGCAGTCTCGGCCAGGAAACTTTCAACCGGCTCATCCGTTACGCCTACGACCGCGGCCTCACCTACATCGACTGCGCGCAGAGCTACCGCACGTTTGACTGGATTGCCGGCGCCATCAAGGGGCTGCCGCGCGAGAAGCTGTTTCTTCAATCCAAGATTCCCGGCAAGCCGGAGGATGTGCTCGCCGCCATCGACAAGCATCGGAAGACCTACAACACCGACTACATCGACTCCATGCTCGTCCACTGCATGGTGAAGGACGGCTGGACCGACGAGTGGAAGCGCGTCCTGGACGGCTTCGAGGAGGCGAAGCAGAAGAAATGGATTCGCGTCAAAGGCGTGTCCTGTCACAGCCTGCCTGCACTGAAGACCGCCGCGGCCTCTGACTGGACGGACGTCCACCTCGTCCGCATCAACCCACAGGGCCACGTCATCGACACGCCGGAGCAAACCTGGAATGCCACCAGCAACGCGGAACACGTCAACCCGGTCATGCAGGCCATCCGAACCATGCACGCCAGGGGCCACGGCGTCATCGGCATGAAGCTGATTGGCAACGGCGACTTCACCCAGCCGGAAGACCGCGAGAAAGCGATCCGCTTTGCGATGGCGCAACCGGAGATTCACTCCGTCGTCATCGGCTTCAAGAGCACGGCGGAGATCGACGAAGCCATCGAGCGCATCAACCGCGCCTTGGAATCGGTATAAGGGGATTTACGGCCAGGGATGAAACGACGCGCCATCGGATTCAGGGAGGACCGGGATCAAGAGAGGCGCTGTCATAACCCCGGTGGGGCGAGCGTACCCGCGAGCCGCGTCCTGCACATACGCCCGGCTCGCGAGTACGCTCGCCCCACCGGCTCGAGGGGTTTGAAAGAAACTCAAGGGAATCCCCCAATTCCATTCCTCTCTGAATCCGATGGTTCGCCAAGATCTTCTTGAAAACCAGCATCACAACCCAACTCTCCTCGGCCGAGAACCTCAGCTACCTCGATCCGCGCCTGCCGCGCGCGACGTTCAAGTGCGTGCTGAAGCACTACGCGGCGTCGATGCTGATCTACGGCGCGCTCTGGCTGATCTTGCGGCTGAACCCGTGGTTCAGGGGTTTGCTTGACGTGCCCTTCGGGTCGTTTCCGGCCTGGCGGTTCTATGATTGGTATCTCGTGCTCTACGCGCTGGTGGCGCCGGCCATTTACTTCACGTTCCGCCCACGAACGCTTTGGCTTTCCAAGAACGTCCTCATCCTGGGTTGGCTGGCACGGGTGGCGTGGTGCGCCCTGGGCCAAGCCCCGCCGAATGTCGCCCGCCCGTGGGCGCCCACCTTCAAGGAGAAACACGCGTTTGTGTTCCTCCTCATCAAGCTGGTGTACGGCCCGCTCATGTTGAACAGCCTGTGCCTCGAGTACAACGCCTACCCAGCCCTGCTGATGCAGTATCAACAATCGGCCTCGTTGGTGGGCCTCGCCGACGCACTCTACGCGCTGTTCGTCACGACGGTGTTCTGCGTCGATTCGGGGTTGTTCTGTTTCGGCTATCACGCGGAGGCGTTCTGGCTGAAGAACCCCGTCCGCTACGTCGAAACGAGTCTGAGTGGCCTGCTGGTGTGCCTGCTCTGCTACGCGCCGTTCAACATGGTGACCGCCGCTTTCTTCGGTTCGTCCAACGACGACCCCCACATCCTCTTCCACGGCGAACTGCATCATCCGCTTACCTGGATTCTGCGCGGCCTAGCCGTGCTGTGCTTGTTGCTGCTGACCTCGGCGTCGCTCTCGCTCTTCACCAAGGCCAGCAACCTCACCCACCGCGGCATCGTCGCCTACGGGCCTTACGCGCTGGTCCGGCATCCCGGCTACGTTGGCAAGAATCTATTCTGGCTGGTGACGCTGATCCCGGCGCTCTTCGCGGTCGATACGGCCGACGCCGCGTTCTCCTGGAGGCAGCACCTGCTCTTCTGCACGGCAACGGCGGGAGGCTTCATCGCCTGGTGCTCGATCTACGTGCTGCGGGCACTCACCGAGGAACGATTGCTCCTGCGCGACCCGGAGTACGCGGCGTATTGCCGGAAGGTGAAATACCGGTTTATCCCGGGGATCGTGTGAAGCGCATCCATGCAGGAGG
Organism: Verrucomicrobiota bacterium; assembly: GCA_016219875.1. Lineage (GTDB taxonomy): Bacteria > Verrucomicrobiota > Verrucomicrobiia > Limisphaerales > JACRJZ01 > JACRJZ01. The sequence continues at coordinate 67,688 of JACRJZ010000091.1, read as the reverse complement.
ACTGGCGTCGCGCCTGTCTCTGGTTTAATTGCGGCGGGTCCGGTACGGACGCGTCGTTCGGCCTGAAGTGATCACCGAACGGGGAGCGAAACGATCGAGAATGGAGACAGGCGCGACGCCTGTCCTCCGTTCAGTAAGGCGTGCGCCAGCGCCTTCACCTCGCGCTCCGCCACCGGGGAGCGGAGCACCACGTCAGCCCAGCGCTGCTGCGGCGCGACGAAGCGGTCGTGCATCGGCGTCACGTGATCGCGAAACTGGGCCAGCACGGACGCGCGCGTGCGGCCTCGCTCGCGCACGTCGCGCGCCAGGCGACGGGACAGGCGCAGTCGTTCGGGGCACTCGACGAAGAGGCGAAGATCGAACAAAGCCCGCACTCCGGGCCGCCGCAGCAGCCAAAGTCCATCCACCAGAATCACCCGTGCCGGAGGCATGGACCGGCTCTCAGCCCGGCGACAGTGCGCGGCAAAGTCGTATTGCGGCACCCTGACCGGCCGCTCCGCCAGGCAGGAACGAAGGACCGCGTCCAAGCACGGCCAGTCGATGGCGCGCGGGTGATCGAAGTTGACCCGCTGACGCTGGGCAAAGGTCAGGTGAGACAAGTCGCGGTAGAAGTCGTCCAGAGCAAGCCGTGCGACGCCGCGCCCCAACTCGTGTTCCAGGCGATCCGCCAGACGGGACTTGCCCGCTCCGCTGCCACCGACGATGGCGACCAGAATGGGGCGCAACGGTCTTTTCATGGCCTCGTCCCCGTGGCGGCGTTTCGGCAGAGCGCCGCCGTTCTTTGGCATGAGAAACAGCGGCGCTCTGCGTATGTGTTCAACGTCGTAGCGCAGGCTTTCCAGCCTGCCGTATCGCCGACTTGCAGTCGGCAGGGCGTGGCCAGTCTAGAAACACGCCGAGTTCGTACCCGCCTTTGCCCGGCAACGTCCCGCAGGTTGAAAACCTGCGTTACGCCAAACACATACCGCTCTGCCGAGCCGCCGCTACGTCGAGGTTCATGGCCCACGAGCGGGTCTGAAATGAACAAAGGGCCTTTCATGCGCGGAGCCTGGAAGACTACTTGGTGCGCGACATCGCCTGGTTCAGCACGATCACCTGGTCCTTCTTCAGCCAGCCGATCCGCTTCGAGCGGTCGCGGACTTGGAGCCAGTTCTCTTTCGAGTCTGTCACGGTGACTTCAGAACCGTCGGGCAGTTGGAAGGCCGTTTGGGATTCGTCCAGCGGCCCGAATCGGACCACGGCCTCGCGGGCCACCACCACCGCCGAGACATCGCCAAACCGGACGTAAGCCGCCGCGGCCAGCACGCCGGCAAAGAAAATGGCCGTCAGCCCGGCGCTCCGTATCCATCGGCGCAGGCTGTCGCCCCACGCGGGCCGGAACTCCCGCGCCGCCATCAGCAAACACCAGACCCAAAAGGCGGCGGCGGCCAGCAACGTGCCCTCATTGAGCGTCAGCAAAGAGAGCACGGCCCGCCACCACGTCACCGGTGACTTGTCTTCGCCGTTCACCTTTTTGCGGACGAACTGGAGATTGGCGCGCAAGTCTGGGTCGCGCGGGATGAGTTGCTCCGCTTGGCGATACGCGGCGATGGCGCGGCCCATCTGGCCGGCCTTGTAACTGGCGGTGCCGAGATTGTAGAAAACCGAGGCGGTGCGGTGGCCGTCCGAGAGCAGCTTGTCGTAGGCGGCGGCCGCCTCGGCGAACTTCGCTTCCTCGTACAACTTGTTGGCCGCGTCGAAGGCGACTTCGAGGCCGGCAGCAGGAAGGGCCGCGGGCCAGGCCCACAGCGCCAAGCCCAGCGCCAGGAAGCGGGGGAGTCTGAGCTTCATCGCGTGACCATGGCCTCCGGCAGTTTCTTCAGCGCGCCCAACGCCGTCTCCACTTGCGGGATCATCTCGGCCAGCCGGCCCTGGTCCCGGGTGCGCGCATAGCGGGCCAAGTTGCACTCTCGGAACAGACCGTGGAGTTGTTCAAGGGTTTCGTTCGGCGTGCCGAGCGGGCGAAGCCGCTCATCGATCACGGCTTCGGTGATCGCGGACGCGGGCAGGTCCAGCCGCTCGCCGATCTGCTCTTGGAGCAGATGGAACACGGTGGCGAAGAAATCGTCCGCGGAGCCGGCGGCGGCATGAGCGCGGAGTTGCGCCAACCCTTCCGTCACGACCCTCGCGACTTGGCGCTGGCGGAGCAGGCGAGGATTGCGCGAGAGCGATTCGCTCCATTTGCGCCGGGCCAACAGCGAGAGCCAGAGCGCGGGCGGAAGAACCTGAAGTGCCAGGAACCAGCCGCGCTGGAACAGCGGGATTGCTGACGGGCTGAGCGTGCCGAGATGGACTTTGATGGTGGCCATTTCCGGTTGTTTCTCCGCGGGCGCCGCATTGTTCGTCAACCCCGCCAGCGTCGGCAACGGGCCGGCGGTTCCGGCGTTGGCTCGCACGGTGAGCGGAATCGCCGGCCCCATCAGCGTGCGGAAGCTCTTCGCGTCCGGGTCGAAGAAGCTGAACACCAGCGGCGGCAGCGCCTTGATCTCGTGATTCTGGGGAATGACCACTTGCTCAAAAGTCTTGGTGCAGGCCAGGCCCACGCGGTCGTTGGTCACCGTGACGCTCGTCGGCGGATACATCTTGAACTCGCGCCAGTCCGCTTGGGCCGGCAAAGCCAGCGTCTCGAATTGGCCGCGGCCGGAAATCTGGGCCTTGACCGTCACTGGGTCGCCCACTGCGACCTCAGTTGGGCCGGCAGTGACGGTCAGCGTATAGGTGCCGACCGCGCCGTTGAAGGAGGGCGGCGCACCGACGCTGGGCACCGGCAACACTTGGAGCACGACAGGATCGGCGGCCAGACGGTTGCGCTGCTCGGCCATGAACTGGCCAAAGAAACTCACTTGCCCAAAAGCCATCAACAACGAGATGGGGCCGGAGTTGAACGCGCCGGTCTTGAGCGGCGTGGCCAGCACCCGGTGGACGCGCACGCGGTAGGTCACGTTGTTCGTCACCAAGTCCGTCTCGGAAGCGCCCTCCAACGGCGTGACGCGGAACGTGCCGTCCAGGAAACTCCAGTTGGGTTGCAGCAGCGCCAGTCGGGTCGGGATGTAGTGCAGGCGTTCTTCCACCAGGAACACTTCGCCGAAGTAAATCTCGCGGCGCGGCACGACCACCGTGACGAAGGCCTGCGGCGTGTTCGGATTGGGGCCGGCCACGGACGCGCTCGGCCTGACGACGCGCAACGCGAGCGGCTGGGTGCTGTAGCGCTGGCCGCCGACGCTGAACTGGAAGCCGGGGATGGTCAGGTCGCCCTCCGCGGTGGGCACCAGGGCGAAGCCGAACCACTGCTGCAAGGCGCCGTTGTGGATGGTGGTGCCGGAAGAAATTTGGCCCTGATCCACTTGGAAGTTCGGAATCTGCGGCAGGTTTGGGCGTCCTGGAATTTGCAGGCCGTCAAACGTGATGGTGAGCGTCACCGGCTCTCCCAGCGTGACGACGCCGCGGTCCAGCGAAGCGACGACTTGCGCCGCCGCCAGAGGAAGCGGCGAGGCCAGCGCCAGCCAACCGACCGCCGCGAGCAGCCGGAAGCCGCTGGCGGCGCGGGCGAAGGGTCTTGTTCGAGTCCTGTCCACTGTGGCGCGCAACGGATTCAGTTTTGCCTGTGCCGTTCAGACAGCGCAAGAACGGGTTTTGTTCGACCGGGGAATGGGGTGGGGGAGTGATGGCGTGTCTTCTCCTCGCCGGTTTCTCGCGTGACTTTCCCGGCGGCGGATTCCACAGTGCGCCCGCTTGAATCACATGAAGAAAGTTGTGTCTCGCAGTGGACGGTTTGCGCGCGGACCCGCGGCGGACGTGGCGGCGTTCTCGGAGTCGATCTCCTTCGACTGGCGCTTGGGGAAACACGACATCGCCGGCTCGCTCGCGCACGCCGCCATGTTGCGGAAGGTGGGCCTGCTGACGACCGCGGAGCACCGCACGATCTCGGCCGGGCTGGAGGAAATCAGGGGCGAGATCGAACGCGGCACATTCAAGTGGAAGGCCGAGTTGGAAGACGTCCACATGAACATCGAGGCCGAGTTGACGCGGCGGGTGCCAGCCGGCGCCAAGCTGCACACGGGCCGTTCGCGCAACGACCAAGTCGCGCTCGACATGCGGCTGTGGCTGCGGGAAGAGATTGGCGCGCTGGTTGGCGAAGTTCGGGGTTTGCAGAGAGCCTTCCTCGACTGCGCCGAGCAGAACGCCTCCGTCATCATCCCCGGCTACACCCACCTGCAACGCGGGCAGCCGGTGTACTTCGCGCACCATTTGCTGGCTTACGTGGAAATGCTGGAACGGGATCGGGAGCGGCTGGGCAATTGTCTTGACCGGGTCAACGTGTGTCCGCTGGGCAATGGCGCCCTGGCGGGATCGACCTTGCCGTTGGACCGGGAGTTCGTGGCGAAGCAACTCGGCTTCGTCGATGCCCAGGGCCGCCCGCGCGTGACGCAGAACTCGATGGACGGCGTGAGCGACCGCGACTTCATCATCGAGTTCGCGGCGACAGCAGCGTTGCTGGCGGTCCATCTGTCGCGCTTGGCCGAGGACGTGATCCTGTGGGCCAGCGCGGAGTTCAATTTCATCAAGATCGCCGATGCCTACACCACCGGATCGAGCCTCATGCCGCAGAAGAAGAACCCGGACGTGGCGGAGTTGACGCGGGGCAAATCGGCGCGAGTGATCGGGAACCTGATGTCGCTGCTCACGCTGTTGAAGGGGCTGCCCATGACTTACAACCGGGACTTGCAGGAGGACAAAGAACGGTTGTTCGACACCGCGGACACGGTGCGCGCCTGCGTGCGACTGATGACGGCGATGCTGGCGCACACCACCGTGAACGCCCAAGTTTGCCGGGCGGCGGCGGGCGATCCGCAACTGCTGGCGACCGACCTCGCGGACTACTTGGTGCGAAAAGGCGTGCCGTTCCGCCAGGCACATCACGTCGTAGGCGCGGTCGTGGCCTTGGCGGACAAACTGGGCAAGCCGCTCGACAGGCTGACGCTGGAGGAGTTTCAGAGCGTGGACCAGCGGTTTGGCACGGACATACACGCCGTCTTCGATCTCGACCAGGCGATGGCGCGCCGAAATCTCGTAGGCGCGCCGGGTACGAAAGAAGTCTGCGCGCAGATGGCCCGATGGGGAAGGCTCTTGCGGCAGCGCGGGCTGCACGCTTGAGGGCCGAAGGACTCCAACCCTCCTGTAGCAGCCGACGTGAGGAGGCTCCAATGTCCAAACCACGATCCGCAATCGACAAGCCGCAATTCGAGAGCCTCTGGACCCGCATTTCTTCCAGCGTAACAACGCTGCGACCAAGACGGCGCGCGGCTGTCCCAGCCGCAGCCACGTTCCCAACCCGGAGGCCAGGGCAGAACAGCGAGGCGCGAGACGGTTCGAGGTTGCTGCGGCTGAGACAACCGCGCGCCGCGGGCATTGCAGGGATGTTCGCCGCCTTGTGCCTGGCCGCGGTGTTCTGGGAAGGCGGAGGTTTCGGCGCAGAGGCTGCGGGCGCCACGAACTCCGCTTTGGCGGAGCACATCGCCCAGTTGAAGAAGAAAGCCCCGCGCGGTTTCTCCATCGTGGAGCAGCCTCCGTTCGTGCTCGTGGGCGATCAGTGGCCTGACACGCTGCAGCGTCGCGGCACCCAAACTGTCAAGTGGGCGGTCGATTTGCTGAAGAAGGATTTTTTCGAGCGCGACCCGGAGGAGATCATTGACATCTGGCTGTTCAAGGACAACGAGAGCTACCGCAAGCACACGCGGCTCTTGTTCAACCGCACGCCCAGCACTCCGTACGGTTTCTCGCTGCGGCAGCACCACGCCCTGGTGGTGAACATCTCCACCGGAGGCGGGACGTTGGTGCATGAGATCGTGCATCCGTTCCTGCGCGCGAATTTCCCGGAGTGCCCGACGTGGTTCAACGAGGGGCTGGCCTCGCTCTACGAGCAGTCGGGCGAGCGCGACGGCCACATTCGCGGCGAAACCAACTGGCGGCTGGCGGGCTTGCAGTCCGCCATCCGGGCGAAGCGATTGCCGGCGATCGAGGCGCTGACGGCGTTGAGCGAGGACGAATTCTACGGCAAGGCCGAGGGCCAAAACTACGCGCAGGCCCGCTACCTCTGCTACTACCTCCAGGAGCAGGGCCGGCTTGTGAAGTTCTATCGTGAGTTCAAGGCCGACGCCAAAGCGGACCCGACGGGCCTGGCCTCTTTTAAGCGCGTGCTTGCCCAGCCGGACATGGCGGCCTTCCAGCCGCAGTGGGAGGCGTTTGTGCTGAAGCTGAAGTTCCCATGAGTACGCTGCGGCAGGCTGAGTCAGACGAGTTGACGCCAAGTCAACGGCAGAATCTGCGGCGGTTCGCGTTGACCGTGGGCGCGTGGGGCTTGGCTGCGGCAGCGGCGTGGTGGGCGAACCGTTTCTGGTTGAAGGAGGCCATCGGCTTTCTGGCCCCGGTGATCTTGATAGCGGGCGCAGCGAGGATCGGCTTGCAGGACCGAATGGACATTGGGATTGCGGGAACGCTGCTCAAGCGGGGCCTCGCGATGTTCATGGTCGCAACCGGGCTGTGGCTCTGGCTCCCGGAGGAAGGCGAGGCGAAAATGCCCTGGCTGCCGTATTCCGACGCGCTGGTGGCGTCCGCTAAAAAGGACGGACGCCCCGTGATGATCGACTTCTCCGCGTCCTGGTGCGAGCCGTGCCGGCGGATGGAGCGGCGGGTCTTCTCGCGGCTGGCAGTCGTCGCGGCAGCGGAGCGGTTCGTGGTGCTGAAGGCGGACATGAGCGATATCCGCTCGGAACAGGTGGCCAAACTGGCGGAGCAGTTTGGCGTCTTGGCTTACCCCACCGTGGTGTTTCTCGGCTCAGACGGGGTGGAGCGCGCGGCGCTGCGGTTGGTGGGCTTCGAGCGGGCGCAGGATTTTCTGAAGCGCCTGGAGGCGGTTCAGTAGGTGGTTTCGCCTGGCAGATAGAACCACTTCGCCTTGCGGCCTTCCGGCGTGACGCGCCATCGGACCAAGCCGAAGAGCATCGAGCCTTTGGTATTCGTCACGCTGCCGGAGGTCGCGGAGTTGGTCGCGACGATGGTGTCCTGACGGTAAAGGTTCCAGAGGAAGGACTCTGCGTGCGCGCCGGTGACGGCGTTCTTTTCCGCGCGCCAGAGCGCCCAGAGCGGCGAGTAGTTGCGTTCGATGCTCTTGTTGTTCGGCAGAAAAGGTTCCAGCAGGGCCAGCGCCTGCGAGCGTTCGTGGCCGTTCCAGTCCCGACGGAAGGTGAAGAAGGGCCAGGCATCGACGCGGTGTTTGGCTTTGCCGGTTTCGGTGTTGCGTTCCACGGTGTCCGAGTAGAGGAAGAACAGGATGCGGGTGCGTTCGCGGTCCAGCGGGTCGGCGTGGACGCGATTGAATTTGTAGAGAGGCCAGAGGTAGAAGTCGCTTTGCAGCGTGGCATTGTGCGACTGGCTGAAGAAAGGCCAGACGCGCGAGGTGGTCTTGCCTTCGCCGCGCGCAAAGACGATCAGCGGCCAGGGCGCGCCCCACTCGGTGTACTTCTTTTCGCGGTCCACCGTGTAGCTCAGGCCGAGCGGCCAGGGCGCGGCCGTCGAGTCGCGCAAGGCCGACTTCTGCAATGAGAACAGCGGCAGGACGGCGAGCCGATCATTGACGTTGGTGGTTCCAAGGCCGGTGGTCTGCTTGCTGAAAATGGGCCAGAGGGCGAACAACTTGTCGTGGCCACCGACGTTCTCCACGTCGCCCCAGTGGTTGGTGCGCTGGGTCACCTTCTTCTGCTCTGCGCCGAGGAGCGGCCAGAATTGCCAACCCTGCAGGCCGTCGCCGTGACGCAGGTGGAAGAACGGAACCAGGAAGTTGTCCGTCACGACGTCGCGTTTCCGGGTCTGCACGTAGGCCGGCCACAGGACGAAGTGGATTTCGTCACGGAACAGGCGGTTCCTGAGATTCCCGTAGAAGGGCAGGAAGGCGGTGTAGTTCTCGGCGGGAACGGGCGAACGCTGTTGGAAATAGAACGGGAACACCGTGAAGCGGTGGGCGTTCGTCGAGTTCTGGTTCTGTCCGCCGGCGAAGCTGAACAACTGGAACAGTTGCACGCGGTATTCCTCGCCGAAGCGATCATAGGTCAGCAAAGGGTAAAGAACGTCGATCTCCTTAGCGTCGATTTCCCGATACCGAGTGCAAGACCACAACGGGGGCAAAGCGGTGAGATCGTGCTCGGTGCTGGCTTCATCGTAGAAGAGCGGCCCCAGGACGTCGGTTCGTTCTCCGTGGGCCAAAGTCAGGCCAAACCGCGAAGCCAACGGCCCTGCTGAAACCGGCTCGGCCTGTGTGGGTCCGCAGAAGGCAGCGGCCCACGCCAGCCCCAACACCAGAGCGTGACGGAGTGCTGAAGAGCGTCTGTTCAAGTGGGCCATAGGCATAGTGAGCGGAGGCGGTAGGCGTCAAGTCCGGCGTCAGGGGGCAGCGCAAACGACAAGGTTGCATCAAGCTCCCGCCCGGCACACCGGGTGGCGCAGGTTTTCAACCTGCCGTATCGCCGACTTGCAGTCGGCAAGGCCGTGAACCTTCCAGCCGGTTTGCCTCGTCCAACGCTCGCCGGTTGGAAAACCGGCGCTACAGCAGACGGGAAAGTCTGCGCTACAAGTGCTCCCGAACCGAGCCTGATGCAGCCTTGCCGGTCCCCATTTAATGAAATTGACTTTTCCGGTGGCATGTCTAGCTTACGTCGGCACTTGAGGAAATTTGTCCCTCGGTTCCTCCCGACCCAGCGGGCGATAGTGCGTTGTCACCGCTGGGTTTTTTTATGCTCCAACCGCGCTGGCCAAGCAAGTTGAGCAAGGCCGGCAAGAAGGTCAGGCCGGCCAACATACAGGTCGCCGTCCCCACCGCCATGATCGCGCCGAGGCTGGCGATGCCGCGGTGCTGAGCCAGCATGAGACTCCCAAAGCCGGCGATGGTGGTCAGGCCGGACACCAGCACGGCGCGCCCGGTGCTGCGCGCCAGGATCGACGGATTGTTCTCTTCCGCAAACCGGTTGAGGATGTGGATGCCATTGGTCACGCCCACGCCGATGACCAGCGGCAGCGTCATGATGTTGGCGGGGTTGAACGGGATCTCAAACAGCCCCATGAAGCCCACCATCCACAGCGAGCCGATGCCCACCGGCAGCAACGCCAGGAGGACGCAGGCCACACTTCGGAAGTGGAGCAGCACCAGCACCACAATGGCGATGAGCGAGTACAGCGCCGCTTGCTGGTAGCTGCTCTTGAGCAACGTCGTGTATTCAAACAACTGGACCGGCGTGCCCGTCACGTCCGGGGCAAACCGGCGCAACTGCTCGACGAACTCCTGCTGGTTGGCGCGCTGCCACACGTCTTTCTTGGGATAGACTTGCACGAGGTACTTGCCCGTGACGCCGATGAAGCGGTTGCGAATCGTGGCGGGCAAGTCTTCCACCGTAAGACGGGAGGTGGCTTCCTGGGTCTGCATGGCTTGGAATGTGGTGCGCACATCGTCGAACAGCGCCTTCTGGTAGGCGGCCAGTTGCTGGGCCACTGGAGTGCGTTCGCCCGCGAGCAGGTGCTCCCGGAAGTCGCTGACCGCCGCGCGGAGCGCCGTCAACTGGCTGAACAACGCCGGCTCTTCGCGTTGGACTCGGTCCATGGCCAGCGTGACGTAGCCGTAGAGAATCAGGAGCGAGCGGTTCAGTTCAAGAATGTTCACGGGCTGATCGTCGGGCAGCGGAAATTGGATCTGGGCCGCCTCGGTTTTGATGTCCCGCACCAAGGCCAGTTTGCGGGTCTGGTCTTCGGTCAGATAGCGGCTCAAGTTCTCGACTTCCCCCAACTCCGCGCTGGCCACGGTGGAGAGATTGGTCAGGCGCGATTTCAGTTGGACCGCCTCTTCCAGCGAGTCGGTCACGATGGCGCCAAACAACACCGACTGCTTGGCCGAGTTGATCAGCTTCTCCTCGAACACGACCGCCGGCAGACCTTCGCTCTGCATGTTGAGCAGGTTGTAGTCGAAAGACACCTTCGGGGCCGGAATGGCCGCTGCGATGCACAGGCCGGCCACTACCATGATCACCAACCGCGGCCGGTCCAGCCACAATCGCTCAATGCGCTCACGCGCGCCGCCGGCCCTGACAGGCTGGGGAGCGTGCGCCTTGGACTTGCTGCGGAGGACCATGGCCGGCAGAAGCGTCATCATGGGAATCAGGCAGACCAACAAGCCGCCGCCACTGATGATCCCCATCTCCTGGATGCCCCTGAAGTTGGTGGCGCACATGGCCAGGAACGCCCCTGCCGTGGTGAAAGCCCCGGTGAAGATGCCCATCCCGGTGAAGACCATCGCTTTCTCCAGCGCCTCCAACTCGGTGCGTCCGCGGCCGATTTCCTCTTCGTAGCGGGAGATCAAATGAACTCCAAAGTCGATCGCCAGCCCAATCAGGATGGGGGCGAACGTGACCGTAAGAATGTTCAAATGCCCGACCACGAACGTGGTGAACGCCATCGTGTAAGACAAGCCTACCAGCAGGCAAAAGTCCGCTTTCAGGCGGCGGCCCACCTCGCTGTAGCCATAGAGGATGATGAACAGGACGAGAACAAAAGAGAGTACTGACGCAACCAGCGTGTCGCTTTCTGACTGCGCCATCTCGTCGATTTCCAGGACGGGCTCGCCCGTCACGCCGACGTTCAGGCCGGAAACCTCATGCTGCGTTCGGGCCACCAGTTCCCGCAAGCGCGCGACGGCCTGTTGGTTCGAGTCACGGTTGATCGCCCGCGCTGTGACGAGGTAAATCCGTCCGTCACTGCGGGTGATGTACATCTTCCCTTCGGCTTCCTGCCCGCCGTTGAAGAGCGCATCAATGCCGGGACTGGGCGGGTTGCCGCCGCGCTCCAGGCCGTCCGCGGCCAGGGTGATGATCCGCTGCAATGCGGGCAGCGCCTTGGCCAGCGCCTCGTTCTCCGCGTTCTGCTCCGGTTTGGCGTGCAGGAACTGATTGTTCACCAGATTGAAGAGCGAGAGGAGGTTCGTGGTCTGGGAAAACCGCTCCAGGAAGGGCCGGTAGTCTCGTAGCGTCTTGAGCAGATCAGCCAATTCCTCTTCCGGCAGGAACAGCAGCGCCTTCGGTCCCAGCATCCTCAAGTCACCCTTGTACACCACATCGATGAAGAGGTTAGTCTCCTGTTCCAGCCGGACGCCCAGACGCTCGACAAACTGCCGGTTCTTCTCCCGGTTTTCGCTTTCCACCACCACCACCAAGTCATCCTGGAGCGGAAACTCCTTTTTGAGTTTCAAGAAATTCTGGTGGTACTTCTTGTCGCCGCCCACCAGGTTGTCCCGGCTCATGTCGAACTGGAGATGCTCCTTTGTGTACCAGACGCACAGGACAGCCAGAACAAGCTGAGGGTAGAAAAACCACCGCCGGTGCCGGTGAATCACACCGGTCAGCCAGCGCAAGAACCTCGTCGCGATATGTTCGGCAGGGGCGAGCACTTCTTTGGAACTACAAGACCACAGAACCACGAGACCACGGGACCACGAATCCCTCCGTTAGCGGTTCCGTGGTCCCGCGGTCCCGTAGTCCTGTGGTCCTTTCCCTCATGCGTGCGGAAACTCCGCGTTGGAATAGACCTCCTTCACGTCGTCGTGATCTTCCAGCGCTTCGATCAGCTTCTCCACCGAGGCCACGGCGTGCGGGTCGCTCAACGGGACCGTGATCGTCGGCAACTCCGTGATGCCGGCCATCGCCGGTTTGAGGCCCTTCGCTTCGATGGCTTTGTGGACGGCCTCAAACTGGCCCGGCGTGGTGATGATCTCGAAGCCCTCCGCTTCCGCCTTGAAATCTTCCGCACCCGCTTCCAACGCGATCTCCATCAACTGGTCTTCGTTGACCGCTTCACGCGGCAGCACGATTTGCCCTTTGCGATGAAACAGCCGTGTCACCGAGCCGGCGCTGGCCAGTGAACAGCCATGTTCCCGAAGCAGGCTGCGGATTTCCTGCGACGTGCGGTTGCGGTTGTCGGTGGTCAACTCCACCAGCATCGCCACGCCGTTCGGGCCATAGATCTCGTAAGTCAGTTCCTCGTACGAGACGCCATCTTCGCCTCCCGTGCCGCGCTTGACGGCGCGCTCAATGTTGTCATTCGGCATGTTCGCCGCGCGGCACTTGAGCAGCACCATGCGCAGCCGCGGGTTCATGGCCGGATCGCCGCCGGCGGTCTTGGCGGCAATCGTGATTTCCTTGGCCAGCTTGGAAAAAATCTTCCCCCGCTTGGCGTCGATCGCGCCCTTGAAATGTTTCACCTTGGCCCATTTGCTGTGTCCTGACATAACCGGATTTCAGAGTTCAGGTTTCGAGTCTCATTTGCCCCGCTCTCACTTGAGCGGCTCCACGAACACCGCCGTGCCGTAGCAGAGCACTTCTGTGATCCCGGCGGAAAGTTCTGTCGCGTCGTAGCGCACCCCGATGACCGCGTTCGCGCCCAACTGGCCCGCGTGCGCCAGCATCTGCTGAAAGGCCTCTTCGCGCGTCCGCTCGCACAAGCTCGTGTAGAGCGAAATGTTCCCGCCAAATAGGCTCTGGATGCCGGCGCCGACGTTGCCGATGATCGACCGCGAGCGCACGATGATGCCGCGCACGACGCCGAACGACCGCGCCGTGCGGTAGCCTGGCAGGTCGAAGGCGGTTGTTGTCAACGGATGCGTTTGATTCATCACAGTGGCGGTGATTGAACACAAGTCGTCGCGGCAGAAAAAGCCTAAAGTTCTCGCGTCTTAATCATCGCCCAGACGAAGACTGGGGACAAAACCCGAGGGCCAGTCCAAGCCGAGCGGGATTCCTGTTGAGCCGATCGTCTGGTCTCAGCAAGAGCCTCGTCCTGCCATATTGCACCACGAGCAAGCTCCTGACGCGCGCGGCGTGCTCGCAGTTTCACAAAATCTGCCCAGTAGCGCCGAAGATACTTCCGCCTCGTGCAACTCGACGATTGCATTCTGACGCGATTGGGAATACACACCGGCCAAGCTTTTCCGTGAACACTGCCACTCGTTCAGGCAACGGCGAGATACCGCCGGGAAGACAGGCCGAGATGGAGCGCCAGGCAATCGACGCGCGCGACCTGCCAGCGAGGGTCATTTCCTCTGGTCCCAGCACCTCATGGCGCACCATTTGACTACTTGCACGTTTTGCGGCGTCGGCTGCGGCCTCTACCTGGAGACTTCCGGCAACCAGATCACCGGCGTGTATCCCAGCATGTCGCATCCGTCGAATCACGGGCGGATTTGCGTCCGCGGCTGGAATGTGCATGAAGTCGCCAGTTCGCCGGATCGCCTGAAGACGCCGCTCATCCGCAAGGATGGGAAGTTGCAGCCAGCAAGCTGGGAAGAAGCCTTCAGTTTCATCGCTTCGAGGATGACTGAAATCCGCGACAAGCACGGCCCGGACGCGCTCGCCTTCCTCAACTCTCCCCGTTGCTCGAACGAGGAAACCTACCTGCTCCAGAAACTCGCTCGCGCCGTCATCGGCACGAACAACGTGGATCACGGCACCGGCGTTTATGCCAACAACAGCATCCCCATCCTCCTCGACATGCTGGGCGTGCCGGCTACGACCAACTCCATCGGCGAGCTGGCCCAAAGCGAAGTGATCGTGGTGGACGGCGTGGACTTGGCGCTGCAACTGCCCACCATTGGTGGCTGCGTGCTGCGGGCCAAGCTGGGCGGGGCAAAACTGATCGTCATTGACGCCCGCCGCCATCGCGTGGCCGAAAGCGCGGATTTTTTCCTTCAGAACAAGCCTGGCACACGCGTCTGGCTTTATGGCGCGATGGCCAAGGTCATCGTGGATCGAGGGCTGATGAACCTGCCGTTCATTCACGCCCATTGCCGCCAATACGATGCCTTTCTCGCCAAGGTGCAACAGTTCGACCTGCTCACCGCGGCGGACATCTGTGGCGTGCCGGCGGAGCAGATCGAGGCCGCTGGGCTCGCCTACGCCCGCGCTAAGTCGGCGGCGATTCTCTATTCGACGGGCATTGAAGTCCGCGGCGCCCGCAGCATCCAATCGCTCATCAACCTCGCCCTGCTCACCGGCAACATTGGCAAGCCCGGGGGCGGCCTCTTCGCGCTCACGGAGCACAACAACCTCCAGGGCGTTTGCGACATGGGCATGTTGCCCGATCGCCTCCCTGGCTACGCCTCCGCGTTGGACAGCGACGCCCGCGAGCGGATGCGATCACTGTGGGGGGCCAAGTCACTGTCATCGCGGCCTGGCTTGCGTTCGCGCGTGATCCTTGAGAACCGCGCTGGCGGCAAAGTGAAGGGCCTCTGGCTTTGCCGCTACGATCCAGTCACGACGGCTTCCGTGTCCGATGCCGCAGCCACGCTCCAGCAACTCGATCTCGTGGTGGTCCAGCATTTGTTCATGACCAGCACGGCGCAGTTCGCGCACGTCGTCTTGCCGCTGGTGGCGTTCGGCGAGGAGGAAGTGACGTTCACCAGCACCGACCGGCGAATTCAACTCGCGACCAAAGTCATCGAACCGCCCGCTGGACCGCGCCCTGCTTGGCAGCAATTCGCGCAACTTGCCGGCAAGCTCGGTGCGGATTGGAATTACGCTTCGTCTGCCGACGTGATGGAAGAAATCCGCCAAGCCGTCCCGATTTACTCCGGCGCGAGCCACGAGAACCTCGCGCAGGACTATGGCCGCCAGTGGCCTTGCACGAAGAGCAAGCCGCTTGGCACAACGCGGCTTTATGCGGAAGGCATTACAGGCCGGCCCTTCAAGTTCGTGCCGGTGCCGCGTTTGGTGGTCACGGCCCGCGCTCCGGAGGAATTCCCGATGTCACTCGTCTTTGGCCAATCGCTTTATTACTGGCATCGCAACGTCCTCATCCAGCACAGCGAAACCCTGAAGCGCGAACTTCGCGTCCTGTTGCTCGACTACCCGGAAGGCTTCGTCGAGATCAACGACGCCGACGCGAAGCAACTCGAGATTCGCGACGGCGCGCGGATTCGCCTCGTCGCGCCACAAGGTTCAGCCCTCACCGCCGCGCGAGTGACTGGTGAAGTCCGTCCCGGCACCGTCTGTGTTCCCTACTTCGTCGGCCAGGTGGCGCAACAGATTCTCGGCAAAGCGCCCGTCGAACTCGGCACGCGCGGCAAACCGGCCTACGTGCGATTGGAGAAAGCCTGATCATGCGCGCCCGTCTTCTCAACCGTGCCGACGTGCTCAAGATCGTGGACCTGCTTCGCGCGCAAGGCCACGAAGTCCTGGCGCCATTTTGCGGGCGCGGGCGCGACACGTTCTTCGACACCGTCACGGACGCGAATCGCGACGAGATTCAGATTCACCTGCCGAATCCCTACTACCCGCCAAAGCGTTACGTGCTACCGCACATCGAACGGCTTCTCAAAGTGCAACGCGCCAACGGCGACTGGAAGATTGAGCCGACGTTCGACGAACCCAAGCGCGCCATCTTCGGCCTCCGTTCCTGCGACGTGGCCGGCATCTGGCATCTCGACCGGTTCTACCTGGGCCGCGATTTCCGTGATACCTACTACGACCGCCGCCGCAAGAATCTTTTCCTCGTCAACGTGGTCTGCACCGATCCTGAGCGCGACATCAGCGACGAATGTTTCTGTCTATGCGCCGACACCGGCCCCGCCGCGCGCGACCATTTCGATCTTCAACTCATGGATCTCCGCGATGGCGAATTCATGGCTGTGGCTGGTACGTCGGCGGGCGAAGCGATGTTCGCGGAACCGATCTTCAAGAAGGCCACCGCAGCCCACGTCGAGAAACGCCGCGCCATCCTCGACGAAGTCCGCAAGCGTTTCAAAAACACGACCAGTTGGTTCCCCGCCACCGTTCGCTACGTCTCGCAAGGCAAGATTCTCGACAAGACGTGGGAGGAAATCGGCAACCGCTGCCTTGAATGCGGCGGCTGCACCTACGTCTGCCCGGCTTGCACCTGCTTCACGGTGAGTGATCGCCAGGTCGGCCCGAACGAGATTGAGCGCGTGCGCATCTGGGACGCTTGCGCGTTGCAGGGCTTCACGCGGATGGCGGGCGGACACAACCCGCGCAAGGCCGTCCACGACCGCCGCAATCGCCGCTTCTTCCGCAAGCTGGCGCACTATTTCATCCAGCGGGAGTTGAGCGTGGCCTGCATGGGCTGCGGGCGCTGCGCCGCCGTCTGCCACGGCGACGTGGGAATGCCGAGCGTGGTTGAGATGATCCGGCGAGCGACGGCGGAGACCGAAAAAACCAATGACCAATGACGCAATGACCAAGAAATTTCCAATGACCAATGGCCAAGCCGCCACTTTGAGAGCTTCGACCGGGACTGTGCGAGCGCTTCGCGTATTGATCATTGGAGCTTGGTCATTCCTTTGTCATTGGAGCCTCTTTCAAAGCTGTAGCAGCCGACGTGAGGAGGCTCTGATTTCTTTCGAGTTTGAGCCTCCTCACGTCGGCTGCTACGGGGTTTTGAAATTGCCTCATTGGTCATTGGCCATTGGTCATTCCTGAAATGCCCTCCGCCACCGACAACATTTATCTGCCCAAGCCCGCCGTCCTCGACCGCGTGGTGGACGAGATTCATGAGGTCAAGACGTTCTATTGGCACTTCGAGGACGCGGAGGAACAGCGCAAGTTTCGCAACTTCCGCCCTGGCCAGTTCGCGCAGGTGTCGTTGTTCGGCACGGGCGAGTTTCCAGCGTCGCTTCCACCCAGCCCGACGGAGGCTGAAACCTTTTTCACCATCCGCACCGTCGGCAGTTGCACGGCGGCGCTTCACGCGCTGAAACCAGGCGAGAAGTTTGCCGTGCGCGGTCCGTACGGGAACGGTTTTCCGATGGAGGATTACTTCGGCAAGAACCTCGTCTTCGTCGCTGGCGGCATCGGACTGATTCCGCTGCGCTCGTGCATCATCTACGCGCTGGCGCATCGGCAGAATTTCAAGAGCATCCAGATTTTCCTCGGTGCCCGCACGCCCCGCGACCTGATGTATCGCGACAATCTGCGCGACTGGGAACAATCCGCCGGCGTCGAGTGCCATCTCACGGTGGATCGCGCGGCGGAGGGCTGGACCGGCAACGTCGGCGTCGTGGGCAGCCTCTTCAAGAAGCCTGGCGTGCAGGTTCCGATCGACAACACCGTCGCGTTCGTCTGCGGCCCTCCGATCATGTTCCGCTTCGTGATCAAGGACCTGCTCGCGATGGGCTTCCCGGAGCGCAGCATCGTTTCGACGCTGGAGCGCTACATGAAATGCGGCGTGGGCAAGTGCGGCCATTGCTGCATCGGCGTGGCCTACGTCTGCGTGGACGGCCCGGTGTTCACCTACGAACAAATCAAGAAGCTCGGCGAGGACATCTGATGAACGATTTGCGCCAACAACTCCAAGAAATCCTGCAAGGCCGCGTCTGCGTGGTCGGCGTGGGGAACGTGGAGTGCGGGGATGATGGGTTCGGGGTGAGGGTGGCGGAACGGCTGTTGAAATCCGAAATCCGAAATCCGAAATCGGAAAGAAATCTGAAGTACGAAAACCGAAACCACGACGATGATGACCAGGTTGGATCGCGGAGCGATCCTGCGAAGGTAGCCGTGGGTTTCAACCCACGGTGCGATGACGAGAAAGGGCCTTCGTCGCGTAGCGACGACCGACTCGACGCGGATTTCAACCGTCGCTCCGCGACGGACGCGGCTGGGCTGCCGCCCGTCCGTGGACTAAAGTCCACGGCTACCTTCACCGTGTCGCTCCGCGACGGCAGGGCTTCGCAGGGCGGACGGGCCGTCATCCTCGCCGGCATGACGCCTGAGCGCCATATAACACAACTGGCCAACGGCGAATTCGACCATGTGCTCTTCCTCGACGCTGTGGAATTTGGCGGGGAACCCGGCGCGGTTGTGTTGCTGAACTCATCGGAAATAGCGGCCCGTTTCCCGCAAGTCTCCACGCACAAGCTTTCCCTCGGTCTGTTGGCCAAGATGATCGATGCTCGCGGCACAACGAAAGCGTGGCTCCTTGGCGTGCAACCCGCATCGCTCCGGAAAGGAGCCAGCCTTGCGCCGAAGGTTGAAGCGAGCATAGAACTCCTGACAGATTTGCTCGCCGACGTAGCGCAGACTTCCAGTCTGCTGTATCGCCGACTTCCAGTCGGCCAGTCGTCCGAAGTTCGCACCGCCAGCGGATTGGAAATCCGCGATACAGCAGAGTGGAACTCTGCGCTACGCCTTCCGGCTGCCGAACGCACGTCTCGGATTTCGGATTTCGAATTTGTTTCGAATTTCGGATTTCGCGTTTCGGATTTTCCCATCCCATGCTGACCCCCGAACAATCTGTCGTCGCCGCCATCCTGCTCTGCCTCGCCGGAGCGGTGCTGACGTTGCTGGTGTCGCGTAGCAAGACGGTCGCGGGCTGGCTCGCCTTCGCGATCACGGCGGGTTCGGCGGCGCTGGTCCTCTCGGCTGTCGTTCCAGTGCTTACCAAAGGTCCTGGCCACCCGGCCCAGTTCCTCACAATGCCCGCCGTCGGCTTCGCCTTGCGCATTTACGTGGACGGACTCTCTTCGATTTTCCTGTTGCTCGCTGTCCTCGTGGCGGTACCGGCTGCCCTGTATTCCATCCGTTACATGAAGCACTACGCGGACTACGGCGTGGGCCGCTACTATCCACATTCCCTCCTCTTCCTTGCCGCGATGTATGGGTTGCTCACCACCACGGACATGATGTGGTTTTTCTTCATCTTCTGGCAACTCATGACGCTGCCGGGCTACGCGCTGATCCGCTACGAGCATCGCAAGCCGGAGAACGTCCGCGCGGCAAACAAGTATCTCGTCATGATGCAAATCGCCTGCGCCGCCACGATGGTGGGCGCGTGGTTCCTCGCGGTCGTGGGCGCGACGGCGACGGGCAGCGACAGCCTGAAATACGACTTCGACACCGTGAGCGCCAACCTGCCCGCGATGCTCGCCAGCAAACCGTTCGACACCGGCGTCGCGTTCGCGCTGTTCCTCGCCGGCTTTGGCATCAAGATGGGCATGTGGCCGTTTGGGCAGGTCTGGCTGCCGGACGCGCATCCAGCCGCGCCGTCGCCCGTGAGCGCGATGCTCTCCGGCGTGATGATCAAGACCGGCGTCTATGGCCTGATGCGCTATTTCCTCTGGCTCGTCCCGCCCGACGCGCACGCGAACTACCCGCTGGCGAACTGGGGCTGGCTGATTGCGATCCTCGGCACGGTCACACTTTTCACCGGCACGATGCAGGCGCTCAAACAGGAGCAGTCCAAGCGGCTGCTCGCGTTTCACAGCATCGGGCAAATCGGCTACATCCTCCTTGGCACCGGCGCGTGCATGGCGCTGCTGCCGGTCGTGGAGCCGACGGGCAACGTGCGACTGCTCGCGGCCATCGCGTTCTTTGGCGCCATCTTCCATGTGCTGAACCACGGCCTGTTCAAGGCGCTGCTCTTCCTCAACGCCGGCTCCATGCTCCACGCCACCGGCACACAGGATCTGAACAAGTTGGGCGGGCTGATCAAGTTCATGCCGCTCACCGCCGTAACCGCGCTCGTGGCATCGCTCTCGATTTCCGGCGTGCCGCTCTTCAACGGCTTCGCCAGTAAATGGAGCATCTACGTCGCGACGATCCAAGGCACCGGCGCGGCGAAGTATCTCGCGGTCTGCGGTGTCATCGCGATCCTCACCAGCGCGCTCACGCTGGCGTCGTTCATCAAGTTCTTCGGCGTGAGCTTCCTCTCGCGCACCAGCGCGCTGGTGAAGCAGCAAGCCGCCAAGCGCAGCAAGCTCGAAGTCTGCGGGCTGATGCAAGCGCCGCAAGTGTTCCTCGCTGTGCTGTGCGTGGCACTGGGAGTGGTGCCGGCCCTCGCCTTTCAACTCATGGGAGCGGCGCTGAACTCCTCGCGCCAAGGCTTCGGCACCGCATTGGCCAACGCCGCGCCGATGACGAGCACACCGGTGGCTGGCCTGGAAACTGTGAACAACACCGCGCTCTTCGCGCCCGTGGCGCTGGCGGTGGTGCTGGGTTTGATGTTCCTGGTCGTCCGCGCCATCTCGAAACTCGGCGGCGCCCAACGTCGCGCCGCTGCGCCTTGGCTGTGTGGATACGCGAGCGAAGCCGAGTGCCACCGCTACGTGGCGCATAATTTCTACGGCGAGATCAAGCGATACTTCAAGTGGCTGGGCGGAAGCCCGGCGAAAAAGAAATGACTTCCCGCGAGACATTGGCTCAGTTGAAAGCGAAGTTCGGTCCCGCCATTTTGCGGGCCGACCTCCCAGCGGACAACCGTCTCTTGCTCTACGTCGAACCCTTCGCGATCAAGCCGGTGTGCCAGTACATCTTCCGCGACCTCGACGCCCGCTACGTCATCAGCATCGGCGCGGATGACAGGCCGTTCTCCGGCCAGTTCCTGGTTGCGCACGACTTTGCTTTCGACCGCGACCGCATCCTGTGTAGCGTCCTCACGCACATCCCGGCGGACAAACCAAAGGTGGACAGCATCTCCGATGTCGTGCCCGCCGCGAATTGGGCCGAACGCGAAATCCGCGACATGATCGGCATCGAGCCGGTGGGGCATCCGTATCCGAAGCGCCTTGTCCTGCCCGACGGTTGGCCCGACGGCTCGCACCCGTTGCGAAAAGATTTCGCGTGGAACCAAGTGCCGGAAGGCTTCGACGAGGAGCGCGAGTTCAAGTTCGATGAGCCACCGGAAGGCTGCATGGTCGTGCCGTTCGGGCCCTTTCATCCCACGCTCGATGAGCCGGCGCATTTCCGGCTCTACGTCGAAGGGGAGATGGTGCGCGGCTGCGAATATCGCGGCTTCATGGTTCATCGCGGCATCGAGAAACTCGCGGAGTCGGTGCTCACCTACAACGAAATCCCCATGATGGCCGAGCGCATTTGCGGCATCTGCGGCTGCGTCCACAACGTCGCCTACGCGCAGGCCGTCGAGAGCGCCATCGCCCTCCGCCTGCCCCCGCGCGCCGAATACATTCGCACGATCATGCTGGAGATCGAGCGCCTGCAGAGCCATCTGCTGTGGGTCGGCCTTGCCTGCCACATTGTCGGGTTCGATACGCTCTTCATGCAAAGCTGGCGCATCCGCGAGCCGATCATGTGGATCGCCGAGAAGATCAGCGGCAACCGCAAGACCTACGCGCTTTGCCTCATCGGCGGCGTGCGCTGGGACATCACGCCCGACATCAAGACCGAGTTGCGCCAACTCCTCGACAAGCTCGAAGCCGAGTGGAAGCCGGTCGTCGCGGCCGTGCTCAAGGACAAGAACATCCAAGCCCGCACGAGCGGCGTGGGTGTAGCCGACAAGACTGCGTGCAAGAACACCGGCCTCGTCGGTCCCGTGGCCCGCGCTGCCGGCGTGGATATTGATTGCCGACGCGACCATCCCTACGCCGCCTACGACCGCGTGGACTTCGACGTCATCACTGCCGATGGCTGCGACGTTTGGTCGCGGGTGGTGGTGCGGGCGACGGAAGTCTTCGAGTCCATCAAGATCATCCGCCAGTGCCTGGATCGAATGGAGCCCGGCCCGCTTCAAGCCGACATCAAAGACGAGTTGCCTGTGGGCCGGCTGGGATTGTCGTCTGTCGAAGCCCCGCGCGGCGAGTCGCACCACTTCGTCATCACCGGCGAGAACAACCGCCCGCGCCGCTGGCGTGTTCGCGCTCCGACCTACCAAAACCTGCAAGGCATCCCCGCGATGATCAAAGACCAGCAGCTCGCCGATATGACGATTTCGTTGGGCAGTATCGACCCGTGTTTCTCCTGCACGGATCGGCTGGAGACGATTGATCTGCGGAGCAAGGCGGTGAAAGTGTGGACGCAGGAGGAATTGGTGAAGATGGTGAAAGCGAGGAAAGCATGAACCTTCTCCAGCCCATCCTGCTCGGCTTGCTGAACATCGTCACGGTGTTGCTCGTCGCGCCGTTCTGCGAAGGCTTGCTGCGCAAGATCACGGCGCGCATCCAATCGCGCCAAGGGCCGCCGGTGCGGCAGGCTTACTTTGATTTGCTGAAGCTACTCGGCAAGGAAGACATCGAGTCGGGCGAGTCGCCGATCATGCAACGGGTCGCAGTCTATCTCTCGCTGGCCACGGTGTTGACCATCGCGTGTCTCGTGCCGATGGGCTTCTCCGCGCCGATGAATGGGGCCGGCGACGCCATCCTGTTGATCTACCTGCTGACGCTCGCGGGCGTTTGCACTTTGCTGGCTGGATTGGCGGCGGGTTCGACGTATTCGCTGGTGGGCATCAGCCGCGAGATGATGGCGATGATCGCGCTGGAGCCGTTGTTCGCCATCGCTGTCGTGGTGGGGGCGGTCCACGCAGGATCGTTCCGACTCGACACGGTGTTGAATGGCGCGGTGTATGGCGAAGGTTTCCCGCTGTCCGGCATCGTCATGTTCGCCGTGCTGCTGCTGTCGTTCCAAGCGTTCGTCCAGCGCGTGCCGTTCGACATCTCAGAGGCGGAGACGGAACTCATGGAAGGCCCGCTCATGGAGTACTCCGGCCCGAAGCTCGCGCTCTTCAAATACGCGCAACAGGCGAAGCTGGTGATCTACAGCGGGCTGTTCGTTACGCTGTTCGTGCCGTGGGGAAACGGTCTGGCCTTCCCGCTGGGTTGGCTTGTGTTCTGGGCGAAGGTCTTCGCGCTCGTGCTGCTGGTGACGCTGGTGGCGGCGACGCACGCGCGCTACCGGATTGACCAAGCCATTCGTTACTTCGCCGGTCTGCTGGCGGTGGCGTTGGTGGCGCTGATTTTGGCGAGCTATGGATACTGATACCAAGAACTGTTCGTTGTTCATCGTTCGTGGTTGGTTGTGCCACAAACGACGAACCACGAACCACGAACCATCGTTTGGCCCATGTCTGTCCTGAGCAAACTCAAAGAAACGCTGGTCTGCCTGAAAGCAGGTCGCGTGACGCTGCCGTATCCGGCGCAAGCGCAGCCGGTGCCGGAGAAGTTCCGGGGGCGCCCGATTTTTGATGCCGCCAAGTGCATCGGGTGCGCGGGCTGTGCGAACAACTGTCCGGCGCGGGAAATCCTCGTCTTCGATGTGTGCCAGGAAGTCCGCATTCTCAAGTATCTGGGCCGCCGCTGTGCCTACTGCGGGCGTTGCGCCGATGTCTGCCCGGAGAAGGCCATCACGATGAGCCACGAGTTTGAGAACGCGACGAACTCCATCGGCGACATCCTGCAGAAGCTCGATCTGTTCATGAGCACCTGCCAGCGCTGTGGACGCTGCTTCAAGGAGCCAAGCCCGCTGGAGCAACTCAAGCTGAAGGGCTACCGGATGGACGATCTCGGCAACGAGCGCTGGGTTTACCGGTCGAAGGCGTTCCTGAACGAGGAACAGACGGTGGATGATGTGAAGATCGAACTCGGCTGATGCGGAGGAATTGAAAATTGGAAATTGAAAACTTGAAATTTCAAATTGGCCGAGGCCAAGTGCGCCCCGGAAACAAGGTTCGCCCGATCCCATGCTGAGAAACCTCTGCCAGAAAATGTTCGGCCGCTCGCTGTGGGTCTATCATGCCAACAGTGGCGGGTGCAACGGCTGCGACATCGAGGTGCTGAACGTCCTCACGCCCTACTACGACGCGGAGCGCTTCGGCATCAAGCTAGTCGGCTCGCCGCGTCATGCCGACGTGATGCTCTGCCAAGGTCCCGCGATGCGCTCCACTGCCAAGGCCCTCAAGCGCGCCTTCGACGCCATGCCCGCGCCCAAGCTCGTCTTCGCCATCGGTTCGTGCGCGTGCGGTGGCGGCATCTGGTTCGACAGCTACTCAGTCCTCGGTCCTGTCGAGAAAGTCCTGCCGGTGAATTTCTACATTCCCGGTTGTCCGCCGCGACCGGAGGCAATCATCTACGGCGTCGCCGTCGCGCTGGGCCTTGTGGACAAGAAGACCGCGCCAGTGCAATTCAAGCAGCTTGAGCTTCCCATGCCGCGCTACCATCCGAGCGATCTGCACGGACAGGGCGAGATGGTGGTTTACACGAAGGCGGAGAAGGTGTAGCGCCGCGCGGTAGAGGGACGGTTCTCGTTTCTCACAGGTGCTCCACTTCCCATTCGATGGTGATGCCCGTTGTCTCCTTCACCGCCGTCGCTATTTCGTAGGCGAGCGCCTCCACCTCGGTCGCTGTTCCGCCGTCATTCACGATGACCAAAGCTTGGTCAGGATGGGTTCCCACTCGCCCTCGTTGGAGGCCTTTCATGCCGCAGACTTTGTCCAGAATCCAGCCGAGTGGAACTTTTCTCAACCCGTTCCCCTCGTCGAACCCAGGCAAGCCAGGGAAGCGGATGGCCAATGCTTCGTAACGGTCTCGCGGGAGGACCGGGTTCTTGAAGAACGATCCCGCCGTGCCGATGCGAGCAAGGTCCGGCAGCTTGCCTTGACGGATGGATATCACCGCCTCCCGCACGTCACGAATCGTGGGTTCGGCGACACCGCTGGCCGCGAGTTTCTCGCGCACGTCCTTGTAGCGCAAGTTGGGAGCGGCGTCGCGGCGCAAGGCAAACGCCGCGCGGGTGATGACGAAGCCGCGTCCCTCCGCGGTCTTGAAATGGCTCCACCGGTAAGAGAACCGGCACTCGTCCGCGGCGAATTGACAGTTCCGACCACTGCGCAAGTCCATGGCCTCGGCCCACTGGAGGGTGTCCTTCACTTCTGCGCCGTAGGCTCCAATGTTCCCAATCACCGCCGCGCCGACGGTCCCTGGAATGAGCGACATGGCCTCAAGTCCGCCCAGCCCACGCGCGACCGCGAACTCCACCAGCGCGTCCCAAGACTCGCCGGCCTCGGCCGTGACCACCACAGTGGAATTCCCGGAGGCCGTTTCCTGGATTCCGCGAGTCGCCATCTTGATGACCACGCCATCGAAGCCGGCGTCACTGGCCAACACATTCGATCCGCTGCCCAGCAGGCGCGTGGGCAGGCCGTGTCGCTGCGCTAAACGGACTGCCTCGCGCACTTCCTCCAGCGAAACCGCCTCGACGAAGTACCGCGCGGGACCGCCGGTGCGCAACGTGGTGTGCTGGCTCAACGGCACTCGTTCTTGAATCTTCATAGCGCGCTCATGGAGTCAGGCCGTGCGCTTGTGATACCACCACCACTCGAACAGCAGCACCGCCAGTCCAGCCAGCGTGATCCAGCGCCACAGTTCCAGATTGGCCCGCTTGACCGTGGTGGCCGTCACGCTGCCGTACCGTCCCATCGGGAGTTCGTCGCGCGGTTGGATGTCGCTCTCGATACTGTCGAGCAGGTTCACACAAAAGGTGAGGTCGTTGGTGCCGGCCCGCACGCGATAGGTGCCTTGCTGCGTCGTGTCACCGAAGAGCAGTTCTGTGGTCGGCTTCTCAAAAGCGAGGTCCTTCGCGGAACCGTCCGGCCGGGTGACCCTGGCGCTTGTCACCGGCTGCGTCAGCGCCAACCGAAACGGCTCGCCGCTCCGAAGCGTGAACTGGCCCGCGCTGCTGGAGGCGGGGTTGAGCCACTCGACGGTGTTGGCGATGAAGATCGGATACGAAATGCGCAACGGCCACTCGCTCTGGAGCGGATCGAAGCTGAGCCAGACCAAGCGGTGCTGGTCAATGTCGCCCGCCACGATGAGCGGTGTCTGTTGCGCCTCCAACAGCGTCACGCCCCAGGCCGGCGCCTTCACGCCGAGGCTCTCGCTGATGCGGACATTGTCAAAGTTCACGAAACGCAGCAGCGGGTGCGTGTTCTTCCAGTCCACAATCGCTGGCGCCTCAACGCGCGAGACGGCGCTGAACCAGTTGGTCCTGGTGACGTGAATGGCCAGGGTGTTCGCGCCGGGCCAGACGCCGGGGACGATGTCGTCCAGCACCACAATATCGAAAGCAGCAGCGGGGTCGGTGAGTTGCGGAACGGTGGTGATCCGGGCATTGGGCGCGGCGCGAAGGGCTTTTTCGAGGAAGCGATTGCCGCGCGTGACGAGCAGGACTTTCACCGGCACTGGGAGCAAGCTCACGATGGACGCCTGGTTGTCCGCCGCGAGGTCGTCGGTGGCGGACAGGCGCACGGTGAAGACGCCGTCCTTGCTTTGCGGGGCGGTGAAGACCAGCGGTTGCGAGTTCGTGGGACCAAGATCGAGCGGCTTCATGCTGATGGCTTGGCCATCCAACAGCAGTTCCACATCGACCTGCCGGGCGTTGGTGGAGAGGTTCGCGATCTTGGTATAGACGGCGCGCTCTTTGGCGTTGTCGGGATTCGCGCGCACGTCGATGCCGACGACGCCGAGATTGTTTCCGCCTTGGCCGATGCGGTGATAGTCGAGCGGCAGGTTCTTGTTGGCCATTTCCACGAGGTCGGGCGCTGCGCCATCGCTGAACAGATGAATCTCGCCGGCCACGATCTCGGCTTCCTCGCGCTTCTCGAACACGAAGGCCGCCGCGGTCTTGAGCGCCTCGGCCAGTCGCGTCGGGGAGTCGGACGCTTGGCAGGATTGAATGGCCCGTCGCAACGCGGCCCGGTCGGTGGTGGGAGACTGTTTGACTTCCGCCTTCGCGCCAGCGAGCAGGATCATCATGCGCTCGTCTTGGGAGAGACTGTCCACCCACTTGAGGGCTTCCGCGCGGGCCTTCTCGAAACGATTGGGCTTCTCGTCGGTGGCGAGCATGGAGGCGGAGCCGTCCAGCACGAGCACGCGCAGAGCACTGCTCTTGGCGTGCCCGGAGAAATAGGGTCGAGCCAGCGCAAACACCGCGAGGGCCAGCAGGAGGATTTGCAGAATCAGCAGCCAGTTGTGGCGGAGCCGCTGGAACGGGGCGTTGGCCTGCGTCTCGGCCAGAAACTTCTGCCATAGCAGCGTGCTGGAGACGACCCGCAGACTCCGCTTGCGCTTAAGCAAATAGAAAACAATCACCACCGGGATGGCCGCAGCGAAGGCGAAGGCGGCTGGAACGAGGAAGTTCATCTTAATGTGGAACGCGGAGTGCGGAATGCGGAATGGGCTGCGCCAATTTCGAGGCCGGAGAGCACATCCATGCATAGCGGGGGCGACCGGACCACAGAGGCATGGATTCGGGGCGGCCGGTTCTCATTGGCGGCCTCCAGACTTGCGGGCGGTATTGATGGAAGCTACCGCGATGGCCACCAGTTCGTCGGCCTCGCGAAGGAGAAGATCGGTTTTCGTCGGAGCGACCTTGGCGCTCTCCACAAGCATTTCGAGCCAATAACCGCATTCGTCGGCTTCCTCTTCCACGGTGCCCATCTTGTGGATGAAATCAGCGTTCGATTTCGCGCGACACGCGGCGCGGTAGTTGGCCCCGACCGAAGTCCCCGCCCGCAGAAGTTGCCGGCCCAGAACGCGGCACGTTTCGTCTTTTGGCAGCGCTTCGAAGAACTTGATTACGTCCAAGCCAAACCTCTTCGTCCTGTGCTTTAAATCCATGTCAGCCATGAACAGCCTCCAAAATGTTCCTTGTCGCCGAATCGCGCTTGCCGCCATTCCGCATTCCGCACTCCGCATTCGGCATTCGTTTCATCCCAAGACCTCCGCCTTCCTGAGCCGCTTGAGAAGCAGGTCCTCCAGGGCCGTGTCGGAACTGGCCATGAAGAAGTTGAGGCCGTGGCCACGGCAAAACTCACGCAACCGCTGCACGAATTTCTGCACCGTCTTCTGGTAGGCGCTCAAACGGAACTTGCCGAACGTGACTTCCTGGATCGCGCCTGTTTCGGAATCGACCAACTTGAGATCGCCGAACGCGGTGGGCGCCAGTTCGTCTGGCGCGAGAATCTGGACGCAATCCACCTGAAAGCCGCGGCCCACGAGCGCGTTCAGGCCAGGCTCGTAGCCGGCCGGATCGAGGAAGTCGCTCAGCACCACGGCCAGGCCAGTCTGACGGGCCTCTAGCGCGCCGCGGCGCAAGCTCTCGTTGAAGTTGGCCGGGCCGCCAGCGGTCAGCCCGCTGAGGTTCTGGAAGAATTGCAGCGAGGATTTCTCGCCACGCACGGAGCGAAGGGCGGCCCTCGCGGCGAGTTCCGAGTTCCGAGTTTCGAGTTTCGAGTTGGGGCCGGCGTTTGGCTGCGGCGCTTCCGCATTCCGCATTCCGGATTCCGCAGTTGGAAACACGTTCACGCTCACGCGGTCGAAGCCGCACAGCGCGATATAGCCAATCGCCGCAGCCACCTGGCGGGCGAAGTCAAACTTCACCGGCGTGCCGAACGTCATCGACTCGCTGGCATCGAGGAAGACTCGGACGGGCAGTTCGCGTTCTTCCTCGTAGAGCTTGAGGAACAGACGGTCGAGGCGGCCGTAAAGATTCCAGTCGAGGTAACGCAGGTCGTCGCCGGCGACGTAATTGCGGTAGTCGGCGAACTCCACCGACTGTCCGCGCGCCCGGCTGCGGCGTTCGCCCTTGAGCGAACTCTTGGCGCGGCGGGCCGCGAGCAGTTGGAACTGTTCGAGCCGGCGGAGGAGTTCGGCGGTGAGGAGGGGCACAAGTTGTCAGGTCATCAAGTTGTCAGGTTTCAGGTCGAGGGAGGAGCGCGGAGAGGGGACTTGGTGGCGAAGTTGTTCCAGTTCGGCCTTGAGCGGCGCCCAGTAGAGCCGGTCGCGTTCCCGCTCCAGCCGTTCTTCCAGGGCGAGCGCATCAGAAAAAGGATCCACCCCCCGCAGCTTGGACATGACATCCACCCGCATCCCGGCGGCCTCCGGGCGGCGACAGCGGAAATGGATCGCGTGGCCGCGCTCCAGGAATTCGGCCGCAAACGGAGGCATGGCGATGCAATCAGCGTGAAGTTCGCTCAACGCGGCCTGCAAACGCCGGAGATTCTCCGCGTCTGCCAGGATCACCAGGTCGCTGTCGCGGCTAAACTCCGCTGCGCCGTAGAACACGCAGGCTTGGCCACCCATCAACAGGGCTTGGACCTGGTGCGCTGTGATCGTAAAAAGGACTTTCTGTATCCGGCTCGGGATCAAGGGAACCTCCAATGCGCAGGTAATGCTGCCACAAGTCGCCGCTGGCGTGCCAGCGCTCCAGCGGCGTCATGCGGTACCACTCTGCCCACTCGCCGCCCACCACGTCTTCGGCTTCGACCATGCGCGAAGATGGCTCAGAAGGAGCGGTGGACTCAAGAAACTCTGGCAGCGGTGACATGGGTTTCAAGTGTTCAGGTTGCCGGGTTACACGGCCACCACCGCCTCCTTCGGCACATCCTTGAGAATCTGCGCGATGATGTGGTCGGTGGTGATGCCTTCGGCTTCCGCCTCGAAATTCAGGATGAGGCGGTGGCGCAAGGTCGGCGGGGCCACGGTTTCGATGTCTTCGAAGCTGACGTTGAACCGGCCATCGGTGAGCGCGCGGACCTTGCCGGCGAGCAAGAGTGTCTGTGCGCCGCGCGGGCTGCTGCCAAAGCGCAGATACTGATTGGCAATCGGCGCCGCGGTTTCGGTCTTGGGGTGCGTGGCCAGCACCAGCCGCACGGCGTAGTCCTTGACGTGCGAAGCGACCGGCACTTCGCGGACCAGGCGTTGCATCTCGCGGAGGGTGTCGCCGCCGAGGACTTTGTTGACTTCGGCCTTCGCCGTTTCGGTGGTGCGATTCAGGACTTCGGTGAGTTCATCGGCCGTTGGATAGCCGACGAGGAGCTTGAAGAAGAAGCGGTCGAGTTGCGCCTCGGGCAACGGGTAGGTGCCTTCCTGGTCGATGGGGTTCTGCGTGGCCAGGACAAAGAACGGCTCGACGAGCTTTCGCAGCTCCCCACCGGCGGTGACTTGCTTTTCCTGCATCGCCTCCAGCATGGCAGACTGGGTCTTGGGCGTGGCGCGGTTGATTTCATCGGCCAGGATGATGTGGGCGAAGATCGGGCCGCGCTGGAACTGGAACTCGCGGCGGCCGGCGGGCGTCTCCATCACCAGGTTGGTGCCGAGGATGTCGGCCGGCATCAGGTCGGGCGTGAATTGGATGCGGTTGAAGGAGAGATCGAGCGCCTCGCTCAGTGTGCGCACCAGCAGCGTCTTGCCGAGGCCCGGCACGCCTTCGAGCAGGACATGTCCCCCGGCAAAGACGGCGATCAATGTGCCATCGACGATGTCGTTCTGGCCGACGATGACTTTGCCGATCTCGGCGCGGAGGGCGGAGTAGTGTGCGCGGAAGGTAGTGATTTGGGTTTCGGTGGACATGGGGAAAGGGAAGCGGTTGCAGGTTGAAAGTTGAAGGTTGAGGGTTGTTCGGCAAGGAGGTCAGATGTCTTTCTTACGCGTGTCTTTGCGGAGCAGGTTTCCAGATACCTGATGAAGCTGGCGAGGCGGCGAGAAAGGCAACACGCTGATTCGCGCAGCTCGTTGAAAGCCTGCTCGCTGATGTAATTCAAGTCCAACGCCACATAGAGCTGAGATCGGACCTCTCCGTTGGAGCCTTTGGCAATATTCAGGAACTGAATGAATTCCTTTTTGGTGCCGCGCTCAAATCCCTCGGCGATGTTCGACATGGTGGAAGTGGCCGCGCTGGTGATCTGGTTTCGCAACGCGAAATCGCGGGAGAAGGGACGCTGTTGGGTCGCCATGTGAACAGACCGCACAATGTCCCTCGCTTCCTGCCAGACCTTTAATTCTTCAAAACAAGTGGCTGTTGCCATGATGATCTCTTCATTGTTTGATGTCGGAACTGCGCTGCCCAGAACTCGTTTCTCGCGTGGCCACGCCAACCTGCAACCTGCAACTTTCAACTTTCAACCCGACCACCTCACTTCTTGAAATCGTCGAAGTAGTCTTTCACCGCGCTCTGGTAGGCGCGGGGAACTTGGTCCTGGTTCAACGCGCTTTGGGCTTCGGATTGCGCCGCCGTGGCGGCGTCTTCGAACTTCACGTTGCTCGTGCCTTTGATGCTAACGCCCCGGAGCGTGATGCTCGGCATCGGCCCGCCCGGAGAGAATTTGCCTTTGACTTGCGAGGGTCGGAGGGCGTCGCTCTTCTCGCCAGGGCCGCGGTCGCTGAGGCCGCGCGGGTCCAGGTCGGGACGCTGCACGCTGGAGTTATCGACGGGCGTTTGCGGGACCTTGTCGGGGTAATAGGTCCAACCCTCGTTCTCGTCGGCCCAGGTGCCCACCCCACTCGGGCTGTTGCGACCGCCGTGCGCCCAGCCAGTGCCTTTGCACATCGCGCAGCCCTGCCCGTTGCAGTGGCCGCAGGCGCCCGGCTTCTTGCACTGGCCCCAGCCTTTGCCGCTGGCGATGGCTTGCTGCGCTTGGGAAAGCCCGTTCAGCATCGCGGAGAGGGATTGGGCATCGCTCGCCTGTTGCGCCAGTTGCTCCAACTCCTTCGCCGCCGCGGCCAGTTCTTGCGCGGCTTGCGACTTGGCCTGGTTGGAGCCGGACTGCTGGGCTTGCTGCATTTGTTTCGCGGCGTTCTTCAAATGCTCGGCCACTTTGCCGTAGTCGCTGGCCGGACTGACGGCTTTGGAAACCTCCTCCAGCATTTTCTGAAGCTGCTCGCTCGCGAGGCCGGGCGCCTGCAGTTGCTTGGTCATTTTCTCCAGGGTGTCGCGCGCAGCCTCGGCTTGGCCGTTCTCGAGTTGCTCGGCGAGGTCTTTGCCAAGCTGCGACATCTGCTGCTGGCACTTCGCGAGGTTCTTGGCCATCTCACTCAGCTTCTCCAAGTCCTGTTCCGCGATGTCGAGGTCTTTGAGCACCTGACCGATCTGGCCCTTCTCCAGGGCTTTGATCGCTTCGTCCAAGCTGTCCATCGGCTGCCCCAGGTCGTGCGACTCCTGAGCGAGCGCGGCCAGACTTTGCGCGAGTTGCTGGCGGAGTGCGTCGGTGTTGGCCCCCTGTTGGTCCTTCATTTCCTTCGCTGCTTGCTGGGCTTGCTGGAGGTTGTTCTTGAGCTTGTCAAGGCCATCGGGCGTGGCTTTGTCGCCAATGGATTTCTGGAGCGAGTCGATTTGCCGCTGCAGCTCCTCCGGCGTCTTGTTGCCGATGCCGGAACCGGCGTCGCGGGCGGCGCGTTCGAGCGGCTTGAGCGCGGGATTGCGGGCCAACTGCTGGGCTTCCTTGCTGAGTTTCTCGGCGGCATTGGCGAGTTCGCGCAAAGCGTCGCTCTTGGTCAACGGCACGCGCTCGAGTTTTTGACCCAGTTCGGCGACGGACAACATGGCTTTCTGCGTCGGTTCGAGGGCCGGCGGACGCTGCTCCAGGCTGCGTTTGGTCAAGTCGGCGAGTTGCTTGCCGGTGTCACTCACGATCGCCGCGTCGTTCAGCTTTTGCCGATACGCTTTGCTGCGGTGCTCCGGCACGAAGCCCAGTCCCGCCGCCACGGCGAGGACCAGCGCCGCCCAGCGCGCCGCGCGCGGCAGGTGAAACGGCAAGAGCCGGCGCGGGTCAAGCCCCTCCGCGTGGCGCGCGGCGTCATGCACCAGAAGCTGGGACCATTCGGACTCCGTCGGCGCAACTTCGAGCGCGGTACTAAGGCGCTCCTTCAGCACTTGCTCGCGGTCAATCCAACGGGCGGTTTCGCTGAGGGACACGGGACGCCATCCGCCCACCGTGAAGCCGGTCGCCGCGCAAATCGCCGCCGCTAGGCCCGCCGCGGCCAGTGCCCAATAAGGCAAGGGCGCCAGCTTGAACGCGACGAGAACTGCCAGGCAGAGGACAGTGCCCGCCAGCAGACCGATCCAGAAGCCCCGCCAAGCTCGCTGCCAGCGGCGGCGGCGGGCGGCCTTCTCGACGGCGCCTTGGATGACTTGGAACTCACTCATGATCTGGCCGTAAACTGCCGCAGGCCGCCGGGTTTGGCCAGAGCAAACTGGGCGGGCGTGAAGCGGCTGTTCTTCTCAGATGATGGCGACCCCACGCATGATCTTGTCCATGCCGCCGCGGCCGTAGAAGGAATCCAGCCCGTTGACCGTGTAGGGCGAGTTGCGAATGAACGCGTCGGCCTTCTGTCGGACGGGATCGATGTGGTTTCGCTTGAGCGATTCGACTTCATCCATCCAGCCCGGACGCCCGAACTCATAGACCGACATGTTGATGAGGTCGGAGAGCGTCGAGCAGCAGATCATGTAGCAGCCGAGCAGCGGCTTGGCCTCGAACAAATGGAAGTCGAGCTTGGACGGATCGGCCAGGATCTTGTTCGCAGCTTTGGTTTCCTGGTACTCACGCCCGAAGAGGAAAATCTTGTGGGTCAGGTTGGCCAAAGCCGTCGCGGCACCGACCACGGGACCGGAAATGGTGCCGCCATCGGCCAGGGTCAGGAGCGCCTTGGCGGTGAAGTCCGCCGTCGAGATGGAGGCCTTGACGGCGGAAGCCGTCACATCCCGGCCCAGCATCCGGTCCAAGGCGGTGAAGGCTGCTGCCGGATCACCAGCCTGGAAAGCGTAGGCGTGGGAGGAGTTCGAGTATTGGTTGTACTTGGCCTTGGCGACCTTGCCCCAAGCGATGAGGACTTTCGCCCCGCTGGTCAGTTGGGACAGGACCGGCACGACGGAGGCAATGACATCGCCACCGAAGGACGTGGTCAGGTCCGGCAGGATTTGCTGCACGGTCTGGTTGTCGAACATGTCGCCGATCATCGAGGTGATGGCATTGCGCGATTCGTTGCTCGTGGACACCGGAGTCACCACCGATTTGATATTGGAGGTCGCCCTCTTCAAATCCATGAGCGCGCGGCGGCCTTCGTTGGCGGCATTGAAACCGCGCAAGCCCACCGTCTTGCCGGCGAAGAGGTGCTGCAACGCCAACCGGCGCTGTTCCTCCAGGTACCGCAGGGCTTCGCGCTCTTCCGGGGTGACCGCGACCGGGAACCCAGTGAAGACGTTGGTGTAGAGTTCCTCCACGATGCAGCGGGGCGGCTTGTTGCGCTCGGACTTTTTCCAATTCGGTCCTTTCCAGCGGATCCAGTCGGCGAGGGCCATGCGGATCGCCTTCTGCGTTTGGTGACCGGGGGCCTTCCAATAAGCCTTCAGCGCATCGTCAACCTTCTTCAGCCTGCTGCTGCGGGGTTGATTCCAGCCCAGGGCGGTGTTCTTAATCCAGTCGTCGTATGTGGGAATAGCCATGTGGGTTCCTTTCTGCGGGATGAAGGTTGCGGACGGATTTCGGCCAGCGCCTCGCCAACAGGGAACGGCTCTCCGCCGCGTTCACGGAGAGGGCCTCCGGTCCTGAAGAGTGCTGGGCCATGCCCCGTGTATAGGCGTTCTTGAATCTTGCGCAAGGCCAAATCCAATCAGGCCAAATCCAATCGGGGCCGCCTCAAGAGTGCGACCGGGCACCCCCGCCGTAGCGCAGGCTTTCCAGCCTGCTGTCTCGCCGACATTCTTGTCGGCAGGCCGTCCGCCACGATGCGGACGGCCGAATCGCTCGCACGCCCCGCAGGCCGGAAAGCCTGCGCTACGGCGGCAGTGCCAAGTTGCGCCCGGCGCGGGTTGATCCCTCCCAGAAAACTTGCTCCCCGCGTTCGTCCCCACCATGATGCGCGGCACGGATCGCGGCCCGGCTGGGTGCAGGTCTGCCCTGGCGCTTGGCCGCTCGTGATCCACACAACACGCCGCCGCACATGCGAATCGTCGTCGCCATCACCGGAGCCACCGGCGCGCTCTACGCGCAACGCCTGCTCGACAACCTCGACCCGCGCCAGCATGAGGTCCACGTCGTCATCAGCCACTACGGCCACGTCGTCCTCGCCGCGGAGTTGCCGGGCGGCCTGCGCCTGGGCGACGGCGTGAAGACCCACGGGCCAAAAAGCATGAACGTGCCGTTCGTGAGCGGCTCCAATCCCTTCGACGCGATGGTGGTCATCCCCTGCACCATGGGCACGATGGGCCGCATCGCGCATGGCTTCAGCGAAGACGTCCTCCTGCGCACCGCGGACGTGATGCTGAAGGAAAAGAAGAAGCTCATCCTCGTCCCGCGCGAAACCCCGCTGAGCTTGGTCCACGTGAAGAACATGGAACTGCTGCTGCAAGCCGGGGCCACACTCCTGCCGGCGAACCCGAGCTACTACACCAATCCACAGACGGTCGAGCAAGTGGCCGACACCGTGGTGGCGCGCGTGCTGGACCACCTCGGCGTCCCGAACCACCTCATGCCGCGCTGGCAGGCCGAGCCGGAGTAGCCGGTGCCGCACGCGGATGGGCCGCGTTACTCCTCTTCGATCAAGCGGTACCCAACCCCCGGCTCGGTGAGGAGGAGCCTGGGCCTGGACGGTTCGCTCTCCAGCTTCTCGCGGAGATGGGCCACATACACGCGCAGGTAGTGCGTCTGGCCTTCCGCGTTTGGCCCCCAGACTTCGCGGAGAATCTGCCGGTGCGTGAGGACTTTCCCTGCGTGACGAATGAACAGGCTCAGCAGCGCAAACTCCGTGGCCGTGAGACGCACTTCGCGGTCCGCCACCGTCACGCGCCGGGCCGCCAAGTCCACGACCAGCGCGCCGGATTGAAAAACCGCGCTCTCTTCGCGCGGCGTGGCGTGCCGCAAGGCGACGCGCAAACGGGCCAGCAGTTCGCCCGTGTTGAACGGCTTGGTCACGTAGTCGTCCGCGCCGGCGTCGAGCGCGGCGACCTTGCCGGCTTCGTCGTCCTGCACAGAGAGAATCACGACCGGGACGCTGCTCCACTCGCGCAGGCGGCGCAGAACTTCCTGGCCCGGCAGGTCGGCCAGCCCCAGGTCGAGGACAACGAGCGCGGGCCGGTGTTGCGCGGCGAGCACGACTCCCTCCTGCCCCGTCGCCGCGGGCAGGACGCGATAGCCGTTGGCTTCGAGCGCGACTGCCAGCAAGCGGCGAATCTGCGGTTCGTCGTCGATGACCAACACCAGCGGTTTCAGTGAATCGCTCATTCCTTTTCCTCCGGCAGTGGCGGCAACGCCACGAGCGGCAGCCGCACGGTGAAAACAGCCCCGCCCTCCGCCCGGTTGGCTGCGGTCATGGTGCCGCCTTGTGTTTCAGTGAAACCTTTTACCAACGACAAGCCCAATCCCGTCCCGCCCGCCGTCGCGCCGGGGCCGCGCTGAAACCGATCGAACAACCGCATCGGATCACCGTGCGGCAGGCCGGGGCCGTGGTCGGCCACTTCGATGATCAACTGGTTTGGATCGAGGCGGGCGCGCACTTCGATGTCCGTCCCCGGCGGCGTGTGACGCGCGGCGTTGCCCAGCAGGTTGGCGAGGATTTGTTCCGTGAGCGCGAAGTCGAGTTTCACCGGCGGCAGGTCCGGGGGCAGGTTCAGCTTCACCGGATGCTGCGAAAGCGCGCGGCCCAAGTAGTCCGTTGCAGAGCGCACGACATCGCGCAAATCGTGCCAGTCTAGGTTCGCGCGCAAGTGGCCGGCTTCGAGGCGTGACAGATCAAGCAGGTTCCGCACGAGCCGGTCAAGGCGGGCGGCGGCTTCGTCAAGCTCTCCGGCGAGGTTTTGCTGCGCAGGCGTCAGCGGTCCGGCTTCGCGCAGTCCGCTGACAGCGCTGCTGATCGCGGCCAGAGGTGTGCGCAGTTCGTGGGAGACGGAATTGAGCAGCGTCTTGCCGAGACGCTCGGATTCGGCAAGGAGCTTGGCCTGCGTCTCGGCATCGCGCAGGCGCTGTCGGTCGAGGACAAGCGCGATCTGGCGGATGAAGGCGTCGAGCAAATCGCGTTGGGCGGGCGGCAGCGGGGTCACGTCGTGGAAGCGCAGGCTCAACACGCCCGCCGCGCGTTCGCCCGCGACCAGCGGCAGGTGCAAGCCCTGCGCGGACGCGAGCGTGTCAGTGCTGCGTCCGGCGGGCTGGCGATGTTGAAATGCCCACACGGCGACGCTGAGTTCCTTTTCAGGCAGTGCCCAAGTGCTTGCGAAATATGGCGTGAGCGGCGCGTCACTCGATTCTTCCGGCAGCGCCAGCGCGATGTCGGCGCGAAAAGCCTCGCCCACCTGGCGCACGATGATGCCGAGCAGTTGGACCAGGTCCGCTGACTGCGCGAACTGGCGCGTGAGGAGATACAGCGCCGTGGCGCGCTGCTCGCGGCTGCGCTCGGCCAGTTGCTGGGCGCGGAGCCGCGCCGTGAGTTGGCCCACCACCAGGCCGACCACCAGCAGCGCAAGAAACGACATCCAATCCGGCGCGCTGGAGATTCGGAACGTGAACAGCGGCGGGACGAACAAAAAATTCCAGAGCAAGGCGCTCAGCAGCGAGGCGATGAACACCGCGCCGCGCCGGACAAACAATCCCAGCACCACCACCGCCAGCAGATAGACCAGCGCGATGGCCGGGTAGCCGGTCAACGGTTTGAGCAGCAACCCGACGCCCGTCACGCCCGCCACGCTGCCGAGGGCCAGCAACAAGCCTCGCCAATCCCAACTCTCGAACGCCGGCGGGCGGACACCGCGTGGCGGCGCCACCACGCCTTCCGCGCGCACGGCATGAACGTCGATGTCGCCGCTGGCCTGGATGAGCCGATTGAGGAACGAGCCGCCGCGCCACAAATCCAGCGCGCGCCAGCCCGCCGGTTTGCCGACAACAAGCTGGGTGACGTTTTGCTCCCGCGCCACGCGCAGCAATCCGGCCACGACATCGCGGTCGCTTGTCGTGATGATTTCCGCGCCGAGTTGACGCGCCAGCGCCAGGTGCTCCGCGAGCCGCTTCTGTTCCTCGGTGTCCAGCGGGCGCGGCGGCTCCACGTAGGCCGCCACCCACGGCGCCTTCAACTCGCCCGCCAGCCGGCAGGCCCAGCGCACGAGCGACGCCGACGTCGGACTCGGACTTACGGCCACCAGCAGCCGCTGGCCGGACTTCCACGGGTCCGCGATGCCGTGCGTGAGCCGGTAGTCACGCACGTCCTGGCCCACGTGCTCGGCCACGAAACGCAGCGCCAGTTCGCGCAAAGCCGAGAGATTGCCCGGCCGAAAGAAATTGCCCTGGGCCGTGGCCGCGCGGTCGGGGAGATAGACCTTGCCAGCGGACAGCCGCGCGCGGAGTTCGTCGGGCGGCAGATCGACCAACTCCAGTTCCGCTCCGTCCAGCGCGGTGTCAGGCACGGTTTCGTGAATGGTGATGCCGCTGATTTGCCGCACCGCCTCGGCCCGGCTTTCGAGATGCTGGACGTTGAGCGTGGTGAACACGTCGATGCCCGCGTCGAGGAGTTCCAGCACGTCCTGGCAACGTTTCGGGTGGCGGGAGCCGGGGGCGTTAGTGTGGGCGAATTCATCCACGAGCACGAGCTGCGGCCGGCGCGCGAGCGTGGCGTCGAGATCGAATTCGGTGAGTTGCACGCCGCGGTATTCCAGCGTGCGTCGCGGGATGGCAGGCAGTCCTTCCGTGAGCGCGTCGGTTTCCTTGCGCCCGTGTGTCTCGACATAGCCGATGACCATGTCGCGGCCCGCGGCTAGTTCACGCCGCGCGGCTTCCAGCATGGCGAAGGTCTTGCCCACACCGGCGCACATGCCGAGAAAAACCTTGAGCCGGCCACGCCTCCTCGCGGCTTCCTCGCGCTGGATGGATCTGAGCAGCGCGTCGGGATTGGGGCGGTTCGTTTCCGACATCGCATCATGGCTCCGGTATGGCGAGGTCGCGGCAAATCTTGCGCGCGAGAAAGCGATTGATCTCGGTGTGGCGGGGAACGGACGAGCGCCGGTTCAGAAGCGGATTTCCCCACCATGAGTGATTGGAGCCTTCGCGAACCAAAACGCAGCCGTGCGACCGCAAGTGCCGGATGAGTTCGCGGCGCTTCACACCAGGATGGATTCTTCCTCGAAGTCGCTGTGTGCGGCCGCCAAGGCCTCCTCGCGATTCAACTCCAGGGCCTCCTTAAGAGCGGAACGAAGGTTCTTCAGCAACTCGCGTTTGGTTCTGCCCTGGCTGTTCACGCCCGGAATCTCCAGCACCCAGCCAATCCACCAGCCTTCGTCTGGTTTTACAACCGCGGTGTAGCTCTGTTTCATAGTGCAAAGCAGTCTAGCGTCGTCACCAAGCAACTCAAGTCAATGGATGGAATCCAGCACCCGATAGCTTCCAGAACACTCACGGCGGCAACGGACGCGGATTGGGCAGGAACCAAGTCCAGAGCGGCAGACTCTCCGTGTTGCTCAACTCGGCTTGTACTGCCCGCTTCGGGAGTCGTCGATCTCCACTGATCTGAAGAGCTCACGCAACATGGCCTCGAAGTCGCGTTGCGAAGCCACGCTGGGCACGAAGAAGATCACCACCGAGTTCATAACCCGTCCAAGGCCAGGTTGAGACGGAGCACATTTACTCCGGCTTCGCCGAGCACCCCAAAGCCGGCGGGATCGGTGCTTTGGCTGATGAGCGCGCGGACTTTCTCCACGCCCAAGCCGCGCGCCGTCGCCACACGTGGCGCCTGCAGCTCGGCGTTGCGCAGGCTGATGTGCGGATCAAGCCCGCTGCCGGAGGCGGTGACGGCGTCGGCGGGAACGGAGTCGCTGTTCTTCAAGCCATTTTCCTTCCGGTAGGCCGCGATGCGGTCTTTGATCGCATCGTAGAGCTTTTGCGAGGTCGGACCGAGATTGCTGCCGCTGGAGTTGGCGGCATCGTAGCCGTTGCCCGCCGCCGAGGGGCGCGGGTGGAAATACTTGTCCGCCGTGAAGCCCTGGCCCAGCAGGCGCGAGCCGCGCACGGTGCCGTCTGGGTCAGTGATCAGACTGCCATTCGCTTGCTCGCGAAAGGCCAGTTGCCCAACGCCAAACACGATCAGGGGATACAAGCCGCAGCAGACGGCGGCCAGAATCAGCGTGGACATGACGGCGCCGCGCAGGTGGGCAAATAGGTCTTTCATAGACTTAGATGAGGTGGAGCTTGGTGATGATGACGTCGATGAGCTTGATGCCGAGGAACGGAATGAGGACGCCGCCCAGGCCGTAGAGGAGCAGGTTGCGCTGGAGAATGGCGAGCGCGCCAATGGGTTTGTAGGCGACGCCGCGCAGCGCCAGCGGGATGAGCGCGATGATGATGAGCGCGTTGAAGATGACCGCGCTCAGGATGGCGCTCTGCGGCGAGACGAGGCGCATGATGTTCAGCGGCGCAACGGCGGGAAAGGTGGCCATGAGCATCGCGGGGATGATGGCGAAGTACTTGGCCACGTCGTTGGCGATGCTGAAGGTCGTGAGCGAGCCGCGCGTGATGAGCATCTGCTTCCCGATTTCCACAATGTCGATGAGCTTGGTGGGATTGCTGTCGAGATCGACCATGTTGCCGGCTTCCCGTGCGGCCTGCGCGCCGGTGTTCATGGCCACTCCCACGTCGGCCTGGGCGAGCGCGGGGGCGTCATTCGTCCCGTCACCAGTCATGGCGACGAGATGCCCGGCGGCCTGTTCCTCGCGGATGCGCTTGAGTTTCGCTTCGGGCGTGGCCTGCGCCATGAAGTCGTCCACACCTGCTTCCGCCGCGATGGCGGCGGCGGTGAGCGGGTTGTCGCCGGTGATCATCACGGTGCGGATGCCCATTTTGCGGAGATGCGCGAAGCGTTCCTTGATGCCGCCTTTGACGACATCTTTGAGTTGCACGACGCCGAGCACGTCGCGGCCTTCCGCGACGACCAGCGGCGTGCCGCCGGAGCGAGCGATCTCGTCCACCTTGTCCATGACCATCTTGTCGTTGTGGCCGCCTTGCTCCTGGACCCACTTGATGACGGCGTCCGCCGCGCCTTTGCGGATGGAACGGATGGGGAGCGCAGCCGGCCCGGCTGCACCCGTCGGCGGCCCGCCGACGGGACTCGTGAGACTGGAATCGGTTTCGGCGAGGCCGCCGAAACCGGCACGCGGGCCGCGTGCGCTCCCTTCAAGAAAATCCACGCCGCTCATGCGCGTCTGGGCGGTGAAGGGGACGAACCGGGCGTGCGGTTCGGCCACCTCGCGCCCGCGCAGGCTGAATTGCTGCTTGGCCAGCACCACGATGCTGCGGCCTTCAGGCGTTTCGTCAGCGAGCGAGGCGAGTTGCGCGGCGTCGCCCAGGCGCTCGGGCTTGATGTTCGGCGCCGGCAGAAATGCCGTGGCCATGCGGTTGCCGAGCGTGATGGTGCCGGTTTTGTCGAGCAGCAGCACGTCCACGTCGCCGGCGGCTTCCACGGCGCGTCCGCTGGTGGCCATCACGTTGCGGCGGATGAGCCGGTCAATGCCGCTGATGCCGATGGCGCTGAGCAGCCCACCAATCGTCGTGGGGATCAAGCAGACCAGCAGCGCGATTAGCACCGGCACGGAGAAAGTCGTGGCTGAGTAGAGCCCGAACGGCTTCAGCGTCACGCACACCAGCAGGAAGATGAACGTCAGCGCCGCCAGCAGGATCGTCAGCGCGATCTCGTTCGGCGTCTTCTGGCGCTGGGCGCCCTCCACCATCGCGATCATGCGGTCGAGGAAGCCGTGGCCCTTCTCCATCGTGACGCGGATGACGATGCGGTCGCTGATGACGCGAGTGCCGCCGGTGACGGCGCTGCGGTCGCCGCCGCTCTCCCGGATGACCGGCGCGCTCTCGCCGGTGATGGCGGCTTCGTCCACGCTGGCGATGCCTTCGGTGACCTCGCCGTCGGCGGGGATCACGTCGCCGGCCTCGCAGACCACGAGGTCGCCTTTCTGCAAGTCAGGCGCGGCGACCTTGTCCTCGCGTCCGTTGCGCAGGCGGCGTGCGATGGTGTCCTTGCGCGCCTTGCGCAGAGCGTCGGCTTGCGCCTTGCCGCGCCCCTCGGCCACGGCCTCGGCGAAGTTCGCGAAGAGCACGGTGAACCAAAGCCAGACGGCGAGTTGCGCGATGAAGCCGCGATCCGTGGGTGAAGTGAAGATGCCTGCTGTGGTCAGCACCGCGCCAACCATTGTCACGAACATGACCGGGTTCTTGATCATCAGCCGGGGATCGAGCTTCTTGAGCGCGTCACCAATGGCCGGACCGACGATGTTCCAATCGAAGAGAGAGGGGGCTTTCTGTGTCATACAGTTCCGTGGCTTGGGTTAAAACAGTCTCCCCTGTGCCGTGAGGAAGTACTCGACAACCGGCCCAAGCGTCAGCGCCGGAAGAAAGTTCAGCGCGCCGACCAGCAGGACCGTTCCGAGCAGCAGCACCACGAACGTGCCGCCCGCCACCG
Organism: Verrucomicrobiota bacterium; assembly: GCA_016219875.1. Taxonomy (GTDB): domain Bacteria; phylum Verrucomicrobiota; class Verrucomicrobiia; order Limisphaerales; family JACRJZ01; genus JACRJZ01. Next base: position 25,615 of record JACRJZ010000091.1, on the reverse strand, counting down.
GGAACGTGCCCGCGCTGGGCGGGGCGATCTTCTTTTGCGCGAGCGAACCGGCCATTGCCAGGATCGGCACGATCATCAGGAAGCGGCCGATCAGCATGCCCAGACCGAGCGTCGTGTTGTACCAGGGCGTGTTGGCGGTCAGGCCCGCGAAAGCGCTGCCGTTGTTGCCCGTGCCGGAGCTGTAGGCGTAGAGCATCTCGCTTAACCCGTGCGGGCCGGCGTTGTTCAGACCGGCCAGCCCCCACGGGCTCACCGACGCCCAGGCGGCGAAGCCGAGGATGGACACCGCGAGAATCAGCAGGGAGAGCATCGCCATCTTGACCTCGTAAGACTGGATCTTCTTGCCGAGGTATTCGGGCGTGCGCCCGACCATCAAACCCGCGATGAAGACCGCCAGCACGACGAAGACGAGTATCCCGTAAAGCCCCGCGCCCACGCCGCCGATGATGATCTCGCCCAGTTGGATGTTGAACAGCGGAACAAAGCCGCCCAACGGCGTGAAGGAATCGTGCATCGAATTGACGGCGCCGCAGGAGGCGTCGGTGGTGACGGTGGCGAACAACGCGGAATTGAAGATGCCGAAGCGGACTTCCTTGCCCTCCATATTGCCGTCCGCGACCGCCACGCCGAGACGGTGGTGGATCGGATTGCCCTTCGCCTCGGCCCACCAGCACAGCAGCGTGCCGCCGAGAAACAAGACCATCATCGCCCCCCAGACGGACCAGCCGTGGGCCTGGTTTTTCGTCATGCGGCCCAGGTAGTAGGTCAGCCCACTGCCGATGGCGAAGATGGACAGCATCTGGAGGAAGTTGGACAGCGGCGTGGGATTCTCGAAGGGGTGCGCGGCGTTGGCGTTGGCGTAGCCGCCGCCGTTCGTGCCGAGAATCTTGATGGCAACCTGCGAGGCCATGGGGCCTTGCGCGATGGTTTGTTCGGTGACGGTTTGCTCCTCCAGGACCGGTTTGCCGTCCGCCCCAAGAGTGGTTTCGCCTTTGTCGTTCTTCTTCTCGACGGAGATCTTGTAGGGCTCGACCAGCTTGGCCTTCGTGTAGGGCTTGAAGTTTTGGATCATGCCTTGCGACACGAGCACAACGGAGAACACCAGGCAGATGGGCAGCAGCAGGTAGTAGGTGACGCGCACCAAGTCCACCCAGAAGTTGCCGAGCGTCATAACTGGAGTGCGCCCGTCCCCGGGTGCAGCAACGCTCGAAACAAGCGAGCCGCCGGATACTTTTCCCAAGCCTGGCACCTCGGACACTGCTGCGCCCGAGGACGGGCGCACTCCGTTCCGCGCGATGCCGCGCACCAACGCCGCGGAGATGGCGATGCCGGTCGCGGCGGAGACGAAGTTGTGATAGGCCAAGCCGACCATCTGCGAGAGATAGGACATCACGGCTTCGCCCACGTAGCTCTGCCAGTTGGTGTTGGTCGTGAAACTGGTTGCCGTGTTGAAGGCGAGATCGGGACTCAGCGCACCAAAGCCTTGGGGATTAAGCGGCAGCAAGTGCTGGAGCCGCAGGATCGCATAGGTGAACACGCAGCCCACCAAGCTGAACAGCAGCATGGCCAGGGTGTATTGCTTCCAGTCGTGTTCCTTGCTGGAGTCCACGCCCATCAAGCGGTAGGTGAGCCGTTCGAGCGGACGGAGCACGGGGTCGAGCCAGGTTCGGCCATTGGCGTCGAGCACCCGCAGGAGATAAAGCCCCATCGGCTTGGTGATCACCGCGAGCGCGACGACGAAGAGACCGAGTTGCAGCCAGCCTGAAGTTTGCATGGGAGGGCAGTCAGAATTTTTCCGGCCGGATCATGGCCACGAACAGGTAGAGGAACAGCAGTAGAGCCACGAGGCTCACCAGGATGGTTTCCATAGGTGCTCCTACAGTTTCTCGCAGAAGCGGACGTAGAGGCCGCTCACCACAAAGAACCCCGCAACCAGGGCAATGCAGATCAGGTCACTCATAACGAGATTCGTTTCTCACGCCCGCAACGTGGCGTCACCCTGGCCGGCGCGGTAATCAAAACCGGAGCGCAGAACGTCAAAAAATCGTTAAAACCCAAGCCGTTGGCCAGCAGGATCGCCTCGCTTGTCTGTCGCCCTTTTCAGATGCATGGCGGGCGTGATTTCCGACGGCTCCTCGACTTTGGGGGGAACGTCTTCCGGTATCGCTCGAAGCGCGCCAACGCCGTCCTCACATACTGTTTCGTTCCGGGAAACCCGATGGCCTCGATGAACGCGACGCTGTTGGTGGCCGCGGCGCCTTTGGCCCAGCGGAGGACGTTGCCGCGTCCGGCGTTGTAGTCGGCCAGCGTGTAGGGCAAGGGATTGTCCGTGTGCTGGTAACGCCGGCGGAGTTTGGCCAGGTACCACGCCCCGGCCTGGGTGTTGCGCCAAGGATCGAACAACTGCCGGTGATAAAACAGCTTCAGCCCTTCCGCGGCGGCCCACTCGTGGGCGGTGCCTTCCATGATTTGCATCAGGCCCACCTCGCCTCGGCGGCCTTTGGCCAGCGGATCAAAGCGGCTCTCGCGCCACACGACCGCTTTGACCAGCGCCGGTTCGACGCCGTACCGCTCCGACGCTGCCAGGATGGGCCGGTCCTGACTGCACTCCCGCCGCACCCAGCGCCACCACTCCAGCAGCGCGATTGCGCCCGCGATCACCGCGGTCCACAACGCCCAGCGCCAGATTGTTTTCACGGCGCAGTTTTAGCGACCGTAGGAGGACAGTGGAAAGCAAGAAAGCACGACGAACCCAGCGCGGGAGAGTCGCAGTCACAGTCGTTAAAACGTTGAAGCGTTGAAGCGGCTAAAAGTTTACCCACTTTGCGAAGCTTCTGCCGCCGGGAACACGGATGGACACTCCCGATGTCCGTGTTACGCTCGCGGGCACATGAATCCAAAATCGGCCCGACCTAAACCGGCTTCGCAAATCCCGCCCGCCACCTTGGTGCAGGACCGCGCGGGGACACCGCTTCCCCGGCGGGCTTTCCTTGCCGCTGTTGCGACGTCGGCCCTGGCCCTGCCGTTCGCACGGCTGGGTGACGCAGCGGAAGCGCCGAAAGACCTGACAGCAGACGAGCGGATTCTGTCACTCATCGAGTCGCATCGGCCCTCGAGGCTGACGCGGCTTCCAGCGGATTTCCGAGCACGCGTGGGCGCGGCGCACGTGGCCGGGAAGTATTGCCTGACCCAGCGGCCGTTCCTGCTGGAAGGCGCGGAGAAGCTGTTGGAACTGGGCACGCAGCTCGGCAAGTTCTGGTTTATCCCGGACGGCATTGCCAACTCGTATCCGTTCCACAGCCAATGGGGGCGTTACCGGAACTTCGTTGAACTGGCGAAGTCGGATTACTTCCAGCGGCTCTTCGCGCTGCCGTTCTCCACGCTCTTGCTGGAGGCGCATTCGCCGGCGGAGCACAATTGGCGCAAGCCCGGCCAGGGCGCGGACTTCTACGAAGCGATCACGCAAGAGTTCCACGAGCTGACCGCGCATCTTTACCAGACGTATCGCGACCGGGCGCTGACGTTGGTTTTGCAGCACTGGGAAGGCGATTGGCTGCTGCGCGGCGCGGGCGAGAAATGGAATCCGCCGCCCGCCGACTGGCGCGAGCGTTGTGAACGGATGCAGCGCTGGCTGGCGGCGCGGCAGGCCGGCGTGTCGCGGGCGCGCGCGAAGTTCGGCCCAGGCGCCAAGTGCGTCGTCGCTCACGCCGCGGAAGTGAACCGCGTGGCCGACGCGTGGAAGAACATCCCCACCATGACGGAGCATGTTCTGCCCGGCGTGGAACTCGACCTTGTTTCCTACAGCGCCTACGACGGACTCAGCAGCCCGTTGACGCTCTGGAAATGCATCGCCGAAATCCGGCGGCGTGCGCGCACCGGGCCGCTGTTCGGCCAGGGCGCAGTCTATGTCGGCGAGATCGGCGTCCCGGAGAACGACCAGCCGCAGCGGATCGCGGAGCGCTTTGACGAGTGGATGGGCGCGATGCTCGCGGCGGACGTCCGCTTCATCGCCCACTGGGAGCTTTACTGCAATGAGTTCGCCGGCAAGCCCGCAACGAAACCGCCCACGCCCGTCACCGATCCGAAGCTGGTGCGCGGATTCTGGCTGGTGAAGCCGGACGGCTCACTCAGTGAAGGCGGCCAGTACTTCCAGTCGCTTTGGCAACGAGCGGCGCGGTCGTAACGGCGTCTCGGCAGAGCGCCGCCATTTTTCTGCCTGGAACCGCGTCGGTCTGCCGGCGCTTTGAGTTGACGGGAAAAACCCGGCTCAGCGCTTCGGCCCAATGCGGAGGACCTTGAGCGGCTCAGGCATCTTGTAGTGCCGTTTCAGCCCCACCTCGCTCAACATGCCGCCCGGCACGCGGGCGATGAATTCGGGAAAGCATCGTTCCACGCGGTCCTTCAGGAGCTTCTGCCCGGTCTTCGAGGCCCAGAAATCTTCCTCCAACCGGTTCAGTGCGATGCCGGCTTCCTCCGGCGTCAGCGTTTCCTGTTTGCCCAGGAGCCAGACCAACTCCTTGTCGCCCGGCAGGCTGACGGGGAATGGCACGTACTTGGGCGGCGGCGCGCTGTCTTCGCCTTCTTCGGACTTGGCGGCGCCCACTTTGATGTCGCTGCGGAACTGCGAGCCGTCCGCCATCGAAACCTCGACCGCAAGGGACTGCGCCTTGCGATTGGGCTTGATGGCCACGTCGGCGTCGCTGAACGACTGGGCGAGCTGCTGTTTCACGTTCTCGATCGTGGCGGGTTCGAGGTTGGGCAGTTCGACCCGTTGGCAGAACTTCTCGAACGAGGCGGCGCGGGACTTGGCCTTGAGTTCGTCCTCGATGGCTTGGTAAATCTTTCCGGCCAGTTGCGGATCGTGGGTGGCCTTGGGCAGCACCTTTTTAAGCAAGTCCAGCAACTGTTTCTCAGGAGCTTTGGCGGTTTCTTTTTTCATACGTAAAAACGGCGCGGTGTTGTGCGGCATTTCGGCGGGGGACGCAACAACCATCTGGCGGCGGTTCAATTCGTGCCGGCCTCGGTTTGACACCGGACGAAAATTCCTGTCTCATGCGCCGGGTTTTGAATGCAGCATCTTGAACTATGAACGTGAAAACTCAGAACAGCCGGTCCCGCGCCGCGCTTGGATTCCTTCTCTCCTCTTTCACTCTGGCGTGCTTCGTCGCCTCGGGCGCCGAGGTTCCCAAGTATGGCCGCTTCGAACAGTCGTTCCAAAGCAGCGCCGCCTACGACAACCCGGTGCAGAAAGCCGCGCTCACCGTGACCTTCACGCCGCCCAAGGGCGACCCGATCAAGGTGCCCGGCTTCTGGGACGGCGGCCCGACGTGGCGCGTGCGCTTCGCGCCGAACCAGACCGGTGCGTGGTCCTTCACCACGACTTGCTCGGACGCGGCGAACACCGGCCTGCACCAGCAATCCGGCAGCTTCACCTGCGTCGAGGCGAAAGGCGCCACGCGCTTTGAGCAGCACGGGCCGGTGCGGGTTTCCGCCGACGGGTTCTATCTTCAGCACGACGACGGCACGCCGTTCTTCTTCCTGTCTGACACGGCGTGGAACGGGGCGTTGCTCTCGACGGAGGCGGATTGGAGCCTCTACCTCAAGGAACGCTCGCGCCAGAAGTTCAGCGCCGTCCAGTGGGTCGCCACGCCATGGCGTGCCGCGCCCGACGGCGACTTGGACAAGCAACTCGCCTTCACCGGCAAGGAGAAGATCGAGATCAACCCGAAGTTCTTCCAGCGTCTCGACGCCAAGGCCGACGCCGTGAGCAAGGCCGGGCTGCTCAACGTGCCCGTGCTCCTGTGGGCCATCGGCAGCGGCAAGAATCCAGCCGTGAACCCCGGATGGTCGCTGCCTGAAGACCAAGCCATTCTGCTGGCGCGCTACATGGTCGCCCGCTGGCAGGCCAACGCCGTGGTGTGGATTCTGCCCGGCGATGGCCACTACTTCGGCACGGAAGGCGACAAGTGGAAGCGCATCGGACGCGCCGTGTTTGGCGACATCGCACACGCGCCCGTCTCGCTGCATCCGCAAGGCCGGCACTGGAACTGGCCTGAGTTCCAGGGCGAGCAGTGGCTCAACCTCATTGGCTACCAAAGCGGCCACGGCGACAGCGACGACCATCTGCGCTGGCTCACCGAAGGCCCGGTGACGAAGGACTGGAAGAACCCGCCGCACCGTCCGTTCATCAACTTGGAGCCGCCCTACGAAGGCCACCTGGGCTATCAGTCGAAGAAGCCCATTTCCGCCGACCTCACCCGCCGCACGATCTACTGGTCGCTCCTCAACGCGCCCACCGCCGGCGTGAGCTACGGCGGCCACGGCGTCTGGGGTTGGGACGACGGCACCAAGCCGCCCACGGACCACGCCGGGGCCGGCATCCCGCTCCCGTGGCAGAAGGCGTTGACCATGCCCGCCGCCGAGCAGATGACGAACTTGGTTGCGTTCTTCACCGCCATCGACTTCGCGCAGTTGCGGCCGAAGCCGGAGTGCATCGTGAACAATCCCGGGGCGCAGAACCCGCGCAAATACATCGCCGCCGCGGGCACGGTGAAGAACGACGTGCTCCTGGTCTATGTGCCGGAAGACCGCACGGTGGAAGTGCTGCTCGAATCCCTGCCGCCGTCGCCGGAAGTCCGCTGGTGGAATCCGCGCACCGGCGAGAAGAGCGCCGCCGTCGGCGTCGTGACCGAGAAGACCTGCCAGTTCCCCACGCCCGCCGAAGGCGACTGGGTCCTCGTGATGCAGACGCAGGAGAAGAAGGGGAAGTAGGACCGGCCAAGGCAAAAGGCAGATGGCAGATGGCGGCGGCTCGGCACAAAATCCGCAGCGCGAAATCCGAAATTCGAAGCGAATCCGAGGGACTAAAGCTCGAATGCTCGAAACTGCCTGAGCAAGCATCGAGGCCGTCCGTTTTGGATTTCTGTCACTGGAGGGCCTCTTTCAAAACCGTCGCAGCCGACGTGAGGAGGCTCACTCTTTGAATCCGAATTCTGAAATCCGAAATCTGAAATCAAGACAGAGCCTCCTCACGTCGGCTGCTACGGAGTTTTGAAATCGCCCCTGGAGCATTTGAGGTTGTTTCGGATTTCAAGTTCAGTGCTGGGTTTCACGGCCCGCGCACGCGCAGGAAGCGGTTGCCGGAGCCGAGGGGCAGCGACAGGGAATTGGTCCGCACCGGCTCGCCCACGTTTTCCCAGGCGTTGGAAGCGCCCAGCTCCCGGCACTGCTGCACTTGGTAAGGCGCTTGTCCGCCGGACCAGTTCAGGAGGTTGTTGTGACAGGCGAGAGTGAGGCCGAGCAGGCTCACGGCAGCGGCACTCCGTCTCCTTCACGGTTGCGAGGGGGGGAGGGGCCGCTTCTGTCTTCGAGACTTGTCTGACCGTCTGACGGGATGATGCCGCTCGAAGTGAAATACGGTCCTCTCCGTGAAAGGAGGTTTCCGACTGGGGACAGCCCGACTTTCCCCAGGAAATGTTGAACCGCGTCTCGCATCCGCACGGCCGTGCCTGGAGGGCGCGCGTCCCAGACGTTGGCGCGCAGAACCCACGGTCCCGAGGGCAGGTTCGTGCCGGGTAGCGCCGGATAGTGGGCGAGAGCGTTCCGCGGGCGCGCGGCTCCCTCAAGCCGAAAAACACTCCTCGCCGCGATCACCTTGTATTCCGGATCAAACAGCGCCTGAGATCGGTAATCAACGGAGTTGGGCGGCGTGACCCAGAACCGGCACCGCACGGGGAAGCGATTGCTGTTGGCCACCGCGAACTGCGCCACTCGATATCCGTTCGTGCCCAGGCGGTAGCCGGCAAACTGGACGCCCACGCGCTGCGCCGGCGTGGGAAGTTTGGCCCAGGCCCAGATCAACACGACCGCCACGACCCCTGCTCCGAAGAGCCACAGAACGGGCCGACGGGAGCGGTCGTCTCCCAAAGTCTCAACCGGCGCTGGCATGGCTGTTCCTTTACCTCGGCCCGATCGTTGTGGGCGAGCAGAAAACTCGCGTTGGTTCCAAGGTAGTGCGCCGCCTTGGCTACCGGTTGTTGAACCAATCAACCAGCCCTGCGGATCCTGTCTCGCCCATCCGGAACTGCGCGCGAACGCAAAGCACTCTTCTCTCGTCGTAGAGCCGGATAGTGCGAAACGGAATCACCCGAACTCGGTTTCCATTCGGATCTTTGACGTGGATGGGAATGGCTTCAAAGGTGCGTTTCCCCTTCTGGACCGCTTCCATCGTTCGTGTGTCATTGATGGCCTGCAGAATGGCCATCGTGGCCGCCAGCGCTTCTTCCTCCGTCATGGTGCCGGTGCAGGAGTGCCAGGCCGCAATCCCCTTTCCCTCCCGGTCGTGCGGCGCGTTGGCGGAGTCCATGTTCGAAATGACATGGAGCACTTTCCCGTTGAGCACCTGCACTCCATGCGTTGGGGTCTGGAATGAGATGTCCGTCCCAAAGCGGTTGGTTTCCTCAAAATAATGGATCACTCGCGGGTCGAAGCGGTAGAGGTTGGCCGCGCGCGCAAACTCGTAGAACTTCTGCACGGCGGGCCTGGGGTCGGCAGGGAACGTCAGAACAACCTCGGGCGGCTCCGACTCGTTTGTGAGCGAAACCGGCGTTGGGCTTCGCGCAACCACGGGTGCGCTCTCCGCTTCGGTCACTTCAGCAGGAGGCTTGATCTCATGTCCTGACCGCAGCCAGAGGAGAACTCCGGCTGCGACGAGGACGAGAAGAACAAGGAGGAGGATAGGTTTACGCATGCTACAGTCCGACATGGTCGAAGAAGCAATCGTAGCAGCCGAACCAATCCAAGAGATCGCCTTCGGCGTTCGTTTCGATATACCTGTCGAATCCTAGTGTATGCGGCGCTTTGGCGAAGTTGATGGCGTCTTCAAATGTGTGGTCGAAATAGCCGTTGCCGCCAAAATCCCGATGTGTCAGGTGAAAGTCGAAATCCCACACGAAGCAAAAATGCCGGTGCCTCAAGGTTCCTTGCAGCAGGTAGGACGACCCGACCTGCTTCTTCCAGCCGGCGCCAAACGCCGGTGTCAGGCCTCGGTCGATGAAGTCCTGGCGGGACACCTTCTCACCGTAGCCGATGAACGCTTTCAGGAGTTGGGCATTCTTCGCCGTCGAGCAACCGTCCAGGAACACGTAGAACATCGGGTTGGTCTTGAGGAGCGAGTTCTGCAAGTCGCGGACCTGGATGTTGGCGTTCGGCACGCTGTTGCTGCCGATCCCGTCCTTCGAGCCGTGCCCGAAGTAGTAGAGGTCCGTCAGCGGCACCGGGCGGTTTGGGCCGCAGAGCAGGGTCTTGAAGCTGGCCCAGTCGTTCGTGGCGTAGATACGAGGAACGCCAGTGACATCGACGTAGGGGTCCACAACCGCGCCCCCGAGGCTGTATTGTCGGGCGGCTTGGTAGTTCTTCAGAAAGTACGAGTGCATCCAATCATCGACATCTTCTTGAAGGGTCCCCGAAGACCCCAGCGCGCCGAATTGCTGGATCGTGATGCCGGCGCGGTTCATGGTCCGGCGCCGGATGGTCTTCCTGGCCGTGGCCGTGGCGCTGGCTCCGTTGGTGTTGGTGACCGTCACATTTACCCTGAACTCACTTCCGCTGTAGAATCCGGTGTACGGCCAATAAGCCGGGTCGTAGTCGGGATCATAGACGCCGAAATGGCCGCCGCTCGGGACGGTCGCCCGGTTCGAATAAACCAGCGTCGAATCCTGGTAGAGCGTGAGTGTGTAGGTTCCCGTCAGGGAGGTCCACACGTCGAAGTACATGAACTGTTCCGTGAAGTCCTCGAAATCGGGGAACTGGATGCGGTCCTCCGGGCAGACCACCCGGTAGAACGTGGCGCGCGGCGGCGGATTGGTCGAAGGCGAGTCCATCTCCATGAGCATCCCCGACTCGCTGGAAAGCCCTTCCGCGCTCGTCGTTCGAGGCCGTGCTTGGTAGGCGGGATCCCAGGGAAGCGGTGGCGGCCGCGGCACCCACCTGGTTCCGCTCGTCGCACTCTCGCCTCCGGCCATCATCATGCCCTCGAAGCCCGGTGGAGGCCCGCCTCCGTTAGTGCCCGTGCCCGGCGGGATGACCGTCATGTTCGTGATCGGAATGTAGAACTCCATGTTGGTGTCGGTGCCGATGACCTCTTCCACCAACGTCCAGTTTGTGAGCGTGGTCGAGGATTCAAACCGGTAGATGCGCCCCACGTCACTGGTGAAACTGATGAAGATGCCTTGCCCGACTTCTTCCGGGCCGTCCGCCCGATCCAGTGTCAGGCAAACCGGGGTGAAGTTGGCGAAGTTGGTGACTTGGCCTTGAGTGGTGAGTTGGCAAAGTGTTGCCACTGCGACTGCGATTGCGACCCGACTGACTTCTGCTTTCATTGTTTTCTCCATTTCTTCGTGGCCCCAGACGCTGCAGGGGCGTGACTACTCACGCCCCATACCAGGCACGGACATGCCTCTCAAGAACGCTTTCGGCACGCCCGTTTCCGGGCGTGCTCCAGCGCCACTTGAGGTCCAAGGAAATTGTCCGTTTCGGTATGGACAGCGGCCGAAGCTCGCGAAACTTATTGTTTATTCGTTACATATTGTTTGTTTCCACCGAGGAACGGCAAGGGTGTAGCTGAGGCGCGAACGGAAGGCAAGCTTCGATTCAGAGAATCTGACTCCCTCTTGGTGCCACCACGTCTGCACCAGGACAGGCGCGGAGAAGTTGAGAGGGCGTCACGAGAAAGCACACGAGGCGCGGGAGGATCTGGGAGTGCATTGAGTTGTGACTTCGTGGTTCGTTGTTCGTGGTCAGTCGGTGGCCGGAGATCAAGATGGCGCCAAGTTCCTGCCGGCCGCAAGAGCAGAGCTTCCGGCGAGTTGGCTCGTCTCCACGCGAGTTGTTCGGTGCGTGCATGGCCTTGTGCTGCTTGGCGAATTGACGGGCGGCATTGAGGCGGAAAGGCGGCGAAAACGCAAGGTCATTCACCCGCTTTGCTGCAAGCGGTGGCGCCGTCTCGCCAGGCGCCGTCTCGATGCAGGATCAAGACTCAACCGTCAATCGCGGGTCTTCTTCCGCTCAGTGTCCTCAGGGCGGGAAGCGAGTTCGATCTCGAACCAGTCCGCGGTATCCGGCGCGAACTTCCGCGCGACAGTGCGTCCGTCCTGGAACGTGAAACGCACTTCCGCTGGCGGCTGCTCGAAGCGTTCGCTGAATCGCTTCGCGGGCAGGTAGGCGAAGACGACCGCCTTGCCCGCAACTTTGCGCGCCTGCCAACGGATTCGCGGGTCGGACACGGTGTGTACCAGGCCAGCGCTGTCCGGAGCCACGAGCGCCGGCTCCAGTCGTTTGAGTTCCCGGCAGACGGCCACCGCGCGCCGCCAGTACTCCGCCTGTTCGGTTTCGTTCCGCACCGCCTTCAATCCGCGGATGCCAAAGCTCCAGTAGAACAAGCCTCGCGCGCCTTCGGTGATCGCCATCAGACTCATGGAGCGCAGTTCTTCCTCGGTGGGCCAGCGGTCGGTGCTCCAGCCTTGGAAGAACTGGAGGACCATCCAGACCGGGCGGCTGCCGTGAGTCGCTTCGACCGCCGCGCGGGTCCAGTCTCCGGCCAGGGTCAAGGGACGGCCCTGTTTGGCGTTGAACAGCGGGTAGGGATCGAGGCCCACGACATCGAGCGTGTCGCGCCAGAACGCCAGTTCGTCCGGCTTGTCGCTCACGCCGAAAGTCGGATGATCTGGATCAGCCTCGCGGAGCACTTGGTACTGATGAAAATGCCGCGGCGCTTGATCGAAAGGGCGTTCGTCCATCACGTACCAGCCGGCGTGGCCAGGCGTGGCCCGCATCGCTTCGGCCAGGCGGACCAAGTAGCGGTCCAGATTCTCCGGTGTGTCCTCGGCTTCGCTCGCTGCAGGCAGGAGTTCTTTGCCGATGGGATGCCGCAGCACATTGTAGGCGCTGCCGGGGAAGACCATGTTCACCGTGCTGAGAAACCAAACGCCCCACTGCCGCAACTGCGCCAAGTACCGCCGCTGTTCCTCCAACGGAAGCGCCCAACTGGCGTAATCAATGGCGAAGTTCGGACGCGCCGCGGCCAGTTGGTCCAGGCGCCCGGTCGAATCCCAGCCCTGGGCATTGTAGAAGCCGAGCACAAAGGCCGGCTTGCCCTGCTGATGCCAGACCCCGTGCTCGTCGAACCACGTCGCCATCTGACGACGCTGGGCCGCTGAAATCTTGCAGATGCGGTAAGCCGGATAGGCCGCATCGCCCAACCGCGCACGAAGCAAGTAACTGCCCAGCGGCCAGCTCGCCGCGTCGATGTGGACGACTTGCTCCTTCGCGCCCGCCGGCAACTCCACGCGGGCGACCTGTTTTCGGTCAGCCTCGTTCACCACTTCGATTTGCGCCGGACTGCGCGGCTGGACAGCGTTGACTTTCACCCACACTCGGAGACGCATCGGGCCATCGTCCGGCAGCAGTCCGCGGAAGTTCGGATATTCCAAGAAGGCCTCGATCGCTGACGACGCCACACGCTCCAGGCTGAAGTCGTCGAAGAAGGCCTCGCCACCACCAGGGCCGCCGTAGCGGTGAATGGTGAGACAAGCGGTGCCCGGCTTGAGGTCGTTGGGGATGAAGACGCGCAACTCCTGTTGGTGCCAGTCCCGTGTGCCACGAAACACCTCGGTGGCAGGCCAGGCGCGCTGATCGTCCTGCCGCTGGAATTCCAGGCCGACGCGCACGCCATCGCCCGCTTTGCCTTGGGTTCCCACTGAGCGTGTCTTGAGCCAGAAGCGCAGGACGTACGCGCCAGGGCCGACATCCGGCAGTTTCTGCCGCCAGGACGGAACGAAGCGAGTGGTTTGTGCGGCATCGAAGCGCAGGCAGGACTTCCCGGAATGCGCAGCGCCAACGGCGCTCGCCGTGCTGAAGGCTTCCGCGCTGGCCGGTGTCCAACCGGTCCCCTCTTCTTCGAAGCCGGGATTGGCGAGAGAAACCGGCGCGAGGATTTCTTTGGGCAGGTCCGTCAATCCTCCCGTCCGGCCAGGAGTACCGGCAACGAGGACGCCCGCCGCCAAGGGCGCAAGGAGGACGACGAGTTTGATGCGCAAGAGCATGAGGCGGCTATAACGTGGCCAGCGTAGCTTGTCAGCAAAGACCTGTCTCCGCGCCGCCCTGGTATCCGCTCGGTCGAACGATGGTGTTGGGAACACGCCGGGGAACCGCAGAGACACCAAGGCCCTGACACAAATCGGACGAATTGACAGCGATTCAAATGCGCCGACTTGAGCCGTTCGGGAAACAGCGAAAGGAATTCGGCGAGACTGAAGGCCCGTCTTCCGCAGCGTCCGCAAGCCAAACCCACGCGAGGTTTGTTGTCAAACCTCCATCGCCTCCGGTACGAGGGCTGCTCAACCACGCGAACGCTCACTTCTCCACCTGGAAGAGCAAAAGCGAGTGATCGGAGTAGCTCTTGATCCACGACGCTTTCTCCGCGTCTGTGCCGAGCGAGGCCCAGCCGCGCACGTCCGCTTCCGCTCCGCCGGCGAAGGCTTTGAACTTCAGGTGATCCGCCGCCACGATCTGATCGAGGTTGCTCGGCGGAATCGAACTGCCGGGACCGTTCCACCACGTGGCCGGCTTGGTTTTGCCCAGCCGGCGCATCTGGCGCTTCTTGGCGTCGGCGTCGAGCTTCTTCAATTCCACCTCCGCCTCAATGTCCTTTTGGAAGGGATACTTCATGCCCATCGTGTTGAGGTCGCCGAGGACGATGTAGTTGGCCTTCCCGTTGGGCGAGGCCTTGTTGAGCGTCTTGCGGAAGTCCAACGCGCGCCGGAGCATGTCGTCGCGGATGCCCAGGCCGACGGGCGCATTGCCGCTCTTGGTGTGAAGGAAGAGGAGCGGGTAGGAGTCGCCGTTGACCGTGACCGTGAGCAGCGCGCCGGGCCGCAGGAAGGTGTTGCCCTCCTTGAACTCCAGCTTCTGTGTAAAGAAGGCGCTCAGCGTGCCGCGGGCGCCGACCAGGATTTCCTGCGTCTGCTGGCCCTCGGTGATGTGGAAGTGGTACTTGGGCATCTGCTGCGTCAACTCGGCGAAGACCGCCTTGCCCTCCACTTCGTAGAGCGCGAAGACGTCCGGGTTTTGATCGTTGAGAAACTTCACCACCCGTCCGATGCGCGAGGCATCGTCGTCGAAATGCTCCACGTTCCAGGAGGCAACGGAGAATAATTTGGCCATAGCGGTGCTTGTTGAGGGTTTGTGATTTTAGGACGGCAAGAGTGAATCACTTCCGTGGACGGGTCGCAAGCGGATACTCGCCGGACGTTCGCGGAACCCGCGGTGGATTCAAGAATCCCTGGATCGTAGCAGCCGACGTGAGGAGGCTCTGTTTTGATTTCGGATTTGAAAACAGAGCCTCCTCACGTCGGCTGCTACGCTTTCTTGAATCAGCCCTGTCGCGGGACCAGGGCCGGATCAAGCCTCGGCCCTCGACGCTTTCGAAAGGACGAAGAACAGATCACGCGTTCTGTTTCACCGCCGCGGTCGCCTCGTTCACGGCTTCACGGATTTCGTCCTTGAAGCGCTCCACGCCTTCGTCGAACGCCGCGGCCATGGGCAGCACGGGCGTTTTCGGAACGCGCCGCTTGAACTTCCTCAAGTTCTGTTCGGCCACCGGCTCATCCATTTTATTCGCCACGACGAGGCGCGGCTTCTCCAGCAGGGCTGGGTCGTAGAGACCCAGTTCTTCGATCAGATGCCGGTGATCGTCCCAGGGCGCGCGGTTGTCGGCCCCGGCCATGTCCAGGAGCAGGACGAGCACTTTGCACCGCTCGATGTGCCGGAGGAACTCGTGGCCCAGACCCACATTGCGGTGCGCGCCCTCGATGAGGCCCGGCACGTCGCACACCACCAGACGATGGAGGTCAGCGTATTCGACAATCCCAATCTGGGGATGAAGCGTGGTAAACGGATACGGCGCGACTCTGGGCCGCGCCTTGGAAATGGCGGTCAGCAAGGTGGACTTCCCCGCGTTCG
The DNA here is from genome assembly GCA_016219875.1 of Verrucomicrobiota bacterium. Taxonomy (GTDB): domain Bacteria; phylum Verrucomicrobiota; class Verrucomicrobiia; order Limisphaerales; family JACRJZ01; genus JACRJZ01. The sequence continues at coordinate 10,597 of JACRJZ010000091.1, read as the reverse complement.
GGTAACCCACCAGGCCCACGTCCGCGATGATGCGCAGTTCCAGCAGGAAGTCGCCTTCGTCACCCGGCTCGCCGGGCTGTGCAAAACGCGGCGTCTGGCGGACGGCAGTGGCGAAATTCCGGTTGCCCAGTCCGCCGCGGCCGCCCTGGCAGAGCACGAACTGCTGGCCGTGTTGCGTGAGGTCGGCGACGAGTTCCCCCTCCCGCGGCGGACGCGAGGCGCCGGCGGCCGCCTCTGGTTCGTCCTCGTCTCGGGACAGATCAATCTCCATCGCCCGGTCCCTCCCGGCATAGCGAAGGACGCCGCGCTGGCTCGTGCTGCTGAGCATCGGGCCGCGGGCGGCCGGTGACGGGGCCAGCCCGGCCGCCGGTGGCACGGGCGCGGCGGTCCGCCAGACCAGGGTGCCGCACGGCACCTTCACGATCAGGTCTTTGCCGGCGTGGCCGTCCATGCCTTTCCCCATGCCGCTCTCGCCTTTCTCAGCCACCAGCCGCGGGTTGAAGTACTGGGCGATGAGGTTGTTCAAGTCGTGATCGGCTTGCAGGACCACGTTGCCACCACGCCCTCCGTTGCCGCCGCTAGGGCCGCCTTTGGGGCAAAACTTCTCCCGGTGGAAGGCGATACAACCTCGGCCGCCGTGCCCGGCCCGCGCATAGACTTTGATTTCATCAACGAACATCTGGCGGGTGTTATAGCCGAATCGCGCCGGGCGGGAAGGGGAAAGGAACGGCGGCGGTGCTTGCGGGGCTGGAGCGAATCGGAATTGAAGGGTGGAAGGGTTGAAGAGGCTGTGGCATTGGGCTGAAGCCATCCCAGGAATCCTCTTCAACGCTTCAACGCCTCAACCCACGCTCGCTGGCTTCCACTCCGTCACCCTGACGGAGACGCCAGAGTTCGGATCGCTGCGGGAAGTTGCGGTGACGCGCAAGTCACAGCAGCCCCTGATACGCCAGCCAGAGGGCGCGGTAGTATTTCATGACGCGCACGGGATCGGTGCTGGCGGAGACCTCGGCCAGGCAGAAGCCGGTGAACTTGATCTCGTTCAAGCGCGTCATCAGCTTGCGCCACGGATACTCTTCCAGGAACAGGTCGCGCATGTGGACGGCGAAGATCTTGTCCTTGAGCAAGTCGAAGTTGTGGTCCCAGCCCTCGCCGTCGAGGTCGCTCTGGTTCGAGTTCCAGCACACGCCGACGTTGGGATGATTGGCGACATCCATGATCGTCTTGATGTGCGGGGGGAACGAGGTGCCGCTGCCGTGAACTTCCAGCCGGAGAACTTGGCCGTGGTCGCGGGCAAAGTCGCCGAGTTCGCGGAGGGACTTGCCGATCTGCTCCAAAGTCTTCTCCTGCGGCACGTCTTTCGGAAAGCCGTTGGGCCGCACCTTCACACCCGTCGCGCCCACGTCTTGGGCGAGGACGATGTACTCCTTGGTGGCGTCGAGGTCCTTTCGGAGTTTGGCCTGGTCCGGCGTGTGGTAGTCGAAGGCGCTGCCCAGCCCCATCAGTTGCACCTTGGAGTTCTGAAACCGCTTCTTGACCTCGGTGCGCTGCTCTTGGCTGAGGTCCACTTCAACCTTGTGGGCGTGGCTGGTGCGCAGCTCCACCCCCTCAAAACCGGACGCTTCGCAATTCTTGATGATGGCTTCGACGTCCCATTTCTCGGCCAGGTTGTAGGTGACCAAGCCCAGGTGCATGGAGGGTTTGCGGCTCAAGAAGCTGGGCGCCCGGGCGGCGCGCGCGGAGAACGGAAGCTGACTGAGTAGTCCCAGCGTGCCGGCGGACAGGCCGGCGGTTTGAAGGAAACGGCGGCGGTTTGTTTTCATGGCGGTGGTTGTAGCAAGACTCTGGCGAAGTGCAATGGCGAAGCCGGACTTTCCGGCGCTGGCGCGCCGCGGGCAGTGGATGCGAAGGGGAAGAGGGTTGAAGGGTTGAAGGGTTGAAGGGTTAAAGAGGCTCCGGCATTGGGCCAAAGCCATCGCCTGAATCCTCTTCAACGCTTCAACCCTTCAACCCTTCCACCCTTCCACGGTTCCACCTCACCGGCCGGCGAAAAAGGGAGACCGCGCGGTTTTTCCCGCTTTGCTTGTCAACTTTCTCCACAGCCTGCCGATAACGGATACAGACTAGGATACCGACTATGACGGAACTCGGGAACGAAGCCAAAGTGCAACGGCTGAGTGCTGAAGACATCGAGCGCCGCCTGGCCCAATGCCCGGCCCTGCCCTCTCTGAGCAGCATCAGCAACGCCTTGCGGTCGCTGTTGCAGGCGGACCAGCGCTACACCGCGCAGATTTCGGACATCGTCCGCCGCGACCCCAGCCTGACCTCGCGGTTGTTGCGCCTGGTCAATTCGGTGTATTTCGGCCTGACCACGCCCATCCAGAGCATCGAGGAGGCGGTCTTCTACCTGGGCGTGCGCCAGATTCGCCAGCTCGCGCTGGTCACGCCGATCATCGAGGATTTCCAGCGGCTCACCGTCCGGTGCGCCTTCCCGTGGCGCGAGTTCTGGCAGCACTGCATCGGAGTGGCGTTGATGACGCGCGAAGTCATCGGGACCGTGCAGGCCCCGTTGGACGAAGGCGATTACGTGGCCGGTCTGGTGCATGACCTCGGCAAGATCGTCATGGCCTGGAGCTTCCCGGAACACTTCGCGGCCATCCACCACGCCCGCGCCAACCCCGAGGTGGACCTGACCGAAACGGAACTGGCCGTGCTCGGCATGGACCACACGCAGGTCGGGTCCATCTACATGCGCAGCCACAACATGCCGGAGTTGATGATCGAGGCGGCCGCGTTCCATCACCGTCCGCAGGAGGCGAAGCAGCACACGCTCATCGTGGCCGCGGTGCAGATTGCGGACTTGCTGGTGCGCAACGCCAAGATCGGCACGAGCGGCAACCTGCGCGAAGTGGCCTTCGACGAGTGCATGGCCTCGCCCGGATGGCAGATCCTGTTTCCGACGGCGCATGAAGCCGAGATGGCCATCGCCCGGGCCTCGATGGGCCGAAGCTTGCAGCAATTGCCGAGCATCCTGGAGAACCTTGTTTGAAGCGGCGCGGCGCAACGGGCCGAGGCCAACCGGACGCCGCGCCCAGGGACGTGAACTCTCAATCCAGAGAGGCGATTTCAGAACCCTGTAGCAGCCGACGTGAGGCGGCTCCAACTTCAATGGAAGCAGAGCCTCCTCACGTCGGCTGCTACAGTTCTGAGAGAGGCTCCAGAATCCTGAATCTCGAGTCGCGGTTTGAGCCTTGATTCTATTCGGCAATCCGACAAGTCTTGCCCCCTCATGATTGCACCCGTGCCCACATCCAGCGCGCCAAAGGAACCCGTCGCGGTCGTTGTGCTGGACAACGACGGCACGATCACGCACTGGAGCGCGGCCGCCGAGCGGCTGCTGGGCCACACGGCCGCCAGCGTGGCGGGAGGATCCTGCTTGAGACTGCTCACGCCTGGATGGGAAAGGCGGATGCGCGACGAGTTCTGGCACTTCCAACCGTTCCAGCCGGTGCGCACGCGCCTCACCGTTCGCCGCCCGGACGGCCAGCGCCTTCCGCTCGAGATCGAGGTGGAGCCGATGCGCGGCACGGACGGACACCGCACAGGCTGGCTTTGCCTGTGCCGTCCAACGCGGAAAATGGCCCAGCACGGGCCTTCTCCATCAGAGGTCAACAAGAGCGATTTGCCTCCACTGATGGAGGAACTGCGCCGCGCGTGGGTCGTGGCCGCCCTGACCCGCGGCATGACCCACCAGATGAACAACGCCCTGACCGGCGTGCTCTCGCATCTGGAACTGGCCCATCTGGAGGGAGAATCGCTCGAGGAATGCCGGCGGCATCTGACTCTGGCCCAGGCCAGCGCGCGCCAGGCGGCCGAGACGAACACCCGTCTGGCCGGCTTCATGCGCAGTCCCGTCAGCCAGCCCACGCCCGTCGATTTGGCCAAGGTCGCCGAGGAAACGGTGGCCCTCCTCCGACGCTGCCTGGGACGGCGAGTGCAAGTGTCCGTCGAAGTCGCCAGCCGCGATCTCTGGCCGGTGCAAGCCCGCGAAAGCCAGATGTTGGAAGCCACGCTGCTGTTGTGCCTGCATGCCCATGCTTCCCTGCCCGATGGCGGGGAAATCTGCATCCGGATTGAGAACGCCGATCCCGCCTCGCTGCCGGCGCCGATGCGAGGCAACTCCGTGCGCTTGTCCGTCAGTCACACGCCTTCGGCCGTGAAGCCCACCGAGTTGCCCACCTTGCTCGCGCCCCCGGAGGAACTCTGCCATCTCACGCCGCCGACGCTGGGCCTGCAACGCGCACGGCAGATCGTGGCGCGGCACGAAGGCGACATCTGCGCGGAACCGTGCGCGGCCCAGGGCGTGCGCATCACGCTGACGCTGCCCTGCGCTTCGGCCTACGCCAGCAAACCCCAGCCCCTCGCCGGCGAACCCAGCAAGCTCTCGGCCCAAGCCTTGAACGGCACCGAAACCATCCTCGTCGCGGACGACGAAAACCTGGTGCGCGGGTTGATCCGCGCCGTGCTGGCTTATCGCGGCTACCGCGTTGTCGAAGCGGCGGACGGGCGGGAGGCCGTGGCCAAGTATCAGTCCCACATGGACCTGGTCCTGCTCGACGTGGACATGCCGTTCCTGGATGGACGCGGGGCGTTGAGTGGCATTCGTCAGACGAACCCCACGGCCAAGGTGGTGATGTTGAGCGGCGAGGCGCCCAATCCCCAACTGGCCGGCGATCTTCAGTCTCTCGGGGCCAGCGCTCTCTTGATGAAACCCTTTCGGAACACGGAACTGTTGCGGGTGGTGCGGCAGACGCTGGATGCGCGGGCCGGGTGAAGGGGCGGGTGAAGGGGCAACGAGGTTAAAGCGTTGAAGGGTTGAAGAGTAAAAGAGGATTCAGGGGATGACTTCAGCCCAATGCCAGAGCCGCTGCAACGCTTCAGCGACGCCTCCTAAACGTCGGTCCCGTCAGGAGTAAGAGTGCCAGCAGGCACCCAGCGCGTTGCCATAGGTGCCATGCACGCGCCGGAGATTGTGCGCGGAACGCTCCAAGTCTTCCCTCTCTTTCAGGACGCGGCCGCGTTTCTCGGAAAGAATCCTTCCATTGCGGGACTCAAGCTCGATGAGTTCACCCACCGCGGAGCGCATCCCGGACTCAAAGCGGGCGCGGGCCTGGGAGTTGAGCGGGAGTTCGGTAAAAGCTTCGTCGGTGCGCCGGATGATGACCGTTTGCAGTTCGCGCTTCACGCGCTGGCACTCGGTCACTTTCGGCCAATCCTCGGCGCAGATGGCCAGTCCCTCCACCTCGGTCCAGCGGCGCCACTGGTCGTAGGCGTCCAGCAATTCGTGTTCGGCAGGCTCGGCCAACATAAGCGAGTCAGGCGGCAGCCAGTTGCGGATCGGCGGAAGCGCCGTCCGATCCCTGACCGGATAACATCGCGGACCAAGCGTCGCGCAGGATGGTGAGGCGGCGCTTCACTTCGTGGATGCCGTCCTGCTCCTTCTTGCGGTTGCTCTCGTCGAGGCGGCGGTCCATGTAGCTGTAAAGGCCGCGGAGGTTGTCGGCGAGTTGGCCGCCCTCGGTCATGTTCAAGGAGAAATTCAACTCGCGCACGATCTCCTGGGCGCGCTGGAGGTTGGTGTGAATGGTCAGATTGAATTCCGCCGGATCCTCCTTGGCGAACCCGCCAAGCGCCTGCTCCAGGAAGCGGATGGCGCCGTCGTAAAGCATCAGCACCAAATGGCCGGGCGAGGCGGTTTGGGTGGCGATGCGGCGATAGGAATTCCAGGGGTTGATCAAGTTCATAAAGTGGCCGGACCCTCCCTCACACGTTCTGGCCCATGTGCATGGCCAGAAGGTTGGAAAGACCCTCGATGGTCCGCTCCGGCGGCCAATCGGTGTTGGCGACCAGTGCCTGGGCGCGCGCGACTTTCTCGGGGCGCACCACCGGAATCTGGTCCAGTTCCTGGCTGAGGGTCTGAAGGTTCTCGAACGCGGCGCGATCCCGGACGGGGCTGACCGGCTGGCTGGCTGCCGGCCTCTGGACCGCCCGAATGATCAAGTCGTGGTTCGTGTTTAATTTGATTTCCATACTGCCTGTCCTTTCTCCGTGGCAGGCCGAATTTTGTTCATGTTGTTCCTACGTCTAACCGGCCCTGTTATCGGCGGGAGTGCCTCAAACTTTAGGGAATTACGTCAACGCTCCGGCAGGGTGGCAAACAGGGCGCTGGCGGTGTAGGCCCCGAACCGGCGCGGCACGCCGAGGATGTTGTGCGAATCCTGCAACGCGCTCGAAAGCGACTGTTGCGATTGCTGGTGGCGCCGGGCACCGTTGCTCACGGCCTCGTTGCCGGCGTCAAACACCTCGTCCGCGGCCCACCACACGTTCGTCGTCTCCGGCACTTCGACCAGCTTCATGCGCCAGCCGACCGCCAGGGGCGGATACGGACGATAGACCGTGAGTTGCACGAAGAGCACGCCCTGGCAGCCGGTTTCGTCGCGCACCTTGTCCAACATGTCGAGGGGCAATTTCTCTTCCGCCGACCAAGCCGTTTGTCCCGTCCAGCGCTGCATCTGCTCCGCGGAAACCGGCACCACCTCGAACCGTTGCGCCTTGTTCAATTCAGCCAGGACGACGGGACTGAGGTGAGTCCGCCCCTGTTCCAGCACGCCCTCCGCCGTGGCGGCGGCCAACGGCAGCAGCGCGACGCGCCGCAACGTGGGAGGCAAGGTCGCGGCCCGGCGCTTGACGTTCGTCGGCTGGTAGCTGGAGCCAAGAACGGTGTCGCTGAGCTTGGTGGATTCGCAGCCGGCCAGCAGCACGGCCGCCACCAGGGAGCAGGCGGCGAGGGTCGTCTTGAGAAGGCGGAAGCCTCCGTCCCCGGAACGGCCTTGGGGCGGCTCCAGTCCGACGGACAAGTTTTTCAACGTGGACCTCAAGACGAAGTCGTGGTCGCGATTTTCTGGAGGAACGTCAACTGTTGGTTGATCTGGGCCTGGGCGGTTTCCATGGCGATGAAGCTGTCGGTCAACCGCGCCTTGTTGGCCTGCACCAGCCGTTCGAGATCGGCCATCTGCGTGTCGATGTCGGATATCTGCTTCGTGATCGTGTCCTGGTGGGCCACCAGGCTGCCGTCGTCGCCGATGGTGCTGTCGAGAAACTCCGACAATTGCACGGCCAATCCGGCGGTGGAGTTGCTGAAGAGGTCCTTCACGTCCTCGATGTTCTCCGCAAGCGCCGTGTCCAGCACGCTTTCATCCTCCAGCTTCAGCGAGTTGTCATCGCCGCTGGAATCGATGCCCAAATCCGCCAGATGATCCAGCGCGCCGCTCAAACCGGTGACCTGCCCGAACAGCGTGCTGCGCAAGCTGGAGGCGATGCTGCTGGCGTCGCTTTCGCTGGCCAGGATGCCGGCGGTCACCTTGCCCTTGGAGTCCGTCGAACTGGCGGTGTAGGAGTCGATCATCGACTGCACCTTGTTGTACTCCGTGAGAAAATCCTTGATCGCCTGCTTGCTCTTGCTCGTGTCCACGGTGACAGACACGCTGAAGTCCACGCTCGGCTCGGTCCCCAATGTCGTCGTGAGGAGTTCCACCGAAAGCCCTTCAATCCCGGACGTGGCCTCCGTGATGGAATTGCTTCGGCTGTGAAGCGTGGCGCCGCCGTTGATCGAATACAGCAAGTCCTTTCCGCGCTGGAAAGTGCCGCCCGACAAACCGGCCGCCGCGAGGAAATTCCCGGTCACGTCTTCCACCGCCACACCCACGTCGCCGGTGGTTTCGTTCGTCAGCATGAACCGGTCGTTGGTCCAGTCGTACGTGGCGGTGACGCCGGCCTCGGAATCGTTGATGCGGCCCAGCACCTGGACCACGGTGTCGGTGTTGGCCCAAGTGATGGAGACACCATTGATCTTGAACTCGCCGCTGGCCCCGCTGACGGCGGTGCCGAAGTTCGCCTCGGAGAGCGCCGATCCCAGCTTGACCACGCCCAACGCACTGCCGCTGGTGGCACTGCTGCCGCCGCTGTTCCAGAGCTTGGTGGCCTGGAGGAAATTGCTGGTGTCGGTCGCGCTGCCCAGCACCAACTCCCCGCTGGCTTTGGAGAGGGTGATTTGATCCGTGGCGGAGTTGTAGCTGGCCGTCACGCTGCCGCTGGTGGCCGTGCTGATCTTGTCGAACACCTGCTGGAGGGTGTCCGTGCTTTCGACGGCGACCTGCTTGCCATCGATGGTGAAATTGCCGGCCGTGATCGGGGTGGCGAGCGGCGCGGTGCCGACCACCACGCCGGAGACATCGCTGCTGGCGCTGAGCCGCGCGCCCGGATTGTCCGTGCCGCGCAAAGACGCCGCCGTGGCAAACTGCGTCACCGAGATGGCGTAGTCGCCCAGCGGCGTGTCCGCCGTGGCCGACGCGCTGGCGAGGGTCGTGTCCGACGCCGTGCTCAGGCGCTGATCGAAGAGGTCGCCGTCACTGAGGGCCTCGACGCGGGTCTGCAGCGTGCTCAGTTGGGTCTTGAGGCTGCTGTAGGCGTTGTTCCGTTGCGCCAAGACACTTTGCTCGCTGTATAGACGCTGCTGGGGCACGCGCTCTACCTGAACAATCTGCTCCACGAAGGACTTCCAATCGAAGCCCGAGGCCAGACCTGATAAACCTAGATCCATAATCGTATTCCGGGCGGCGGTGTGGTTCCCGGCCGTGGCCCGCACGGCTTGGGGCGAACGACACCTCGCCCGTCGTGTCGGTTATCGGCAGGCACAAGAGTGACTTGAGGGAAAAGTGCCGGAGTGGCCAAAGGCCGCGCGTGGCCCACCAGCGCGGAATCCGGTAGCGCGTTCTCCGCAAAACCGCCCCTCGCCGTTGCCGTCACCGCGACTTTGGATTGGCTCGCAGTTCCTTCAGGCGCGCGGCCATGGCCTGCGCTCGATCCACGTTCTCGGCGCTCACGTTGTTGGTTTCAGCCAGACTGGCGCCGAGTTGGTAGAGCTGGCCTTGTGGCTCCTGGCCCGTCTCGGTGTCGGTGAGCTTGTTGTAGCGCGCCCCTTTGCCGGGTTCGATGAACTTCCACGCGCCCTCACGCAGAGCAAGTGCTCCCGCCTGTTCCACGAGATGGTCTCGGCCCGTCGCCGATTGGCCCAGCAGCGCGGGCAGGATGTTGACGCTGTCAGGCCCGGCCTCGGCATCAAGCTTCTGTCCCGTCAACGCGGCAAGCGACGCCAGGAAATCCACTTGGCAAAGGAGCGCGTCCGACACGCCCGGCTTCACGCGGGCCGGCCAACGCACCATGAACGGAACGCGGGTGCCGCCTTCAAACGCGCTGTACTTGCCACCGCGCAACGGGCCGGCGGGACGGTGGTCGCCGAGTTTCTCCTTCGCCTGGTCCTTGTAGCCGTCATCCACCACCGGGCCGTTGTCGCTGCTCAGAATGACGAGTGTGTTCTTCGCCAGCTTGTGGCGGTCGAGTGCCTTCAGGATTTCGCCGGCGCTCCAGTCGAATTCCACGATCACGTCCCCGCGCGGTCCCATGCCCGTTTTGCCGGCGAAGCGAGGATGCGGCACGCGCGGCACGTGGATGTCGTGCGTGGCGAAGTAGAGGAAGAACGGCCGGTCCTTGTTCTGTTCGATGAAGGCGACGGCCTTCCGGGTGATGACATCAGCCACGTCCTCATCCTTCCACAGCGCCGCCTTGCCTCCACGCATGTAGCCGATGCGACTGATGCCTGCCACGATGGTCTGATCGTGGCCGTGGCTGGGGTGCATCGTGAGCAATTCGGGATTCGCCTTGCCGGTCGGCTCGTTGGTGAACGGCTTCCCATAGCTCACTTCGATGGGATCGCTGGGGTCAAGGCCGACGATGTGGTGGTCCTCCACGTACACGCAAGGCGTGCGGTCGCCGGTGGCGGGCAGGAGGAAGCAGGAGTGGAACCCGAGTTCCAGCGGGCCTGGCTTGATGTCTCCGTTCCAGTTTGGGCCGCCCTGGGGACCAAGGCCCAAGTGCCACTTGCCCACCACGGCCGTTCGGTAGCCCGCCTCCCGGAGCATCGACGCCAGCGTGACCCGGCCCGGCTCGATGATCAGCGCGGCGTTGCCGGGCAAAACACCAGTGCCCTTCTTGCGCCAGGCGTATTCGCCGGTCAGCATCGCGTAGCGCGAAGGCGTGCAAGTAGCCGCGGCGGCGTGGGCGTCCGTGAAGCGCAGTCCTTCGCGCGCGAGGCGGTCGATGTTGGGGGTCCGCACGCGCGTGGCGCCATAGCAACTCACATCGCCATAGCCGAGATCGTCGGCGTAGATGAGGACGATGTTGGGTCTGGCTGGCTCGGCGGCCGTTGAGGGCGTCCAGCCAATTGTGCCCAGCAGCACGACGGCGAGAAGGTCTGTAATTCGCATAGGTTCAGTCGCGGAGGATTGAAACGGATTGGGGCGAGGTTGGCCAGACCGACTTTGCGCGCTTCGCCGGGGCGCAAGGCTGCATCCAGCTCGGTTCGGGAGCCCTCGTAGCGCCGACTTCCAAATAACACTTACGCAGCGGGCTTCATCGCAACGAGTTCCCAGCCCAGCTCTTGGGCTTCGCGTCGCAGCCGTTTCATCCGCGCTTCGGCCGC
>JACRJZ010000013.1 GCA_016219875.1 Verrucomicrobiota bacterium | reverse complement strand
GGTAGCGGCTCGGCTCTCGGTTCTCTGTTTCGAGGCTCATTGGATGCGGTTCACTGCCGTTACAACCGGACGGTTCAGACTGGATCGTGCTTTCGGGTTCGGCCTCACGGCTTCTTCCCAGACCCAGCTTTCGGTCGTGAACAGTCATCATCCGCCGCGGGCGGTGCTGGCCGAGGCGCCGTTCTTCTTGCATGGCTGGTTGCGCAGCGGGAACACGGGCGCGGCGCGCTGGGTCGTCCCGTTCTTGCAGGAAGCGCTGGCGCTCCTGCTCGAAGGGCTGTGGCGGAGCACGGTGCGGGCCGACAGCGGTTTCTTTGATGGCAACTTCCTGGAGGCCCGCGCGTTGCCCTATGTGGTGGCGCGCTTGACCAGCACGCTCAAACGGAAGTGCGCCGGGATCAAGGACTGGACGGTCATCGACGAACCTCACGCGGCGGGGGAGTTCACGGTGAAATTGTTTGGGTGGTCGAAGGCACGGCGCTTCGTCGTCGTGCGCGAACGGGTGCGGGAGAGCCAGGCGGTGGTGGGACGCACGTTGATTGATATGCCGGGCTACACGTTCCGGGTCTGGGGGACCAACCGGAGCGAAGGCGTGCTGGAATTGTGGCGCGATTACAACGGGCGGGTCTGCGTCAAGCAACGGATCGAGGAGTTGAAGCACGATCTGGCGGTGGACGGGTTTTGCCTACAACCCTTCTTTGCGACGGAGTCGGCGTTCCTGGCGGTCTGGTTCGCCTTCAACCTGCTGAGTCGGTATCAACACTAGACCACGCCCGACGCGCCCTATCGGCAGCCGGGGACCTTGCGCGTGGCAGTGCTTTTGTGCGGCGCGGTGCTGGTGGTGAGGGGGCTGCGACGTGGTGATCAAACTCTCAAGCGGCTTGGGGCGGATTGCGCAAACACAAGCCGCTGGTGGAGGCGACGTCCAGTGCGCGTCGCCGAAGTTGATCCCGCCGCAAGATCGGCTGGCCATCGGAGGCGGTATGATCTGAGGACCAGGGTGCGATCCTTCAAGAAACTACCGCGCACTTCGGAGATCGGGTTAAGGGCGGCCGACCGTTTGCTCGTCGAGTCCGATCAACACTTGGACCGAGTTCAGGGGTTAGCGGTGGTGACGCGGCGGGCACGCCGACGCTACGCCCGGGAGTTCCTGGATTGGTAGTTCGGTCAGCGCCGATTGCGGCTGCGCACCCTCAGACCTCGCGACCTCTTCCGGTTTGTCACCGCACAGGCTCAGCACCTCAAGGAGACAAGCATGCATGCGCTGGCGGTGGGGCTGCGTAGTTTCTTGCGGTTCCTGGAGTTCACTGGACGGGTTCGTCCGGGATGGGCGGCGGCCGTGCCGTGTCCGGCTTCTCTAGCCTTCCCACCGCCGGCTCAGGTTCTGGATCCCGCCCTGCGGCTTCGGTTTCTGCGCTCGTTTGATCGTCACACTGCGGCCGGTCGGCGCGACTACGCCATCGCCCTGTGTTTCTCGGAGTTGGCCCTGCGCGCCAACGAAGTCGCCGCGTTGACTTTGGACGACCTGAACTGGTGCGCCCTGACCGTGCGCCTGCGGCAAACCAAACAGCGGCGCGAACGACTCTTACCCTTGCCTTCCCGTGTCGCGCACGCATTGGTGGTATATCTCCAGCGAAGGCGGCCCCAGCGGCGTGGGAAGCTGGCATCATGTCCGCACCACTTGGCCCATCACGCGGAACAACGACGGCACCCCCAAGAGCAGCATCCAGAAGCTGACAGTCCTACAGTGACCACAAGGGCGATATCAATTGGACGAGCTTTTTTCAAAACTGTGGCAGCCGACGTGAGGAGAGTCGGAGCCACCGCCGCCGGCTGCTGCATCGGCCCAAGGAACGGAGCGCGGCTGTGGTCGAAGACCCAGCCGCAGCACTTCTGCCACCGCGACGGCTGGTCCGGCGGACACAGCCGCGCTCCGTTCCTTGGCAGGCTCCGTTTCCAATCCGCAATCTGCAACCATGCAATCAGAGTGAGCCTCCTCACGTCGACTGCTACGGTTTTGAAAAGGCCCACTTAAAAAAGAAATTGACGCCAAAGTCCAACTATGCTGTTCTCATCCCCGTAAGCCTGCGGTAAGTCGGAGACTGGTTCGCGGCTTCTGTTGCTTGTTGTGAGGCCAAGGCGGTTTCTGGAGACTCCCGCATATTTGTCGGTAGTGGTCCGTGTCCATTCTGAGAGGACCAGAAACGGTTCTGCCGTGTGCAGAACTGCGTCCGAATCTGTCAGAATGTGTCCGACTTGCTCAGGACGCTTCCTGAAGACTTCAGGAGAGCTTTCGAATAGCTCGGGAATAGTTCTGACATCTTCAGGATTGCTCCTGAAGTGGTTGGACTGAAGCCTGAATAGCTCAGGATGGATGCGGAGGGTGCAAGAACATGGCCGGTGAAACCCGGCAACAATGCTGAATGGAAAGAGACGGTGCCTATGGCGACAAAACTGAACCCTGACAAGGTCAAGAAGGACTCAAACATCATCCTGGGCGTGTGGACCGGGAATCCCGACTTCAAAATGAAGGATGTTACATTGGAGGGCTTTCGGGCAGATTGCGACGCTTTGGACAAGGTCCTGGCTGACATCGCGGATTTGGATATGAAGTTGACTCCACTCCGCAATCAGCGGGATGACTTGACGCTGAAGCTGAACGAAACGAATACCCGTGCCCGCAGCGGCATGAAGGGCTTCTTCGGCCCGAACTCCACCCAATACGAACAAGCGGGCGGCACCCGCGCCACCGAGCGCAAGAAGTCCGTGCGTAAACCCAAGACTGGCGGCGACGGGAAATAGCAGGTGAACCACCACGAAATACACGAACCACACGAAAGCGGCTTCTCCACCCTCGCCCCCATCGGGGGAGGGCCGGGGTGAGGGGGGCTGGTATTCCAATTTCCATCTGCCAACGGACACCCATTTGCCGCCAGGGCATAAGCGGAGAGGACATCGTCAAGATGAGGCCGTGGCGGCAAGCTGTGGGGAGTGCCTCATCTTCCTTAGAGACGCCGCGGACGACGGTGGTAATGCCCTTATCGCCTCTCGTTTCTCAACGCTCAACCAGAAACTCGCACCCAGCATGCAACCCTCAACGCTTCGTTCCATCTCCAACCCGGCCCACGGCGGGGAACAGATGACGGAAGAGTACTGAATCAAATCCGGAACACGAAACCCGAAGTACGAGACAAGCGCGAACTATCGACAACTTGACGAAGCAGAAATCAAAGTGCAGAAACGATGATTAACTCATGAATTTCATCTGCAACAGTTGCCAGCGTGAGATTCCCCTGCCACTGATCGCAGTAGATCAGCTGCCGATTCAAACTGGGGAGGAAGCCGATAGGGCCAGTAGGGATCCTCCTCAGACAGGGAAAGTCCTCTTGTGCAGGAACCCGCATTGTGCAGCCCCTCGTCGCATGATTCTCGTGCCGACCAAAAAAGAGGCAGAAATCGTGGGCCATATCAGATCATGGATACCTGTAGCTACGAGCCCGCTGAATTCTCTCTTTCCAGGGAAGCATCCTGAGTTAGGCGATTACTCGGTAGCCGAGTTCCTCAGCAGCAAGGTGCCACGCACACCCGATATTAGCTTCGGCGACTATGTGCATATCCAAATGCTGCGACGCACACTCGACGGCTTTGGGAGAGAGATTCAGGGCGCTTTCACACTCTTCGACTTTTATTGCTGGGGAGATCATCGCAACCGTAAGAACTGGCTCCTGCAGCCAATCGAAGCGAACGACCCGAATTGCACCACGAGAGTGCCGCGCTTCAATCCGTTCTGCGCGATGATTCGCCAGCACATAAACAAGATGGCCAAGTGCGAGGTAATCCGCCGGCTGCTTAGATCACGCTGTCCATATCTGATCCAGCATGAGCTTACTTCCACTTCTCTGGAGTTGCGACGTCCCTGCTGTTCGTCATGCACAATAGAGCATGCGACTGAATCTAAATCAGATCTTCAATCCGTAGATTTCCAGAGTTGCTGTCTGTACACCGAGGTGTTGTCCTCGCTTAGCCCATGTTACCAATGCGACTCCGCGCACTTCTCGTCCTTCTTAGATTTGACACGAGATGAGAATGTCCGAACTGCTCGCGACAGTTGGCGAAAGGAAATGCACAAATATGTCCACCGGTGCTGGGCGGGCTTCGAGGAAATAGGATGCCCGATCTTGTTGCACGATCACTTGGTCGCGTTCACAATGACTGGCCAGATAATTCGGGTGCCACCGAGGACCAGCGAGAGAGAAAAGAGGGATTACCTAAACACAGTAACAACCGCATCCATTCAGCGTGCCAGTGAGCGGCTAGGTTTGGATAAGGGCAGTTCCTTGGCGCTCTCAAAATCATGTCGTTTAGACGAGTGGCGTGCCCGGGAAATAGAGCAAGGGTGCTGCTGGCTAGTGGATGAAGAAACTATTCAGAAGAAGATTACCACACTCCTCCAAAGCTCTGAGCTACTTGAGAATCTCGCCCAGGAACGGTATGCGAAGGAAAGAAACCTGCGAGAAGATCATTTTCATGATGAGTTATATGGTAGATTTGAGATTGAGCGCATGAGCCGCGAGGAGGACACACTCGATATCGTGCCTCAAATACTGTGTAGAATGTGTGAGTTTTGGGGGTTTGAAACGGCGGCCTATCTGAATTGTACTCCGGAGAGTGGTGACCAGCTAGTCCTGCTTGCGGACTGCAAGCAGGTGTACTCTGACGACGAGTCCGCAGTACGTATTCCCCCGGTTGTATTCCGGAAGCCAGAACCTCGGTTGGGCATGTTGCTATGGGAAGAGGGTCCCGGCGTCGAAGAGCGAAGCCCGCGATGCACGTGGGTTCCAACTGTGAAGGGTGTACAAAGACTGCTTGAGATTGTCACAATCAGCGACTTATTGCTTTATGCAACGCCAACTAAGTTCGGCCAAGATGTTTTCGTATTTCATCGGCGGAATCCCCAGTTAGTCAGCTTCAAACCTAGAGTGACCAAACCGTCGGCCATTTGCCTGGACTCGATTCGACGCGTTTGCAGCGGGCTTTCAAAGAGGATTGCAGACTACAGCTACTTCCGACGGCAGGTTCGGGACATTCACACAGTAAGCCACACGATACGAACGCCGGTTGAAACAATTCGAACCGCACTAAAAAACCTCGAGGACGAAATCGATCTGCACTCTAGCCGTTCGTACACCAACCTGCGTGATTCTGTTTGCGATCTTGTGGGCCGCGTCGTCCTGGGGCTTGCGGTCGTTAATGCGGAGCATGAAGCTCTGCCAAGAGTTCGTATTGACCTGCTAGACGAGCTGCGCCGGGCATGCAAAACCTATCGAAGGAGGTTCAAAAACCGTTCCACTATCGACGCTTTGGGTTATGGCTCGTGGTATATCACAGTTCCGCGAAGATTCGTGCAGCTGCTGCTGTCAAACGCCATCGGGAATGCATTCAAATACAGCTTCCGCAGCCGACCAGTTGAGATTTCGGTTAGGGAAGATCCCGGTTCTGAAGAAACGGTTTTGACCGTTGAAAACTGGGGGTATGGTGTTACGGAGGCTGAAATCCCGAGGATCGGAGAACTGCTGTTTCGAGGAAACGCCGTGCAGCATAAACAGGGCACCGGATTGGGAATGTACTTGATCAAGAGGTTAATGGCGAGGGAAAGCAAGTTCTGGCGATTCCGCAGCCGCCCGAGTTCCGGGTACGTGGGCAGGAGTACGGGGGTCAGCTTTGTAAACACACTTACTTTGCATCTACCTGGAAAAGAGCAATAACGTTATGCAACACCCGCTTGTTTTGTGGCTTGAGGATGATGACAAACTGCGTGAAGAAATGATGAAGCAGGCAATGCGTGAACTCCGTAATGTTCGCCTGCAATTCTTCTCGGCCAGTGCCGGCTTTTGGCGGGGGCTGCGGACACTTGTTCCCAAGGCGGTCGTAATCGACGTGATGCTGCCGCAGGTCGATGGCGTCCGCCGCCTGTCTGAGGGAGTTATGCTCGCAAAGTGGATCCGTGATGGGTGTATTCCAGACCGATACGTTAAGAGCCTGGGATTGGAGAATCAGGAGGCGAGTCTGACTGCGGATTTCTCAAAACTCTCAATCATATTTTTGACAGGGAGATCTGAGTACTTGCTTCGTAGGGAGCTTGGCAAACTCACAATGGACCACTATCTCATCATTGAAAAAGCCGCAAACGAGGAGTCAAGTGGTGTAGATGAAGTGTTTGAATATCTTCGTCAACGCAGAAAAGAATGGGTCTAGAAAGAGCAATCTGTTACCCCCCCGCTTATCAACAAGTTGATACATCACCGATCAAACAGTTGATCCTGGCGGGGTTGGCGTCTTTGCCAGTAGCGCGGAGAAATGTTGTAGCCCGCGGGAACGATGCGACGCTATACCGCGCTCTGAGACGATTGTCCTGCATCACCGACAGGCGCGCTGCTTCGTCGTTTTTGGAAACGATTCGCCATGCAGATGCGTGTCCGAGGAATTGGCAGGTTTGGAGTGCGCGGTTTTTGCTGGCGACTTTAGGGAACCGCCCGCCGTTATCGCTGGCCGAAATGAGTGTCTTACTCGCACTCGTAAGTCTGGCTCGTGGCAGCCTATTTGCTCAAGATGTTGTTTCCGCGGTGGATGGAGATTGTTACGCACGTTATCGCAAGGGCATTGGAGAACTCGTACGCCATGTAGCTGTGTGCGTTCATGGCGAGCATATGGAGCCGAACTGCCATTTGACCGTAGACTGCTTTCTGGGGAACGCGACCTTGCACATTCCTAGTTGGGTGCGACAGGTTTTTCGCCGCGTGCTCCACTACCAATTGAGTAATAGAAGGAGCGAAGATCGTCACGAGTTTTTGGCGCGGTTGAGTTCGGTTCTGGGCGGCGCGAGCTTTCGCAATGATGCACTGGAGCACTGGGTGGACCTTCAATCACCCATATCGTCCGTCGTAGCAGGCACTTGGTTACAGTATTATGCGAAACTTCCAAAAGCTGTTGGCCTCGTCACTGCAAGCGCAAGGTCGGCCAGCGGAAGCGACCCGTTCCATTCTTTCTGCAAAAAGACAATCGCGCAACGTCTAAATTTACTGGCCAATGGCATGGCCGCAGGCGGAGGTAATCACTCGGCTTTCACCGAAATGGACGAGGATTTTTTGCTCCACGCAATTGCGGAAGTGGCCTATAGAATCGGGCGAATGCCGCGAGAATTGAGAATTGCGCGTGTTCTGAGCCTGTGCGCCCGGAACGAACTTGCGCTGTACAGCCTAGGGAACTACAGAGACCATCTCTATCACGTTCTCAATGTAGCAACGCTCGGTGTGTTTCTTTCTGACATCGGCCTGCTTACACGAGACAAGCGGAAGCTCCTTAAAGGCAATCTTCTTGGAAGATGGCTTACTGCCGCTCTCCTGCATGACGTCGGATATATGGCGTATCCAGGTGTGTTCGTAAACCCGCCAGCGGACTTGGTGCAACGACTTGCGTCCTCATTAAGGTTGTGGGCAGGGATCGAAGTGGCCGGGAAGGAGGAGCTGCGGCGAATCAACGATGAGGTCAAGACAACGTTCGGGATTCAACAGGAACTGGGAGACCGTTTTGATCATGGGATCATTAGCTCCGCAATCGTCTCTCGAATGGTAGCTGGGTTTCCAGGGAGCAGAGATTGGATAAGGAGAAGGGCAACGGTTCAGGAGGCGCTCTCTGGAATAGCAAAGCACAATCTCCGAAACGAACCGATTGACTTCAGCCGCGAGCCCGTCGCCGCCCTGTTAGTGCTGTGCGACGAATTGCAGGAATGGGGTCGGCCGAGGTGGGATTCCGAGGCGTTTTCACGCATGGTGATCGGGGCAGTTCATTTCGGAGGTCACAGGCTCAGTCCAGGCATTAAGCTTTGTAAGAGAATGCGCATACTGCCGCGAAACGATCGAGATAGCCACGCATGGGCTACGATTGTTCTGGAATTCGGAGATCCCGTTGAAGATTCGTACGATCCCTGGTCATTGATTATCTCTAAACTGTTGGCACTTCAGAGGTTGTCAAATATGCCTCTGTTGGACATCTCACTGCAGTTTCCGGCGTGCGCTGAGTGGAAAAGAAGGACCGTGCTTGGTGAAGACTTCACTTACCGGAGTGTCATGCGGAGATTTGTTTCAGCGATGGATCACCCGGTTTTGGCGCACGGCGTCCTCTGGCCTGAACTCAGAGAGGAAGCTGGAGCACGCTGGCTGGAGCGAGATGGGTACGAAGAAATAATCGTGGCTTTAGGCTCGCTGTCGAGGTTCCGTCCGGTGTTGACAACACCGGAGATCTTTATGTCTGAGTTTGATAGCTTTT
Source organism: Verrucomicrobiota bacterium (assembly GCA_016219875.1). Lineage (GTDB taxonomy): Bacteria > Verrucomicrobiota > Verrucomicrobiia > Limisphaerales > JACRJZ01 > JACRJZ01. The sequence continues at coordinate 27,245 of JACRJZ010000013.1, read as the reverse complement.
TGAGGGGATTGACAACAGGGAGCGGCCGGTTTGACGTCGTCAGAAGGATTCGCTGACAATGTGCATCGTCCAGCTTGGGACTGAGCCAATCGCTGTGCAGGGGCCTAGCCTGCGGAATTCGCGCCGTCCTCGGTGCTGCCGGCGCCTTTGCACCTCGCGACTTGGGGAAAGGGAAATAGCGGGCGGGTCTGCATTTGGGCTGGGAGTTGAACGCTAAGAGTTGAGGGAAAAACAACCGTGAGCTTGTCAGGAGCCAACGCAAAATCCGAAATCCGAATGTCGAAATCCGAAGGAAATCCCAAAGCTCCAAGTAGAAAACTCAAGACCTACCGCGATCTCTGAGCGCCCGCTTTGGTGTTTCGGTCATTGCCGGATTCGAGTTTGTTTCGGATTTCGATATTCGGATTTCGGATTTGGAATTAGGGGGAAACGGCTTCCAGACGGCGCGGCTTGGCGCGTTGGGGCCAAAGGTTTTGCCTTGTGGTTTCGCTTTCCAGACCGTTTCCAACCGACTAGACTGAGAGCGTGAACGAACTAGAACGCATTACGGTGAATCCAAACCAGTGCGGCGGACGCCCGTGCATCCGTGGAATGCGCATCCGCGTGAAGGACGTGCTCGACATGCTGGCGGGCGGCGCCACGGAGCAGGAAATTCTCGCCGATTTCCCCGACCTTCAGGCGGAAGATATCCGAGCCTGCTTCGCCTACGCGGCGCGTTATCTGGACCACCCCATTCTCGTCGCCGCTTGAGCCATGCGCTTGCTCGTGGACGCGCAACTGCCGCCTGCTCTCGCCCGCTGGTTGGGTGAGCATGGCGTGGCCGCCACGCCAGTCCGGGAATTGGGCCTGCGCGATTCCGACGATGGCAGCATTTGGAATTGCGCCGTCGAGGGCGGTTGGACGGTTCTCACGAAGGATGAAGATTTCGTGGCGCGTTGTGTCGGCAGCCCGGCGGGTCCCCCGGTCGTCTGGCTACGCATCGGCAATTGCACCAACCATGTGCTCTGCGCTTGGCTCGAGCCTTTGCTGCCCCAAGTCATAGACCGGTTGCGCGAAGGCGAGAAACTGATCGAGGTGCGCTGAGCCAATACTGCTTCGTAGCCCTGCAAATCGCTGGCAGGAGGGAGCGGGAGATGTTCCAAGCGGTGTCGGAGAGAGATTTGCGGGTGGGCCGCGTTCACCAGGAGGCATTTGCTGGTTGGCATTGAGGAAGACGGTGCGTATTCTCCCGGCATGGTTTCGGATCGAGACAAAGCAACCATCGCTGCGCTGGCGCGCCGTTACGGTGCGGCCAGTGTCTGGCTTTTCGGTTCCAATGCGGACGGGCGCAGGCGCGGTCGTGATCTGGATCTGGCGGTGGAGGGGGTCGCACCGGCCCGTTTCTTCCAATTTGTCGGTGACTTGATGCTGTCGCTCTCCCAGCCCGTGGATGTGGTCGCGTTGGAGAAACGATCGAAGCTGGGCACGTTGATTCGGCGGGACGGAATACCAATCTATGGGCAGCCTGCGCGAGAAGGTTGAAGCGGAACTGGAGCAGATGGACCAAGCGTTGCGCGAGTTGCCCGGCACTCGCCGGGTGAAGAAGCTTTCCGTGCTGGAATTGGGCGGCACTGCATCGCTGCTGAGTTCGCTTTACCACGGGGTGGAGAACATCCTGAAGCAAGGGCTTCTGGCCGCTGGGGTGGCACTGCCCAGCGGGGCGGCATGGCATCGTGACTTGCTCCAGTCGGCTTGCGAACACGGGATGGTGTCACGTGAAATCCGGGATCGGCTGGCGCCCTACATGGCCTTTCGGCACTTCTTCACGCACGCCTACGGATTCGACCTTGATCCTGAGCAATTGGCGCCACTGATTCGGGAGGTCCGTGCGGTCTTTGGTTGCTTCAAAAGGGAGGCGAGGCGGTTTGTGCGAAAGCAGGCGACAAGGAAGCGTCCGTCGAAGTCCTCTCGGTGAAGGAACGAAGCGGATTCGTCTTTGACCTGCCAGAGTTCTTCAAGGGAAGATTCGTTTTCACAGGACGAGGCTCCGAAACGGGCATGGCTGGCAATCGGGCAGACGACGAAGCACGTCAGCTTGGCGACGACCGGTTTGTTCACCGAAGCCTTGAAATGAGCCGCGCGGATGCCGAAGATCGCGGCGTGAACGAACGGCTCAACTTCTCCGGGCCGCCCACTGCCGATGAACGGCCGCGAGGCGCAGGGCACTGGCTCGTTCGCTCTCTTGATCACGGCGGGCGCCTCGCGGCTTTGCTCGTCCTGCTCGCCGGTTGTTCCACTTCCCACTACCGCAAGTCTGCGGATAAAGACGTGGCTGCCACCATCGCCGAGAAGTCAGCGAAAGTGCCGAACATGGACCCCCAGTTCACCATCGAGCAGACGAACCAAGCCAACTTGGCCAGCTTGCCGACAGCCACCGACAAGGCGGAATTCCTCGGCGCTGAGGCCAGCGAACGCGGCGCCCGCGTCCTTTCGCTGGAGCAATCGCTCCAACTCGCCGTCCGCCACAGCCGCCTTTATCAAAGCCGCAAGGAGCTGGTGTATTTGGAGGCGTTGAACCTCACGGCGGCGCGGCATCAGTTCGCGCCCATCTTTTCCGCCCGCGGCAGCGCCAATTACGAAGTGAGCACCGTCCAGGGCACGGAAATCCGCGTCAACCAACTCACCGGTCAGCCCGAAGTTGTGCTCAGCGACAGTCTGGTTGAGCGCAACAGCGTCGGCGCCCGCGGCTCGGTGGGCGCCAACTGGCTCATCCGCGACGTGGGCCGCATCTCCACCGCGTTCACGACGGACTTCTTCCGCTTCCTGACCGGCGACCCAAGCGTGGTGACGCGGTCGCAAGTGGCCGCGACCTTCACGCGTCCGCTCTTGCGCAACGCCGGCTACAAGACGCAAATCGAAAGCCTCACGCTGGCGGAGCGAAGCATGTTCTATTCGTTGCGCGAGTTCGTGCGGTATCGGAAGCAGTTCTCCGTCGATGTGGCGGCGGCTTACTACCGTGTGCTGGCCAGCCGCGACGCCGCGCGCAACACCTACCTCGGCTACCGGAGCTTCAAGCAAAGCGCGGCCCGCACGCGCGCGCTCGTGAAAGAAGGCCGTGTGAAGCTGGCCGAGTTAGGCCGCCTCGAACAGCAGGAGTTGTCGCAAGAAACTTCCTGGATCGCCGCCGTCCGCAACTACCGCCTGGCCCTGGACAACTTCAAAATCCAGCTCGGCCTCTCGACGGACGCCAACGTGGTGCTGGATGACACAGAACTGGCGCATCTCGCGATCTTGCATCCGAACCTGCCCGCGGAAGAAGCCACTCGCGTGGCGCTGGCCGCACGCCTCGACGTGCAGAACCTTCGCAATCAACTCGAAGACAACGAGCGCGCCGTCAAGCTGGCGGCGGACAACCTCAAGCCGCAATTGGACCTGACCGCCTCCGCCAGCTTGAGCAGTCCTCAAGCGAAGTCCGGCTTTCCTTTGCCGGACATTGACCGTTACCGCTGGGGCGCGGGACTGGATTTCGATCCCTCGCTGGATCGCCTCCCCCAGCGCAACGCCTATCGCTCGGCCTTGATCCGTCGCGAGCAGGCCAAGCGCGCGCTGACGGAGTCCGAGGACACCATCAAACTGCAAATCCGCGAAGACTGGCGGGGCCTGGAGCAGGCCCGTCGGAGTTACGAGAACAGCGAGATCGGCGTGCGGCTCAGCGAACGACGCGTCAAGGAACAGGAACTTCTGGCCCAACTCGGCCGCGGTCGTGCCCAGGACCAGGTCGATGCTCAGAACGATCTCACCGCCGCCAAGAACCAGCGCACGCAAACGCTCGTGGATCACACCGTGGCCCGCTTGCGGTTCTGGGAGCACTTGGGGATTCTCTTCATCAAGGAGAATGGCCAATGGAAGGAGACATCGGATGATCGCGATACGAAGAAGCCTTGAACTCATCAGGAAGTTGCCGTGGGCGGCGAAGCTCGGCCTGGGAGCCGCGCTGGCACTGGCGGTGTTCTGGTTCGTGAAACGGGAGACGGGCGGCGGGCCGGAGGTCACGTTCGCAGTCCGGCGTGGCCCGCTGGACATCACCGTGCTCCAGGGCGGGACGACCGAAGCTACCGAGGCCGAGGAATACAAATGCGAAGTCCGCGGCTACCAAAGCAAGATCGTGAAGCTCGTCGAGGAAGGCTACCGCGTCACCGAGGAAGACGTGAAGAATGGGAAGGTGCTCGTGGAATTGGAGTCGTCCGAAATCCAGAAGCAGATCACGCAGATGGACATTCAGTTCGAGTCCACACTCTCCGGCCTCGACGACGCCCAGCAGTCCTACGACATCCAGTGGAACCAGAACCTCAGCGACATCAAAGCCGCCGAGCAGAAGCTAAAGTTTGCGCGGATGGACTTCGAGAAGTTCATCGGCACCACGGCTGCGCAGGAAATCCTGGATGCGTTCGCTCGTTTCCAACTGGAGGCCACGCCCCAGGAAACGAACCGCGTCGCCGCCAAGCCGCTGAAGACGGCCTCCACCAACGCCAGCGCCACCAAGATGGCCGGCCCTTCAGCCTCTTCCACCAACACGCCGAGCAGCCCGCCCAGTGCCATCGAAGAGGATCTGGGACCGGAGCTGGATTTGAAGGCCGAGTTGCTGCCGCCCAACGTCGATCTGCCCGCCCTGCCCGCGGTGGATTTCTCCAAGTACACCAAGGTCGAGGCGCTGAGCGACGGCGAGTGCAAGCAGAAGCTCCGCAAGTTCCAGGACGACGTGCAGGTCGCGGAGCGGGAATACAACCAAGCCCTCGCCAACCTGCAAGGAACGCAACGGCTCTTCACCAACGACTTCGTCACCAAGACGGAGTTGGAGGGCGACGAGATCAAGCTGGAAAACGCGCGGCTGAAACTGGAGACGGCGCGTTCCGCTCAGGCGTTGTTCCTGAAATACGAGTTGCCGAAAACCGCCGAGGAGTCGCTCTCCAAATTCAGCGAGGCGGCGAGAGAGTTGGAGCGCACGCGGAAGGGCGCGATCTCCAAACTGGCGCAGGCCACGGCCAAGCTCAGAGCCGCCCGGGGCCGCTACAACCTGGAGTTGCGCAACCGCAAGGACCAGCGCAAGACCCTCGCCAAATGCACGATCAAGGCCCGGCGCCCGGGCTTGGTGGTCTATGGCGGGCGCAGCCGCTTCGGATGGTATCCCGGCGAGCAAGTTCGCGAAGGCGCGGCGGTCTATGAGCAGCAGACCATCTTGACGATCCCCGACCTCACGCAGATGTCCGTCAACGTCCGCATCCACGAAACCTACATCAAGCAGGTCACCAAAGGCCAAAAAGCGCGCATCACCACGGACGCCTTTCCCGACAGCGTCCTGGCCGGCGAGGTCAGCAAGGTGGGCGTCCTGCCTGACTCGCGCATGGAGTGGATGAACCCGGACATGAAGGTCTATCTCACCACCATCGCCGTGAAGGGCACCAACGACTGGCTCCGCCCCGGCATGAGCTGCAAGGTGGAAATCCTCGTGGACCACCTGGAGGATGTTCTCTACGTGCCCATCCAGTCGATCTTCTCGGACGACAGCAAGCGGTACTGCTACGTCGTCCGCGGCCGCCGCCAGACCAAACGCGAAGTCGAGGTCGGCCTGTTCAACGACGAGTTCATCGTCATCAAGAAAGGCTTGAAGGAAGGCGAACGCGTGGCGTTGCGGCTGCCGGAAGGCCAGGCCCAGCCGGCGGGCGCAGCCAAGCCCAGCACCGAAAGCAAGCCGGAGCCGAAACCCAGCGCGCCGCCGGCTCCAGCGCCGGCACCCAGGGCTGCTCTGGAGTTCCCAGGGACCGCTGGTTTCAAAATCCGAAATCCGAAACGAATCAGGCAATTGCAGAACCTCGTAGCAGCCGACGTGAGGAGGCTCCAACTTCAATGGAAACAGAGCCTCCTCACGTCGGCGGCTACAGTTTTGCAGGAAGCTCAAATTCCAAGCCCGAAATTCCAAGTCCGAAACGATCTCGGGCCGATCGGGTTTCGAGTTTGCCCATTCGGATTTCGAGTTTGTTTCGGATTTCGGATTTCGGATTTCGGATTTTTTTTCCGCCCTCTGCCGTCAGCTTCAGAGCGGCCCAGGCCAGCCTCCGTCGTTTGCTAGCGCCGCATGTCCTCTCCGCCGCTCACTCCCTGGCTTTCGCCATCGCCCTGGCAGCGGGTGTGGCGGCTGGCCGTGCGAAGCTTGTGGCTGCACCGGTTGCGCTCCCTGCTCACGGTGCTGGGCATCGTCTTTGGCGTCTGCTCCGTCATCGCCATGCTGGCCATCGGTGAGGGGGCGAGCTTCGAGGCGCAGGAGCAGATCAAAAACCTCGGCAGCCAGAACATCATTCTCCGCAGTCTCAAGCCACCGGAGGAGCAGAAGGTTTCTGAGAAGACGAGCCAGAGTTACGTCCTGCAATACGGCCTCACCTACGCGGACCTGCGCCGCGTCCATGCCACCATTCCCGGCGTGTCGGTGGTGGTGCCGGGCCGCATCATGCGCGAGTACGTGTGGAACCTCAGCCGCCGCGTCGATACCGAGATCATGGGCACCGTGCCGTGGTACCCATCCATGCGCAACCACCGCGTTGCCCAAGGCCGCTTCTTCACCGACGCGGAGATGGACACCGCCGCCAACGTCTGCGTGCTCGCCGCGGAGATGGTGCCGAAGCTCTTCCCGCTCGACCCGCCGCTCGGCCAGACCGTGCGCGTGCGCGAGGATTACTACCGCGTCATCGGCATCATGGAACCCCGCGCTCGCGGGGCCAAAGCCGAAGACGGCTCGGCCTCCCCCCAGGCCACGGCGGCGGACCGCATGTTTATCCCGCTCCAAACCGCGAAGACCAAATACGGCGAGGTGCTGGCCAAACGGCGCAGCGGCAGCTTCGAGGCCGAACGGGTGGAACTGCATGAAGTCACCGTGACAGTGGACCGGCTGGACGACGTGGTGGAAGTGGCGCGGGCCATCGAAACGCTGCTTGCCCGCCACCACAAGAAACCAGATTACGCCGTGGTGGTGCCGCTGGAGTTGCTCAAGCGGGCTGAGCGCACCAAGCAGGTCTTCAACATTGTTCTCGGTTCCATCGCCGCCATCTCGCTGCTCGTCGGCGGCATCGGCATCATGAACATCATGCTGGCCACGGTGACGGAGCGGACGCGCGAAATCGGCATCCGCCGCGCGCTCGGCGCCAAGCAGCGCGACATCACCACCCAGTTCCTCGTTGAGGCCGTGATGCTGTCGGCGACGGGCGGCCTCCTGGGCGTGGCGCTGGGCGTGGCGATCCCGTCGCTGGTCACGTGGTTTGCCGCCATGAAGACCATCGTGACCTGGTGGTCGCCGCTGGTGGCGTTCTCCACGTCGGCGCTGGTGGGCGTGGTCTTCGGGCTTTACCCCGCTCTGCGCGCCGCCCGTATGGACCCTGTGGAGGCGCTGCGGCACGAGTGAGGTTGAACTGCAAAACCTCGTAGCCGCCGACGTGAGGAGATTCCGATTCAGGCTGTCGGGTTCACGGCTCTTCCAACCGAACCAAGTTCATCCGCGCCGCCACTTTGTCCAAGAGCGCCGCGACGGTCTCCTGCAACGCTGATTGCTCGTGCTCCAGGAACCAATTGAGCACGGGCAGCGTCAAGAGCAACATCCAGATCCAGGCTTGCATCGGGGCGAGCAGCCCGATCACCGCTATCTCCACTCCAAGCGCGCCCCAGAAGATCACTTTCGCCAAGAGCGACCACTCCGGTTTGAGACGGCAGCGGAAGACACGCCGGCCTTGTGCCAGTTCTTCCGTCGCGGTCGTCAGCCGCAGGCGGCTCCAGCGGTTGCCGATGATCTCGATGTCGTGGCCTTCCCAGCCGCAGTCGCTGCGCGCACCCCAACCGTCCCTTTCCAGTTCGTCGAGGATCGCGCGCAAGAACTCAAACCTCTCGAGGCCGCCCTCGGTCCAGTAAGCCACTTGCGCGGGCGTCACTTTGCCCGGCGTGCCGGCGCGTTCGGGCAGCCGCGGTCGGGAGCGGATCGTCAGCCCCGCGCGGTAACGGGCGAACCCGCGCTCGATGGGCTGCAACAGGAACAGCAGCGCCACGAGTGGACGCGACCACAGGCGACGCTTGTTCCGTGGCAGGCTGGCTTGCGCCGCCGCCACGGCACACACGCCGAACGTGAGCGCGAAACTCGTGATCGCCAGCGGCAGCAGCAGCCGGAATTCAAAGGACAGCGCCAGCAGCGGCGCCGTGACCAGCAGATGGTATTCGAGTGAAGTGCAGGACATGAGCGCCGACGACGGCGTGGGTGCGTAAAGCCGTTGGAAGAACCCGCTGCCGAACACGCCGTGATAGATGATCGACCGCTCGACAAACACGCCCGTCTTGGCCGGCGCGTAGATGCGCCCGCGCCAGATGCTCCGTCCAATCGGGTTGAAGTACTCGGGATGCTTCCGCAAGAGCAGCGCCTCCGCCTCGCCGTAACCGCCTTGTTGCCGCAAGTAGGCCGGCACCGTCGAGCGCCGATGGTGCCAGACGAAACCCGCCGGACTGAAGCCGATCTTGTGTCCGCGCTCCTGAATGCGCCAGCACACGTCCACGTCGTCGCCGGCCTTGCGGAACACCGGATCGAACCCGCCGATCTCCTCCAGCACCCACTTGTAGAACACCATGTTGCAGCCGGGAATGTGCTCTGCCTCGCGGTCCGTCAGCATCACGTGCGCCGGGCCGCCGGGCGACACCATCACCGCGGCCGCCACGAGGGAATCGTCCGGCGGCGGCAGGTTGTGTCCACCGATGCCCACGAAAGGGCCGTCCAGCAGCGCGCCGACCAGATAATGGAGCCAGTCCTCGTCGGCGCGGCAATCGGCGTCCGTGAAGGCCACGATCTCGCCGGTGGCCGCGGCGATGCCGGTGTTGCGCGCGACCGACAGGCCGAGGTTCCGCTGGTGGACGATTGTGCGGAAGCTTGGAAAGCGTTGCGCAATCTCCGGCGTGTCGTCCGTCGAACCGTCATCGACCAGGATGACTTCGTAGTCCGGGTAGTTCAGCCGCGCGAGCGATTCAAGACAGGCCGCCAGCGTGCGCCCGCCGTTAAAGCTGGCGACGACGACGGAAACCTTGGGCGCACGCGACAACGGAAACCGCGGCGCGGCCCGAAACGCGCGCTGCACTGCGGCGAAGGACGGTTTCGGCTGACGGTCACGGGTCGTCAGCCCGAAGGCCCAATCTTCGATCGGCATCCCGCCGCGGAACCAGTCGTCCGTGAAGCTGAAGACCACCGCGCCGGCCAGCCCGCCGCGAAAGGCCGACTCGATTTGCCACGACAGGAACTCGCCCTGCCGCGCTGTGCCTTCCCGCAACGAGTCCAGGCCGAATTCCGCGAGCACGAGCGGCTTGGTGTCGGCCAGCATTTGGAGCCGCGCCAGGTAGGCTTCGAACGGCTTGCGTTCGTGGAGATAGACGTTGAAGCACGCGAAGTCCGTGTTCTCCGGGCGCAGGAATTCCGTCGGCGGGAAGTTCGTGAACGTGCAGAGGCCCTCCGGGTCCACCGACTTGGCCAGTTCAATCAGCTCTTCGATGAAGGCCTCCACGCGCCGCGCGCCGCTCCAGCGCACGATCTCGGCCGGGATTTCGTTCACCACGCTGTAGGCGAAGACGGCGGGATGTCCCTTGCAGGCGGCCGCGGCGGCGCGCACGGCGTCCCGCGCTTGCTGCTGAAGCGGCGGTGAGTCGAGGAAGCAGAGGTGCTTCGGCCAGGGAACGTCCACGAGCACCTTGATCCCCTGCCCTGCCGCCAGGTCCAGAAACCACCGCGGCGGCACGGCATAGATTCGCAGCAGGTTTGCGCCAAGCTCCCGCGCGAGCTTCAGGTCCTGCGCGGCTTGCGGCGGGGCGGGGAACGGCTCGTTCTGCGCGTTCGGCGCGAACGGCCCGTAGGCGACGCCCTTGAGCGGAAACTTTTCCGCGCCCAGGCGGAAGAACTTCCCGTCCACGACCACGCGATCCGCTCTGGGCGAAGACGGCGTCGCACCGGGCGGCCAGCTCCGACCCGGCTCAACCCGGAAGAGTGATTCTGTGGCCGGTTGGCCTGGAGTGGCAGGTTGGACAAGCGCCATAGGCCCGCGTCATTTCTCGCGCGCGAGCTTGAGGGCGCGTTTCAGGCTCGCCTCCGAGCGCGTTTCGAGTTCGTTGCTCACGGTCCAGTGGTAAGCCCAGATGAGGTTTTCCGGCTGGTCGCGCATGGGGTCCACCAGGGTCAGCGTGCGCTGGAAATCGTCGAGCAGTTCCTGGTTCGGCAGCCGCTCCATTTCCTTCAGGAGCCGGTCGTAAAGGGTTTCGGCCTCCGGCTTGTAGCCGCGCGTGTGCAAGAGGATGAAGGCCTCGCGCAACTCGACGTGGCGGGACTGGTTGGCGTTGATCTGGCGGATGACCATCACGCTGCACAGCACCAGGAACACCGCGAAGAGCAAGAGCGAACGGTATTGGCGGATAAAACGCATGACGTTGTGTCCGAGTTACAGATGTGCGGCACGGGGGCTTTATTCACCGGCCCGCCGGCGCTGGCAAGCGGTTCGTGCGGGGCGGGCAGCGTTGAAGGGTTAAAGGGTTGAAGGGTTGAAGAGGATTCACGGGATGGCATCAGCCCAAAGCCGAAGCCCCTGATCCAATTTCAAAACCTCCGTAGCAGCCGACGTGAGGAGGCTCCATTCAGAGGTCAGAAGTCAGAAGCAAGTCAGAGCTTCCTCACGTCGGCTGCTACAGTTTTGAAAGAGGCTCCTCTTCACTCCTTTAACTCTTCAACCCTTCAACGCCCTCCTCCTTTCACTCGCCCTTTCCCGGCGTGCCTGCTAGACCCGTGGCGGCACCGATGCACCGATACCGTCCACTGCTCCGCTACGCTGGCCGCCAACGCCGCAGCTTCGCGGCCATCGCGGCGCTCGCGATGCTGGCCGCGCTGCTCGCCGCGGCCCAGCCGTGGCCGATGAAACTCGCCGTGGACCACGTGCTGAACAAGCTCCCGCTGCCGGCCAGGGTCAGCGCCCTGCTGGGCGGCGCCGAATGGTTGCTGTCACCGCCAGGACTCTTGGCCGTGGCGGTCGGCGGCGGATTGCTCTTGTTCGCCCTGAACGCCGCGGTCGAGGTGCTGCTGGTGAAACGTTGGACCGTGGCCGGCCGGAGGATGGTGTATGACTTGTCCGAGGACGTTTTCGCCCGGCTGCAACGGCGCTCGCTGCTTGTTCACAGCCGGAACGCCGTCGGCGATACCATGAGCCGCGTCACGGAGGATTGCTGGTGCCTCTATCGCGCGGTGGACGCGGTCTTCATCTCGCCGGCGCAAGCTGTGCTGACGCTCGGGCTGACGTTCTTTCTGATGGCGCAGTTGGATGTCGCGCTCGCGCTGGTCACGATGGGGGTGGTTCCCTTCATGGTGGCGGCGTCGTTCTTGGTGGGCCGTCCGCTGCGCGCCGCGGCGCGGCTGAAGCGCGAGATCGAAAGCCGCATCCAAGCCCACCTCCAGCAGACGCTCACCGGCATCCCGGTCGTGCAGGCGTTCGCGCAGGAAGGACGCGAGCGTGAGCGCTTCCAACAATTCGCCGACGCCGCCGTGCGCGCCCAGCAATACAGCACGCTGCTCGGCAGCTTGAACAGTCTCGGCGCCGGCCTCGTCACCACGCTCGGCACGGGCCTGGTCCTTTGGCTCGGCGCGCAGCACGTGCTGGAGGGCCGGCTCACCCTCGGCGGCATCCTCGTTTTCATTGTCTATCTCACCACGCTTCAGTCCCAGGTAAAGACGCTGGCCAACGTCCACACCGCGTTGCGCAACGCCCAAGCCGGCGCAGACCGCGCGCTCGAAGTGCTGGAAGCCCCGCCGGAACTGCCGGAGCCTGTTTCAGAATCTCGTAGCGGCGTCTCGGCAGATCGCCGCCAGGATCGCCCTTGCGCCCAAGAAATGCGGCGCTCTGCCGAGACGCCGCTACGCCAATCAAGTCTCGGAATCGCTTCCGAGGTCCGCGGCCATGTCCGGCTCGAGAACGTGGTCTTCGGCTACCAGCCGGATCGTCCCGTCTTGCGTGGCGTTACCGTGGAGGCCAAGCCGGGGGAAATCGTCGCGCTGGTGGGCGCGAGCGGCGCGGGTAAGACGACCCTCGTGAATCTCATTCCCCGTTTCTTCGATCCCCAGCAAGGGCGCGTGCTGGTGGACGGCCGCGAAGTGCGGGAGTTCCGACTGCGCAACCTGCGCGAACGGATCGCGGTGGTCCTCCAAGAGCCGTTTCTGTTGCCGATTTCCGTGGCGGAGAACATCGCCTTCGGCCGCCCGCAAGCCACGCGGGTGGAGATCGAATCCGCCGCCCGCGCCGCCAACGCGCACGAGTTCATTGGCCGTCTGCCGCAAGGCTACGACACCGTCCTCGGCGAACACGGAGCGACGTTGTCCGGCGGCGAACGCCAGCGCCTCGCCATCGCGCGCGCCTTGCTCAAAGACGCGCCCATCTTGATCCTCGACGAGCCGGCCAGCGCGCTCGACGTAGGAACGGAGCGGCTGGTCTTTGAGGCACTGGAGCGGCTCATGGCGGGCCGGACCGTTTTCCTAATTGCCCATCGCCTCTCCACCGTGCGTCACGCCAGCCGGATTGTGGTGTTGCAGGATGGCGTGATCGCCGAAGAAGGCACTCACGATGAACTGCTGGCCCGCGGGCGTCTCTACGCGCGCTGGAACAACCTCCAGTTCCAGCCAGACGCGCCCAGCAGGAACCACCTTGCATGAGCACGCGACCCACCGCTCCATCTCCCGACGCCAGCCCAGCCCGGCTCTGCCGCTGGGTGTTGGGGCTGGCGCTCCGACGGCGGCTGTCCCTGCTCGCGGTGGGCGCCACCACGTTGCTCAAGGTGGGCGTCGATGCGCTCAAGCCGTGGCCGATGCTCTTTCTGGTGGACTACGTGTTGCAGGCGAAAGTCAGACCGGCTTGGGCGCAAACGTGGGCGGAATTCCTGCCCGGCGCGGAGTCGCCGGCCAACCTCATCGCCTGGTGCGTGGCCGCCACGGTCATGCTCTTCTTTTTGAGTTGGGCGCTGGGACTGGTCCTCTCTTACGCGAGCGTCAGTCTCGGTCAGCGCATGGTCTATGACCTGGCCACGGACCTGTTTGCCCACCTGCAAAAGCTCTCGCTGCGGTTCCACGCGAAACAGTCCACGGGCGACAACATCCGCCGCGTCACCGCCGACGCCGCGTGCGTCTCGATGATTTTCAAGGACGCTCTGCTGCCGCTGGCCACGGCGCTGGCGAGTTTGCTGGTGATGTGCGGCGTCCTCTGGCGCGTGGAGCCGGGGCTGACGTTGCTGGCGCTGGCCGTGGTGCCGTGGATGGCGGTGGTCCTCCGCCGCTACGCCAAACCGATGCTCGACCTCGGCTACCAGCAGCAGCAAGTGGAGATGCGCCTCTACCAACTCACGGAGCAGACTTTCTCCTCGCTGCCGGTCGTCCAAGCCTTCTGCCGCGAGGAACTCAATGATCAAGCTTTGGCCCGCGCCAACCGTGACACCATCGACGCCACGCTGGCCCTCACGCGCGTGCAACTCCGTTTCAAGATTCTCATGGGCTTGGCCACGGCGGCGGGGACGGCGGCGATCCTCTGGTTCGGAACCCAGCAGGCGCTGGCCGGCCATCTGAGCATCGGCGTCATCCTCCTCTTCCTCTCGTACCTCGGCGCGTTCTACGAGCCGCTGGCCTCGGTGATGTACACCGGCCTGGTGGTGGAGAGCGCGGCGGGCAGCGCAAAGCGCGTCCTGGAAGTCTTCCACACGCCGCACGAAGTGAACGACCCGCCCGGGGCGAAAGCGTTGGGCCGGGCGCGGGGCGAGGTGCGATTCGAGAACGTCACGTTCGGTTACGAGCCGGAGCGCGCGGTCTTGCGCGGAATCAGCTTTCAGGCGCAGCCCGGCGAGTGCGTCGCCCTCGCGGGCGCAACCGGCGCGGGCAAGACCACGCTCGCGAGCCTCATCCCCCGTTTCTTCGATCCTTGGGAGGGGCGCGTGGAATTGGACGGCCAGGACGTGCGGAACCTGACCTTGCGCAGCCTGCGCACAAACGTCGCGATGGTCCTGCAAGAGCCGTTTCTGTTCCCGCTGTCCGTCGCGGAGAACATCGCCTACGGACGGCCCCGCGCCACGCAAGCGGAGATCGAGGCCGCCGCCCGCGCCGCCCGCGCCCACGACTTCATCGCGTCACTGCCCAAAGGCTACCGCACCGTACTTGGTGACCGCGGCGCAACGCTCTCTTTGGGTCAACGTCAGCGACTCGCCATCGCGCGGGCGCTGTTGAAGGACGCGCCGATCCTGATCCTCGACGAGCCGACCAGCGCACTCGATGCCGACACCGAACACGAATTGCTGGCGGCGCTGGAAACACTGATGAGCCACCGCACCACCTTCATCATCGCCCACCGGCTTTCCACCCTCAGGCGCACGACGCGAATCCTGTTCCTGAAGGACGGCGGGGTGGCCGAGGCCGGCTCGCACGAGGAATTGCTGGCCCGCGGCGGACTCTATGCGCGGTTTTGGCAGGGAAGTTGAAGGGTTGAAGCGTTGAAAGGTTGAAGAGGATTCATGGGATGGCATCAGCCCAATGCCGAAGCCTCTTTAACTCTTCAACTCTTCAACCCTTCAACTCTTCACCGCTTCAACCGACCCGCCTGTTTTGACAAGTCGTCACAAAGCATCGAAGTTCGCGCCATGCACAATGCCCGTTTTCATCCGCGCCGCGGCCATTCGCCAACGCCAAAGCTGCGGCTTCGGCTGACTGGAAACCGGATGACGCTCGACCACGAGCCGTCCCAACACCGATGAGGCCCCATGAACCTGCCCCAAGCTGAGCCGTTCAAGACGTGTCCGAAATGCGGAGCGCGCTGGCCGTTGCGCGCCGACTTTTTGAAAGACCCGGAAGTCACGCTCGCGGGATTTCAGTTGGGCCCCGGCGGGCACACCTCGGGGTTCTTCTTGTTCCATCACCAGAAGTGTGGCACCAGCCTGGCGATCTATCTGCCTCCGTTCGCCGACTTGGCCAAGGGGCCAATCGTCTGGCGGTCCAAGTGTTCGGTCGGGCTGCCCGCCTCGTTTTGCCTCGCGCCGGGAACCAGCACCTCGTGTCCGTTGGAATGCGTCTGCGAGTTCGTCTGGGATGTCACCCAGGCCATCCAGCAGTGGCCCAAAGGCGCGGCCCCTCGTGCTTGACTTCTTCCACGTCCGCCGGTTGGAAGGCCGGCGCTCTGGACGCCACGAAACCGAGCTTCATGCATGGCCCGTGATGCACTTTCCGGGTTGAAACGTCCTTCCGCCATCCTCATCCTGCGCCCAACACACAACTCCTGTGAGAGCATGATGAACTCGACGCTCCGAAGACTCCTCCCGCTGGCGGCGCTGCTCGCTTTGACCAGCGCCCCGGGCTTGCTCGCGGCTGCACCCGCGTCGGCCCGACCCAACATCCTCTTTGCCATCGCCGATGATTGGGGCGTTCATGCCGGAGCGTACGGAACGAAATGGGTGCGGACGCCGGCTTTCGACCGCGTCGCCAGCCAAGGCATCCTGTTCAACCATGCCTACACACCCAACGCCAAGTGCGCGCCGTCGCGGGCGAGCCTGCTCACGGGGCGAAACTCCTGGCAGCTCAAGGCGGCGGCCAACCACGTCTGTTACTTCCCGCCGGAGTTCAAGGGCTGGGCCGAGGCGCTGACGGAGCATGGCTGGTTCGTGGGCCACACGCAGAAAGGCTGGGGGCCAGGCGTGGCGACGAACGCGAGCGGCCAAGCGCGGCAGATGACGGGCCAGGCGTTCAACCGGCGCAAAGCCAAACCGCCGGCCAACGGCATCAGCAACAACGATTACGCCGCCAACTTCGCGGACTTCCTCGCTGCCGCGCCCACGAACGCGCCGTGGTGTTTCTGGTACGGCGCGGTGGAACCGCATCGCGGCTACGAGTTCGGCTCTGGCGTCGCCAAAGGCGGCAAGCGGCTCGCCGACATCGACCGCGTGCCCGGCTACTGGCCCGACAACGACACGGTCCGCCACGACATGCTTGACTACGCCTTCGAGGTCGAGCACTTCGACCGGCATCTGGGCCGGATGTTGAAAACGCTGGAGCAACGCGGGCTGCTGGACAACACGCTCGTCGTCGTCACTTCCGATCACGGGATGCCCTTCCCGCGCGTGAAGGGCAACGCCTACGACTTCGCCAACCGCGTTCCCTTCGCGGCGATGTGGCCCCGCGGCATCGCCCAGCCGGGCCGCGTGGTGGACGACTTCGTCAGCTTCATCGACCTCGCGCCGACCTTCATCGAACTGGCCGGGTTGACCTGGGCCGACACTGGCATGGCCGCGTCGCCGGGCCGCAGCCTCACGGACATTTTCCGCTCGGAGAAAAGCGGCCAAGTGAATCCCGCGCGCGACCACGTCCTCATCGGCAAAGAGCGCACGGACATCGGCCGGCCGCACGATGGGGGCTATCCCATTCGCGGCCTCGTGAAAGATGGCTGGCTCTACCTGCACAACTTCGAGCCTGCGCGCTGGCCGGCAGGCAATCCGGAAACCGGCTACCTCGATTGCGACGGTGGCGCCACGAAGACGTTCATCCTCGACGCGCACCGGCGGAATCCTGCCGACCCGCATTGGGCCTGGTGCTTCGGCCGGCGACCGGGCGAGGAGCTTTACGATTTGCGCCGCGACCCGGACTGCCTCCGCAACCTTGCGAACGTGTCCGAGTCTGCCTCGACTCGCGCCCGTCTCAAGGACTCGCTCTTCGCCGAACTCAAGCAGCAGGGCGATCCGCGCCTGATCGGCCAGGGTGAAGTCTTTGACAGATACCCGCACGCCAGCCCCGGCCACGTGGGCTTCTATGAGCGTTTCATGAAGGGCGAGAACCTCAAAGCCGGCTGGGTCAGGGAATCCGATTTCGAGAAGCCGGCCCGCCCGTGAACGTGCTCAACAACCGTAGCAGCCGACGTGAGGAGGCTCCATTCAGAGGTCGGAGGTCGGAGGTCAGAGGTCAGAAATCAGAGGTCAGAAATCAGGGTCTGCCAGGGAACTGGATGGCGGCAAGGCGTGGTGCCACTGCTCGGAGCGGAGGCGGCTCGCCGCCGTTGGATTCACGCGCCAACCGGAGCTGCCCTCTGACTTCTGAATGGAGCCTCCTCACGTCGGCTGCTACGGGCCTTGGGAGGCACCCGTCTGCCGCTACAACTTTGAGATTCCGTTTCCGAAAGCGACCTGTTCCAATTCCGCCATGAAACACATTTTGCATTCCGCCCTGGTTTCTCTCTGCGGCCTCGCCGCCGGATGGGCCGCTTCCGAAAACCCGCTGCCGAAGCTGCGCGCCGTCCCCTTCACCGATGTCAAGATCGAGGACTCGTTCTGGCTGCCGCGCCAGGAAACCAACCGCATCGCCTCCATCCCGGTGAACCTGGAAAACCTGGAGAAAGCCGGCAACCTTCAGAACCTCCGGCTCGCTGCGCAGAAAGCGACGAAGGGTTTCGAGGGGCCAGTGTTCATGGACTCGGACGTTTACAAGGCGCTTGAGGCCGCCGCTTACTCGCTGGCCACGCATCCCGATCCAGCGTTGGACAAACGGCTCGACGACATCATCGCCACCGTCGCCGGCGCGCAACAGCCCGACGGCTACCTGAACAGCTACTTCGTCGTCAAGGAGCCGACCAAACGCTGGACCAATTTGCGCGACTGGCATGAGTTGTATTGCGCCGGCCACCTGTTCGAGGCCGCGGTCGCACACTACCAAGCCACAGGCAAGAAGAGGTTCCTGAACGTCGCGACCAAGCTGGCCGATCACATCGACTCCGTGTTCGGCCCCGCGCCCAAGCGCATGGGCTATCCCGGCCACCCGGAGATCGAGTTGGCGCTGATCAAGCTCTGGCGCGCAACCGGCGAGCAGCGGTACTTCAACCTCGCGCGCTTCTTCGTCGAAAGCCGCGGGCGCAAGTTCTTCGCGGAGGAACACAAGACGCCGCCCGACCGCTACGACGGCTCGTACTGGCAGGACGACGTGCCCATCTGCGAGCACCGGAACATCAAAGGCCACGCCGTCCGCGCCGCTTATCTGATGTCCGGCGCGACCGATGTGGCCGGCGTTTCGGGCCACGCCGACTTGCTTCGGATGCTGCATCGCGTGTGGCGCAACACGACGGAGAAGAACATGTACCTCACCGGCGGCATCGGCCCCAGCGCGCACAACGAAGGCTTCACGGTCGATTACGATCTGCCGAACCTCACCGCCTACCAGGAGACGTGTGCCACCATCGCGCTCGCGCAATGGAATCACCGCCTCGCCCTGCTTTACGGCGACGCGAAGTACGCCGACGTGCTGGAACGCGCGCTCTACAACGGCGTGCTCTCCGGCGTGTCGCTCGACGGCACGAAGTTTTTCTACGTAAACCCGCTCGAAAGCCGCGGCACGCATCACCGTTCGCCGTGGTTTGGTTGCGCCTGCTGTCCGCCGAACGTCGCCCGCACGCTGGCCATGCTGGGTGGCTACGCCTACGCCGTGGGCGACGACGCCCTCTGGGTGAACCTCTTCGTGCAAGGCACCGTCAAAGCCACCGTGGCCGGTGTGCCGCTCGCGCTCAGCGTCGCCACTGAGTTTCCGTGGGACGGCAAAGTCACGCTCCGCCCCGTGCTGGCCAACCCGGCGAAGTTCGCACTCCGCCTGCGCGTGCCCGGTTGGTGTGACGGCGCGTCCGTGTCGGTGAACAAGCAAAAAGTCGCCAAGCCGGTCGTCGAGCACGGCTACTTCGTGCTGGCGCGCACGTGGCGCAAGGGCGACGTGGTGGAGCTGAATCTGCCCATGCCCGTCCAACGCGTGGCCGCTAATCCGAACGTGCTGGCCGATCACGGCCAACTCGCCTTGCAGCGCGGGCCGCTGGTTTATTGCCTGGAAGCCGCCGACCACAACGTGCCGCTGGCCTCGCTCTACCTGCCGGCCCACGCCGAGTTGAAATTCCAGAAGGAGAAGGCGCTGCTCGAAGGCGTCGTCACCCTCCGCGGCGAGGCCGAAGCCGCGGCCGACCAGGACTGGACGCGCCAGCTCTACCAGCACGCCGCGCCGGCGAAGCGCGTGGCGCTCAAAGCCATTCCGTACTACGCCTGGGACAATCGCGAAGCGGGCGCGATGAAAGTCTGGCTGCCGGTGGCCCCGCCCGTGCCGGCGGCAGGCGGCGTGGAGCGGCAGGCCAAAGTGACCGTGTCGTTCGCCAGCAACAACTCCCAGCCCAGCGGCCTCAACGACGGCCTCGAGCCGAGAAGTTCCGGCGATCACCCGGCGCTGCTCTGCCACTGGTGGCCGCACAAGAACACCGACGAGTGGGCGCAATACACCTGGACCAAGCCCGTCAGCGTGGGCGGAGCGAAGGTCTATTGGCTCGACGACACGGGCGTGGGCGGCTGCCGCCTGCCGGCCTCGTGGCAAATCCAATACCTCGACGGGAACGAGTGGAAGCCGGTCACAGCGAGTGGCGCCTACCCGGTCGCGAAGGACAAGTGGTGCGAAGTGCGATTCGCTCCCGTCACCACCACCGCGTTGCGCTTGGCCGTCAAGTTGCAGAAGGACTGGGCGGCGGGCGCGCAGGAATGGAAGGCCCTCGAGGCCGATGACGAGTAGGCCGCATCTCCCCTGCCCTTCCGTGAACCAACGTGGTGTCGGCCTGAACTCGAATTCCGAATCGGAACGGGGAGCGCACGCGGCCCGCGTACGGGTTTTGGCGGCCCGCCGAAACCCTCCGCACCACCGACTGTGGAGCGACGCAGATTTTTCCAAACGGGCTGCCTCTGCGGAAGGACGGAATGGACTGGGTTGTCCGGCGGGCCGCCGGACAACACACGCCAGCGGCGTGTGCTCCCAACTTCGGAGTTCCGGTTGAATTCGCGCTTGCTGAACGCCCAGGCTTTGGCAAGGCTCCAGTGCACCATGCACGCACAAGTCCAGTCGCTTCCGAGGATGAACCGCACCGACTGCGGTTTATCACGGGAACGGTCCTGTGATAAACCGCGGTCTGTGCGGTTAAGCTCCGGAAGACCCGGGATGAGCCACTTGCGGCTTAATACCTGTTAGGCCTTTATGCCACCTCGTAGAGCAATAGTAACCGCCTATCAGAAGATCATTGATCAGCTTGTCAGTGAGACGCGCCCATACAGTGCTTACGCAGCACGGATGGTATCCGAGCATCCTTTCCCCGCTGGCCATCGGGAGTTCAACGAGCTTCTCGCGTCGCTATCAAAGCGGCAGCGCCACCTGCTATCGAAGGTTCTGTTGCAGGAGCGTGATGCTGCCATTCACGATGTGTTGGCAGTGTTGTCGTGGTGGATCGAGTGCCAAGGCGTTGGCCTTACGCACGACGGCAAGCCCATGCAGGTTGACCTCAGTGGCGCGGGACTCCATGGCGATTACGTGGGGCGTTGTGCCGGAGGTGATTGGAGTGATTGGAGTGACGAGGCCTAACAATCGGGTGGAGCGAACAGCCGCTATGCGTTTCGGTTTTGACGGTGATGGGTTGCAGACCGCTGTGATTGCAGTCGTGAGTGCGCTGCCAGCGGCTGTCGCTCACCCCGTGTCGTTAGCCTGAATCAAGGGCATGGCCAATTCCGACAAACGCTGGCGTGAGATTGAGGACTCAATCCGACAGGTTTTGCTTCGAGACTGGGATCCGATAGGCGTTCGTGACCTGTCGCCGGACGAGTATGACGGATACATTCAGCCGATTTACTGGATGCTCATGAAGGCGCGTTCAGAGGATGAGATTGCGAAGTTCTTGCACGACGCGAAGACCAAAGACATTGGCTTGTTCGACTGGTTTGGCGGGCGTCGGAATCGCAGGATTGCCCGAAAGCTCTTGGCATTGGATGTCCGAGGTGATGAGTGATGTTGAAGACACAGGCTAACAAGTCGGTGGAGACGAACCGCCGCCCCGCTTCTCCGTTCGGCGCCGAACGGCAGTTCGAGAGCAGCTTGTGCGTTCCACGGTCCTTGTCGGCTGCGGCCGTTCACCAGTGCGTTGAGTCGCGTCACCGACGGCTTGTCTCACTGTGTCTCGCTGCGCTGACGCTGTGGCTGGTTGCTCCGGCAGGTTTGCGGGCGCAGCCAGCCGCGTCCCGACCGGCTCCACCGATCGCATCCCTCATCAAGAAGGTGCGCCCTTCACTGGTGGTTCTGGTGTCCACGGATCGCCGCGGAAAGCCGAAGAGTTTCGGCGCGGGCTTCTTCATCAGCGGCGACGGCCTCATCGTCACCGCCCGCCACGTGGCCCAGGCGGAGGACAACTTGCTCGCGATCACTCACGACGGCGCAAAGCATCCGATCACCGGCTTCCTGGGCGAGGACCGGGACTACGACGTCGCCGTGGTGAAACTTGACGGACGCGGCTTCGCCCCTCTGCCACTGGCGGACGCCTTGCCCAAGACGAACGAGTGGGTTGCACTGGTCAGCCCCACGGACCAGTGGGCGGCGCTCTTCGATCGCACGGATGCGCCGGCCCCAGTCTGCGTCGGCCGGATTGAGTCCGTGCTCAGCCTGCCAGGATTGTGGACGACCCTCCACACCACGGTCCCGGCGCAGCACGGCCAGAGCGGCTCGCCGTTGCTCAACGAACGCTTTGAGGTGATCGGCGTGATGCCGTTCCTCAGCGACCAAGAACAGGCCACCGTCTCGCCGATGACCGTTGTTCAGCAACTGGTCGCCAAGGCCCGCACGGGCGCGCCCATCGCGTTTGCCAAGCGACCCAGGAAAGGCGGCTCAGCGCCGCTGTTACTGGATGCGGACTTCAAGGCCGGGGCTGAGGCCATGAAGCGGCAGGATTGGAACGAAGTCGAGCGCCGGATGAAACGCGCGGCGAAGAGCTTTCGTGAAAGTCCCCTTCCGCTTACCTGCCTGGCCTCGACCTACGCCAAACGGGGCGCCTGGAAGGAAACCCACGCCGCCTGCGAGAAGGCGCTTCGCCTCAGCCAAGGTAGCGCGCTGCTTCAAGTGCTGGATGGGACCAGCTTGGTCATGCTTGGCCGGAATGCCGATGGCTTGGCCTCGGTGCGCAGCGGCCTCGATTTGGGCTTGCCTGATCCCGCGATGCGCCGCTCAGCCTGGACGCTGCTGGCCACGGCGGAAGCCGCGTTGGGCCACGCGAACCGTGTTCGTGAAGCCCTGGAAAACCTCAGGTCGCTGGACACGGCCGAAGCCAGCCAAGTGGCCGAGCGCATTCGGCAAATCAACCCGAAACTGAACCTGTCCCATGAAACCAACAGCAAGTAACCACCGCATCAGCCGCCTTTGCTCCGCCGCAGTGCTTTCGCTGGGTGTGTGGCTCTCCAGCCTCGCCCCGGTCCTCGCCGAGTCCACCAACTCCGTTCTGCTCTTCTCGTTCTTTCGCAACAACGGCGAGGACGGCCTCTACCTGGCCACCAGCCGCGATGGACTGAAGTGGACCGAGATCAAGCCGCGGGGCAAGTCGTTCCTCCGGCCAGAAGTCGGCGGCAAGCTGATGCGCGATCCGTGCCTGGCGCAGGGACCGGACGGCACTTTCCACATGGTCTGGACGACGGGTTGGAACAAGCCGCCGCTCGCCGGCCACGCGCAATCCCGCGACCTCCTCACTTGGTCGGAGCAAAAGGCCATCCCCGTGATGAGCCACGAGCCGGAGGCGCGCAACGTGTGGGCGCCGGAAATCTTCTTCGACGAGGCGAAGCAGCAATGGCTCCTGTTTTGGTCCACGACCATCCCTGGCCGGTTCCCCGCCACCGAGAAGACCGGCGACGACGGCTGGAACCACCGCATCTACTTCACCACGACGAAAGATTTCCAGACCTTCGCGCCGACGAAACTGTTCTTCGACGGCGGATTCAACGTCATTGACGCCACGTTGCTTCAGGCGCGCGGCCAGTACCATCTCATCGTGAAGGACGAAACCAAGACGCCCGTGAAGAAGCATCTCCGCATAGCCACCAGCGACCGCGCCGAAGGTCCATTCAGCGCGGCCGGCTCGCCGTTCACGGGCGACTGGGTGGAAGGGCCATCGGCGATTCAGATCGGCGGCGAGTTCTTGGTCTATTTCGACCACTACGCGCGGCCGCAATACTACGGCGCCGTGAAGTCACGCGATCTTCGGCAGTGGGAAGACATCTCCAAACAGATCTCCTTCCCACCGGGCGCGCGTCACGGGACGGTGCTGCGCGTAGGCGAAAGTGTGGTGATGAAACTCGAAGCCGCCTCGGCGGAGAAGTGAGCGTGGAACCAACCATGAAATCACAGCACTTCGACGGCCCAGGCCCACGGTCTGCCGTGCTCTGCGGGCTGCTGCTCTCCGTGTTGCTTTGCGCTCTTTGTGGCAGTGGCTCCACCGCCGAGCCGGCCCGCCCCAACATCGTCATCTTCCTCGCCGACGACTTGAGCTGGGAAGACTGCTCGATCTACAACCCGCAGTCCGGCATTCGCACGCCGAACATGGAACGGGTGGCGAAAGAGGGCCTGACGTTCACGCATGCCTTCGTGGCGTCGCCCTCGTGCGCGCCGAGCCGGGGGGCGCTGCTCACGGGACTGAATCCGGCGCGCAACGGCGCGATGTTCAATCACACCGTGCCGGACAAACAACACCGGCGTTGGCCCGCGTGGTTCCAGGAGTTGGGCTACGAAGTCGTCGCCATCGGCAAGGTGGCGCACTACGCCACCGTGCGGCAATACGGCTTCGATCACGTCAGCCACTTCAACTACCACCAGGACGACTGCATCGACGCTGCAATCGCGTGGCTGGAGAAACGGACATCCCGCAAGCCACTCTGCCTGTTCGTCGGCAGCAACTGGCCGCACGTGCCCTGGCCGGAGAAGACGGATTACGCGCCTGACGCCGTCGCGCTGCCGCCCACGCAAGTGGCCACGCCGGAAACCCGCCTGTGGCGCACGCGTTATGCCGCGGCCGTGGGCCACGCGGATCGCGACCTCGGCTTGATCTACGATGCGGCGCGCCGGCATCTCGGTCGGGACACGCTCTTCCTCTTCAGCAGCGACAACGGCTCGCAGTTCCCGTTCGGCAAATGGAATTGCTACGACGCCGGCGTGCGCACGCCGCTGGTGGCTGTGTGGCCGGGGAAGATCGCGCCCGGTGCGCGCACCGGCGCGATGGTGAGTTGGGTGGATTTTCTGCCGACGTGTCTCGAAGCCGCCGGCGCCACGCCGCCGCCGTCGGGCGCGCAACCCGGCCGGATCAGCGGGCGCTCCTTCTTCGGTGTTCTGCGCGGTGAAAAGACCGAGCATCGCGACCGCATCTTCACCACCCACAGCGGCGACGGGAAGATGAACGAATACCCGATCCGCTCGGTGCGTTCGCGCGACTGGCAATACCTCCGCAACCTCGCGCCCGACGCAGCGCATCACACCCATATCGACAAAGCCCAGGACGCCGACGGCAAAGGCTATTGGCCATCGTGGGAACGCCAAGCCGCAAGCGATCCTGTTGCCGCCGCCATCGTGAAGCGTTACCACACGCGCCCGGCGGAGGAACTCTACGATCTCACCGCGGACCCGCACGAACAGAGGAACCTTGCTCCTGATCCTGCCCAGGCCCAGCGTCTCGCCCAGTTCCGCGCTGAATTGGAGGCGTGGATGAAAACCGAAGACGACGCGGGCCTCGCCACCGAGAATACGCATCGGCCCAAGCCGAGTCCAGCCAAGCCGGCAGCGGCGACCCCGTGATCAGGCCTCCTTTGACACCTCTTCCAAGCCCGTAGCAGCCGACGTGAGGAGGCTCCAACTTGATTGCAGATTGCGGATTGCAGATTGCAGATTTGAGGAATGAGCCTCCTCACGTCGGCTGCTACGGCCTTTGGCTGGCGTTCACCAATACGGAGCCAACTGGAAGTTGCCGTAGTGAACGTGGTTTTGGGGACTGACGTTGTACCACTAGCCGGAGTTGGCGGTGCGGAAGGTGAAGACGACGTAGGTGCTTCCCTGGCCCGGGACCGAGGCATTGGCCCGCAGCACATCCGGGGACAAGCGGACAAGCGAGTAGCTGAAATCAGTGATCCCATCCTCCGGGTCATACGCGCTGCCACCATGAGTGTCGTGGAACTTGATCGTACTGCGCCAGCCGTCCTCATCCACGGTGTCGAACCGCGTCTGCGTCAAGTTGGCGGGAGCCAGGCCGACGGTGCTGTCGGTCCAAGGGGCATAATCGAAATGCAGGTAACTCCCGCTCCAGTGCAAACCACCGCGCGTATGCGTGCCCGAAGCGAAGCCGGTTTGGGCCGAAGTGAAGGCCACCATGACGCGGGCCACGTTCACCGGTGAGTTGAGCTGCACGAAGGCCACGTTGGGGGCGATTCTTGAATAGGTGTAGGTGACCGAGAAGAACTCCTCGAGGTCCACATCGAAGCCAGCACCCGCTGTGGTGAAGAGCACCACACTCTCCCAGCCGTCTTCGGAGTCGGTAGAAGTAAGCTGCCACCTGGCGAGACTCGCCGGCGCGTAGTCGGTCTTCATGATCGTGAAGCTGCCGTAGATGGCACGCCCGCCGTCCCTGGTTTCATAACCTTGGTAGGTGCCGACGCCGTCGGCCGTGAAGTTCAACGTCAGATCGATTTGGTTGTTGGAAGTGGCGGCGTGCATGGTGGCCGTGGCTGGCCCGGTGCTTTGGTACGAGTAGCTCAGCACGCCGTTCGTTTCCGCGTCGATGTCGAGTGCTTTGCTGGCGTTGGTGAACGCTACCACCGTCGTCCAGTTGTCCAACCCATCAACGAATTTCCACGTCTGGCCCAGGGGCGACGTGGGCGCCCAATAGGTCGAGGGATCGATGGCGCTCTGGCTGACGGCCACACGACCGCCCTGATTCGTTCCCAGGAACCAACCACCACCGGAAGTGGGCAGAGACAGTCCGGGCACCGCGGATTGAATGAACGCTCCAAGGAAGTTGCTCTTGCCTCCAGTGACCGGATGCGTGAAGGACCCGCTGAACAGGCCGTTGTTGGCGGTGATCGTCATGGCCAGACCGGCGATCGCTCCGCCCAGTACCCGCACTTGATTGTTGCTGACCACCACGTAGCCGATCACGTCCGGCGCGTTGCCGAAGGAGAGCGTCACTTGGCCCCAACCGTTCGGCCAGTTCACACCATTCTGGCCCGCGGCGGGTGGCGTGTACTTCGCCAGAAGCACTTCGCGCTGCACGGTAAAGCCGTTGGTGTAGAATTTGTCGCCAGACACCTGCGGAGGTTTTTGCCAGAAGCATTCGCTGACGACGATGGCGCCGTTGGTGCCCAATCGCATCCAGCCCATGACTAGCCCGCGCCCGTTGTAGAGCGAGACGTAGAGCGGCCAAATTCCGTCGGCAGACAGCGCGGTGCTTTGAGTGATGGGTGCGCGGTCCGCCAAGTTGCCAGTCACCTGCACCTGGCCACTGACACTGACCGTGACCGCGGCGGCACCGTCGCCTGGCGGCGCCGTCGGTGACGACGGAACGCCTTCCACCAGCATCGTGTAGGCGCCCGCCCGTGCTGCCGCGCCCGCTGCGCGGTAGCCCGCCAAGCTGGATTGCCAGCCGGCGCTTGCCACGGCTCCGGTAACCGTGTTGCCCATGATCTGCAAGTTCACCTGCAGCGCCGGCTTCCCAGCTCGCGTCACGCTGACCTGCGACTGGAGCCCCGCATTGAACTTTCCGCTTAGGTTCAACGTGCCGCCCTCCATCAAGAGGCTGCCTGTGAACGCGCCCTGGTCTGTGAGCGTGAGTTTGACTGCGCCACTGTTGCTCACGCCAGCGGTAGCGGCGATCGCCCAATCCATCGGGTAGAACAAGCCGTTGTAGTCGCCCTTGGCCGCGACGAATGGGTTGGGCATGAAGTTGGCCTGCAGGATCAAGTCCGTCTGCATCTTGAACGCGCAGGCGGCGGCGTTGGTCACGACTTGCCCCGCGCCGTCGGTCCAGTTGCTGAACACTTGGCCCGCGCCGGGCACCGCCGTGACGGTGTAGGTCTGGCCCACTTCCAGCGTGCTGCCCGTGAAGGTGCGCGTGATGGTGCCGACGCCATTCGTGCGCAACGTGAGTTGGCCCGTCAGCACATAGACGAACTTCACTTGCTGCGTCACGCTGCGATTCCCCGCGGCGTCCAAAGCGTAGGCCCAGACCGTGTTCGATCCCGGCGTCAGCGTCTTGGGGCGATGCCAATTCGTCGTGCCGTGGCCTGGCTCCCACGGCTCGTTGTTCAACTTGAATTGCACTTCGGCCACGCCTCCATTGTCGCTCGCCGTGCCTTGGATC
>JACRJZ010000093.1 GCA_016219875.1 Verrucomicrobiota bacterium | reverse complement strand
GTGCCGATGGGCACGGGGGAGTTGCGGAGAATCCATTCGCGCGTGGCGTGGATGTTCTTGCCGGTGGAGAGGTCCATGACGGTGTCCGCGCCCCACTTGGTGGCCCAGCGCATTTTCTCGACTTCCTCCTCGATGCTCGACGCGACGGCGCTGTTGCCGATGTTGGCGTTGATTTTCACGAGGAAGTTGCGCCCGATGATCATCGGCTCGGACTCGGGATGATTGATGTTATTCGGGATGATGGCGCGGCCGGCGGCGACTTCGGCGCGGACGAACTCAGGTGTGATCTGCTCGGGAATGCGTTGGGGGAAGCGTCTGAACACGCTCGGCGTGTATCCAGGATAGCCAATCGCCGATGAGCCGATAACCAATGAATCCAAAGCCGATGAGCCAATCGCCAACTGGGCGCTGCCGGCGTGTTGTTTGTGGAGGTCGTTCCGGACGAGGTCGTCACTCAAATCGCCGATCGCCGATCGCCGATCGCCAAGGCCCGTGTTCTCACGGATGGCGATGAATTCCATTTCGGGCGTGATCACTCCTCGGCGCGCGTACTCAAGCTGGGTCGGATACTGGCCGGGTTTGGCGCGGAGAATCCGACGCTTCGGCAAGGCAACTGGATCGAGTTGGAACGCGGTTTCGTCCTGGTGTCTGGCCGTCACGAGTTCGCGGTGGCTTTCGGAGAGATAGCCGTCGTCAATGGGTTGGACGCGACGCCCTTCGCATTCCTCGACATCGCCGCGGGCGAGAATCCAATCACGGCGGAGCGGAGGCAGGCCCTGGCTCACGTCGCCGTGGAAATCCGGATCGCCCCAAGGGCCGGAGCAGTCATAGACCCGCACGGGTTCGTTGACCTCGACCTGGCCGGTGAAGGATTTGGTGGGCGCGAGCGTGATTTCGCGCATGGGGACGCGGATCGACGGATGGAGCTTGCCCGTCACGTAAACGCGGCGGGAGTTCGGCAGTTGTTCGCTGCTGTGCGGTTCAAACGAATCTTTGGTCGCGATCATAGGCCAGGTTTTTCTTTCGATAGCCGATAGCAAATAGCCGATGGCCCACAACTGACGGCTGATGGCGAACCAGCCGGGGCCACGGTCACGCTCAGGGGAAAAGCTCGTCGAAGTTCCCTTCGCCGGCATTACCCGGAGCAGGTTCAAAGGGTCGGCAACGTGCCCGCGTCGCCCTCTCAGCCGTGGTCCTCGCCGTCGGGCAGGACCCTTTGGCTCCCCTGTGACGTTGAAACAATGCTGACGGAGGCAGGGGATGTCAAGGCAGGCGCTGGGGCTGCCGGCATCGTGACGGACTTGCTTTGATGTTGTGTTCGCGGCCCGGAACGTTACGCTCGCCGCACGTGACCAAGACATTTGCGCAACTTGGATTCGCCGGGCGGCTCATCGCCGTCGAGGGCTTGGACGGTTCCGGCAAGTCCACCCAAATCCGGCTCCTGAAACGCTGGCTGGAGCAGGAGGGGCTGAAGGTCTATTTCAGCGAATGGAACTCCTCGGAACTTGTCAAGAGCGCCACCAGCAAAGGCAAAAAGATGGTGCTGCTCACGCCCACGACCTTCAGCCTGATCCACGCCACGGATTTCGCGGACCGCTACGAGCGCCATCTGGTGCCGCTGTTGCGGGCCGGCTATCTGGTGTTGTGCGACCGCTACATTTTCACCGCGTTTGGCCGCGACGTGGTCCGCGGCTGCCAGCCGGAGTGGGTGCGGGGCCTTTACAGTTTTGCCGCGCTGCCGGACCTCACGTTCTTCTTCAAGGCGGACCTCGAAGTCTCGCTCAGCCGCATCCTGAGCGGTCGGCCGCAGTTGAAGTATTTCGAGGCTGGGATGGATCTGCGGCTGTCCACTGATCCCTACGAGAGCTTCCGCATCTTCCAGGGCCGCATTCTCGAGCAATACCTGGCCATGAGCACGGAATTTAACTTCCTCGTCGTGGATGCCAATCGTTGCGTGGAAGCCCAGCAGGCGACGGTGCGGCAGTTGGTGTCCCAGAAGATCGACTTCACGCGTTACCAGCGGCGGTCGCTCTCGCTGCCGCCCGCCACCGTGGAAATCAAGGACCGGGTGCGTCGGGAGGTGGCCGCGTGAAGTCTGCCGTAAAGAGCCGCGTCGTCGTGCCCCAGGCCAGCAATCGGCGCTTCTACGGGCATGGCATCTCCGGCGTGGACCTCCCCACCCTCACCGGCAAGATCATCGTGGTGGAAGGCGGCGATGGTTCCGGGCGTTCGACGCAAATCACCCAACTGGTGGACTGGCTCGAAGGCACCGGCCACGCCACGGTGCGCGTCGGCCTGAAACATTCCGCGCTCGTCAGCGAGGAGTTGGAGAAGGCGCAGCAGGGGAACATCCTCAGCCACACGACGCTGAGCCTGTTTTACGCGACGGACTTCGCCGACCAGTTCGAGAACACCATCGTGCCCGCGCTCAAGGCGGGCTTCATCGTGCTGTGCGACCGCTACATTTACACGTTGATGGGGCGCGACATGGTGCGCGGCATGGACGAGGCCTGGTTGAAAAACCTTTACGGGATCGCCATCGAGCCGGACGCGGTTTTTTATCTCGAAGTTCAGCCGGACCAGCTTGTGCAGCGGACGCTGGCGAAATACGCCGGCCTTGATTACTGGGAAAGCGGCATGGACCTGGGCTTGTCGCGCGACATGTATGACAGCTTTTTGAAATACCAGGCGCTGATGCAAAAAGCCTTCAAGCGGCTCCAGTCGATCTACCGCTTCACGGTCATCGACGGCGACCGCCCGGTGGAGGCGATCAACGCGGAATTGCAGAAGAAGATCACCGCCTTGCTGGCGGGCAAATCGTAACCCAACTGTCACCCGACTGTCACCGTGTCGCCTCAGAACGACGGTGGAGTCGGGGCATGAACTCAGAGGCCACTATGGGCGAGCCAAACAACAAAGCCGACTATCTCGTCGGCGTCGATTTCGGGGGCACCAAGGTCCTCGCGGGCGTGTTCAATCCGAAGCTCGAACTCCAAGGCATGGCCAAGGTCAGTACCAAGGCCCACCGCGGCATCGACGCCGTCATCGAGCGCATCGCCCGCTGCGTGCGCGACGCCGTCGATGAAGCCGATCTGAACCTCAAGCAAATCGCCGGCGTCGGCATCGGCGCGCCGGGCGCGGTGGACGGCGAAGCCGGCAACATCATTTTTGCGCCCAACCTGCAGTGGCACGACGTGCCCCTGAAGAAGGCCCTGGAGAAGCAGCTTGAAGTGCCGGTCTTCGTGGAGAACGACTGCAACATCGCCGCCCTGGGCGTCTATCACGTCGAACTCAAATCCAAGCCCCGCCACATGCTCGGCATCTTTGTCGGCACCGGCATCGGCGGCGGACTCATCATCAACGGAGATCTGTACAGTGGCTTCGGCCACACCGCGGGCGAAGTCGGCCACATGATCATCGACGCCAACGGCCCGAAGTGTGGTTGCGGCAACAAAGGCTGCTACGAAGCGATCGCCAGCCGCACCGCCATTTTCAACCGCGTCAAGGCCGCGGTCAAAGACGGCCAGAAGACCCTTCTCACCGAGATGCTGGGCGACGACTTGGCGGACATGCGCAGCGGCGACCTCCGCAAAGCCGTCCGCAAGGGCGACAAGTTCATCACCAAGGTGGTGGAAGACGCCGCCGAATACACCGGCCTGGCCGTGGCCAGCTTGATCAACGTTTTGAATCCGGAAGTCGTCGTTCTCGGCGGCGGCGTCATCGAAGCCCTCGGCGACGAGATGATGGAGATCATCAAGAAGACCGTCAAAGACCATGCTATGCCTGGCGCCCTGAAGGGCGTGGAGATTTTCGAGTCTCACCTGGGCGACAACGCCGGCATCACCGGCGGCGCCGTGCTGGCCAAGCGCATGACGAAGTAGCGGCCGCTTCTGGACATCCGCAACGGTTTTGGCACCCTCCGGCCCATGCGATCACTATGTTGTGTGACTGTCTGCGCCGCCGCGATTGGATTTTGTCTGCCTCTGCCTGGCCGCGCGGCCGACTGGCCTCAATGGCGTGGGCCGGCCCGCGATGGCCATGCTGCCGAAGCCGCGGACCTCAGCGCGCTGCCGAAGGACTTGAAGCCAGCTTGGAAACTCGCCATCGGTCCCGGCTTCTCCTCGCCCATCGTGGCCGGCGGGAAGCTGGTTTATCTCGACGCCCAGAACGAAAAGGAAGTCGTCCACGCTCTCGACGCGCGCACCGGCCAGGAGTTGTGGCGGCATGAACTCGCCGAGATGTTTGGCGACGAGTGGGGCAACGGCCCGCGCAGCACGCCTTTCGCGGAGGGCGAACTGCTCTTCGTCCAGTCGTGCAGCGGCGAGTTCCGCTGCCTTGCGCTGGCGGACGGGCGGCTGCGCTGGCGGACCAACTTCGCCGACTTCGGCGTGAAATTCCTCGGCAGCAAAGCCCAAGAGGGCACCGCGTCCCGCCGCGGCAACAACGGCTCTGGCGTCACGGACGAGGAGCGGGTGTTTGTGCCGGTAGGCAGCACGACAGGCGCGACCATCGTGGCGTTCGACAAGCGCACCGGCCAGGAGCGATGGCGGGCGTTGAACGACGAGACGGCCTACTCTTCGTTCGTCGTCGGTACGCTGGCCGGCGTGAAGCAACTCGTGGCGTTCACGGCCGACGCGTTGGTGGGCCTCGACCGGGCCAGCGGAAAGGTGTTGTGGCGCGTCTCGTTCCGCACCGGAGCCAAGCGCCACGCGGCCACGCCGCTCATCGTCGGCGACACGGTGGTGGTCAACTCGCAAACCATCGGCCTCGTGGCCACACGGATCACGAGGGAGGGCGGCCAGTTCACCGCCACGGAGGCATGGGCGAACAAACCGCTCAAGATCAATCTCGCGACGCCGGTGTTGGTGAACGGCCACCTCTTCTGCCAGGGCAACAGCCGAAACTTCGTCTGCGTGGAAGCGGCCACGGGGAAATTGAAATGGTCGCAGCCGGGTTTTGGCAAAGGCCAGAAGGACTATTCCGGCGCCATCGTCACGGGCGGGCGCCTGCTGGCTTTGACCGAAGAGGGCCAGCTTGTGCTCATGGAAGCCAATCCAGAGCGCTGCGTGGAACTGGGCCGTGTGCAGGTATGTGGCAACACCTGGAGCCATCCGGCGCTCGCGGACGGCCGGCTTTACGTTCGCGACGGACGCGAATTGAGTTGCTTCAGCCTCGTCCAGCCGTGACGGCGCACGCCGTGCCGGTCGCTGTGCCCATTGCTTGCGCCTCCGGAGCGCGGCTGTCCCAGCCGCAGCCACGTTCCTGATCCCCAGGACGTGGAAATTTTCCGAGGCCTCCTCCAGGTTCACGTTGCTGCGGCAGAGACAGCCGCGCTCCGTCGGTCCTGGCCGGCGTGCTTGGGAATTCGGCTTAGCCCGCCGCGCACCCTGCGTGGCCCCGGCGGGCGGAGTTCCTCGGACATTCCCGTCGTCACTTCTGCGGCGCCGGCGGCAATTCCGGCAGAGCGATGTCCGTCGGCGGTTGGCCAGTCGAAGGCCGCGTGGACTTCTCCCCGTACTGGGTGGAGCCGGGAATGAATCCGCCGTGCGACAGGAAGAACTGTCCGCCCTCCACACCCATGAAGCGGTCAAGACGGTCGGCGCGTCCGGTCGAGTCGTGGCTGAAGCTCGCCGTGGTGATTTCGCTCCACTCGCCTTGATCGGTGCGAAGCCACTGGTTGCCGTAGCGCGCCTTGCGGACGAGGTGGCCGTTGGCGCCGCCAAAGTTCTCGCTGAAGCTGTAGAGGCCGCGCAGCCAGCCGCCGTCCTTGGGGGCCTTCCAACTGGAGATCAGCATCCATTTCTTCTGGTCCGGGCGAAAATAGAATCCAGAGAACACCGTGTGCGTGGCATCGACTGGCTTGGCGGTGACGAGGAACCGCTGCGTCTCGCCCGTCTTCCACTGAAATTTCAGATGACTGTGGCCGCCGGTGCCTTCGTTGCCGAAGTCGCCGGAGTACACACCTTCGCCCTTGGCCACCAGCTTCACGCGGTTCTCGTCGCCCACTTTGTTGCGATCGACGCCTTCCCCGCCACTGTCCCACACCGAGAAAATGATCCGACGTTCCGTGGGGCTGTTGACCTGCATGCCGAAGTAGCCGCGGTGCCAGCCGCAAGCCATGTAGTACGTCCAGAGCGGCTCCTCGAGGCCGGTCATCTCGCAGTAAAACGCCTCGACGTTCGTGCCTTTGGGCACGGGGTAGGCAAGGTGGACCGAGGCGGCGTTGCGACGAGGCTTCAGATTGAAGTGAGCGTCGCGCGTGGCGGGGCCGTCGAGCACGAGCGCGTCGAGATCGCCGCAGGGTTGGCCGGCCGCGTTGAGGGATTCGAGTGTGAACCGCTGGTAGCCCGGCGCCTTGATCTCGAAGGAGCCGAAACGGGCGAACACGTTCGTCGCCACGCCGTTCACGGTGGTTTCATGCGCCCGGCCCGCGACGGTGAGACGGAGTTTGGAAACGGCACCCTCCGGCAGGCGCAGTTCCACCACGGCGTCCAGCGTGCCAAGGGTCTTGAACTCGCCGAACCAAAGCACCTTCAGCCCCGGATTCTTCCATCCGGTGATGCCGGAGCGCGAGGACACGCGCGCGCCGTCCACCTCGGGATCGAGGTAAGCGGTGAAGGCGGGGACACGGAGTTCGGCCTGAGCGACTGTTGCGGCCAGCGCGAAGGCAAAGACGAGGAATCGTTTCATGGGTTTTGTCGTGAGGCGGATTTGAGCTTGAGCGCGCTCTCGGCATCGAACGCGTGATAGTGGCACGTGAGTTCTTCACCGGCAGCGATGTCGCGCAAAGCCACGGTCGTCACGGGCGAAGCGGCGCCGGGGGGCGCGCCCGTGTTGGGGGCATCGGAGTGGTTCATGAAACACGCGTGGTCGCCGCTCAGGACGGCGTGCCCATCTTCCGGTCGGAAGAAGGCGAACCAACGGATGTGCTCGCGCGTCAGCCAGGGCAGCAAGGCGATTTGCTCCGGCGTGAACACTTGGTCAAAGCCCGGCTCGAATCGCCAGACAGGTGTGCCTCGCGGCACCGCTTCGACGGCGAACAAACCCATTCCGTGAATGGCGCTCGGTCGGACTCGGGTCTTGATGAGCATCATGGTGCTGGGGCTTCCACGATCAGCCAAGTTCGTCCGCGCGCTGGGATGTTCGCTTTTACCGCGGCCGAGAAATCTCGCGCCAATACCAGCTTGTCACTGGTTCCATCAGCACGTTTCACGACAGCACGGTCGGTCAGACCGGCATAGTACAGCGGCAGGCGAATCGTGCGCTCGACCGGTTGCGGCAACGGATTGTAAACCATCGCCAAGCCGCGTTCCTTGAGCCTCGGATTCACGTGCAGCCAGCCGTCCCAGTCGCGGCCATCCGGGCGGCGCAGATGGATCAAGTCACTGTCGAGGATGGCGCGGTGTTGCTTGTAGAAGTCCACCCATCTCTTCACCACCGCGCGCGTCTCCGGCGCGTCGTAGAGGCGTGGCCCGCGGTAGCAGGCTTGCACCCCAGCGCCAAAGAGGTTGGCCAGGCGCGTCTCGTAATGTTCCAGGTGGTCCTTCAGCGGCTCGATGGTGGCCGCGGCCCCGCCACCGTGATACTCGGTCAGCGGCACAAACATCCAGCCCATGCTCGGCGTCTTCTCCCAGGTGCCATCGAAGACGTTCTGGCGCTCGATGATCTCCTGCTGATCGCGCGGCAAGGACCAGTTGTCCTCGCGGTAGCCCATGCCGCACTTGGTCGAACCGCTCAGGTAGTACCAGTCCGGCACGTTCAGGTAGATGCCCTGCGCGCGGCACCATTGGTAGAAGCCGCTGATCGTCTTCCACTGGGTCCATTGCGAGTCCTTGAGCCCGCGATGACCGGGATGGTTGGTCGAGGCGCAGACATCGCCCGGGTAGGAACCGTCGTGCTCCAGGATGCCGCAGCCCGTCTTCTCGAAGAACTGGTAGAGCTTGCGGAAGTAGTCTTGTCCCCACCGGCTTCCGATGCACGGCGAGCTGCCAAAGCGCATCCCGCCGGGCTGGCCGTTCGTCGGATTGATGCAGTCGTTTTCCGCGTTGATGCTGCGGCTGGCCAGCAACGAGTAACCGCCGAGGGCGATGCCCTTGCCGCGCGCGTAGTCGGCGAGTTCCTTGATCTGCGCGAGGTATTCCGGCTTCTCGCTCTCGATGTTGAATCCGCTGCCGAACGTCATGATGACCATCTCGAAGCCCACATCGGCGCACTGGTCCACGGCGGACTTGACGGCGTCCGGGCGCGCGCTACGCACGTGCATGAGGACCGGGTTCTCCTGCACCCACGGCGCCAGCGTGCGATAGGCCCGGCGCAAGGCCAGCCCGCGCCGTTCACGATCCGTGCCGTCGTGAACCAGCTCGAACACACGCCAGCTCTCGAACCTCCCGCCCGGCTCAATCGACGTTTCGGGACCCAACGGCGACGCGGCTTCCAACAGGCAAGGCGTCTGCCGTTCATAGTGCACTTGCGACCGAAACAGCGGATCGGTTTTCCAGCGGATGCCCGGAGACAGCACGTCGCCGGTCATCATGCCGCCGAAAGCGTAGTCGCTGAACGCCTCCAAGTTCCGCAAGTAGCTGCGGAAGGCGCTGGCGGGACCGTCCACCGCCGATTCAGGTTCCACCACGGCCAGTTGCTCGACGGTGAACGTGTTCAGCGTGACGGCCTTCCTCGAGGCGTTCGAGATCGTGATCCACTTGGCGAACAACGGCAGACCATCGTAAAGCTCGTAGTGAACGCTGGCCTTCACGTCGGCCAACGCCTCAACCGTCGGCTCGTAATCGAACGTCACGCGCACGCCCGGTGGCGGCCAGACCGTTTCGGTGCTCAGCCACTCGCGCCTCGGCTTCCAAGCGAAGCGCGCTTCCGTCCGCCCGGTGCTCCAACCGGTGCAAATCCAGGCCGCGGGATCGGCCTTCATGGAGGCGAGCCACTCCGGCTTGAGGAAATTGTGCGCCGGCTGGCCGGTCAAGCCGCCCAGCTTGAACTGGATTCCATTCAGTTCCAGCAGTGCCTCGGGGCGTGCGGAACGCACCAGCGCCTCGCCGGTGACGAGGTTATCGAGAGCGACTGTGGCCGCGGCTGGTTTGATGCGGATGATCCGCCGCACCAAGCCATTGGCCAACTCCACTTCGCTGGCATCCGGCCCGGTTTGCACCGTGGCGCGGAACGGCGACGGATCGATCAGCCAGTCCGCCTGGCTGGCCATCGGCAGAAGGACGACCGCGCTCAACGCAACGAAGCGTCGCGCCGGGTGGAACAAATCATGCGATTCCATAACAACGTATTCCTCTCGTGCTGACGCAGACTGCCACGCGGCGCCGCTCAAGGGAAAGACCCAAAGTGCGGGAGGCTCCCGTTCTGGGAGGCTGAGTGGGTGCAATCAGAGAGCGGCAGGAGATCACCATCGGTCACCTCCCGCTGACGGCATCAGCAAACAGACTCGTGCTGAAATAACGCTCGGCGCGGTCGCATAGCAGCGTGACCACCCTTGCGTCCGGTCCCAGTTCTCTGCACACCTGCAACGCGGCCACGACGTTGGCTCCGGAGGACGTGCCAACGAGAAGGCCGAACTCCCGATGCAGACGGCGCGTCATGGCCAGCGCATCGGCGCTACGGACTTTCACTTCGCCATCGAGCGGCGCGTCCCGAAGCAGCGCGGGCACGAAGCCGTCGGCCACGCCTTCGATGCAATGGCAGCATGGGCATTCGCCGGCCAGGAGGGCTTGCTCGGCCGGCTCCATCGCCACGATGCGCGCCTGCGGCCAACGGTGCTTGATGGCCTTGCCGCAACCCGCGAGCGTGCCGCCTGTGCCGAAGCCGGTGACGAAGGCGTCGATCGGGCCTTGGACCTGGCGCAGGATCTCCTGTCCTGTGCCGTGCTCGTGGTCCTCGACGTTGAGCGGGTTTTCAAACTGGCGCGGCAGAAAATAGCGCGCATCCTTGGCCGCCATCTCGCGGGACATCTCGATGCCGGTTTGGTA
Organism: Verrucomicrobiota bacterium; assembly: GCA_016219875.1. Classification (GTDB taxonomy): domain Bacteria; phylum Verrucomicrobiota; class Verrucomicrobiia; order Limisphaerales; family JACRJZ01; genus JACRJZ01. The sequence continues at coordinate 78,467 of JACRJZ010000093.1, read as the reverse complement.
ACGGCCCGCGCTGTCGAACAACACGAGTTCCGCCCCCAGCCTTCGAATCAAGAGGCGGCGTTCCTCACTTGCGCTGCTGGACATGAGAATCGTGACGTGGCAGCCCATCGCCGCGCCCACCATCGACAGCGCGATGCCGGTGTTCCCGCTGGTGCATTCAAGGATGATGGTGTCGGGACGCAGCAGCCCCCGCTGCCGCGCGTCCACCAGAATGGTCTTGGCCAGGCGGTCCTTGATGCTGCCGCTGGGGTTGAGGAATTCACACTTTGCCCAAAGCGTGAGGCCCTCTGGATCGAAGCGCAGTGGCACCATCGGCGTGTTGCCGATGAGCGCAAGGACGGCGTCGGCGCGTGCGGTGTCGGAAGGAGAAGAAAGTGAAGTGGACATGGCTAAAACTCAAATCCCAAACTCGCGTTTGACTTCCGCGAAAGCCTGGAGCGCCCGCTCCAACTCCTCGCGCGAGTGCGCCGCGGAAATCTGCGTGCGAATGCGGGCCTGGCCCTTCGGCACGACCGGGAAGCTGAAGCCGATCACATAGACGCCCTTGGCCAGCATGGCATCGGCGAACTTCGTGGCCAGCGCGGCGTCGCCCAGCATGACAGGACAGATTGGATGCGTGCCAGGCAGGATCGTGAAACCGAGTTTCGCCATGCCGTCGCGGAAGAAGCGCGTGTTCGCCTCCAGCCTGTCGCGCAACGCGGTGGATTCACTGAGCAGTTCTAACACCTTGAGCGTCGCCCCGGCGATGCTGGGGCAGAGCGTGTTGCTGAACAGATACGGTCGCGAACGCTGACGGAGTAGTTCGATGATCTCGCGTCGCCCGCTGGTGTAGCCGCCGCTGGCTCCGCCCAACGCCTTGCCCAGCGTGCCGGTGACAACATCGATGCGGCCCATGACGCCACAGTGTTCCGGGGTGCCGCGGCCCGTGCGCCCCATGAAGCCGACGGCGTGCGAGTCATCGACCATCACGAGCGCGCCGTGCTTCTCGGCGAGGTCGCAAATGGCGGGCAGGTTCGCGAGGGTGCCGTCCATCGAGAACACGCCGTCGGTGGCGATCATCTTGAAGCGCGCCCCGGCGGCCTCCGCCAGCTTTGCTGCGAGGTCGGCCATGCTGTTATTCGCGTAACGGAGGCGTTGCGCTTTGCAGAGGCGGATGCCATCGATGATGCTGGCGTGGTTCAGTTCGTCGCTGATGATCGCGTCCTGCTCCCCGAGCAGCGTCTCGAACAAGCCGCCGTTGGCATCGAAGCACGACGAGTAGAGGATCGTGTCCTCGGTGCCGAGGAACTCGCTCAGCTTGGCCTCAAGCTGCTTGTGGACACTTTGCGTGCCGCAGATGAACCGGACACTGGCCAGGCCGTAGCCCCATTGCTCGAGCGCGGCCTTGGCGGCGGCGGCCACTGCAGGATGTTGCGCGAGGCCGAGATAATTGTTGGCGCAGAGATTCAGCACGGGCTGGCCGTCTGCCACGCGAATGGTCGTGCCCTGCGGCGTGACGATCACGCGCTCGCGCTTGTAGGTGCCGGCGGCGCGGATGTCGGCCAGTTGAGCCTCGAGATGAGTTCGGAAGGAATCGTTCATGGCAGCGGAGTTCTTTCGCTAGCTCCACGATGGGGAGTATCACGGGATGGACTTGGTTCCGTCCCGCCAGTTCAAAATCACTTTGCCCGACTGGCCGGTTTTCATCGCCTCGAAGCCTTTCTCGAATTCCGTGTAGTGATAGCGATGGGTGATGACCGGCGTGAGGTCGAGGCCGCTCTCCAGCATCACGTTCATCTTGTACCACGTCTCGTACATCTCGCGGCCGTAGATGCCTTTTATCGTGAGCATGTTGAAGACGACTTTGTTCCAGTCGATGGCGATCGGCTCGGAGGGGATGCCCAGCATGGCGATTTTGCCGCCGTGGCAAACGTTGTCGATCATGTCGCGGAAAGCCGCCGGATCGCCGGACATCTCCAGGCCCACGTCGAAGCCTTCCTTCATGCCGAGTTTCTTCTGCACCGATTTCAGACTGGTGGTCTTGATGTTCACGGCCAACGTCGCGCCCATCTTCCGGGCCAGGTCCAACCGGTACTCGTTCACGTCGGTGATGACAACGAAGCGGGCGCCCGCATGCTTGACGACTGCCGCGGCCATGATGCCGATGGGGCCGGCCCCGGTGATGAGCACGTCTTCCCCCAGCACATCAAAAGACAGCGCGGTGTGGACGGCGTTGCCGAACGGGTCGAAGATCGACGCCACGTCACGGTCAATGGTTTTCGGGTGGTGCCAGACGTTGGTCATGGGCACGGCCACGAATTCGGCGAACGCGCCGGGGCGGTTCACGCCGATGCCCTTGGTGTCCTTGCACAGGTGGCGGCGCCCGGCAAGGCAGTTGCGACAACGGCCGCACACGACGTGGCCCTCGGCGCTGACGACGTCACCGATGTGAAAGTCGGCCACGTTGCCACCCACCTCGACCACTTCGCCTACGAACTCGTGGCCCACGACCATTGGGACGGGGATGGTTTTTTGGGCCCACTCGTCCCACTTGTAGATGTGGAGGTCGGTGCCGCAAATCCCGGTGCGGTCCACGCGGATGAGGACATCGTTGATGCCAATTTGAGGTTCGGGTACTTCTTCCAGCCAGAGGCCGGGCTTTGAGTGTTTCTTGACCAGGGCTTTCATGTTGTGTTCGGCGGCCCGGCCGGGTCTGGACAAAACGGTTGCCAAACCGGCGTCGTCGCCCCATCGTTTCCAGCATCTTGGAAACGTTGTGCGACATAGTAGATACCGGAGTCCGTTATGCAAGACGTTTTTCCAGTATATCGAACAGCGTGTTATGAGCCGGAAGAAAGCCCCGTCCCACGCGTCCGCCCCGGCGGCGGACGCGCCGGAAGCCCTCAGCCGCCATCTGGGCGCCCGCGTGAAGAACCTCCGCACCGAGCGCGGCTGGTCGCTCGAGGCCCTGGCCAACGCCAGCGGCGTAAGCCGCTCCATGCTCAGCCAGATCGAGCGCGAGGAGGCCAACCCCACGCTGGCCGTCACCCTGCGCATCGCCCGCGCGGTCGGCCTGTCGTTGGGGGACTTGCTGGAGATGCCGGGAGCCACTTCCTCCGTCACGGTGATCCGTGCCGACGACAAGACCTATCACTATCGCTCGGACAAATCCTGCCGCATCCGCACGCTCTCGCCGCTGAACCTGGAGAAGGACGTGGAGTTCTATGAGGTGCAACTGGAAGCGGGTGGCGCGCTACGAAGTTCGCCCCACTTCGAGGGCACGCGCGAGTTCCTCACCGTGCAGAAGGGCCAGGTGCGCGTCGAGTCCAGCGGAGACGCGGAGACGCTCGGCGTCGGCGACTCCGCCAATTACCGGGCCGACGTGGCGCACGCCATCATCAACGCCGGACGCACGGAAGCCGTGGTGTTTCTGGTGGTGATCTACCGATAGGGGCGGGATGAAGGTCAGTCCGGCGCGAAGTCTGAAAGCGCCCTCATCAAGACCTCCGCCAGTTTGACGGCGGCGTGGCGCGTTTGCTTCTGCAGCTTGAGCAGCGCAGGGACAACGCCGGGCGACTTCATGATGGCCACAGCGAGTTTGGCGTAACTCAATCGCAGGTCCGGCGTGGTGAGGAGGTTGAAATCGAGCGGCAAGTCCTCGTTCGCGGTGTCGGAGATGACCCGCACGGTGGCGCTGGAGAGGCCACGCTCACGGCAGAGGTGGCGAATGATCTCCGATTCCATCTCCACGGCATCGGCACCAGTGGATTGGCGGAGCGCGGCTTTCTCCGTCGCCGTCGCAATCATTCGGTCGGCGCAATGAAAGCGGGCCTCCTTTGCGCCGAGCGCGGCCAGCTTGGGTTTGAGGCCGGAGGCTGGATCGGCGGAGAAAACAACGTCACCCAAGCCACGCGCGGGATTCAGCGCGCCGGCGTAGCCGCAAGTGAGGACCAGCGACGGCAGCGGCGGAGCGAGCGCCTCGCGGAAGCGGCGTTCGCTGTTCTGCCGGCCGATGCCGGTGATCAAAACGTGGAGATTCGGACGATCTGCGACGAGCCGGCGGAACGGCGCCGCCTCTTCCTTCAGCGCGAAGCACACCAGCACTTGGGGCGCGCGGGCCAATGCCGCGTTCTGCGTTCCGCGTGCCGCCTTCACTTGATGCCGGCGAGCCGCTCCCGCCACATGCGGTAGAGTTCCACGGTGGCGCGGACGTCGCGCAGACAGTACTCGGCGATCTCGCGGTATCGGCCTTCTGCCGTGAGCCGGCCCACGTCCATGCCCGTCACTCCCTGGCTCTTGGGCGACTCGATGCCGAAAGCTTTGCAGTAGAAATCGAGGTTGAACTTCCGCGCCGCGCCGTCGCGTCCGCTCACATTGTAGAACGTGAGTTGTTCTGCCAAGTCGCAGTGCGGCTCGGTGGCGAAGCGGTAGCCCAGCCAGTCCTTGCGGGAGATCGGGGCGTTAAGCTGGGCCGAGCGCAGGTACAGGAACGGCACGTCGAAGCCGCGCCCGTTGAACGTGACGACCTGGTCATAGTGTTTTGCCACGTCCCAGAACGCCGTCAGCAACTCCAACTCGTCCATGCATGGCACAAACTCCACCGGGCCGCCTTCGGTCGCATCCGTCTCGTAGTCATCGGCGATGAACAGCACCTGTCCCTTGGCGCTTTCGACGTTGAGCATGGCGATGCAGATGACTTGCGCGGTGAGCGGCCAGAGCGCCATGAGATGCTGCACTTCGGCGCGCTTGGCCTCCTTGGCCGCTTCGTCGGGCGCCTTGTCGGCTTCACGCAGCAGATACTCCCGCTGGGCTTCGTCGAAGCTCTCGAGGGGCAGAGCGGTCGTTTCGATGTCAAAGACAAGTGTGGCCATGGCGCGAAAGGTCCTTTACAAGCCGTGCTCCCATGCGTGCGCAGGTTTCATGGGGCGATTTGTAGTCACGAACCGGAAGGATGAAAAGTGTTTTCCGAAACGGTTTCGGCGCTCACGGCGTTCCCTCGTTGCGCCGATTTTCTGCTCCATGAAGATCACCGAGGACGTTTGCAGGTTCGCGGCTGAACCAAGCGTGAGCGAGGAAGAGGCGCTGAGGAAAGGCATGGAAACGAAGGCGAAGGAGTTTGTGGAAAAGGGCGCGGGGGTTTACACGAAAGCGTGAATCTGGTAACCCTCAGTCATGGCCATCAACGAGCCAACCGACAGTCTGCCGCTGGCCGACGTCTTGCGCGCCGCCAATGGTTTGGCGGCGGAGGGGCTGATTAAGGACTGGGCGCTGGGCGGCGATCTACCACGTCGAGCCATTCACGACTTACGACGCGGACATTTTTTTCATTCCTGCCGACAAGGGACTGAGCGCTGGCATCCCGGCCATTTACGCGCATCTGCAAGCGCAAGACTGGCAGGTGGAACGCGAGCACCTGCTCATCCGGGGATTTCCCGTCCAGTTCCTGGCGGCCAGCAGCTTGACGGAGGAAGCCGTGCGGGCTGCGGAGCAAATCGATTACGAAGGCGTGCCCGCCAAAGTCTTCCGCGCGGAACACCTCGTCGCCATCGCCGCCAGCGTGGGACGGGCGAAGGACAAGGCGCGCATCGAACAACTGCTCCAGCAAGCCGATCTCGACAAAACAAAGCTGGCAGACATCCTGCAACGACATAAACTGACCCTGCCAACGATATGAAACTGGAGATGCGGCAAAAACTCGCGCGCGAACCGTTCGCGGAAAAAATCCGGAAAGTCGGACAGCTCATCCGGCTGACGAAAACTTTTCCCCGCCGCGCGGCCAAAACACAGCCCGCTGCCAAATGAAGACCGACGTCCGCAAATACGCCACCGAACATGGCGTCGCCTAGGAAGAGGCGCTGAAGAAGGGGATGGATAAGAAGTCAAAGGAGTCCGCCGAGAAGGGCGGCGAGATTTACGCGAACGGGTAGCGCAGGCGACTCGGCCGAAACGTGACGGAATGCAAACCATGAAAGCAATGCCCGCCGAACCTGAAATTGTGACGCGCAAAGGCAATCCTGTCTCCATCCTCATCTGCAAACTTTGTGTTGTGTTTGCGGTCTCAACCAGCGTCGCCGCCCTGAAGGTCAGCGCAGAAGGCGGTTACACCAAATGGATGTCCGGTTCGGGCGACTGGACGGACGCGCCGCGCTGGTCGGAGGGATTGCCTGATCCGTACAAGCACGTTGAAATCCATGGGACGGGCACTGTGCGCGTTCCACCGGGTGCGTATCCGATCGCGAACTTGCAGATCGGCAAGCACTGTGGTGATCACACGCGGGTCGAGGTGGACGGAGGCAAGGTCGTCCTGGTTCAGGACCCATTGGATGTTGGAGATGTCACGGGAAGCGAGGGCGAACTCATCCTGAAGGACGGCGCGCTTCATAATTGCGTGGACACTTATGTGGGCGGCGGTGCCGCCGCGCCCGGCCGCGCGACGCGAGGCACGTTCGTCATTCAAGGAGGCAGTTATCTCGGGCGCACACTCGTTCTCGGCACCGGCTGGGGCGCGCAATCGTTGCTGGGAATCGAAGGCTCGCGTCCGTCCGCCATTCACGTCCTGCAGTATTTTTACCTCACTTCGCACGCCGACTCTGACGGCACGCCGGGCGTGGCGACACTTTCATTCACTTTGGACGAACACGGCGTGACGCCGATTACCATCCAGTCCACGCATGACGGGCTGCGGATCATCAAGGACGCCAAGAGTCATTGCCGGCTGCAACTGGCGCTCAAAACGATTCCGCCGCGCGAGGACATCACGCTTGTCGCAACGCACGTCCCGGTCAAAGGCACATTCGATGATTTGCCGGAAGGAGCCGAGGTCACAGCCGAGTACGAGAAAAAGCTCTATCGCTGGCAACTCACATATCAGGGCGGCGCGAGCGGGCACGATCTCGTTTTGAAGAACAGGAGCGAGTACGATTCCAATGCGCCGGTGACGCATGTCCGCCCGATGCCCGAGGTTCCGAAGCCGCTCTGGGTGGAATATCCGCTTTGCGCGCCTTTCGCGCCGACGAATGCCGCCCCGGCTTTCCCCGGCGCCGAAGGTTTCGGCGCGTTTACGCCGGGAGGACGCGGAGGCAGGATCATCGAGGTGACGAATCTCCACGACTCCGGCCCCGGCAGCTTGCGCGCGGCGGTCACGACGCCCGGCCCGCGCATCGTCGTGTTCAAAGTTGGCGGCGTCATCCCGCTCAAATCCACCCTTCGCATTGAGCAGCCTTTCATCACAATTGACGGCCAAAACGCGCCCGGTCCCGGAATTCTGTTGCGCGATTTCGGCATCGAAGTGCAAACGCACGACGTCGTGTTGCGGTATTTGCGAGTGCGCGTCGGTGATGACAACGTTCACTTGGACGCCCCCGGCGCCAGGGAGGTTTATTACGGCGGCGGAGGCGAACACGCGCTTTACTTCATCGAAGGCTCGAAGAATTGCATCGCGGACCATCTTTCATTGAGCTGGTCCACGACGAAAGTCCTCACCGTCACCAAAATGTCCGACCTGATTACTGTGCAATGGTGCATTTTGAGCGAAGGCCTGAATTTCGCCGACCACGGCCTGGGAGTGGCGCTGGGCACACAAGGCCGGTTGACACTCCACCACAACCTGTTCGCGCACAATCAGGGCCGCAATCCGCGTTTCGGCACCCTGGTGAACTGCGACTTCCGGAACAATGTCATTTACGATTGGGGCGACACGGCCGGTTGCGGCGAATTTGATCGCGTCAACTACATTGGCAATTGCCTCAAGCCCGGCCCGTCCACGAGGCGAGCGATGCGGCTCTTTCACGACGGCGTGGATGTTATCATGCCGCACTCGCTTTATTTGGCCGACAATGTCCTCGACGGAAACGATTCGGTGAATCGCGACAACTGGCTGGGCGTCGGCTACGACCGCGCGACTTACCGCGCGTCGGAACCCTTCGCCGTGCCCCCGGTCGCGACCGAGCAGGCGCGCGACGCATATGAGCACGTTCTGAAAAGCGCCGGCGCGACGTTGCCAAGGCGGGACGCCGTTGACGAACGCATCGTGAATGAAACTGGGAACGGCAGTGGCCATGTCATTAAATGGGTAAAGGATGCGGGCGGTTGGCCGGATTTTCCTTCCTCACAATGATTCGCGTTCAGCTTTCATTTCAAGGTTGCCACCTTATCAAGCCAGGCGACCTGCACTGGCGGCAGTCCAAACCATGAACAACGTGAAGAGCAATAAAAAGCAGTTGTCCCCAAAACAACGGGAAGAGCTGCTCAGAGCACTGAAAGCCCGCTTTGAGAAAAACATGAACCGCCATCAAGGTCTTGAGTGGGCGAAAGTGCAGGCCAGGTTGGAAGCCAATCCGGAAAAACTGTGGTCGCTCCAGGAAATGGAACGCACCGGCGGCGAACCGGATGTGGTGGGTCAGGATAGAAAGTCGGGCGAATACGTTTTCTTTGATTGTTCCCCGGAAACTCCGAAAGGCCGCACCAGTGTTTGTTACGACCGCGAAGGGCTGGAATCGCGGAAGGAACATCCACCGAAAACCACCGCCATGGATATGGCCACGGCCCTGGGCATCGAGTTGCTGACGGAAGAACAATATCTGGAACTCCAGACGCTCGGGGAGTTCGACCGGAAGACATCGAGTTGGGTGAAAGCGCCGGCAGACATCAGGAAGCTCGGCGGCGCGCTCTATGGTGAGCGCCGCTACGGCCGCGTCTTCGTGGGTCACAACGGTGCGCAGTCCTATTACGCCGTCAGGGGATTTCGCGGCTCGCTAAGAGTTTGAGCGCGAAACAAATCGCCCGGCTCACGCATTCCGCTCCCACGGAGGCGCTCGTTCGCTCGCTTTGATGGGCGGTTCGTTGATGCCGGGCGTGGACTCATTTCAATTCTTTGCCTTGAGTTGCGCTTCAAGTTCGGCAATGCGCGCGCACAACGGCGTTACAGCTTCCTCGACTTCGGCGGCAGTGTAACGCGGCGTGATGTATTTCGGACAGTTCCAATCGTAGGAAATCACCTCGATGAGAAAGATTCGCTCGACGATGCCGCGTGTGTCCGGCTCGGCGAACTGGGTGACAAGCTCGGGATGCTCGCGGGCGTCCACTGCGCGAGCGTGACCGAGAATCTTGAGCCGCGTGCGTTGCGCATAATCCATAAGGAACAGGCACACGCGGTCATTCGCGGTGAGATTGCCGGTCGAGAGCATCTGGCGATTGCCCTTGTAGTCGGCGAACGCGAGCTGCGTCGGGCTGACGACGCGCAGGAAGCCTGGTTTGCCGCCGCGATGCTGCACGTAAGGCCAGCCGGTTTCGCTCACCGTCGCCATGTAGAACGAGTCGCGCGACTGGATGAATTGCGCTTCGTCATCGGTAAGCGCATCGCACTTCGGCTGCGGTGGGAGGTTTTGCGCGCGGTCAAAATATTTCGCCTGCGCGGCCAGCACATTCGGCGTGAACGCCAATTCCAAGAATTTTCCGGCCATGGTTGGGTTACGATTTGAGTGATTGTGGGAGCGCGGCTAGCGAAGAAGAGCCGCGCTCCCATGTCATTCAGAAAACCAGCGTCTGCCAGCCTTCCGCGAGATAGCGGCGGATGCTCGCGAGTCCCGGCGTGCCGGGCAACGGGTGGTCTTTGATTTCCGGCAAGCCGCACGCAGCGACTTCCTTCGTCGCGCCGAACACCGCCGAGCAGCCGCACGACGCGCCGGTGATGCTCGGGCGCACGGCGTTGTAGAGCGCATTGGCTGGATGCGTGGGCTTCGTGAATTCCGCCGGCCAGCGAGTGCCGGCACCGGCGAACACCACGTTCACCTCGTCGCTTTTGCTTTGAGCCTCAGATGCAAGCGCGAGGCCGTTGAATGCGCGGCCGAGGGCTTCTTCACCGCTCTTGGGATCGGACAGGATGATGATTGCGAGTTTCATTTTCTTGGTTCGAGTTTGTTGTTATCGTTTTGTCGTTCGTTTTCAGTTCAAACGTGGCGGGAAGTTTGCGCAGAAGTTCGGAACGCGAAAGCGGGCACAAAAACGTGGGATACCCACAAATCGGTGCAAATTTATGACGGCCAGCGACAAAAAATTTCTGAAAATCATGCCGAAACTCAACTCCGGCCGCGTGGACATGCTGCTGGAAGACGTGATCGGCTGCCGCTGGACGATCAGCGTGTTGCGCGCCGTCTCGAAAGGGGTGCGCCGACCCGGTGCGCTGCAGCGGCACATCGATGGCATCAGTGCGAAGGTGCTGAGCGACCGGCTGAAACACTTTCAGCGAGCGGGAATTTTCGAGCGCGTGGTGTTCCCGGAAATCCCGCCGCGCGTGGAGTATCGGCTCACACCGTTCGGGAAAAAGTTCAGCAGGCTTTTGGATGAAGTGGAAAAATTGCAGGGGCAACTCGACGACGGCACATGATACCGTAGCAAGCTTATGAAACCCATCCAAAGCTACCATTTCATCAAACCGGAAGACCTGTCTTGGCGGCCCTCCAACCTGATGCGCATCCCGAACGCGGATTTTCTGGAGCGCACCGGGAGCGAGAATCTCAGCGCGCGCCTCTGGCGATATCCGCCGAAGAGCGCAGGCACGCTGCACAAGCACATTCGGCAGGAGGAATTTTATTTCGTGCTGGAAGGCACGGGTCGCCTGCGCGTGGGCGACGAGACGTTGACCGTGTTGCGCTACGGCGGCGTGCTGGTCGGACCGGACCAGTTGCGCCAGGTGTTCAACGACACCGACGCCGAGGTGCTCTGGCTCATCATCGGCGCACCGGAGGAACTGGAGCTTCTACCGACGGCAAAAACCAAGCCCGACCTGTCGCTCATTTACCCGACCGACCCGACGCAATTACCCAAGGAACTCGTCGGCGTGGAGTGGCCGCCGAAGGGTTGAGCGCGCGCTGGCGTCATCGCCTACAAGATCGCCGCGCACGCCGCCGACCTGGCGAAAGGCCATCCCGGCGCGCAACACCGCGACAACGCCTTGAGCAAGGCACGCTTTGATTCGAGCCGCCGGGAGGCAAGCGAGAAGGCTTTCGCGAGAGCGAAAGGCCGACAGGCCGAGGCTGCGGGCGCGGCCGAGCCCATTCCGCTGGGAAGACCAATTCAATCTCAGCCTTGATCCCGAAACCGCGCGCGAATTCCACGACGAAACCCTCCCGCAGGAAGGCGCCAAGACCGCGCATTTCTGCTCCATGTGCGGCCCGCGCTTCTGCTCGATGAAAATCACCGAAGACGTCCGCAAATACGCCGCCGAACAGGGCATCGCCGAAGAAGAGGCGCTGAAGAAGGGCATGGAAGAAAAATCCCGCGAGTTCACCAAAAAGGGCAGCAAGCTTAACGCGAAGGCGTGAAGTCGCGTGCAGAGTCTTCCAGTCGGTTCAACTGGACAATAGCGCTTGGGCCTGGGACGTGATGGCCAACACGGCCGGATGCGGCAGCTTCCGCTCCGGGGTGATCGCGTAGAATTGCTGCTGGCACTCATCCGTTCGCCCAATCACACGAAAACCAAACCGCGTGACGATTTCCTTCACGACCAGCGTCGGCACGGTCATGAAGCCCAGGCCGTGGAGAGCAAGGAGATTCAAAAAAGCCGGGTCTTCGATTTCCCCGACCAGCCGTGGACGAACGCCACGGGCATGAAACCACTTCTCCAGTGAGCGGCGCAGTCCGCTGTTGGACATCGGCAACAGGGCGGGCGCCCCATGCAGCGATTTGGGGAAGCCGCGCCGGAGCCTGGCCGCCAGGCGCGGCTCGGCGCAAAACGTCACGCCGGATTCCCCCAGGAGATGATTGAACACATTGCTGGTGGCGCCGCTGGAGGCCGGTTCATCCGCGAGCACGAGGTCCAGCTTATACGCGGCGAGTTCGACCAGCATGTCGGAGAGTTTGGTTTCCCAGCAGGAAAGTTGCACCGCCTGCGGGAGGCGAAAGACTGGGGCGATGATTCGGTAGGTGACCAGTTTGGGCAGCGCGTCAGCGACGCCCAGATGCAGCCGCAACGGACGCGTCGTGGGCCGGTGTTTCACCGAGCTCAACAATTCCTGTCCGATGGAGAAAATCTCCTCCGCATAGCTGAACACTTGACGGCCAGCTTCGGTCAGCGCCAAAGCGCGTCCGCCGCGGAGGAAGAGTTTTTCGCCCAGCACGCCTTCCAGCGCCGCAATCTGCGCGCTGATGGTGGGCTGGGAGACGTGCAGCTTTTCCGCCGCCTTCCGCAAGCCGCCTTCCTTGGCGACCACCCAGAAATAACGCAGATGATGGAAGTTCAAGAATTCCACGCGAGAAGGGTATTCGCTTAAACCTTTCAGTCCATTCCAAAAATCGTATTAGGCTAAGGTTTCACCCGTGGCAGGTTTGGCACGGCGGAAAGCGTGTCTCATTGGAAGGGACGTGCGACCGCCGAAGCTATGAAAACGATGAACGAAAACCGGATCGCGCGCCCGGCGCCCCATGGAAGCCCTAGGCGAAGACAGCGGCCACACGCCATCCTAAAAGAACCCGAATCGAGCGAAGATCGACACCTGAAGTTCGGAAAACTTCTGGTTCCGGTGGATTTTACGCCGACGACGTTGCGAGCGTTACGCTACGCAGCCAGCATCGCGGACCAATTCGGCAGCCGGCTGTACGCCCTGCATGTCGTTGAGCTCGGCGTCTTCTTCAATGACCTGGACGCCCGGCTCGTTTTCGCGAAATCGGCGGACGAAGTCGCCGCTGAGTCCGTTGAGCAGTTGCGACAGTTGGTCCGGCGCGAGCTGCCAAAGCACCTGCCCGTAACACCGCTGGCGCGCTGCGGCCAACCCGCTCGCGAAATCGTTCGCGCCGCCGGGGAATTGGGCTGCGACCTCATCATTCTGGCCGCGTACAAGCACTCGACTGTAAGACGCGCCCTCTTGGGTAGCACCGCCAGCCGTGTGGAGCACGAAGCTCCTTGTCCTGTCCTCGTGATCCCCGTGGTGGGAGCCTGGCAATATGAACCAACTCTGTGGCGGGACGCGAATGAGCGCTCGGAACCCGAACCCATGGCGACGCCTGCCCGATTGCACTACGGCTACTCGCGCCTCGCCGCCTGAGTGGGAACCCGCAACGCCAAACTGCTGCTGGGGCTTGAACGAGTGAGAACATCCGCACCCAATGAAACATATCAAGCGCATCGTGGTGATGGTTGTGGGTGGCACGGTGCTGGCCTTGGGCATTGCGTTGATAGTGCTGCCCGGTCCAGCGTTTATCGTCATTCCCCTCGGGCTAGCTATACTGGCGATTGAATTTGCCTGGGCCAGGCGCTGGCTGCGTTCCGCGCGCTCTCTCTTTCCGCGACGTTCCAAAGACGAATCTGCACCGCGCAAGAAGTTCACCGTGCAGTCGTTTCGACGCAGCGCGGGTTTCCTGCTTCGGCAAGTGCGCCGCACTCTGACGCCGAAAAGAAAGGTCACATGATACTCACCCTCTTTCTTCTCACATTGGCCATTGGTCTTCTGGCGCAATGGCACGTCAAACGCGCCTACGCACGGCACAGCCGCACGCCGGTTCAATCGGGCTACACCGGTGCGGAAGCGGCACAGGCCATTTTGCGCGAGGCTGGCATCCACAATGTCACCATCGTCGAGCACGAGGAATTGCTGGGCGACCACTACGACCCCAAGCACAAACGACTGGTGCTCTCCTCGGCCAATTATCATGGCACTTCGGCGGCGGCACTTGACGTGGCGGCCCACGAGTGCGGACACGCCATTCAACACAAACAGGCTTACGCGCCGCTCGAAATTCGCATGGCTGCGGTGGGCGTCACGAGTTTCGCCAGTCAACTTGTCTTGTGGATTCCGCTGCTCGGCGCGTTCACCGGACTGCTCGCGCCCAAGACCAGTCTGCTCGTGCTGGCGGTGGCCTGGGGCGTCCTGATGCTGTTTAACCTCGTCACCCTGCCGGTGGAGTTCGACGCTTCGCGCCGCGCCAAACTGGTGCTCGGGAAAATGGGCTTCATTCAACACGGGCCGGAATCCGCCGCCGTGAATCAAGTCTTGAACGCAGCGGGCTGGACGTATGTGGCCGCGTTTATTTCGACACTGATCTATTTCCTGTGGCACTTGCTGCCGCTGCTCACCGGGAGGCACCGTAATTGACTCTCCCCATCGTAAATCAAGAAGCCTGACATCACGTTTATGAAAATCCGATTCCAAATCCGCGGCCTCAACGCCAACGCCGGCTTGCGCGCCTGGCTGGAGAAGCAACTCGAACGCTTGCATAAGCTCATCCCGGTCTCTTCCGCCGAAGTTGTCTTGGAGCGGGAACGGGACAGCGCGCCGGCCTTCCGCGCGCACGTGCATCTGGCCGTGCCTGGCCCGGACATCCACGCCGCCGCGCGCGACCACACGTTGGAAGCCGTCTGGCTCAAGGTCGCCAAGAAACTGAGCCAGCAAATCGGGCAGCGCAAAACCCGGCAACAACTCCGGCACAAGGGCCACCGCCAGCATCTTCTGACGGCTGGCCGTTGGTCTGGCACGCCGGTCGCGGCGCGGGGTTGAGATCGCGGCAGTCCGCGTCCACTTCGCGAGGACCAACAGATAGAGAAAGGACGAAACATGAAAAATGAAATGAAAATGAACAGGAGGAACAAGAACCATGGCGGTGAGCTTGAATCGAAACGGATTCATTTTGAATTCGCGTCCCCCACCGCCGAGTCGGTAGCCATCGCCGGCGCTTTCAATGACTGGCAGCCGAACGCGACGCCGATGATCGCCCTGGGTCAGGGCCGCTGGGCGAAGGACTTGGCGTTGCCGCCCGGCGACTATGAGTATTGCCTGGTGGTGGACGGCCAATGGATGCCCGATCCGCTGGCCGAGGAGACTGTGCCGAATCCGTTCGGTGGGCTGAACGCGCTTCGCCGAGTGAACAACGGTGGTTGAAAACCACGGATCACACATGAGTGCCAACGAAATGCCGATGACCATCCTGCAACTGGCGGCCGTGCCATTGCTGGTGTTGCTCAATGGCTTTTTCGTCGCGGCGGAGTTTGCCCTCGTCAAAATCCGCGACACCCAACTCGAAACCCTGGTGTCCAAAGGCCATCGCCGGGCAAAAGTCACACGGCGCATTGTGCGCAATCTCGACGCGGCTCTTAGCTCGACTCAACTTGGCATCACACTGGCCAGCCTGGGCCTGGGCTGGGTGGGCAAGCCGGTGTTCGCCGCCCTGTTAGCGCCAGCGCTAAAATATTTCCACGTTGACCCCGCACAAGCGGATTGGATTGCCTTCGCGGTCGGATTCACCGTCATCACCTTCCTGCACATTGTCGCGGGCGAACTCGCGCCCAAATCGCTGGCCATCCAAAAGCCGCTGGCCACTTCGCTGTGGATCGCCCAGCCCCTGCACTGGTTCTACGTCCTGTTTTACCCGATCATCTGGGTGCTCAACCACGCCGCCTTCTGGCTGTTGCGCCGCGTTGGACTTCAACCCGTCAGCGAAGCCGAACTGGCCCATTCCGAGGAAGAGATCCGCTTGCTACTCGCCGAGACGCGACGCCACACCAGCGGCCCAACGCTGGGACAGGACATCGCATTGAATGCCTTTGGACTGCGGCAGCGGCGTGCCCGCGAAGTGATGCGGCCACGAAGCGAAATTGTGGGCTTGGACACCGAGGCGAGCATCGCCGAGTGCCTGGCCTTGGCCCAGCGAACTCGTTACTCGCGCTTTCCCCTGTGCGAAGGCGGTGACCTGGACAAGACGCTCGGCGTGATTAACGCGAAGGACATTGTGGCCTTGCGGCACGAGGCCAAATGCGGCCGTGACCTGGCATCGGCTGCCCGCAAAATCATCTTCGTCCCCGAAACGGCGCGACTGGAAAAACTTCTGAGCTTGTTTCTTCAACGCAAACAGCACTTCGCGCTGGTAGTGGACGAATACGGCGGCACGGTGGGCATGGTGACTCTGGAGAACGTGCTGGAGGAACTGGTCGGGCCAATTGAGGATGAGTTCGATCAGGAAGAACCGCTCGCCCGTCGGCTGGACGAGGATGTTTGGGAACTCAACGGGTCTTTGCCGACACACAAAATGGGCGAATTGGTCGGCGAACAATTCAACGAGACGGGAGAAATCACCACTGTGTCGGGCTTGATGACGCAACGGTTGGGCCGCTTCCCGCAAGTCGGCGATACAGTGACTTTTGCCCCTTGGGAATTGCGCGTCGAGGAAATGGCCGGAACGCGGGTCGTGCGATTGCGACTCGCTCGGAAGGCTGGAGACGATGAACGAACGTCCGCTCAAGCCACCCCGCCGCGAACGAAGTCCACGAGAGCGGAACAGGAGCAACCGGCCTTGCTCTCAAGGTGAACACAGCCAATGACACCGCAACTCTGGATATGGATTGGATTCGGAGCGTTCGTGCTGGCGATGCTGGCTTTGGACCTGGGTGTGTTTCACCGTCGGTCGCACACCGTCGGCATAAAGGAGGCCTTGACATGGAGCGGCGTGTGGATTGCGCTGGCCTTGCTGTTCAACGCGGGCGTCTGGCACTGGCGAGGCCATGACAAGGGACTGGAATTCATCACTGGCTATCTCGTGGAACTGTCATTGAGCGTGGACAACCTGTTCGTCTTCCTGCTCATCTTCGCCCACTTCAAAGTGCCCTTGCAGTATCAACACAAAGTTTTGTTCTGGGGCATCCTTGGCGCACTGCTCATGCGCGCGGTCTTCATCGCAGCGGGCGTTACGCTGATGGAAACGTTTCACTGGATCATCTACGTCTTCGGCGCGGTGCTGGTGGTGAGCGGCCTCAAGATGTCCTTCGAGAAGGACAAGGAAGTGCATCCCGAGAATAATCCCGTCCTCAAACTTTTCCGCCGCTTCCTGCCGGTGACGGCGGAGTATCACGGCGGCAACTTTTTTGTGCGGCGCGAAAACCTGTGGCGGGCAACACCGCTGTTCATTGTGCTCCTGATGCTGGAGACGACCGACCTGGTCTTCGCCGTGGACTCCGTGCCCGCCGTGCTGGCCATCACCACCGACCCGTTCATCGTCTATACCTCGAACGTGTTTGCCATTCTCGGGCTGCGCTCGATGTTTTTCGCGCTGGCGGGCGTGATGAACCGGTTCGCCTATTTGCACTACGGGCTGGCGGCAGTGTTGGTGTTCGTCGGTGCGAAGATGCTGTTGGCGGGCTTCTACAAGATCCCGACGCTGGCCTCGCTGCTGGTCATCGTGGGTCTGTTGGCTGTGGCCGTGGCCGCTTCGCTGCTCCATGCCGCGCGACGGCCCAGGCCCGCTGAAACGGCAAGTCCCATGCAAGCCAATCAATACGCTGAACCATGAAATCCGTGATAGCGCGCGTTCGACGCGCGGAAAGCAGCCGCTTTGCCCGTGTCCGGGTTCGTCGCGCACTGACCTTGGATTCGATCCTCATTTTCAAGAGCACGGGTTGGTCACATTGAACCCGTTGCGCCAGGTATTCACCGACGCCGAGGTGCTCTGGCTCATCGTCGGCGCACCGGAGGAACTGGAGCTTCTACCGACGGCAAAGACCAAGCCCAACCTGTCGCTCATTTACCCGATCGACCCGCCGCAATTACCCAAGGAACTCGCCGACGTGGAGTGGCCGCCGAAGGGTTGAGCGCGCGCGGGCGTCATCGCCTACACGATCACCGCGCACGCCGCCGACCTCGCCACAGGCCATGCTGGAGCGCGATACCGCACGCCCTCAGCAAAGTGCGCTTTGAATTCCGCTGAGAGGCGCAGTTCGGCCCACAACGCGATTTCTGCTGACATCAGGCCTCCCTGGCCCCAGCTTGTTCCCGCCGGATTCTCTGGTATCTTCCACGCTCCTGTGAAATTGATTTTGCGAAGGCAACTTGAACTGACATGTCCACCCTTGTGACCGCCACTGAGATCACCGTGCGCTACGGCGAGCGCACGGTGCTCGACGGCGCGACGCTTGCCATCGACGAAGGCGACTGCGTCGGGCTGGTCGGGCGCAATGGCTGCGGCAAGACGACGTTCGTCCGCATTCTCGCTGGCCTGCAATTGCCCGACAGCGGCAATGTTACCCGGCGGCGTGATCTGGTTGTCAGCTACCTGCCGCAGGATTTCATGCTTGATGCGGCGAAGAGCGTTCACGAGAACATTCGCGACGGGGCGCGGCACGTGCTCGACTTGATTGTGGAATTTGAATCGCTGCCCGCCGCATCGAGGCGGCACCAGGAGATCGAGCACCGCATCGCCGCTCTGGAAGGCTGGACGTTGGATCCGCGCATCGCCACCGCGATGGCGCACCTGAATTGTCCCGAGGGCGCCCGGAGGATCGACACGCTTTCCGGGGGCGAGAAGCGGCGCGTGGCGATGTGCCGGGCCATCGTGTCGCGACCGGACTTCCTGATTCTCGACGAGCCAACCAACCATCTCGACCCGGAAGCCATCGAGTGGGTCGCTGAGTTTCTCGATGAGTTCAAGGGGGCGTTCCTTGTGGTCACGCATGATCGCTATTTCCTGGACCGGGCGGTCAAACGCATGGTCGAGCTTTCCGATGGCCGGTTCTTCTCGCACCACGGGAACTACACCGATTACCTGCTGGACAAAGCCGAGCGCCAGGCTGCCGATGCGGTCATCGAGCACAAGCGCCAGATGTTTCTGAAAAAGGAACTGGCCTGGGTGCGCCAAGGCCCGCGCGCGCAGCGCAGCAAACAGAAGAACCGCTTCGAGCGTTACTACGAGACGGCGGCGCAGGACGGACCGGCGGTTGAGGAGGACGTCGAGCTTTGCATTCCCCCGCCGCCGCCCCTGGGCAACCGCGTCGTCGAGTTGATCAACCTCGGCATGGAACTGGGCGGACGCGCGTTGTTTCGCGGATTCAATTTCACCTTCCAGAACGGCCAGCGCGTCGGCGTCGCCGGAAGGAATGGCCTCGACCTGCCGACCTTGCGCGTGCTGGAGGAAGCCCTGATCGCGTTCCCCGGCGTGGTGCTGGTGGTAAGTCACGACCGCTATTTCCTGAACCGCATTTGCACAGATGTGCTGGCGTTCGAGGGCGACGGGCGCGTCGCGCACAGCGTTGGAGACTACGATTATTACTTGGAGAAAAAGCAACGAACCAGCGTAACGGCGACTCGGCTGAGCGCCGCCATCACCTCGACGAACAAATCGGCGGCGCTCGACCGAGGCGACGCGACGCCGAAACCGACGAAGCCCCGCAAACTTTCGTTCAAGGAAGCACGAGAACTGGCAGGGATGGAGGCGCAAATCCACGCCGTTGACTTGGAGGTCGCCCGCATCGAAGGCTTGTTCGCCTCGCCGGATTTTCACCGCACGCACGCGACGCAAACCAACCGGCTCACCGCCGATCTTGCCGCCGCGAAGGAAGACCTCGCCCGGCTCTACGCCCGGTGGGAGGAGTTGGAGGCGATTCGCGTGGCCTCCACGGTCCCATCGACAACCGGTTGAGTTTTGCACAAAGCCTGTCATGTCTGTCGCCATGCAACGCTGTCCTTGGGCCAAGACCGAACTCGACTTCGCCTACCACGATCGCGAGTGGGGCGTGCCACTGCACGACGACACGCGGCTGTTCGAGTTCTTGATCCTCGAAGGCGCGCAGGCAGGACTAAGCTGGTCCACCATTCTGAAGAAGCGGGAAAACTACCGCGCGGCTTTCGCGCAGTGGAATGTGCGCCGGGTCGCCAACTACGGGGCGCGCGACGTAAAACGGTTGCTCGCGGACGCGGGGATCGTGCGCAACCGCCTCAAGATTGCGGCGGCGATTCAAAATGCCCAGGCGTATCTGGCGGTGCAGAAGGCGTTCGGCAGCTTCGATGCGTATATCTGGCGTTTCGTCGGGGGAAATCCGATCCAAAACCGCTGGCGGAGCATGAGCGAAGTGCCGGCCCGCACGGACGAGTCCGACGCGATGAGCCACGATCTGCGCCGGCGCGGATTCAAGTTCGTCGGCTCGACGATCTGCTATGCCTTGATGCAGGCGTGCGGCCTGGTGAACGATCATCTCGTCACCTGCCCGCGCCATGCCGAACTCGGCGGTGCGAAGTACCAGGAATAGCGAGCCACACCGCGGGTCCGGTTTGCGCGGCCCTTGCACATCATCGAGGAGGACATTCACACCGCCGCTCTTCCGACCTTCGACTCGCGCAGACGACAGACTTGGGCTACAGGTTGTCCCACCATGAATACGACGTTCAAAGCCTTGGCGGCGACGGCCAAGGGCGCGAAGCTGCAACCGTTCGAGTTCGATCCTGGTCCGTTGCGGGATGAGCAGGTGGAGATGCAGGTCGAGTTTTGCGGGATCTGCCACAGTGATCTTTCCATGCTCGACAACGAGTGGAAGCAAACGCGCTACCCGTTCGTGCCGGGACACGAAGTGGCAGGCAAGATCGTCGCTGTGGGCGATCACGTGAAGGGACTCAAGGTCGGGCAACGCGTGGGTCTCGGGTGGTATTCCGAGAGTTGCATGGCATGCCCGCAGTGTCTCTCCGGGAATCACAATCTTTGCCCGACGGCGGAACAGACGATCGTGAACCGCCACGGCGGCTTCGCCAACCGCGTGCGCTGCCACTGGGCGTGGGCCGTGCCGCTGCCGGACGCGCTCGACTCGGCCAAGTGCGGCCCGCTCTTCTGCGGCGGCATCACCGTGTTCAATCCCATCCTCCAATGTGGCGTGCAGCCGACAGATCGCGTGGGTGTCATCGGCATCGGCGGGCTGGGCCACTTGGCGCTCCAGTTCCTGAGCAAGTGGGGCTGCGAAGTCACGGCGTTCACGTCGAGCGAGGCGAAGCGCGGCGAGGCGTTGAAGATGGGCGCGCATCGGGTCGTGAACTCGCGCGACGAGGCGCAACTGCAGAAGATCGCCGGCTCACTGAACTTCATTCTCTGCACGGCCAACGTGGCGCTGCCGTGGGAGGCGATCCTCGGCAGTCTCGCGCCCAAGGGCCGGCTGCACATCGTGGGCGCGGTGCTGGAACCCATCCCGGTGGCGGCGTTCTCGCTCATCGTGGGGCAGAAGGGGATTTCCGGCTCGCCGCTGGGCAGCCCCGCGACCACGGCGAAGATGCTGGAATTCTGCACGCGCCACGGCATCGCGCCGATCACGGAGACGTTCCCGATGTCGCGCGCGAATGAGGCGCTGGACCATCTGCGCGCGGGCCAGGCGCGGTATCGGATCGTGCTGCAAAACGATCTTCATTGAACGTGCTGGGTCTGCGGTCGAGAATCCATTTCGCGTGGCGCGAACCGTTCGTGCCGGAATCTGTCGAATGACTTTATGAGCCGTCATCGTTTCCTCTCTGCGTTGCTGGCCGGGCTTGGCGTGGTGCTGGGCCTGTCCGCGGCGGAACCTCTTCCGCTCGATTCCCGTCTGGAGCCGCTCCGCCCGTGGCTGGGCAAGACCTGGAAGGGCCACTTCAAGAACTCCACGCCGGAAAAACCCGTTGCCGATGTCGCGCGTTGGGAGCGCGCCTTGAACGGCAAAGCCGTCCGCATCCTGCACTCGGTCAATGACGGGGCCTACGGCGGCGAGTCCATCGTCAGGTGGGACGAGCAGAAGCAGGCGGTGTCGTACCATTACTTCACCACCGCGGGATTCATGACCACTGGCACCATGACGTTCAAGGAGGGCAAGGTCATCACGCACGAGTTGGTGGCCGGCCAGACCAACGGAGTCACCGAAGTTCGCGGCGCCACGGAGATGCTGAAGGACGGGACCTTTCTCGTGAAGACCGAGCACCGCAAAGGCGGCGAGTGGCTGCCGGGCCGGGAAGTGAAATACCGGGAAGACTCCGCGGCCCATGTCGTCTTCAAATAGGGCAACCCGGCCCCGGACACCCGCGGGGCACGCGCCAGCCTGGGCGGCGCTGACGCCTCGATGGGCCTTCGCTTTCCCATGACAACTTCCCCTGGGTCGTGGCGTTTCCCCGCCACCTTTTGGATTGCCAACGTCACCGAGCTTTGCGAGCGGGCGGCCTACTACGGCACGTTCATCGCGGCGCGCACGTACCTGATCCGGGTGGTGGGATTGGATGATGTCCAGGCCGGCTTCGTGGCGGGCTTGTTTGGCGCGCTGATCTACCTCTTCCCCTTCTTCAGTGGCGCGGTGGCGGACCGGTTGGGCTTCCGCAACTCCCTGATGCTCGCGTTCGCCCTGTTGGCGGCAGGCTACAGCACCTTGGGCTTGTTCCACACGCTGGGGCCGGTTCTGCTGGGGTTGTTCCTGATTGTCCTGGGCGGATCGTTTGTGAAGCCGGTCATCACGGGCACCGCCTCGAAATGCTCCACGGAGGCCAACCGCGCGCGCGCCTTCTCGATCTTCTACATGATGGTGAACATCGGTTCGTTCACGGGCAAAACCATCGTGGCGCCGATCCGCATCGAACTGGGCGTGCAGCACGTGCCGTGGTTTTCGGCCGCAGCCTCGGTGGTGGCCCTGCTGATCACGGCGCTCCTGTATCGTCCGGCGGAAAACGGCGCGGCACGGCCCCGGAGTCTGCGCGAAACGTTCCGCGGAATGATCACGGTGATGGGGAACATCCGGTTCTCTGCCCTGATTCTCATCACGGCGGGGTTCTGGGCCATCCAGGGCCAACTCTACGCGTCGATGCCGGACTACGTCATCCGCATGGCCGGCGAGACGTACAAGCCGGAGTGGTATGCGAACGTGAACCCGCTGATGGTGGTCGCGTGCGTCGTGGCGGTCACGCATCTGGTGCGGCGCTGGCCGCCAGCGCTCTCCATTGCTGTGGCCATGGCTCTGATCCCGCTCTCGTCGCTGGCGATGGCGTCGTCGCAATGGTTTCACGGCCCGCTGACGCTGTTCGGCGTGGGCATCCATCCGATCACGGCCATGATGGTGGCGGGCATCGCGCTGCAGGGGTTTGCCGAGTGCTTCCTGTCGCCGAAATACCTGGAGTATGCCTCCCGCCAGGCGCCGCCGGGACGCGAAGGGCTGTACCTTGGCTTCGCGCACTTGAACACGTTCTTTGCCTGGCTGTTTGGCTTCATCTTCGCCGGCTACCTGCTCAAGGCCTTCTGCCCGGACCCGCGCACGCTTTCCGCCACCTTGCAGCAACAGCACGCGCAATGGCTGGCGGGGCAGGCGGCGATGCCGGAGGTCTATGCCCGCGCCCATTTCATCTGGTACGCGTTCACCGCAGTGGGGGTGCTTTCGTTCGTGTTGATGTTGCTCTACATCGCTTGGACCCGGCGGGCGGATGTGCGGGCAGCGCGAGGCGCGGCAAACGCGTCTGCTGAAGATTGACGATGATTCTAAGACCCCGTAGCGGCGTCTCGGCAGAGCGCCGCACGGCAAGTCAGAAGGCAAAAGGCAAAAAAGAAGCAGCGGCGCTCTGCCGAGACGCCGCTGCGCCACCCTATTTCCCTGGCTGCGGGCGCGTCGTTCGGTGCGCGAAAGCGGCGCGGGCGATGATCCGCCCGAGCAACGGCTGGGCCTCGCGGGCCACCAGCGGTTCGGTGGCTTCTAGCAAACGCACCCGTTCGTGAATGCGGTTCGTCATCCACTCCGGCTGGAACACCGTCGCGGCCAATTCCGCCACACGGCGCTGGTACCACGCCCGGCCCTCCGTCGTGCCCACGAACGCGCCTGCGACCAGCGCCTTCGTGTACGGCTCGAGCGGCGCGGTTGGCTCGTAGAACATCCGGTCCATGCCGTGCGGAAGAAACACGGCGCGTTGCGAGGCGGGGTCGAAGTAAATCCGATAGTTGTTCTGCATCGCGCTGTAGCCGTCGATGTGGTTGGCCAGGACTTCCAGGGCCATGAACGACGCGAACCGCTCCACGTCCAGCGTCCGCTGTAACTCGGCCCAGCGCGCGCCGGGCCCGGCCTGGGCGGCGCGGGCCAACGCCTGCAAGTCCTCGTGTTGGCGCGGGCCGTCGCCGGAATCCAGTTCCAGCGGCTCGGTGATCTCGCGATGCGTGCTGCCGCCGTCGTAGAGGTTTCCGTCGGCGTCTGCGAAGTGCAGGCGCAGAAACTCCTTCGCGAAACCTTCCTTCAAGACGAAGAGGCCCAGCTTGCGCCCGTTGAACTCGACCGTGGCCCAAGCGGTGCGCGGGGCAGGCACGCCGCCGCGGCGGAACAACTCCCCCGCCAGGTCCTCGCACAGATAGGTCGGGTCTTGGATCGAGTTGTTCAGGTGAATTTTGCGCAGACCGAAGAACCGCTGGCCGGATTGGAGCTTGGCGAAATTCATCGTGAACGACGGTTTCCCGTCGAGCGGGCGCACGCTGCCCGCGCCGCCTTTGAGATGCAGGGCTACCCGCGCGAACTCGTTCGAGCCAACTCGAATGGCGGCCGGCACCGCCTTGCGCGGATCGCGGCGCAGCGAGGCGGCGTCGGCGTCCGCGACCTTGATGGAGAACGGCAGCAGCGTGGGCCGGGCGAAGATTTTGTCGCCCGCCACTTGGGCCGGGCCTTGCGTCCAACCGGACGCACTCAACAAGAAACTCGCCGCGAGCAGGGAGCGGAGTTGCAGGACCACTTTCATCGGCTCCTTTGACGGCGGTGCCCTGCGACGACTTCACCGGCAGACGCTGGAGTTGCATCCATGCAATCCAGAATGAGGAGCGCGCCCGTGTGCCCAAAGCTGCATCAAGCTCGGTTCGGGAGCGCTCGTAGCGCAGACGTTCTGCGCTACACGTTCCGGCCCCGCCGCCGGCCCAAGCGGCTGCGCGACAAACGGGAGGAGTACCACCACTCGCTCAAGGCGCTGGCGATTCGGGAGAAGAAGATTCACATCGTCGGCAGCCCGGAACTCAAGATCGAAGGCACGCCCTTCTATTTGGATGTCGAGGGCCTGCCCGACCGCGATTTCTGCTTCCTCATCGGCCACCGAATTCACCCGTGCTGCGGGGCAAACCGCCACCAGGCTGGGCGGGCTGCGGGTGAAGGAAACGAACCCGGCCGGCCTCGTGCCACCGGTTGATCGCACCCATCATTCCCGTTTGCAGAGTTGACGCCAAACTTGGCCCGACGGACTATCTGACCACGACAGAATCATGCCGCGAAAGATTCGCCAACTGATTGCGGACCTGGAATCCGCCGGCTTCGTGCCAGTGCCGGGCGGCAAAGGATCGCACCGCAAGTTCCGGCATCCGAAACGGCCCGGCGCGGTCATCCTGAGCGGGCAGAGCGGCGACGACGCCCAGCACTACCAGGAGAAACAAGTCCGCCGCGCCGTGCGTGAGGTGCAACGATGAAAACCGAAGACCGCTATTTGAAATTCGTCCGCTGGAGCGAGGAAGACGCGCTCTACGTGGGCTACTGTCCCGATCTCTTCCCCTGGGGCGGTGTCTGCCATGCCGCGACGGAAGAGGACGCCTACCGCCAACTCGGCGGACTCGTCCGCGAGGAAATCGCCGACCTGGCCCGTGAAGGCCAACCCCTGCCCGAACCGGCCACCCGGCCCATGCGGGAAGCCGTGATGGCGTGAAGCGCGCTGCGGCACCACGGACGAACTGAACACGCGCCCGTCCTTTCCATTTGGGCAGGGCGTAACGGTGCTGGCGGCTCCGGCTTTCAACGGGTCGCTGCGAGTTGAAAGGAATGATGCTGGCCGGCATGAGCGCGAAGGAACGCCAGAAACTCCGCAGCAAAGGCAGCTTCACCGTCACGCAACTCTCCTACACGTTCCGCCCACGCCGCCGGCCCAAGCGGCTGCGCGACAAACGGGAGAAGCATCACCACTCGCTCAAGGCGCTGGCGATTCGGGAGAAGCAAATCCACATCGTCGGCAGCCCGGGACTCAAGATCGAAGGCTCGCGTCAGCGCGCGGCGCGACGGCTCCAGGCAAGAATGTGCTTGTAACCCAGCAAACAGCGGCGGAAATTCACGGGCGAGTCACCACCACATGAAACTGGGGCGAAGAGAGCGGAGTTTCGTTTCGAGGAAGAGCTTCACGTTGATCGAGTTGCTCGTGGTCATCGCCATCATTGCTATTCTCGCGGCCATGCTCCTGCCCGCCTTGGCCAAGGCGAAGGCCAAGGCGCACCGGATAACTTGCGTGAGCAATCTGCGTCAGGTGGGCTTGGGGTTTCGCCTCTGGGCGGACGACCGCACGGGCTTTTATCCCTGGTGGTTTGATCCGCCGGAGGGCACACGCACGGTCGCATCCGCTTGGCGGCACTTCGCCTTCATCTCCAATGAGGTCGTGACTCCGAAGGTGTTTCATTGTCCAACGGACAAGGCCCGCATGTGCGCTGAGAATTTCGGTGATGACTCAGATGCGGGATTCGGCGTGTTGAGGAACACGGCCCTGAGCTACTGGTTTGCGTGCGAAGCCGTCGAGGACGAGCCGCAACACGAACTGGCGGGCGACCGCAATGCCATGGGCCTGGAGAATGTTGCCTGCGGGATCATCAACGTCTTTGGCTCGATCACGCAGTTGGACCCGCGGTTGCCCAGCGTGGAATGGGACCGCACCATGCATCAGGACGCGGGCAACATCGTGGTGGTGGACGGGAGTGTTCAGCAACTCGGCAACGCGGCGCTGGTCAATTTTCTCTGGACCAGCGGCGACACCAATTTCAGCAACTGCATTCTCAAGCCATGAAGAAGGCTGCCAGTGCTCCCCTGGGCGAAGCGGGGTTCACAAGAACCGAACTGCTCATCGTGATTGCCGTCGTCGCGATTCTCGTTGCGGCGCTGGTGCCGCTGTTGTCTTGGGCGAAGCTCCGGTCGCAACGAATCAGGTGCCAGGGCGGCTCCGTGAAGGTTCTGCTCCAGGCAGAGGCCGCTTACGTGAGCGAGCACGAGCGAGCGTTGCCGCGCAACCCTACGAATTGCCCAGGCGGGCTCTGGATGGGAGCCTTGCGAGATTACTACGAATCGGACGCGGCGTTGCTCTGTCCGTCTGCTCCCGTCCGGCCTCCGACGCCGACGCCGGAGCAAATCAATCGCCAAGGCACGGCTGACCGGGCTTGGGCGCATTGGAGTGACGACCGCCAAACTCTTTTCGTTGGAAGCATGGGGCGCAACGTTTGGATGTGCGAAGCCTACGCGCCTTCCCTCAAGGTTCCCGGGCTAAGCCCCGAGCAGTTTCGCAGTCTCTTTCTCGACAAGCCCGACAAGATGGAACACCCGGACAAAGCCCCGGTTTTCATGGACGCCAATTGGGTGGATGCCCGGCCGATGGAAACTGACTCCGCGTGCAACAATCTTTATACGGGTCGGCTTCTCGCGACTTCGTTCAAAGACATGGGCCGCCTGACCATTGCCCGGCACGGAAATGCGAAACCGTCCCGCGCGCCGCGTGATTTTCCCAACGGCAGACCGCTGCCCGGCGCGATCAACATCGGGATGTTCGATGGGCACGTGGAGTTGGCGCCGCTCGACAAGCTCTGGACGTATGAGTGGCACCGTGATTGGAAAACGCCCAGGGTCCGACCTGAGGTGGAGCGGTAGCGAAGAAAGATGAAGCGTACGAAGCGTGCGGTTCCGCGGTCTTCAAGGACATTCCCGCCTTCGCAGCGATTCGGCGCGGGCGCAGGCGGCGGTTTCCCACCAGCGAACCGGCAGCGTCGCCAGCGACTGCGACGGCGGAGTAATGAGCCACCTTGCGTCGGCTGGCCCCGCACTCGTAGCAGCCG
This sequence comes from Verrucomicrobiota bacterium, assembly GCA_016219875.1. Taxonomy (GTDB): domain Bacteria; phylum Verrucomicrobiota; class Verrucomicrobiia; order Limisphaerales; family JACRJZ01; genus JACRJZ01. Next base: position 50,939 of record JACRJZ010000093.1, on the reverse strand, counting down.
GGTCAGTGGAAGTGCAGAATGCAGAATCGAGATTGAGTGTAAGGCAAAATGGATTCGCCAAACCGAACCGGCGGGCTACACTCCCGCCATGAAGACTGTTGGTCATCGCCGCCGCAGTGACGATACGGCTCCCTTGCCGCCCGCAGAGGCCGTGCGCCGGGCGGGCGTGCTTCAGGCGCAGATGGAGTTGCTCAATCCCAATCCCCGGCCCCGCGGCTTCGTGTTCAAGGCCCGGACGCGCGAGGAATACGAGCGTTGGCGGAAGACGCAGCCGAACCCGCGGTTGTGGTGAAGCCCATGTCGGACCCCCCACCCTTGCTGCGGGTTTGCCGGTTCCTCAACGAGGCGGGCGCGCGATATCTGATCATCGTCGCGCCGGTTTCGAGGTTGGCTCGTTTTCCCAATGCCCCAACTCCAGCCGCACCGGGCCGAGCAAGCCGGATCGCATCAGCGGGTCCTCCGACGCGAAACCCTGATAGAGCTTGAGAGCGCGTTTGCCCGATTGGAGAGCGAGGTTGCTCCGCGTGATGCGCTTCTCTTTCGGCAACGCCGCGTCGCCAACCAAGCGGTTCACCCAGGTGTTGACGACGGCGATCTCCAGTTCGTTGCGGCCCGGCTTCACCGCGCTCGCCAACTCGATGTGCCACGGATCGGTCCAGACAATGCCGAGGTCCTTGCCGTTGAGCCGCACTTGGGCGAGGCACTTGACTTCGCCAAGTTGGAGGCGAACGGCGCGATGGGATTGTTCCGCGGTCAACTCGAACGTCTTTCGATACGTGGCCCTCCCGGAAAAGAATCGGATGCCGGCATCGGGATGCTGGTCCCACGGGGTGAGTTGCTCGAAGACCGCTGACTTGGGCGCGCCTCGGCCCGGCTCGAAGCGCACGTTCCAGGGGCCGTTCAACGTCATCTCGTCAAGCTTGGGCGGCGGCGTTGCGGCGAGCGGTCGCGGTTGGCCGGACTTGCGGAACGTGACGAAGACTGAGCCGTTTTCCGGCAGGTTCAACGACACGATCGTCCGCCCGTCGCCACTCTGGCGCCAAGGGCTCGCGTCTTGAATCTTCCCGCTTACTGCGTCCCAATACTCCGGCTGCTTGCCGCTGACGCGGAAGGTGCAATCCGCCGCGCCTGTGCCGGAGAGGAAGTAGATGTCCGCCTCGGCCACGCGGCGATGGGTGAAATCCCACGGGCCTTCGAAATCAGGCTGGAGACGCTGGGCGCTCATTGCATCCGCCAAGGTCGGGGTTGCGCTCCAGAGTTCGGCTGCGAGCCGCTGCACTTCCGCGTCGCCGGCCGGGTAGTTGGCGAGGCCCAGCGCACGGTGCGGCCGACGCTGGCCGAACACCACGACCGCGCCTGCTTTCTTCAACGCGGCGATCTTCCGCAACGCCGCGGGCGGCACCGTGTCATCTTCCAAGTCCACCACCAGCAGGCGATAGCTCATGCCGTCTGGCAGCACGAGGTTGCCGTCTTTGACCGTCAGTCGATCCAGCAAGACCTCGGTGTTGATCAGATCGTAGGCGTGGCCTTTCGGCAGCGTCAGTGTCGCGCGCCCGCTCCAGTTCGTGCCGCGGCCCCAGTGCTGATAGGGCCGGTCGCCGACGTAGGCGCACGCGTCGCTCACGAACCGCCCCTGCCGCAGCAGAAACTGGCAGCGCCCAAGATATGTGACGAACGGCCCGGCCTGCGGAAACCACGTCACGTTCGGATTGATGTGCGTGCCGGCGAAATACTCGCTGCCCGGCTGGCCGAACTCGCGCGGCGAGGCGGTGAACGTGTGCCAGATGAATTGGTTGATGCCGTCGCAGAACGCGGCGTCGGCGAACGGTTTCAGCACCGCCGGATACGCCGACCAGTGCTGGACCATGTGCGTGAAAGCCTCGGTGGCCGCGAGCCGCTGGCCGTAGGCGTGCGCGGTCATCGCGGAGGGGCGGTTCATTTCTTGGCGGCGCTTGATCGGAGAGCCGGTGAACCAGAACTCGCCCTGCGGCATGTCGGTGCGCGCGAGAAACGCCAGTTGATCGGCGTCCTCGAAAGCGGCGAGCTTGCGGTTCCACGGCCCGCCGGATTCGGCGTGCCACTGCAAGCCCGCCCGGCCACACAACTCATGCAGCTTCCCGTAGAAGTTGTCGCGGAAACAGTCGCCGAGCGTCTTGTAGTAATCGCGCTGAAACCGCTCGGACTCTTCGCGGCTCTTGAGCGTGAACCCCGCGAGCGCCGGCAGCCAGGGGCGCAACGGGTAGCCGCGGTACTTCGTGAACTCCTTCTCCAGCCCCAGCGTCCATGTTGGCGCGGCGCCCTCCCAGCTCACGCTGTAGAAATGGGTCAGCGTCTTCCCGGCCATTGGCCCCGCATCCTGCAACAACGTCCGCCCCATCCGCTCGAAATGGCCCTCGACCGCTTTCGGATCGAGGATGTCCACGTCGTACTCGTGGCCCTCCATCGTCGCACAGCCGAACCGCAACAACGTCCAGCGCCCCGCCGGCACGTCCCAGACGAGGTTTCCTTGGGCATCAACTTTGGCAGTAAGGTCCACGATCTCAGCGGCGAGCGGTTGCTCTCCCAGCTTCGGGGTCACGTCGCGCCAGCCATCACTGTTGGTCGATGCGCTACCATCATGCCGCACCGCCATGACCGCCACTTCCCAGAAGCGTTGTCCTTCGGGCTTCTGCAATTGGCAGGTCAACCGTTGCGGGCCGCGCAGTTCGCTGGCGGTCCAGAGGAGCTTCTTGGGCGCGTCATCGCCGACCGCCCACGGCCCTTTCAGCGCGCCGGCGCAACTACTCAGATTGACACTGACCTCAAGTCCCAGCTTGTCCGCTTTGTTCATGGCGAACTTCACCATCCGCCGCCACTCAGGACTCATGAACTCCATCTTGCTCGGCGGCACGATGACGTGGTTTTGGTCATCGTGATAGCCGCGCGCGTCGAACAGCAGCAATCCGCCGAAGCCCGCTGCCTTCATCGCTACGAGATCGCGGGTGATGGTGCGCTCATCAACGTTGCCGTTAAGCCACCACCAATACACCCAAGGCTTGTCGGCGTCGGGCACAGTGCGGAAGCCTTGCTCCAGATTCACTGGCCCAGCGGCATTAAGCCACGCGGTAGCGAGAACTAGCGCAAAACAGACGGTGTGCTTGGCAGATCGGAACTGGATCATGGTTGTGTTGCTTTCAGGGTTGGCTCGCCCGTCAGCCAGGCAAGCGAGGTGAGGAACTTGTCCGCCTCAATCAGCGTCATCGTGAACCACGCGCCCTGCGCGCTGTCACGATTGAAGAAGCCGTGCCCAGCTCCGGGATAGACGTGAGCCTCGCAACGCGCGCAGGCCTGTTTCATCCGGGCCTCGAACTCGCCGAGCGTGGGCACGGGGATGAGCTTGTCCTGGTTCCCGAGGAAGACCACGGTGGGAGGCGCGTCCCGGCTGATGTTGTGTGCGGGCGAGAACTCCTGATAGCGGTCGCCGACGCGCGCGTGGCCCCACTGGCCGGGGCCGTTGTTGAAGACGGGATTGAAGAGGACCAGCGCGTTCGGCCGGCAGGAAACCGTCAGGTCGTCCTGGGGATCGTCCAAGCCCTTCACCAGCGCAGTGAAGGCCGCGAGGTGTCCGCCCGCCGAGCCGCCCGCCGCAGCGATGCGCTGCGGGTCAATGCCCAGTTCCGCGGCGTGCGCGCGCACGTAGCGCAAGGCGGATTTGGCGTCGGCGCAGCACAGCGTCGGCGGGCCGGCGTCGCCTTTCGGAATGGTGCGGTATTCAACGCGAACGCCCACCATGCCGCGGGTGGCGAGATATTGGCTCTGCTTGAGGAACTGTGCCGGACTGCCACCCACCCAGCCGCCGCCAAAGAAGAAGACGATGGCGGGACGCTTGTCGGTGGGCTTCCAGTCAGCGGGCTTGTCGAGGAAGAGTTTCAGTTCGCGGTCAGCGGTGCGCTTGTAGATGAGCGTTTCGACCGGGACTTCTTCGCTGTTCGCCGCCGGCGTTGCCGAAACAGCACGGCTTTGCGGCTTGCGGCTGGATTCCGTCGGCTCGCTGGCGGGCGGCGCCCACCATGCGTCGAGTTGCCGGCACAGCCAGCGGGCGAGTCCGGTTTCCTTCGCGGCGAGAACGGTTTTCTCCCAAGGATCGTCTTGGAGATTGAACAACTCCGGCCTGGCATTTGTCACTGTGCCCGCAACGGGCACAACAAGCTTCCACCAACCATCAATGACAAAACGGTGCTCCAGGCTGCGCGTGGGCGCGTCCACATCGGCGATGTTGTGGGCGTATTGCTCGCCAAAGACGCGGCCGCGTTTCACCACCGCCCGCGCGTCGGTGAGGTTGATCCCTGGCAAACCCTCCGGCAGCGGCGTCTTCAGCAGGGCCGCGAGCGTGGGCCAGAGATCGACGTTGCTCGCGAGGTGTTCCTTGTCCAAGCGCGGCTTCACGTGGCCGGGCCAGGAAACCATGATGGGCGTGCGCACGCCGCCTTCGTAGGGCGTGAGCTTGGAGCGCGAGGCAAAGCGGTTGGTCTTCGCCGGGTCTTGAATCCAGCCGTTGTCGGTGGTGTAGATGACGAGGGTGTTCGTGCGCAGGCCGCGTTGGTCGAGGTGGTCGAGCAACTCACCGCAAGTGCGATCGAACCATTCCACGCAAGCCCAGTAGCGCGCGACCGGTTCGCTCGGCGCGACCTTGAGATACTTCTGCAGCAGGTCGGGCTGCGGCGTATGCGGCGCGTGCGGCAACATGGGCGCATACCAGACCAGCCACGGCTTGCCGCCCGCCTGGTCGATGAACCGGTAAATCGGCTCCAAGCCTTTGCGCCCGATGTCGAGGCCGAGGTCGCCGTGCCGGCTGCCCTTGGCTTCGCCTTGGGTCATCGCGTGCGTGAAGCCGGCGGTCTTCACCGGGTCGCCTTCCCACCACTTGCCGGTTTCGAGCGCGAGGTAGCCGCGCGAGACGAGGTCGCGCACGAAGTTCGGACGGCGGCGGAAGTTCTCGACGATGGTGTCGTAGTAGCGCGCGTACATCGGATTGCCGCGCGCGGCCATCGCATTGACGCTCTTGTCCGGCAACGTGGGATCATTGCCCGTCACGCCGTGCTGGTGCGGATAAAGCCCGGTGACGATGCTGGCCAGCGACGGCCGGCAAAGCGGCACCGGCGAGTAGCCTCGTTCGAAGGTGAGCGACTGCGCGGCCAGCCGGTCGAGGTTCGGCGTCTGAAGATGCGGATGACCCATGAAGCCGTAATCAGCCCAGGCGTGGTCGTCCGAAATGATGAAGACGACATTGGGGCGAACGGGCGTCTCGGCGGCGAGGATGGGCCGTGGAAGAGCCAAGAGCAACGGAACGGTCCAGCGACAGAAGTTTTTGACGAGGCGCATGGTGCTATTGGAAACCGATGTTGCGGGCCGTTTCAAGGTCCACTTTCAGGTGGGTGCCGGCCGGAGCGCGGCTGTCCCAGCCGCAGCCACGTTCGGAACCCGCTGGCGCCAGCCTCTTCACGAGTCGCTCGGTCGTTCTGGTCGCTGCGGCTGGGACAGCCGCGCTCCGGAACGAGCTTGATGCAGCCCTACGCTGTCCAGGCCCGCTATTCTTCGGCCTTGTGTTCCTTGGCCTTCTTGGCCTCTTCGATGACTTTCTTTTCCATTTCGGCCGGCATTTCTTCGTAGTGGTCGAAGTCTTCCTTGTGGACGCCCCGACCGCCGGTCAACGAGCGGAGGACAGTGCCGTATTGGTAAAGCTCCTTCTGCGGCACCATCGCCTTGACGATCTGGAAGCCGCTTTCGCTGTCCATGCCTTGAATCTTGCCGCGGCGGCTGGAGAGATCGCCGATGACCGCGCCCATGTAGTCGTCGGGGATGCGGACTTCGATCTGGTAGATCGGCTCCAGGAGGCAGGGGCGGGCCTTGAGGAAGGCCTCGCGGAAGGCTTCTTTGCCGGCGATCTGGAAGGCGATGTCCTTGGAATCGACCGGGTGCATCTTGCCGTCGTAGAACTCGACCAGCACGTCCACGACGCGGTAGCCGGCGATCACGCCTTCGGTGGCGGCTGAGTTGACGCCCTTCTGCACAGAAGGCACGAAGACGCGGTCCACGTTCTGGCCGACGAGCGACTCGGTGAATTCCAGGCCGGTGTTGCGCGGCTTCGGCTCCAGGCGCATCCAGACTTCGGCGAACTGGCCGGCGCCGCCGGTTTGTTTCTTGTGGCGGTACTTGGAATCGCCCTTGGTCTTGATCGTTTCACGGAAAGGAATCTTCGGCTCGATGAGATCGAAATCGACCTTGTACCGGCTCTTGAGGCGCTCGGACACCACTTGCAAGTGCAGTTCGCCCTGGCCGGACATCACGGTTTGATGCAACTCGGAATCGACGTGGTAGATGAACGTGGGATCTTCGCTGTGGAGCGCGGCCAGGCCCACGGCAATCTTGTCTTCCTCGCCTTTGGACTTGAGGCGGAGGGCCGCGTGGATGTTGGGTTTCGGATACACCACCACCGGCAGGATCGCGTCGAGGCCCGGCGCGGCGAGGGTGTTGCCGGTGTGGGTGGACTTGAGCTTGACCACCGCGCCCAGTTCGCCGGCGGTCAGTTGCGGGACGCTCTCGCGGTTCTTGCCGTTCAGTTGGAAGACCTGGCCGATGCGTTCGGTGGCTTTCTTGCTCGTGTTGTAGAGGTCTTTGCCCACCACCACCGTCCCCGAATACATCCGGAAGAAGGACAGGTCTCCGACGTGGGCTTCACTGACGGTCTTGAAGACGTAGAGGACCGGCTCGGCGCGCGTGACGGCGATTGCCACTTCCTGGTCGTTGTTGTTCATGCCCTTGACGACCGGCTTCTCCGACGCGGACGCGCCATACTTCGCGATGAAATCCATCACGCGCGCCACGCCGACGTTGTTCGAGGCGGCCGTGACGAACACCGGGATGATCGCCTGTTTCTGGAAGGCGGTGTGCAGAGCGCTGCGCACCTCCTCTTCGGAAAGCGTGCCCTTGTCGAAGAACCTTTCGAGGAGAGCGTCGTCGGACTCGGCGACCTTTTCGATCAACTGCTGATGCAGGGCCTTGGCCTTCTCGGCCAGGTCCCCGGAGCCGGCGTCCTCGGTGAACTTGCCCATGCCGTCGGTGGCAAAGGTCATCACGTTGCCGCGCATGGCGTCGAGGACTTGGTTGAAACCCGGCCCGGCATTGACCGGCACGGTGAGCGGAAAGACCTTGTCGCCGAAACGTTCTTTGAGCTGGCCGAGCGTCTTGTCGAAATCGACGTGCTCGCGGTCGGCGCCGTTGATGACGAAGAATTTTGGGATCTCGAACTGCGTGGCGTAATTCCAGACCGTGCCCGTGCCCACCCCCAAACCGTCCACCGCGTGAACGACCACGACCGCCATATCGCAGACGCGCAGCGCGCCCAGCGCCTCACTGATGAAGTCCTGGTAGCCGGGGGTGTCGATGAAATTGAACTTCTTGCCCTGCCATTCCAGATGCAGGAGCGCGGCGCTGATGGAAATCTGCCGCTTCTGTTCCGCCTCACTGTAATCGGAGACTGTCGAGCCGGCCTGAATGCTGCCGAGACGGTTGACCACGCCGCCGCAGGCCAGCATGCACTCGCTGAGCATGGTCTTGCCGCTGGAGGCGTGGCCGACGATGGCGAAGTTCCGAATGTCACTGGGCTGATACGTTTTCATTCAACAATACTTCTCAAGTTCAAGTTCTAGGTTTCGGAAGTTATGCCGGAAGCAAAAGGGACTTGGGAAGCATTTCTTTTCGCCGGACCCGAACGCGGTGCGAATCGGCTTTGGAGCCGGCTCGCCCGGTGAAGGCACCGGGCCTACAAGGTCGCGCGCGAGCGGTAGGCCGGGTCCCCAGACCCGGCGATGGGGGATCAGCAGTATTCCACGCGGCCTCAACTTCAAGGCGTGGGGTCAGGAGTTCTGAGCCATTGACAATAGAGACAGGCGCGACGCCTGTCCCATGTGGAGAACGGGGCGCTCGCCGCGATTCTTGACCTCATCGTTCCGGCTCAGAACTTCAGCCGATAGAACCGCGCGGCGTTGGTGGCGGGAACGGTGAAGGGGTTGGGTGGATTGGTCAGCGTCATCCACGCCGCGCCGGTGGGTGTGAGTTCGTCGGCGAATTGGAGTGTCCAGGCCGCGGGGGAACTCCACCAAAGCTGGACGTGGTCCGGGTCGGGCCGCGCGACGGACAAGAGCGCCGGTGAAGGCGGCGGGTTCGTCAGTCCGCCGGGAGTGAGGACGACGGACGGGATGGTCAGGTAAAGCCAGGTGGCGAAAGCGATGTCCGAACTGGTGGTACTGACGTTCTTGGCTTCGACGGCAAGTTGGTTGACGCCGGGAAAGAGGTTCGTCGCCGGCACATTGAATGGTCCTTCGTAGGCGGGATCACCGACGGTGCGGTTGGCTAACGCATAGAACGTGGTCGGCGTGTTGACCCCGAGAGCGTACAACAATTGCCCGTTTAGATAGAACGCTGCGCCATCCTCAACAATGTGCCGGACCGCCATCGAAGCTCCCGGCCCAAACACCGGCGCGACAAAGCGGGTGCGGAAGTAGAGCGTGACGATGCTTGACCCACCGGACTGCTGGTCAGTCAAGTTCACCAATGTCCGCACAGGTTCGGGAGACGGGATGTCCGCTGGATTTGTCACCCCCAACTTGGCTGCAAACACGGCAGCCCCGGTCTGCCAGCCACCTTCGAGCGCGTAGTTGGTCCGCCAGGAGTAGTCAGTGTTGCCTGCCGTCAAATCCACGTTGTCGTCGTGGTATTGCCACGTCGTCGCCGCGTCAATGGAGACGAGTGGAAGGTTCTGCACGCCCACGGTCACGCGGCTGTTGGCGATGATGTTGTTGGCCGCCATCGAAGCGTCCTTCACGCCACTGACCACCACGGTGTAGCTGCCGCCTGCGGGTGGGGCGACCCTCAGCGTCACGTTCGAGCCGCCGTCGAAGGAGACTCCGGTGATATTCAGGTCTGGCCCCAGCGCGTTGGTGATCGCGAAGTTCGACAGGTTCGTGGCCGTGCCGGGGGCCAGCGGCTCCGAGAACGCGACAGTGATCGTGTCCGGAGCCGTGAGATAGGCGGACACCAGCCGCGGCGGTTGCGTGTCGGGCAACACTGTGAGCGTGGCCGCGCTGCTCTCCACCTCGTTGCTCTCGCCGGTGACGACGACGCTGAATCGCGTGCCGTCGGCGGTGAGCGGCGCGTGCGGCAGGGTGTAGCTGGGGCCGTCCGCCCCGGCGAGGGCGACGCCGTTGCTCTTCCACTGGAAAGTCCGGCCGCCGACGCCTTTGAAAGTGAAGCTGGCTGCGCCCCCTTCGTTCACAGCCAAGTCCCGCGGCGGCGTGGTGATGAAGACGGGGCCGGACGCGATGGAATCGACGCGCGCCTGCACCTCCGCAGCGAACGTGAGTTCGGTCGCGACGCCCACGTAGGGATGCAATTCCGCCGCGAGGAGATGGAGGCCGTAGGCAGGCGAAACCGCGGTGAAATTGGTGGCTGCAATTACCGCTGGAGGCCAGAGGTTCCCCCGTGCCAGCGTGGTCAAAGCGACAGGCCCATCTGGCATGTTGACGCGCAAGACTTCCACGCCGTCGAGATAGAACACCGCGCCGTCGTTCACCAGGTGCCGAAGTTGGAAACTCGCGCCCGCCGAGCTGCCCTCGAAATGGAACGGTCTGCGGAAATACGACGCCAGCAGCCCTTGCGTCAGTTCCGTCCCGCAGTTCACCGGCGAGCCGCTCTCGCCCAGGCAGAACGCGGAGAACGCCGGGAAGAACCAACCTGCCGCCGATGTGGCTGGATCGTAACCAGACTGCCGCCACGCGCCGCTGTCGAACTCCTCCACCGGATCGAGTCCCGGCACAGGCTGGATGAATTCATAGAAGTCCTCCAAGCCGATGATCGGCAGGACAAACGACACCGGCGCGGCGAGGTTCGTGGCGAGGCTGTGGTGCGAAGTGATGTCGCGCGCACTGCCGACCGTGACGAGGTAGTTGCGGTCCGGCAGACGCGGGGCCGCGGTGGTGAGGAGGACGTTCGTCCAATTGGTGAAGAGCGCGCTCGTCACTACCAGCACTTCGCCCAGCGTGTTCGTCACCGTGTAATTGGCGGGATTGGTGAGGGTCGGGAGAGGCTCGTTGGTGTCGAGAAAAAGCGCTTTGTCGAAGCTCAGGAGAATCTGCCGCGCGTCGCGCGTGCCGTCGGCGTCGAGGATCGCGGGCGGATTCGTGCTGGCCAGCACCGTGAGGTGGATGTCGTGCGAGGTGACTTCGCTGATGAGGTTGGTCACGGTCACGAAATAGTCGCCGTCGTCAGCGCCGTGGATCGTGAACGGAATCCGGTAGCTGGTCTCCGTCGCGCCGGGGATCGGCACCGGCTGGCCTTGGGCGTCGCGCTTGAACCATTGGGCGAAGGTGGGCGCTCCGGCCACACCGACCGAAAGCGTCGCGGGCGTCGGCTCGGTTACCACGACCTCCGATGGCTCGTTGGTGATTTGCAGGAAGCTGGGCGGGATAGAATTCGCGAACGCAGCGAGGCCGAAGACGACATCGGCACTCGCCGTCCCTGCTTGGTGGACCTCAACCGCGAGCGTGTTGGTGCCTCGCAGAAGAAACTGGGAAGGCACGTTCGTCACGAAGAACACGCCTTCGCCGAGCGGGTTCGCCGTGGGCGCCAGGGTGTTCCAAGTGATCGTGCCTTGCGGCATGTTCCAACGGTAGGCTTCCACGCCGTTCAGGTAACAGACCACGCCGTCGTCGATCAGGTTGGAAGTCAGCAGCGTGAAGAGCCGCGGATCGTTCGACAGCACGAAGGTGGTCCGGAAGTAGAAGGTGCGGATGTAAACGCCTGCCGAGTTGCTCAGGCGGAGCACGGTGTTGGTCAGCGCATTGACGACCGCGTTGTTCTCGTAAGCAAACACCCCGCGTCCGGAAGGCCAGTTCGTTTCCGCCGGATAGTCGCTGGCGTGCCAGCTCGTGCCGAGATCGACGGCGTCCTGGTTGTAGCGCCAGACATGGTTGGTGAGCGAAACCAGCGGGTAAGGCGGCAGGTTCACCACCACGCTGGCTTCGCGGCTGACAACCGTGCCGACCAGGTTCGAAACGACGACATGGTAAAGGCCCGAATCGCGAACTTGCAGGTTGGTCAACACCAGTGTCGCGTTCGTAGCGTCGGGAATGGCTGTGGCCTCCTTGAACCACTGGAAGCTCGGGATCGAGCCGGTCACGGTGATCGACAGCCGGGCCAAACCGCCGACCAAGACGTTGGTGTCTTGCGGTTGCGCGAGGATGCTCAGTGGCAGGTAACTGACGCCCAGCGAGGCCACCGAGGAGGTGACGGTGTTGACGCAGTTTCCCGCCACCACGTAGTAGAAGGCCACGTCCGACGCCTGTGCGTTGGAGAGGGCGAGCACCGAATTGGTGGCACCGGAGATCGCAGTTCCGCTGACGGTGTTGGACTCACTGTTCTTGAACCACTGACAGGTGACGGGCTGGGAGGCATTGGCCGCCAGCGGAAGGACGAACGTGGCTGGCGTGCCGAGGATGACCGTCTGCCCTGCGAGTTCGCTGGTGAAGCTTACGGGAACACTGTCCACCACCACCGCCGCCACGCGGCTGGTCACGCTGCCGGCGGGACCGGTCAGCACTACGGAATACCCGCCCGCATCCGAATTGACGGCAACAGGGATGGCGAATGTCTGGTTCGTGGCGGTCGCCAAGTCCACGCCGTCTTTGCGCCATTGGTAGAACAGCGGCGGCTGGCAAATGGCCTCGACGGAAAGTGCGGCGGACAAGCCCAGACACACGTTCACCTCCTGCGGCTCTGAGACGATCGTGGGAACGGGAATGGCCCCTTCCTCCAGGCGGATGGCGCTCAACCAATAGGCGTAGGTGGAGTTGGTCGCGCTGGTGCCAGGGAGAGCGCCCGTCCAGTTGGAGCAAATCACGGAAAAGGAATCTCCGAGGGGCGCGATGTCATCCCACCCGATTACATCGCCGGAAAGGTTGTTACCGGTGTGCAACAGAGCTTGGGTCAGAGGACGCATCGTGTTGCCGTAAGGCGTCCAGCCGTTCGTGACGATCCCCGGTGAGCCAGCGCCCATCCGATGGGCCGCGACGGCGTTGCTCGCGCCCGCCAGCGTCGTGAGAAGCCAACGCTCGGGATAGCCACCGCCGCGCACGCCTGTGCCGCGAAAACTGTAGCGCCGGCCAGGAGTAAGGTTGGTGAACGTGAAGGTGACAGCGGAAGAGCTTTGCCCACCGGGGCCGCCGAAATAAAGGGCACTCGCGGACCAATCCACTTTGCCGCCGAAGATTTCGTGCGCGGGGGTGCCGGCATTCGGAGCACTGGAGCCGCCACTAGCGCCGTTCAGCGTTCCGACATGGGAAACCCGTACTCCCACCCGGTTGGGACTGGTCAACTGCCCTGTGGTGAAGTTGGTCAGCGGGCCGCCCACGGTGGTGTTGGCCGTTGTGATGGAATAGGTGCTGACGTTTGACGCCGTGTTCGGGCCGCGGTTGTGGTCGTTGTAGGCCACCCACTGCGCGGGCGCGGCCAGGGGCGCCAGCAGCAGGCTGACGGCAAACAAGGAGGCCAAACTCGCTGGTCGAGACGCCGCTACGCCAGCGAGGTTTTGGATGTGTGTGGTCAGGTTGTTCATGGTTTCTCCTTTCGTGAAGTGTTTCAGGGCGCGATCATCACGCGGTAAAACCGGTGCGCCGGCAGCGGGTCGCTCGCGTCGGTCGCCCACGCCGTTGGCCCGTTGACCGTCACGGCGGCGGGCAGTTCGGTCCAGTCGGCGGCGGTCACAGCGTCCTTAAATTGCACCTGGTAACTCCGGCCCGGTGCGGCGGGCCACAGAAGCGTGATCGGGCCGCCGCTCAAGGACCGAAGCGTCAGTGCGCGGAAGACGGAGCTTCGGTTCGTCGGATCGGTTCCGGCGCGGAATTCCTGTAAGTCGTTCGCGCCGTCGTCATCGAAATCGCCCGTGCCGTCGCGGGCCAGTGTGTCGAAGAAGGCCAGTTCCCAATCGTCGTCCAGGCCGTCGCCGTCGCTGTCCGGCGCGCCGAGCGAGAAGACGAACACGTCGCGCCGGTCGTTGTAGTCGCCGTCCACCAGATCGCCGGCAAAGCTGTTGAAGATGACCGTGCGGCCATCCGCGCCAAGCACCGGTAAGCCGGAGAAACCGCCGCCGGTGCGGCCAGTGCGGATGGAGAGCGTGATGGCGAAGGTGTTGCTCGTCGCGCGGTCGCGCACGAACAGATCGGGCACTCCATTGGCGTCGTTCGCTACGAGATCGCTGGCCTGGCTCACGAAAACGACATAGCGGCCATCCCGCGTGATGAGAGGGGATGTCGAAGGACCGTCGCCGCCGCCCGTGCCGGCGCGATTCACGCTGACGAGTTCCGAAGTGCTGGCGGTGCGGTCCCACAGCAGGACTTGGTTGGTAAACGTGTTCGTCGAACCCGGCAGCCAAGTGTGTGCGACCACGAAACGTCCGTCGCCGCTGAGCGCCGGGGCGGTGGCGTTGCTGGCGACGAACCACGTTGTGCCGATGGGAACGATCGGCGGGACCGCGTTCGTGTCTGGCGGCGTCCACGGAGGGACAATCGTGCTGTCGGCGGGCAGTTCGTGGACGTACACACCTTGGACGGGGACGAGGTTCGTGTTCACTGCGCTGGCAAAGACGATGAAGCGGGAGTCCGCGCTCACCGCGGCCGAACCAGCGCAGCCCAGCGGCGCCGAGAGAGTGAGGCTGAGCATGCGCACGGGACCGACCTGATAGTTGGTCAGGAATTCACCGAGCACGTTGGTGAACGTCTGTCCGGCCGCGTTGGTGCCGTCGTAGAGGCGCAACTCACGCGCAAAGAGTTCAACATTGGGCGAGGTCAGGTAATTCGTGGCCAAGTTGTGGGCCTGGCTTTGGAAGAGCAGCCAGCGACCGTCCGGCGTGAACACGGCGTTGCTCGAACCCGCGTCACCGTACACCGGGGAGCCCCCGCAATTCGTGGAAATGAGCCACGTCTGTCGAGCCGCCATGTCGCGAAGGAAAACGTTTGCGTACGCCTTACTCCCGCTCGATCCCAACAAGTCAAGTGCCGGACTTTGGAACGCCACCAAACGCCCGTCGGTGCTGATCGCCGGAGCGCTGGCCCGCCCGTCAGATTCTGCGAGCCCGCCCGGAACAACTGACACGAGCCGACTGGCCCCCGTCTGCCGGTCGTGCCAGCGGATGGCACCGCCCCAGGGACCGGACGCGACCCCAGGACCAGTAAAGAGACCGGCACCGAGAGGACCACGGTGTTGCACGTAGGCCAAGCAGCGTCCGCTGCCGTCGAAGAACGGCGGGCTGACGACGTTCGTTTGCCACGCGATAGCGGGGTTGGTGTCTCCGGAAGATGCGCCGCCTTCGTTCAACGCCGGAACCAGAACGAGTTGGCCGTTAGTCCCGGCGACCAGGTCGTGAAAGAAAATGTCTGCCCGGTTGTTTGTGTCACCCGGTGCGAGATTGCTATCGAGACTGGTAAACGCCAGCCAGCGTCCGTCGGTGCTGAAGCCATTGGCCGAAGCCACGCTGAGGCCCCGCCCCGTCTGCGCGGGCCGCGCGGCGTGCCGTTCCGAAATGAGTTCCGTCGTTCCCGCGACGAGGTCGCGCAGGAAGACGTCGCTGGCGCCGTTGAGATCGTTTGTCACCCAGCCGTCCCAATCGCTCTCGAAGGCCACGCGCAGACCATCGGGACTGAGCGCGGGGACTGTCGTGGCGGGCACACTCGCGGGCACGCCGTCCGCCGTCACACTGGCCAGGCGGGTCGTGCTTTCAATGAGGTCGTGGACATAGAGCCGGGTTTCAGAAGCGAGGGAGTTTGTTTCGTGCAGGAACGCCAGGCTGCGTCCATCTGGCGTGATCACGGGCGCGCGCGCGACGCCGCCCAGACGGATGGGGAAGATTCCCCCGGTTTCCCAGAGCAGTACATCCGTAGCATTCTCTTGTTGGTCCTCGTAAGCGATGAACCGGCCATCCCAAGTCATGTCCGGCCAAGAGTCGCTGCGGGAGCGGAGGGCAAGGCAGACGGTGTTGGTCGTGCGGGCATCGTGGCGCCAGACCAGAGCCTCCGTGTTCGTGGTGGCCCCGGCAATCTTGAAAGCAACAAATCGGCCGTCGGTGCTGAGCACCGCATTCAGATACACCGGCGCGTTTCCGAGTGATTGCGCGACCGACCATCCAGCCCAAGAAGTGACGCCCGTCTGCACATCCCGCACGTAAAGTTCGCCCGCGCCGGGCGCGACGTTCGACACGAGGTCCGGCGCCTTGCTTACGAACGCGGCGAAGCGTCCGTCGGGTGTGATCGAGAAGAGCGTTGAGTCTTCGCCCGGATGCAGCGCCGCCGTGCCGGTGCGGTTCACGCTGACGAGATGCATGACACCGGATTGGAGATCGCGGGCAAACACGTCGCGCGTCTCGATGCCGTCGGCGTTGGTGACGAGGCTGCTGGCCAGGCTCTCGAAAAAGACCCAGCGCCCGTCGGCGGAGAGGATCGGACGCGAGGAGCCGACACCGGACGCGCGCGGTGCCAGCCCGTTGGTGTCGGCGCTGACGAGCGTGGTCGTGCCCGCCAGTCGATCGCGCACGAAGACATCGCTGGCGCGGTTCGTGTCGCCCGGCACCAGATTGCCGGCGGCGCTAGCGAAAGCGACGAACTGGCCGTTCGAGGAAATGGACGGGAAATTCGCGTCCGCATCGGCACTACCCAGGCCGTTCGTGCTCACGCTGACCAACTCGGTGTGCCGGGCCGCCAGGTCACGTACGAAGACGTTCAAACTCAGACCCGGCGCGCCGTTGGTCACGAGATTGGGCGCGTGGCCCACGAAGACGATGAAGCGCCCGTCGGCGCTGAAGGCGGGCGCGAATGAGCCGCCGGCACCGCTTGCGCCGGGCTGCGCAACCACGGACGCCGCGCGCACCGGTTCCGCCGCTCCCGCGCCTGACGCTGCCACGAGCAAGGACAGGAGCGGCACTCTGACCAGGTGGCGTAGCGCCGAATTCCACGCTGTTTGGCTCTCGCGGAGTCGCTGCCAACCCCGACGATTTTGGAGTGCGGGGCCGTGCCCCGCTTTAGATGGTTCGCGACCCTCGCAGGGCCGTGTCGCCGGAAGCCCTTGGGGAGCTTGTCCGGCGGGTGAATCCAAAGCGACGCCCAGCGCCGCACTCAAAATGCGTCGCGGCCCGCGAGCTTGGCTCACTGGGCCGACAAGATTTACGGAAGAGGAAAGCTGCGTTGTCATGGTTGGGTTACCGGCTGAAGGTCCTTGGCTTGATCGCTTCAGGGGAGGACGAGGTGCATGGTGCCATTGTCGTCGCCAAACGAGAGCGCGTTGGTGGTCAGGTTCCAGTTGGAGAGAGTTCGCACTTGTCCGTCGTAACGAAGCACGTTGCCCCAAAGTCCATGAAGATTGTTCGTCCAAACGGAGCCGGCCATCGGACGCATGAGGATCGTCCCCGCGTCACTGATTCCGGCGCTGCAATAGCCGTAGCCAGCCACCTTCACGTTGCGGTCCCCACACACGAGCGAAGCCGGGACAAACCGCACCGCGTCGGACCCCACCCAATAGCTCACGGCGTTGTTGCGGAAGCCGGAGTTCAGGAAGCCTCCGTCAGCGGAGATGCCAAAGTCTTTGGCCACCCGTTTCTGCAGGTCGCTCGGACAGGCCAGCACGCGCGGCGTGGCCAGTTCGTTGGAAACCCAGGAGAACTGGAACCATGTGTTGCCGGCCAGCGGATGCGCTTGAATCCCGCCCTCGCTCATGGCTACGCGATACGGCGGATCGTCGTTATGGTCGTGGCCCCAAATTTGGTAGGCGCGTCCGATCTGGCGCAGGTTGTTCACACAGGCGGCGCTGTCGGAGCGGGGGCGCAGGCCGGCCAGCGTGGGCGCGGCGAGTGCAGCCAGAATGGCTACGACGCTCAGACAGGCGAGGGCTTCGACGCGCGTAAAGGCGCGGGTCCGTGATTCGAGTGGGTGTCTCCTTTTCATCTTTGGGTGGGTTCAGAGGTTGGGTGTTTTATCGGGTGACGCCCCCTTTGGGGTCGCGAATTTTCCATCGTCCTGCGTCACGCCTCGTGTTCATTGGCTCATTCGTGAGATGCCTGGGCTTGGCTCCCTATTCCGTCCGGCTTCGGTTCGGGAGCGTTGGCTGCCGAGGCGGCCGGCCGCGTCCGCCTTGTGAAAACGCAACCGAGTTCGGCGTGTGCGAGGGCACGGCCTCTCGTGAAGCGAACGGATACTTTCATGGCGGGAGTGGACACTACTGGAGCGCGAGCGCAGAAATCCAGAAGAAATTCCACGACAGAAGAGGCCATTGCAGAACCCCGTAACAGCCGACGTGAGCAGGCTCCGATCAGAAGGCAGAAGGCAGAAGTCAGAGGTCAGAGGTCGGAGGTCGGTATCTGCAATCTGCAATCTGCAATCCAGATGGAGCCTCCTCACGTCGGCTGCTACGGGGTTCTGAAAGAGGCTCAGAAGAGCAACTGCGGCGCGGCTGCTACTGTTCCACGCGGCCAGAGAGCCAGAACACGGCCAGGCCAAACGCCGCCGAGAACGGCCCTTCCCAGAACGTCCAGAACTTCGGCAGCCCTTCGGCCAGGTCGATCGCGAACAGCGCCGCGCCGAACAAGAAACACGCCGCGCCGAGATAGCGCAGCACGAGGCGGTGCCGCCTCAAGTCAAACGACACGACCCATAGGAGTCCGCCCAGCAACGCATAGAACGCGGACGTGGACCGGGCCAGATAGCCGACGATGGGCGCGTCCGGCAAGACGCCCAGGCCGAGCCATTGGTGGATGGCATTCATCCAGGTGTAGGGCATGACCACGGCGATGACCGCCAGCAGCGAGGAGCCGCCGATGATACGCAGCAGCCATTGGAGCGCACGTTCGGAAGTGTTCATGGGAATTCGAGTCAGTCTGTTTCGCCGGCGTTCGATGGGGCGTCAGCCGGCGCGGAGCCAGCCGTGCTGGACGCCGGGGCTTGGCGTTCGAGGTGCTTGTGGACCCGCTCCACGAACACTTCGGGAGTGAGGTCTTCCGCTTGGGGACACTGGCAGAGTTCCTCGATGATGTGTTCGCCGAGGGCGCGGTAGCTCTCGAACTGGCTTTCGCTGAAAAACTGGTCGCCGGTGGTTTCGTGCGGGAAGTCCTCGTGCGTCGTCTTGTAGTTGAACACGTCACGCGGCTCTTGGCCGCAGAGGCTGGCCTTGAGACAAATCAGCGTGCCCACCGGCGCCGGCCCACCGTGGGGACCGACGTTCCCGTCGGCCAGGTCGTAGCGGATTCGGCCGACGGCGCAGTGTTTGGACGGAGTTTTCTCCTGGCGCGATTTGATCTCGAACGAAGTCAGTTCAATCGGCACGCCGAGGTCGATGCGGATTTTGCGAATGGCGTTGCCGAGGTCGTCCAGCGCGCAGCGGGGATCGGCGCCGGCGTCGCTCACGACGATGAACCGGCAGCGGCGCAGGACCATCTCGTAGAGGCCGAGGTTTTCGAAGTGGCCGCCGTCGGACAGATAGACGAACGGGGCGCGGTCGTTGGTGTTGCCCAGCGCCTCGGCCAGCAGCGGCTGGAAGGAGAGCGAGGGATGCCAGGCGCGATAGGTGGCCTGGCCGAAGATGCCGGGATTGCCCAGCCACGCGCCGAGCCGCACGTTGAAGAGCGTGAGCAGGAACGCCACCGGGAACGACGAGTGGTAGCCCATGTTCGGACTGGCCGCCGCGCCGGAAATGGTCAGCGCCGTGCCGAGGGACACCGCCATCGGGCCGCTGCTGGTGTATTCCTCGGCGCGCCGGTAACCGAGGCGGCGGTTGCCGCAGTGCAACGACGAGAAGGTGAAGCTGTCGGCCTTGCGTTCCTGCCAGGCGAGTTGATCGCCTTGCACCAGGTTGAGCGCGGTGTTGACCAGATGGAACGGCTTGAAGGGCTCTTTCCCAGGCGGTGAAACGATGTCCGGAAACGCCGCGCCGAGCAGCAGGCGGTTGGTGTAGATCACGTCCTTGCGGACGATCTTCCCTTCCTCGCCCTGCAACTCTTTCGGCAACTGGTCCGGTTCAAACAGCGGCACCACCGCGGTCCTCGGTCCTTGGAGGACTTCAGGAACGAAGCGCCGGACGAAGTTCCTGAACGGCGTGAACTGGCCCCGTTCCAGGATGAGGTCTTCCTCGGCCAGCCGCACGTCCAGCAAGTTCACGTCGCACATCATCCGGTTCAGCGTGTTCACCGTCCAGGCCAGCATGGCGGCCGGCGGCGGTTGATCGGCGGGCAGGTCGTCGATGTTGCAGAGCAGGCGGCCGGCGCGTTCGACGAAGTATTTGCGGAGGCAACACGCGACGCGGTGCTGCATCCGTTGCGTGCGGACCTCGGGCGTGGCGGGCGTCTCGGGATGAGCGGCGGGCGTGGCCGCGTAGGCCCACGGCTTGCGCAACTCCTCGATCAGCGCGGGCGGGTCGAGCAGATGATCGAGCACCAGTTGGCCGCGGCGAAGCTGGCACATCGGGAGGTTGTCGTCGTCGTCGAGGCCGGTAAACCAATTCGGCCGGCGCCGCGAACGGCTCGCGCCCAGATAGGCACGGACCAGCCGGTTGCGGTACACGCCGTGGAGCGAGAAGCGGTTGCAGTTGATGCGCCGGCCCAGCACGTAGGCGATCAACAAGGCCAAGACCAGCAGCGCCGCGGCGAGCCACAGCGGCGTGTAGTGGATCACCGCGAGGTCGCCTTGAACGAAACTCCAGTCTGCCAAGTGAAGCTGGATCCACGTTTCCGCGCCGGGCGATTTCAGTGGAATGCGATCCACGAGCCAAGCGTGAACGGCGGCGAGTGTTTCGCTTTGCGCCAGCAGCGAGATGAGACCGCTGAGGCCGACCGAGAGCGCCGCCAGGAGCACGACGAGCGCGGCGGGCGCGGCCAGTTTGACCGCGAGGTTCATCCAACTCGGCTTGCCGTTGCGGGAATCGGCGGGCGTCTTCGCGCCGCGGCCGGCCAGCAAGGTGAACAATCCCGCGGCGCCGCCGGCCGAGGCCACCCATTCCGCGGCCTGGGCAAAGACCTTGGAGCCGAAGAGCGACAGCGCGCCCGCGCCCGCCCACGCCACGGCGACGATCAAGACCCACGCGCCGCTGCGGCCATACCATTCGAGTTCCCGGTCGAAGATGTGCCGCGAGCCGCGCAGGCCGATCAGGCCCACGCCGGCCAGCAGGAACACGCCGAGGAAGGCCGGCACGGCGGTGCAGGTGAAGACCTCCTGCTTCGGCCACAACCCCGCGCGCTGCGTGGCCGGCGACGGGGGCTTCACGGCCACATCGACGCGGGCGGTGACTTGATTCGTTGCGAGCGAACCGGCCGCGAGCGGGGTCGCGTTCGTGCCGGCCAGCGCGTTGGTTGGACCAAACGACCACTGGCTCGTCAGGTTCAGGTCGTAGTTGGCCGGCGCCTCGCCGCGCTCCACCGTCGTGGAAATTTCGTAGATACGGAGTTTGTCCGGGTTCGGAAACACGGTCTTCACCAACCACCAAATCAACACGCCCGCCAGCGCGCCCGTGACCACGACGCCAGCGATCTCGGTGAACTTGTCGGAGAAGCGCGGCCGGTCTTTCCAGCACTGGATCAACAGCCGGCCCGCGCCCCAGCCCGCCAGGTGCCAGTACGCGCCGAAGAACGCGAACAGCGGCAGCACTCCCAGGCCGTCGCCAAACAGTTCCTCGAACGAACCCAGCGTCTGCCGCGTCCAGCCCCACCAGAGCGTGATGAGGAACGCGCAGGCCAGCAGCGGCAGGAGGAACCCGTAGCGAAAACCCGCCGCGGTGCGAATCCGCCCCAACCGGAACAGCCAGTGGTTGGGCGGGACGTGATCGTCGAGATTGGGATTCGCCACGGTGACGTAGGCAAGACTGACGATGCCAAAGAGCACGCCGGCCACGAGCACCGCCCAGCGCAGCCAGTCGGCTTGCGGGGAGCCAACGGTCATCGAGTTCACCAGCCGCGGCACGAGCAATCCGGCGAACAGCAGCGGAAGGAACACCAGCCAGTTCAACAGAAGGTTCCGCAAGTAGGTGGCGGCCAGTGTCCAGGTGTCGCCGGAAAACCAGCCGAGCCGCGGGCTGAGATAATTCGAGAAGTCGCGCAAGTGCCGGACCGGCTTGGGTTCTGGAGCCTGCGGTGAGCGGTCGCCCGCCTGCCGCAACTCTTCGCACACGCCGGGCAATCCGTGGCGATGGCGGCGAATCCAGGCGGAGAGCCAGCTCCCGATGTAGCCGCCGCCGGACACCGTGGAGAGGAAATCAAACTTCTCCAGCAACCGCCGCCGCGCCAACCCTTGGAGGATGCCCAGCGCAAACGTTGCGCTGCGGATGCCGCCGCCGGAGAGGCACAGTGCGGAGCGTCCTTTTGGATCCAGCGCCATCGCCGCGTTGAACTGCCGCAGGCGCACGGCACTGAGCGGCTCCACGTAGCTGTCCAGCGCCTCCTCGATCAGCAGGCGGTTGGCTTGGGCGATCTGCTTGCGAGTGGCCGCGTGCTTGGCCCACTCGCGGGCCGCCGGGCTGACGGGGAAGGGCGCTTCCGGGAAAGTCCGCAACATCGGCTGCTCGGCCTCGAGCAGTCCGTTGAGGAGGGCGGCGACGTAATTCTTCATCGAAACCAGGCCAGCGGGATTGCCCTGACGGTGTTCACGCGCGGCCAAGCTGGCGTTCTCCAGAATGCGCGCCAAGCTGCGCTCGGTGACGCCGGCGGCGCGGGTCAGGTAGTCGAAGCGCGGCTCCTGCTTCTGGGACAGGCGGTTGGCCAGCAGGTCCACGTTCTTCAACTGGTCTTCCGTGAACGAGCCTGACCGGTCCTGCCCCGCGGGCCACGAGCCGCCCAGGAGGAGCCACTCCTCCTCCAAAACTTCGTGCAAGGGCAGGGGAAGCGATGGGGTTGTCTTCGATGCAGACATCGTATGGCCTCTCGTTCAGGGTTCTGGTTTTGCCGACTGTGGGCAGAGTAGGGCCGCGCCGGGCGGAAGCAAGGTTGAACTGGGCGTCTGAGGCCGCCCGGCAGGGCCGATTCAAGAAGGAGCGCGGGCAACCTGCCCGCGTGTTTTTCGCTCCCATTTTCGACGGAACGCGCGGGCAGGCTGCCCGCGCTCTTCTCCGCATGTTCCTTGAATCAGCCCTGGGCAATCCGGGCGCGGAGATTTTTGTGGCCAGAACTGGAGAGGCGGTTAAAATCCGCCGCATGAACGTTCAGCCCATGACCGATGCGAAAGTGCTGTCGCCGCACGCCGCGTTTGCCGCGCTGAACGTCCTCATGGTCTATGAAGACCTGGCCACGGGCCATCGAGTGATGCGGGTGTTCGACGCGCTCCAGCATCGCTTTCACAAAGCGATTCAGTTTCACACCGACATGTGGAAGTTGGACATCCTCAGTTGCCCTTCTATGGGGCGCATGGCCGCGCAGGATGCCCGAGATGCCGACCTGATCCTCGTCTCCGTCCACAGTCCTGAGTTGTTGCCGGAGGCCGTCCAAAACTGGTTCAAGCATGGCGTAGCCCAGCGCGGCCGGAACCACGGAACCTTGATCGCTTTGTTAAGCACCAATCACAGTGAAACCGCCCAGGTGACCGAGCCGTATGCTTTTCTGGAGCACGTCGCCTCCGAAGCGCGCATGGACTTCTCGGTCGTGCTCATGGACGAAGGGCAGACCGACATGCCCGTCAACCGTGTGGCTTCGGACATCGAGGAGCCGCCGCCGGTCCTGGAGAACGCCTGCCGCAAGTACGCGCATCCGCAGGTTGATCTGGTTCATGCGCCGCCGCTGCGCCAACCATGAGCCGCGGCCAGGCCGCCGTTCGAGGGGAGCTTGCGGACTCCTTTTTCCCTTGTCCGTTTTCTCTCGCGGCGGCGGGCGTTTCGTCCAATGCCAAAAAATGCAAAGCACTGGCCAATGTATGTAGAGCGTCGCATTCAGCGGAAGCGAAACATCCGCGCCCATGATGAAGCACGCTGGTGACCTTGTTCACAGCAGCTCGTCTTTCCCCAGCCGCATTGAGGCGGCGGAATCAGCACCACAACGCCGGTTCTCGGACTGGAAAGCAGGCTGCGCCTTTGGTGTCGGCAGTTCCGACTCCAAGCAATGGGTCGCCAGGCAACCTTGAACTTTACCCATGAACACCCAGACCTCCTCCATTCAAAAACCTTTCAGCAATCAGAAACGCCAGATTGAGCGCCACCCCCTCGACTACATCTTTGCCCCGAAATCCGTCGCCGCCGTCGGCGCGACAGAGAAGGAAGGCAGCGTGGGCCGCACGGTGCTGTGGAACCTGATGAACACGCCGTTTGGCGGGCCGATCTACCCCGTCAACCCCACCCGCCCCAGCGTGCTCGGCATCAAGGCCTATCCGAACCTCAAGGCGCTCCCGGAGAAACCGGACCTCATCGTCGTCACCACACCGGCCAAGAACATCCCCGCCATCATCGGTGAAGCCGCGGACCTCGGCATCCCCGGCGCGGTCGTGATCTCGGCGGGCTTCAAAGAAACCGGGCCGGCGGGCGTGGAGCTCGAACGGCAAGTTCTGGCGCACGCGCGGCGCGGCAACATGCGTCTCATCGGCCCGAACTGTCTCGGCATCATGAGCCCGATCAGCGGCGTGAACGCCACCTTCGCCGCCGGTATTGCGCATCGCGGCAATGTGTGTTTCATCAGCCAGTCCGGCGCGCTTTGCACGGGAGTTCTGGACTGGTCGCTGCGCGAACTCGTCGGCTTCAGCGCCTTCGTTTCCATCGGGTCGATGCTCGACATCGGCTGGGGCGACCTCATCAGCTATTTCGGCGACGATCCGAACACCAAGTCCATCGTCATCTACATGGAAAGCATTGGCGACGCTCGCGCGTTCCTGTCCGCCGCGCGCGAAGTGGCGCTGACCAAGCCGATCATCCTCATCAAGCCGGGCCGCACCGAAGGCGCCGCCAAGGCCGCCGCCTCCCACACTGGATCGCTGACCGGCTCGGATGATGTGCTGGACGCGGCGTTCAAGCGGTGCGGCGTCCTGCGCGTGAACAGCATTGCCGACCTGTTCAACATGTCCGAAGTGCTGGCCAAGCAACCGCGGCCGCAGGGCAACCGCCTGACCATCATTACCAACGCCGGCGGCCCCGGCGTGTTGGCCACGGATGCGTTGCTGACTTCAGGCGGTGCGCTCGCTCCGGTGTCCAAAGAAACCATGGACGAGTTGAACAAGTTCTTGCCGGCTGTCTGGAGCCACAACAATCCCATCGACGTCATCGGCGACGCCGGCCCCGACCTCTACGCGAAGACCCTCGAAGTTGCTGGGCGCGATCCCCAGAGCGACGGCCTGCTTGTCATCCTCACTCCGCAGGCCATGACCGACGCGACGGTCACGGCGGAGAAACTCAAGGCTTTCGGCCATCTGGAAGGCAAGCCAGTGCTGGCCAGTTGGATGGGCGGCGACGAAGTGGCGGCGGGCGAAGTGATCCTGAACCGCGCCGGAGTTCCGACCTTTGCCTATCCCGACACTGCGGCGGAAGTGTTCACCACGATGTATCGCTACTCCGAGAACCTCCGCGCCCTCTACGAGACGCCGGTGCCGTCCGCCACGCCCTCGGAAGCCGAATCCGGCCGCGCCAAGGCGGGGGCGATGATTGATGCCATCCGCAAGACCAGCCGCACTATTTTGACCGAGGCCGAGTCCAAGGAACTGCTCGGCTGTTACGGCATCCCGACCGTGGTGACCAAGATCGCGAAGAGCGAAGACGAGGCCGCCAAGACGGCGGCGGAGATCGGCTATCCCATTGTTCTCAAGCTTTATTCCGAAACCATCACCCACAAGACCGACGTGGGCGGCGTGCAACTCAACCTCAAGGACGAAGCCGACGTGCGCCGCGCCTTCAACGACATCAAGACCGCGGTCACGCAGAAGAAGGGCGCCCAGCACTTCCAAGGCGTGACGGTGCAGAAGATGATCAAGCTGACCGAAGGCTACGAACTGATCCTCGGCAGCAGCATCGATCCCCAATTTGGGCCGGTGCTCCTCTTCGGCATGGGCGGCCAACTGGTCGAAGTCTTCAAGGACAAAGCCCTCGGCCTGCCGCCGTTGAACACCACTCTCGCCCGGCGCATGATGGAACAGACCAAGATCTACCATGCCCTCAAGGGTGTGCGCGGCCGCAAGCCCGTCGATCTCGCTGCACTGGAGCGACTCATGGTCGGCTTCAGCCAGCTCGTCGCCGAACAACGCTGGATCAAGGAAATCGACATCAACCCGCTCTTCGCCTCCGGGGACGACTTGGTGGCGCTGGACGCCCGGGTGATTCTCCACGATCCGAAGACCAGTGAAGACCAGTTGCCCAAGCTGGCGATCCGTCCCTATCCGACCCGCTACGTCGGGGATTGGAAAATGGAGGACGGCACGACGGTCACGATCCGCCCGATCCGGCCCGAGGACGAGCCGCTCATGCGGGAGTTCCATGAGAGCCTGAGCGAGCGCACCGTCTATCTCCGGTACTTCAGCGCCCTGAAGCTTAGCCAGCGCGTCGCGCACGAGCGCCTGCTGCGGATTTGCTTCAACGACTACGACCGCGAAATCGCCCTCGTGGCCGAACGCAAGAAAGGCCGCAGCGACAAGGAAATTCTCGGCGTGGCCCGCCTGAGCAAGTTGCATGGCGTGAACGGCGCCGAGTTCGCCGTGGTGGTCACGGACAAGTGCCAGAACAAAGGTCTGGGCAGTGAAATGACCAAGCGCCTGCTGGAAATCGGCAAGCATGAGAAACTCGGCTTCCTCACGGCATTCGTGCTCGAGGAAAACCACGACATGCAGAACATGTGCAAGAAGCTCGGCTTCCGCATCCGCCATACGCCGGGCGAAACCGAGTGCGTCCTCGAGATTGACCTGTAACCCGACGCGTCTGGCCCAGCCCTCTCGCTCCGAGTCTTAATCTTAATCGTCGTCGTAATCTTGAACTCCCCCATCGCCCCGAAGGAGCTTGAGAGCAAGAGGAAGATGACGAGTAAGAAGAAGAGCGAGAGACTGGCGGCCAGTCAACAGCCCTCACCCGGCTTGAGACCAAAACCATTTTGACAACCGTTCCACAAACATGAACAAGACATACACAACCATTGACGGCAATGAAGCGGTCGCCTACGTGGCGTATCGCTGCAACGAAGTGATGGGCATCTACCCCATCACGCCCTCGTCCAACATGGGCGAGTGGTGCGACCAGTGGGCTTCCGAAGGCGTGAAGAACCTCTGGGGCACGATCCCGCAAGTCGTCGAGATGCAATCGGAAGCCGGCGCCGCCGGCACCGTCCACGGCGCGCTCCAGACCGGCGCCCTCACTTGCACCTTCACCGCCGCGCAGGGCCTTCTCCTCAAGATTCCCAACATGCTCAAGATCGCCGGCGAACTCACGCCCACGGTCTTCCACATCTCCGCCCGCACCATCGCCACCCACGCGCTGTCGATCTTTGGCGATCACCGCGACGTGATGGCCGCCCGCATGACTGGCTTTGCGATGATCAGTTCCGCCTCCGTCCAGGAGGCGATGGACTTTGCGCTCATCGCCCAGGTCGCCACGCTCGAATCCCGTGTGCCCTTCCTGCACTTCTTCGACGGCTTCCGCACCTCGCACGAAGTCTCCAAGATCGAGATGGTCACCGAGGAAATCATGCGCGCCATGATCAACGAGGACCACATCGTTGCCCATCGCCTCCGCGCGATGAATCCCGACAAACCGGTCCTCCGCGGCACGGCGCAAAACCCCGACGTCTTCTTCCAAGCCCGCGAAGCCTGCAATCCCTTCTACGATCGGGCCGCTGACATCACCCAGAAGGCGATGGACAAATTCGCCGGCCTCACGGGCCGCCAATACCAACTCTTCCAGTATGTCGGTGCGCCCGATGCCGAGCGCGTCATGGTGCTCATGGGTTCCGGCGCGGAAGCCGCGCACGAAACCGTGGAATACCTCACGGAGCGCGGCGAAAAAGTCGGCGTGCTCAAAGTCCGGCTCTATCGTCCCTTCGACACCAAGCGCTTCATGGAGAGCCTCCCGGCCAGCGTGAAGACGCTCGCGGTCCTGGACCGCACCAAGGAACCCGGCGCGCTGGGCGAGCCGCTCTACCTCGACGTGGTCACCGCGTTGCACGAAGCCCTGGCTGCCGGCTACGGTTCCCTCAAGACCATGCCGAAAGTGCTGTGCGGACGCTACGGCCTTTCCTCGAAGGAATTCACCCCGGCCATGGTCAAGGCCGTGTTCGACAGCCTTTCCTCGGCCAGCCCGAAAAACCACTTCACCATCGGCATCGACGACGATGTCACCAAGACCAGCCTGCCTTACGATCCCGAGTTCAGCACCGAGTCCGACAAAGTGGTGCGCGCTCTGTTCTTCGGCCTCGGCTCGGACGGCACGGTGGGCGCGAACAAGAACTCGATCAAGATCATCGGCGAGAACACGGACAACTACGCCCAAGGCTACTTCGTCTATGACTCGAAGAAGGCCGGCGCGGTCACCATCTCGCACCTGCGTTTCGGCCCGAAGCCGATCCGCTCGACCTACCTGGTCACGAAGTCCAATTTCGTCGCCTGCCACCAGCCGGTGTTCTTGGATCGCTACGACATGCTCAAGCCGCTCATCCCTGGCGGCACGTTCCTGCTCAACACGCCCTACGGCCCGGACAAGGTGTGGGACCAACTCCCGCGCCCGGTGCAGGACTCCCTCATCAAGAGCAAGGTCAAGTTCTACGTGATCGACGCCATCAGCGTGGCCAAGTCCACCGGCATGGGCGCCCGCATCAACACCATCATGCAGACCTGCTTCTTCGCGCTCTCCGGCGTGCTCCCGCGCGACGAAGCGATTGAGCAGATCAAGTACACGATCAAGAAGACCTACGGCCGCAAGGGCGAGGAAGTCGTCGCCAAGAACATCGCCGCCGTCGATCAAACGCTGGCCAACTTGTTCGAAGTGAAAGTTCCTGCCGCCGTCACCAGCAAGAAGGAACTGCCGCCGCCGTTCGTCGCGGGCGCGCCGCAGGAGATCGCCTGCTCCTTGGGCCGCATCTACGGCAACGAGGGCGACAGCCTGCCCGTCAGCGCCTTCACTCCGGACGGCACTTTCCCGACCGGCACCGCGCAGTACGAGAAGCGCAACCTCGCGCTCGACATTCCGGTCTGGGACGAGAAGACGTGCATCCAGTGCGGCAAGTGCGTCCTCATTTGCCCGCACGCCTGCATTCGCATGAAGGCCTACGAGCCGAAGTATCTCGAAGGCGCGCCCGCGACCTTCAAGAGCACCGACGCCCGCTCGCCCGAATGGAAGGGCCTCAAGTGGACCCTGCAAGTCGCCCCGGAGGACTGCACCGGCTGCATTCTCTGCGTGGAAGTCTGCCCGGCCAAGAACAAGACCGAGGCCAAGCTCAAGGCCATCAACATGCGCCCGCAGGCCCCGATCCGCTTCAGTGAGCGCGACAACTACAACTTCTTCCTCGCCCTGCCGGAACTCGACCGCCGCAAGGTCAAGGTCGGCCAACTCCGCCAGCAGCAGGTCATGCAGCCGCTCTTCGAGTACAGCGGCGCCTGCGCCGGCTGCGGCGAGACGCCTTACCTCAAGCTTCTCACCCAGCTCTTCGGCGACCGCGTCGTCGCCGCGAACGCCACCGGTTGCTCCTCCATTTACGGCGGCAACCTCCCGACCACGCCCTACGCGAAGGACAAGAATGGCCGTGGCCCGACCTGGAACAACTCGCTCTTCGAGGACACCGCCGAATTCGGCCTCGGCTTCCGCGTCTCCCTCGACAAACAGCAGGAGTTCGGCGGCGAACTGCTCAGGAAGCTTGCCCCGAAGCTCGGCGACGACTTCGTCAACGCGATCATCACGGCCAACCAGACCGACGAAGCGGGCATCTACGAACAGCGCGAACGCGTCGCCGCCCTGAAGCAGAAGCTGGCCGGCGACACCAGCAGCGAAGCCAAGATGCTCCTCGCCGTGGCCGACAACCTCGTCCGCCGCAGCGTCTGGATCATCGGTGGTGACGGCTGGGCCTACGACATTGGCTACGGCGGCCTTGACCACGTCCTGGCCTGCGGGCGTGACGTGAACCTCCTGGTCTTGGACACCGAAGTCTATTCCAACACCGGTGGCCAGATGTCCAAATCGACTCCGCGTGGCGCGGTGGCCAAGTTTGCCGCGGGCGGCAAGCCACTGCGCAAGAAAGACCTTGGCCTCATTGCCATGGCCTACGGCGGGGTCTATGTCGCCAGCGTGGCGATGGGCGCGAAGGACGAGCACACGCTCAAGGCCTTCATCGAAGCCGAGAGCTATGCCGGCCCCTCGATCATCATCGCCTACAGCCATTGTATTGCCCACGGCATCGATCTCGATCGCGGCGCCGGCGCTAAGCAACAGAAACTCGCGGTCGATTCCGGCCAGTGGTTGCTCTACCGCTACGACCCGCGCCGCACCGACAAGGGCGAAAACCCGCTCTCGCTCGACAGCGCGCCGGCCAAGGCCCGCGTCCAGGACTACTTGATGTCGGAGAACCGCTTCAAGATGCTCACCAAGAGCAAGCCGGAGGACGCCAAGCGTTACTTCGAGAAAGCGCAGGCCGACGCCGACGCCCGCTGGCAGCTTTACAGCTACATGGCCGCCCGCAAAGGCGACGCCGCAGCGACGGCAACCGCCGCGACCGCCTGAACCGTCCGTCCAATTCGTCCAATCCAAACCACTGAAAAACTATGGTTGACCTGACTACGAAATACCTGGGACTGACCCTCAAGAACCCGCTGGTTCCCTCGGCCTCCGCCCTGTCGAACAAGATCGACAACATCAAGAAAATGGAGGACGCCGGCGCGAGCGCGGTGGTCCTCGAATCGCTCTTCGAGGAGCAGATTCGCATGGACAGCGACGACTTCGAGATCGGCTTGGAGGCGGGCACCGAGAGCTACGCCGAAGCCTTGAGCTACTTCCCCAAACCCGCCGAATACCGCCTGGGACCGGAGATGTACCTCAAGCACGTCCAGGAGGCCAAGACCGCGGTCAAGATTCCCATCATCGCCAGCCTCAACGGCGCGAGCGTGGGCGGCTGGACCGAATACGCCAAAGAAATCCAACAAGCCGGCGCCGACGCGCTGGAACTGAACATCTATTACATCCCGACCGATCTGGACCTCTCCGGCGCGCAAGTCGAGCAGACCTACCTCGACATCCTCAAGGCCGTGAAGAAAGCCGTGACCCTGCCGGTGGCCGTGAAACTCAGCCCCTTCTTCAGCAGCACGGGCAACATGGCCAAGCGCCTGGACGAAGCCGGCGCGGACGCCCTGGTGCTCTTCAACCGCTTCTACCAGCCCGACATCAACCTCGAGAACCTCGAAGTGGAGCACAGCATCCTCTGGAGCACGCCGCAAGCGCGCCGCCTGCCGCTCCGCTGGGTCGCCATCCTTTACGGACGCGTGAAGGCGCAACTCGCCGCCACCAGCGGCGTGCATAACGCCTCCGATGTCCTGAAGATGCTCATGGCCGGCGCCGCCGTGACCCAGCTCTGCTCGGTGATCTACAAACAGGGCATCGACCAGATCAAGGTGGTCGAGCGCGAGATGGTCCGCTGGATGGAAGAGCACGAGTACGAGTCCGTGCAGCAGATGCAGGGCTGCCTGAGCCAGAAGAACTGTCCCGATCCGAGCGCCTTTGAGCGCGCCCAATACATGCGCGCTCTCTCGATCTACAAGGCCGCCTGACAAAACCATTCCTCCCACCTCGGTTGAGGTGCCAGCCTGCGCCGGTTTCCGGCGCAGGCTTTTTCTTTTCCCGTAGCCGCCGACGTGAGGCGGCTCCATTCAGGTTTATCCCTCCGCCAGTTCCCCGGGTCTTGCCACGACGCGGATCGCGCGCCGGGGTCTGACCGGACACACTGCCTCGCACGCGCCGCAACCAGTGCATCGGCCCAAGGCCACGCGCGGCAACGTGGAGAAGCCCCCGTCGGCGCTGTGGAGCGTGATCGCCTCGTAGGGACATCGCTTGATGCAGGCCGTGCATTCCCGGCCGTTGGCCAGCAGGCACGTCTCCACGTTCACCTCCGCCGGGCCGATGACGCGCCGGCGTTTTGCCGCGAGCGACAATCGAGCAATGGCGCCGCTGGGACAAACTTCATTGCAGCGATGACAATCCTCGCGGCAGTAGTCCTCCTCGAATCGCAACACCGGTGTGAGCAACCCCGCGACGCCGCTTGCGCCGAAGTCGGGCTGGATGATCCGGGATGGACACGCCTGCGCGCAATTGCCGCAACGGATGCACACGCCCGTGAAGCCGCCTTCGCCGAGCGAACCCGGCGGGCGCAGCGGCGGCATCGGCTTTCGGATGACGCGCAAGGCGAACGCTCCAGCCCCGCCGAGACACGCCGCCAGGAAACCGCGTCGGGCCAGCGAAAATCCGCGAGCGCACGGCAACTCTCCACCCGCTTCCATTTCGCAACGCGTGCTCCGCCGCCTCCACCGCCGGGGCCAGGCAAGTAACTCCTGGGTCGCACCGAGCGGACAAACGCGCTGACACCAGAGTCGCGGGAAGACCAAATCCAAAACGAGAAGCACCGGCAGTCCCAAGCCGGTCAGCAGACTGGCCGCCGCCAGCGGTTGTCGCCAGGCGTTCAGAAAACCGTTGAACAGCGCCAGCGGGTCCAACCACTGGAAAAGCGGGTAGCCAAGACAAGCTCCGCCGAGCGTCAGGAGCGCGAGCCATTTTCCGATGGGCGGAACTTGCTGCCATCGCGCTGATGTCGCGGGCCGAAGCCGTTCGACCCATTCCTGCAACAACCCCACCGGGCAGCCGTGACGGCAGAACCACCTTGGAGAGAACAGCACGAGCAGCAACACCGGCACGGCGAGCAGGGTCAGGACCGTCAGAGATCGCACCGCCAGCGTCGAGCACAACGCCACGTAGGGGCTTAGCGCCGGCAGGAAAACTGAAGTGGACGATTCCTTTCGTAGCGGCCAAGCCAGCGCCACGGCAGCGATGAGAACGAGCCACCGCCCCGCCAGCCGAAGCCGGTCGCGCCTCGGCTCTTCATGGTTCGGCCCGCTCACGGGTTCGCCGTGTTGGAATGCCGTAGCGGCGTCTCGGCAGAGCGCCGCCATGTGTGACCTGGAATTCGAGAATGGCGGCGCTCTGCCGAGACGCCGCTACGGGCGAAAGGTTCAGTAATCGCCTCTCGAATTTCGGACTTCAGAGGCAATTGCAAAACCCCGTAGCAGCCGACGTGAGGAAGCTCAAACTTCAATGGAAACAGAGCCTCCTCACGTCGGCTGCTACAGTTATGCAAGAAGCTCTTCAGACGCAAACTATCCCAAGTACGCCCCTTGACCGAGGAGCAGCTTTTGCAGCTTCGCCATTTCAACCTCGCGCGGACGACAACCAGTCTGCACCGACAGGGCAGCCGCCGTGCCCGCAGCGTGGCCCGTCGTCAGGCAGGAGGCGATGAGGCGCATGTCTTCGATCAGTTTCTCATCGACGCAGATGCACCGCCCAGCAGCGAGGAGACCCTCGAGCTTCTTGGGCACCATCGCGCCGAACGGAATCGGCCAGCCGCGATGCTGGGCGTTTTGGGCGCCGCCCACGGCGACGGCGTCCGCGAACTTCCTGCCTTCGCGCGCCTCGGCATAGGTGAGCTGGTGGGTGCCGGCCAGCAAGCGCGAGATGCGCACGCCGAGTTGCGGCGCGGTCTGAAGGAGGAAGAGGCCCTCGCCACCCGGCGTCTTGCGAAGCTGCTGCACGCGCTGCCAGATGCTGCGGCGATGTTCCATCTCCAGCCGGGTCAATTCAGCCACGTCCAGACAGTCGGTGCTCGGGCCGCGCAGGTTGACCCACTTCACGCTGGGCAGCGGCTCGAGGGAACCGAGCGCCTTGACGCCGGCGGCCTTCAACTTCGCCGCGTCCGTGCGGTCCGCGTTGCCGACGCGGTGGACCAAGCCGATCGCGTGTAGCCGCTGCTCATGTTCGGCGCCGGCGGCAGCAAAGACATCGCCGTCGCCCGTGGCATCGACGACCACTTTGGCCAGGATGGCTTGCCGGCCGGCTTTGCTCTCGAAGACGACGCCGCGAAGGACGGAGCCGTCCATGACCACATCCGCGACCCAGCAATGAAGAAACACTTTGACGCCGGCTTCACGGATCATCTCGTCCATCATGAACTTGGTGGCTTCCGGGTCCGTGGTGGGGTTGAACTTGCCGGGGGCTTGGTTGACGACGGCGCTGTCGATCTTGGTGAGCCGCTCCAGGAGTTCGTCGCCGACACCGCGGAGGACTTTGACCAGTTGGCCGTTTTCTTTGGCGTGCGAACTGATGACTACGAGCACCAAGCCGCCGGTCCATTGTCCGCCGAAATAGCCGTAGCGCTCGACCAAGGTTGTCTTCACGCCGATCCGCGCCGACGCCACCGCCGCGGCGAAGCCCGCCGGCCCGCCGCCCACGACCAGCACGTCGGTTTCTTGGACGACCTTCAAAGGCCGCTCCGGCTGGATGACCCGTCCGCCGACCAGCGTGGCGGGATAGCGCGGCCGTTCGGCCAAAGGGACCAGCTTGCTCTCCGGGACAGGGGCGCTCTTTGGAGCGGCGGTGATTTCGTCCGCCACCACGCGGCTGGCGAACGCGGTGCCGAGTCCGGCGCCAGCGAGCAATCGCAACAATTCACGTCGAGTCAGGTTGGCTTTCATGGCGGCGACTCTAGCCCAGTCCGTCGGAGAACGGCCACAGAAAATGCGGCGCTCAATAAGAAGAACCAGGGCGGCATCAGACCTCGCTTGATGCAGCCCTGAAAGAGAACTCAGCGCACAGCGACTAACGCCTTCTTGATCGCGGCGATGACGCGTCGTTGGACCGACAGGGGCCGGCCTGGAATGCGCGCGCCGGCCGCGGCGGGATGGCCGCCGCCGCCGAATTGAGCGGCGATCTGGTTCACATCCACCTTGGTGGTTTTGGAGCGGAGGCTGATGCGCGTGAGTTCAGGCTCCATTTCCTCAAACACACAGGCCACTACGACCGGATCGATGGCGCGGATGTGATCGATCAGCCCTTCGGAGTCGGCCTTGTCCGCGCCACTGCGGGCGTAGTCTTGCTGGCGCAGCCAGAAATAGGCGATCTGGTTGTCATGCGTCAGCTTGAAGCGGTTATAGACCCGTTGAAGCAGCCGCACGCGCGAGATCGGATAGGACTGATAGACTTCGTGGCAAATCTTCTCCAGGTCCGCGCCGCGCTTCACCAACTCGCCGGCCACGTGGTAGCTCGTCGGGCGCGTGGTCGGGTACTGGAACGATCCCGTGTCCGTGGAGACAGCGGTGAACAGGCAGTCGGCAATCTGCGGCGTGATCGGCCAGCGGGCCTTGCGCAGCATCAGGTAAATCAACTCGCCGGTGGACGGCGCGCGGGAGGCCACCCAGTTGATGTCGCCAAACCGGTCGTTGCTGGCGTGATGGTCGATGTTGATGAGGAGCTTCCGGTCTTTAATGAACTCGCCAACCTTGCCCAGCCGCTCGAAGCTGGCGGCGTCGGTGGCGATCACGCAGTCGAACGACTGGCCGGCCTTCGGCTTCTGAAGGACGCCGTCGGGATCAAGGAACGCGAGTTTCTGGGGCAACTCGTCTTCGTTCCAGCAGGCGACGCTCTTGCCCTCGGCGCGGAGGGCGAGCGTGAGGCCGAGTTGCGAGCCGACGCAATCGCCGTCGGGGCGGATGTGGCCCGCCACGCACAACGTCTGGCACGGCCGCACCGCGTCGAGGATGCGTTCGATGATCTTCACTTGTCCGAGGCGGACTGCCCGCGCTCCAACTCGTCCATGATCTGGAGCACGCGGTTACCCCGGACGATGGAGTCATCCATGATGAACTGCAGGCGGGGCGTGTATTTCAGGACCACGGTTTTGGCGATGAGATCCTGGACGCGCGGGCGGACCTGTTCCAAGCGGCGCTGGCTGTTCCGCTGCTGTTCGCTGCTGCCGAGGATGCTGATGAAGACCTTGGCGTTCTTGAGATCGCCGGCCACTTCCACGTCATTCACGGAGACGAGGCCGGCTTCGGACACCGGCATTTCGCGCCGCAAGGCCTCGCCGATTTCGCGCTTCAACAGTTCGCCCACTCGCAAGAGTCGATGGCTGGACATAACACCTCGTTGGTTCAGGGCTTGGGAGCGACCTTCTCGATCTGGAAACTCTCGATGATGTCGCCGGGTTGGAAATCGCTGAAGCCCTCCACGCGGATGCCGCACTCCATGCCCGAACGGACTTCGTTGACTTCGTCCTGGAAGCGCCGCAGCGATTGAATGACGCCCTCGTAAATCAGATTGCGCCGGCGCTGGATGCGGACCTTGCCGCGCACGATGCGGCCGCTGGTGACGACCGATCCCGCCACGCATCCGCCCTTCGAGAGATCGAAGACTTTGCGGCATTCCGCCGTGCCGATGGTGCTTTCCTTCAACAGCGGTTCCAGCAAGCCGGCCATCGCGAGTTTCACCTCGTCGATCAACTCGTAAATGATCGTGTAGAGCTTGATCTGCACGCCCTCGCGCTTGGCCACGTCGGAGACGCCGCCGTCAATGCGCGTATGGAAACCAAGGATGATGGCCTTGGAGGCGGCGGCGAGCATGACATCGGACTCGGTGATGGTGCCCACGGCGTCGTGGATGATCTGGAGGGACACTTGTTCGGAGTCGAGCTTCTTGAGCGCCTCGACAATCGCTTCGACGGAGCCTTGGGTATCGGCCTTGACGACGACCTTGAGGATCTTCGCCTCTTTTTCGTCGAGCTTGGCGAAGAGGTTCTCCAGCGAAACCGCGGGGCCGGAAGGCTCCTGGCCCAGGAGGCGGATTTCTTGCGCACGATTGCTGGCCTCCTCGCGGGCGGCCTTCTCGTTCTCCATCACGGTGAACTCGATGCCGGCTTCGGGCACGCCGTTCAAGCCGAGCACCTTGACCGCGACGGACGGACCAGCCTCTTTCTGGCGCTTGCCCTCCTCGTTGATCAGCGCGCGGACCTTGCCGTAAAACTGGCCGCACAAAATAATGTCGCCGACCCGCAGCGTGCCCTTGCGGACGAGCACAGTGGCCATCGGGCCGCCGGGGTCGAGGCCGGATTCAATGACGTTGCCCTTGGCGCGGCGATTGGGATTGGCCTTCAGTTCCCTCAGCTCGGCTTGAAGCACAATCGCGCCGAGCAGTTTGTCCACGCCCTGTTTGGTGAGGGCCGAGCAGTCCACGAAAATGTTGTCGCCACCCCAGTCGTCCGGGATCACGCCGCGGTCCTGCAACTGCTGGCGGACTCTCATCGAGTTGGCGCTGGGATGATCGCACTTGTTGACGGCGACGATGATCGGAACATTGGCCGCCTGGGCGTGGCTGAGGGCTTCGATCGTCTGAGGCATCACACCATCGTTGGCGGCGACCACCAGAATGACGATGTCGGTGACGGTCGCGCCGCGGGCCCGCATGGCGCTGAAGGCGGCATGGCCCGGCGTGTCGAGGAAGGTGATCTGCTGCAGGTCGTTCTTCCGTTCCGGGTGCGGGACGGAAATGGTGTAGGCGCCGATGTGTTGCGTGATGCCGCCGGCTTCTCCTGCGGCGACGTTGGCTTTGCGGATCACGTCGAGGAGCGAGGTCTTGCCGTGGTCCACGTGGCCCATGATGGTGACGACGGGCGCGCGCAGCTTCATGTCTTCCGGCTTGTCTTCCGGATCGAACTCCACCACGCGCGGCTTGATCGTCGTGCGGTGCAGCTCGATGTCGCGCTTTTCGCCCTCGAAGCGGAAGCCGTGCTTGGCGCAGACCCGGACGGCGACGGATTCCTCCAGGAGTTGGTTGACGTTGGCAAACACGCCCATCCCCATCAGATCGGCGATAAGCTGGAACGGCTTGCAGTTGATCTTGTCCGCCAGTTCGCGAACGGAAATCGGGGCTTTGAACGTGACCGTCGGCGCGTCGGCCCGCAGTTCAATTTTGTCGGCGGGCTTCTTGCCCGTGTCGGCCCTGGGGCTGCCGGGTGCGCCGGCTCTTCCGCCTGCCGCGGCGGCGCGGCCTGATGGAGGAGCGAACCGTCCCGCTTGGCGTTGCTCGCCGCGTCCCCGGCCGGTCTCGGGCCGCGCGGCGGCCCCGGGGCGAGGGGGCAGTTTGACGGAACCCAATTTCTCGCCGACGCGCGGGGGAGCGGGCTTCTGGGGAAGACGGATGAAGCCGACTTTGTCTCCCGTCTTGGGCGGTGGTGGTGGCGGCGGCGGCGCAGGCGGAGCCGGCGGCACCGGCGGGGCGGGCGCAATGGCTTCCACCGGCGGCGGCGGCGACGAGATGGGCGCCGCGGGAACAGGTTCGGCGATGGAAGGCGGCGCCGCAGGCAATTCTTGGGACGGTGGCGGCGTGGCTTCCACCACGGGCGCGGGCGCCGGCTCGACGACGGGCGGCGGAGGCGGTGCGACTTCCGGCGGGGGCGGTGGGGCCGGGGGAAGCGCGACGACCGGCTCTGCGGGCTTAGGCTCAGGGGCCTTCGGTTCAGGAGCCTTCTCTTCGGGCAGCGGCGGCGGTGGTGGTGGCGGCGGCGCGGGTTCGGCTACGGGAGGGGGCGGCGGTTCCGGCGCGGGGGGCGGGGCGGGCGGATGGAGTTTGCGCAGTTCGTCCTCGAGGTACTCACCGGTGATCTTGTCGAGCGAACTCGACGGCACTTTGGCGTTGGCTATGCCCAGTTCTTTCGCCTTCGCGAGCACCTCTTTGCTCTCGATCTTCAGTCGTTTGGCTATGTCGTAAATGCGAACGGGCATATAAAGCTTCTTCGATCCGCTTGGCCTGAGTTGTCTTCATGTCAACGCATGAGACTGAAGTCAGGCGCGGATCACGCTGGGGAAGGCTCGCCGACCTTGAAGGTTCGGCGGGCGGCTTCGGCCTTGACCAAATCCATCACGGCGGCGGCCTGCTCGCCCACTTGCGGAATGTCCGCCAAGTCGGCTGGTTCCACTTGCAGCAAATCCTCGAGACTCGTGAACCCGGCGTGGACCAACGCGTCCGCCTGCTCCGGGGTGACGCCGGGAATGGCCGCCACTGCCTGGACGGCCGCCGCCACCTTGGCCTCAAAGACGGTGTCGGTGGTCTGCTCCGCGTCGATATCCACCTGCCAGCCGGTCAGCTTGGAGGTCAGGCGGGCATTCTGGCCACGTTTGCCGATGGCCAGCGAGAGCTGATCGGGCGTGGTCCAGATCTTCGCCCGCTTGCGGGCTTCGTCGATGTCGAAGCTCTTCAGCTTGGCCGGAGCCAGGGCGTTGGCGAGGAACGTCTTGATGTTGGTGTCCCACTTGATGATATCGACCTTCTCGTTGTTGAGTTCGCGGACGATGTTCTTCACCCGCTGGCCGCGCAGGCCGACACAGGCGCCGACGGGATCGACCTTCTCGTCGCGCGTCCAGACCGCGACCTTGGTGCGGAAGCCCGGCTCGCGGGCAATGGCCTTGATCTCGATGGTGCCGTCGCTGACTTCGGAGACTTCGATCTGGAACAACTTGATGACGAAATTAGGGTCGCTGCGCGAGAGGATGATCTCCGGCCCGTGCTGGCCGTTTTCCACCGCCTTCACGAAGCAACGGATGCGCTCGCCGATTTGGTATTCCTCCGTCGGCACCCGCTCGCGGTTCGGCAGCAGCGCCTCATACTTGCCGAGATCAATAATGACATCCGAGCGGTCGAACCGCCGGACCTGCCCGCCGATGATGTCGCCCACGCGGTCCTTGAAGTCCGTGAGAATCTTCGCCTTCTCCGCCTTGCGGACCTGCTGCATGAGAGCTTGGCGGGCGTATTGGGCGGCGATGCGGCCGAACCCGGCGGGGGTGACTTCGATCTCAAGCTCCTCGCCCACCTGCGCGTCGGCCTTGAGACGGCGGGCGTCGAAGACCGAAATCTGGTCATGCTTGGAGAGGACCTTGTCCGACACGATGAGCTTGGCGTAGGCCTTGATGTCGCCGGTCTTGGCCTCGATCTCGACGCGCAGTTCGCGGGCGGGGCCGACGGCCTTCTTGGCGGCGGAAACCATCGAGTCCTGTACAGCCGCGAGCAGGACATCACGGCTGATGCCCTTTTCCCGCTCCCAAAATTCCATTACGGCCAGAAAGTCAGCGTTCATATCGCGTCGTCCCTTCACCCCACGTGGGGAACAAAAAAGTCGGCAGAATACTCTCCGACTTCGCTCGCTGGCGCAAACCAGCACTTTATCTTTCGAGTGAGGGATTAAACCCTCGCGGCAAGGATGCGTCAAGTTTCAAATCCGCGGTTTTCAGTCCCGCGTTTGGCAACGCCAATTCCCTCGACAGGGCCGGCCGGGCTGTCCACCCTGTCGCCCTTGAAACGCGAATGCAGAGCTTCTTTCAAAACCGTAGCCGCCGATGTGAGGAGAGTCGGAGCCACCGCCGACGGTTGCTGCATCGGGCTGAGGAACGGAGCGCGGCTGTGGTCGAAGACCCAGCCGTAGCACGCTCCAGAGGACGAAGCTCGGACAGGCTCCCACGCCCCGCGCCTGGGTTGGTGCTGCGGCTGGTCCGGCGGACACAGCCGCGCTCCGTTCCTTGGCAGGCTCTGTTTTCAATCTGCAATCTGCAATCTGCATTCCGCAATCAGAGTGAGCCTCCTCACGTCGGCGGCTACGGGGTTTTGAAGTCGCCTCTGCAGACGATGAGTTTCTCCGCAATGGCAGAATCGTGGGCCACCGGCGCCCCGCCGCTTTGCAGCCATGATCCTCGGCACTGGCATTGATCTCGTGGAACTGGAGCGCATCCGCTCCTCGCTCGAGAAGTTTGGCGAGCGATTCCTGAAGCGCATCCTCCATCCAGGCGAAATCGCCTACTGCCTGACGCACCAAGACCCCGCGCCGTTCGTCGCCGGACGGTTCGCGGCGAAGGAAGCGATCTCCAAGGCCTTCGGCACCGGCATCTGCGGCAAGCTCGGCTGGCTGGACATGGAAGTAGGTCGCAAGCCCAGCGGGGAGCCGTTCGTGATTCTGCACGAGGGCGGGCTGAAGCTGCTGGCGGAACGCGGCGGGCGGAAGGTCCACCTCAGCCTGAGCCACACCCACCATCACGCCACGGCAGTGGCCATTCTGGAGGATTGACGCCGCACTTCGAAGTTGAGGAGCACACGCCGCTGGCGTGTGTTGTCCGACGGCCCGCCGGACAACCTCCTCCTCCTGCAAAGACAGCCCGTTTGGAAGAAGCTGCGTCGCTCCTCAGTCAGTGGTGTGAAGGGCTTCGGCGGGCCGCCGAAACCCGCACGCGGGCCGCTTGCGCTCCCCATTCAACAATTCAGTTTGACGCCGCTCCAGGGTTTCCCCGGACTTCAGAAGCCGACTCAGCCCCGATAATCCCTCATCAGCGCGAGCATGTCTTTTACCGCCGCCGCCAGACCGGCGAACACGGCCCGGCTCACGATGCTGTGGCCGATGTTCAGCTCGACGAGGTGCGGCACAGCGTGGAGCGTCGGCAGGTTCTCGTAGTTCAAGCCGTGCCCGGCGTTCACCTTCACGCCCAGCTTGTGCGCTTGGCGTGCGGCTGAAACCAACCGCTCCAGTTCGCGCTCGCGGTTCGCCGCCACCATGAAATGCTCCGCGAAAGCGCCCGTGTGCAACTCGATAAACTGGCTCCCGATGCGCGCCGCGGCTTCTACCTGGCGCGGATCGGGTGCGATGAAGAGGCTCACCTCCGTACCCCGGTCGTTCATCCGCTTCCGCAATTCCGTCAGCGACGCCTCCTGGCCCGCGGCATCCAGCCCGCCTTCCGTGGTCACTTCCTGGCGGCGCTCCGGGACGAGGCAGACGATGTCCGGCTTCAGCCGAAGAGCGATCTCGACGATCTCCGGCGTGTTCGTCATCTCCAGATTCAGCCGCGTGCGGATCGACTCGCGCAGGCGCCAGATGTCCCGGTCCTGAATGTGGCGGCGGTCTTCGCGCAAGTGCGCGGTGATGCCGTGCGCGCCGGCCTGTTCGCAAATCAGCGCCGCCGCCAAGGGGTCCGGTTCACCACTCCCGCGTCCCCGGTAGCGGGCTTCACGGAGCGTGGCGACGTGGTCGATGTTGACGCCGAGCTTGAGCATGAACGGTTGGGGCTACTTCCCTTTCGGAGCCGGCGGCGCGCCTTTGCGGGGCAGCACTCTCGGAGCGCCCGCCACGCCGAACTTGGGAAACCCCGGCGCGTCGAGCCAGCGCGTGAGCGTCACGAGTTCGAAGCCGGTGAA
Organism: Verrucomicrobiota bacterium; assembly: GCA_016219875.1. Lineage (GTDB taxonomy): Bacteria > Verrucomicrobiota > Verrucomicrobiia > Limisphaerales > JACRJZ01 > JACRJZ01. The sequence goes on along the minus strand of JACRJZ010000093.1, from coordinate 9,692 downwards.
GCCGGAGTGTGAGCGTCGGGAGATGAAGATTTCCGTCGGCGACGTCACGAGGGCTTCCGTCGCCGTGTTCTCGAGCAGCGGGGCGACTTTCTCCAGCCAGACCTGCGTGGGCGCTTTCGCGTCCGGCATGGTGTGATTGTCCATGATGTCGGTCAACTGGTAGAAGGGCCGCCATTGCTTGAGGCGTTCGCCGGTGATCTCCCAATCGTAATAGACGAGGTTGTTCCGGCCTTCGATCTGTTGGAACAATTCCGGCGGCGGGCGATTGGTGCTGTTCATGCGCGGGAAGAAACTGCCGTAAAGGTACTCCGCCTTGCGGTCTTTGATGGCGGAAACTTGCGGCATGGCCATCGGCAGTCCACTCCAGACGACACTCTGATGGTTGGTGTTCCAGGCGATGTTGCCCGGCCGTGGCTTCGGCGTGTTGGAAAGGAGCAGGGACGACAACAAGGGCGTCACGCGAGCCAACTCCGGACCGGCGTTGGCCATCGGCACGGCAAAGTGCGTCAGGAACGGAAACTGCGCCTGGGCCCAGACCATCGCCTGATTCGGCAACGGCTTCAGGGCCAGCTTTTGGAAGAAGTTCCACGGCTGGAGCAGCGGCGCGATCCCGTTCATGGCGGTGAAGCTGATCAACGGATCGCGAATGATGCTGGTGGGAGTCAGCCACGGTTCGCCCTTCCAACCGTGCGGCTGCCGGTACTCCAGCCGGACCACGGTGCGGACGTTGTCGGTGAAATTGCTCCAACTCGCGTGAGCGATGGGGAGGTTCCGATAAGGTGCCAGCGGCGGCAGCCAGGGCTTCAAGCGCGCCAAGTCCGCGTCGGCTTCGAGCCAGTTGCCCGCGAGCTTCGCCCCGGGCCGTCCGCCGGCCTTCACGCGCTGGACGGTGTCCGCGTGGAGCAGTAGTCCGGTCCCGCCAAGGCCCAGCACCACCCATTGGCTGGCCCGCGTGAGCGCGCAGGCGCTGCGACCGTCGCGATGCTTCCAGACCCAGGCGTCGGCCGCGCCGGAAAGGGTGCCGAGCTTCCAGCCGTTCAGGGCTTGCTGGAGGTTTGCGCTCCAGACTTTGGCGCGCGCGTCGGGAAGCTGGATGGCGAGCACGCACTCCGTCGCCCCGCCCGCGGGACCGCGCCAGTCGAGGAATGATTCGGCGCCCGGCAAGTCCTCCAACAACGGACGGAACAATGCGGCTTGGTCCGGCGTCCCCTTCGGCGTCTGGGCGCTCACGGCCAGGAAAGGCGCGCGGGCCAATTGATCAAACGCCTGCTTCCGCAGATTGGCCGTGGCCGGCAGGGACCAGATGGCCTTCAGCTTGGCGGCGTCGCGGTTTGCGAGGAGTTGTTCGAGTCCGGCGAAGTGCCAGTGCAGAACGACCTCACCTTGCGGGGCGCGGGCGGAATCAGTGGCCGCAGGACAAGCCGCCGCGAGGCCGAGCGTGCCGGCCAACAGAAAGCGCAAAACAATCATGCTCATTTGGTGGGGCTTAATTGCCAGACCCGGCCCGCTAAATCAAATGCAATAGTTGGAGGCGGCAGCGTTCAGGGCTGCGTCAAGAAAGCGTAGCAGCCAACTCTCCTCACGTCGGCTGCTACGATCCAGGGATTCTTGAATCCACGGTGCGGCGGCGCTGGAGTTTTGACTTTTTGAGCCGTATCAGCGATCACCTTCCGCCACGAACAAAGCCTATGATCCGCTTTTACCGATTCACCGGTTCCCTTGCGTTGATGCTGGCCGCCTGCTGTGCCCACGCCGAGAACTGGCCGCAGTGGCGCGGGCCGCGGCTGGACGGCACCAGCGCAGAGCAGAGTGTTCCCAAGTATTGGAGCCAATCCAGCAACGTCGTCTGGAAAACTCCGCTGCCTGGCGTCGGCCACGCCTCGCCCATTGTGTGGGACGACCGCGTCTTCACCGTCACCGCCCTGCCCGCGCCGGAAGCGCGGGTGCTGTTGTGTCTGGAGCGCGGCACGGGACGAATGCTCTGGCAGCGCACCGTGCTGGTTTCACCGCCGGAGAAAAAGCACAACCTCAACAGCCACGCCTCCAGCACGCCCGCCACCGATGGCCGGCTGGTCTTCACCGCCTTCCTCGACCGGCGCGAAGTGTTGGTATCGGCGCACGATTTCCGCGGCCAGCCCGTGTGGACCTGCCGGCCGGGCGTCTTCTCCTCCATGCATGGCTTCTGCAGTTCGCCCATTCTCTTCGAAGACAAAGTCATCGTGAACTGCGACCATGACGGCGACGGCTACATCGTCGCGTTGGCGCGCGCCACAGGGAAGGAACTCTGGCGCATCGAGCGGCCCAACAAGACCCGTAGCTACTGCACGCCGCTCATCCGCCCCATGGCGGGACGCGCGCAAATGGTCCTCTCCGGATCCAAGTGCGTGGCCAGCTACGCTCCGCACGACGGCAAGCTCCTCTGGATCATCGACGGTCCCACGGACCAGTTTGTGGCCTCGCCGGTGTTCAGTGACGGCACGCAACTGCTCTACATCACGGGCGGCTTCCCTGATCACCACATCCTGGCAATCCGGCCTGACGGCGCGGGCAACGTCACCCAAACCAAGATCGTCTGGCGCACCACCAAAGGCGTGGCCTATGTGCCGTCCCCGATCTGCGCCGGCAAGTTCTTCTTCGTTGTGTCAGACTCCGGTGTGGCGCATTGCTTCGACGCGGCCACCGGCGGGATTGCCTGGACCGAGCGCCTGGGGGAACACCACGCGTCGCTCGTCGCGGCCGGTGGCCGGGTCTATTTCCTCAATGACAACGGCGTCATGAACGTTGTGAAACCGGGCCGCCGTTTTGATCTCGTCGCGCGGAATGAAATTGGCGAGAAGACCTTTGCCTCGCCCGCGCTCAGCCGGGGCCAGATCTTTCTCCGCGGCGACAAACACCTGTTCTGCATTGGCGCGGATCGGTAGCCGAGGGCGGAGCGGACGCAGGCCGAACTCCGAGACGCGGTGAGCCAATTTTGAACGTGTAGCAGCCGGCGTTCGGAGGCCCTGATTTCTTTGAAGCTTGAGCCTCGTTACCTCGGCTGCTACGGGCTTGCAGAACCAGCCCTCGGCTTTTGGACCTGTGCTGAACTCGCACGGCTCCGGCGTCCGCCCAGACTCGACAACGGCCTCGGAGCGTGCTTCTCTCGCGGCAGCTCAAGTTCGCGCCCGACTGCAACAACCATGCTCTGGTGGACCCTGCAAATGCTCAAGTCCCGCAGCGCCGAGACCCGGCGGCAAGCCGTCGAAAAACTCGGCGCGATGGGGGAGCCGCGCTTGGCGGGCACGCTGGCGGCGATGCTCAAGGACCCGAACGCCTCGGTGCGGGCGGCGGCCGTCAAGGCGCTGACCCAGCTTCGAAATCCCGTGGTGGTGCGCCCCCTGGCCACCGCGTTGCTCGATGCCGACCCCTCCGTGCGTGAAGCGGCTGCCGCCGGCCTGGGCCGCATCGGCGACGACCGCGCGACCGACGCGCTCGTCAAGGCGCTGAGCGATTCCTCGGCCGCCGTTCGCAAACGCGCCATCGAGTCGTTGCAGAGCTTGGGTTGGGAACCGCAGGACACGGCGCAGCGAATTCAGCGCGCGGTGGCCCAAGGCCATTTCCAGCGCGCTGCCGCGCTGGGGCCGGGTGCCATCGAGCCGCTCGCCTTGGTGCTCCAGAGCGGCACGCCCTACGAGCGTCAAGCGGCGGTGGAGGCACTGGGCCGCATGGGCGACGCGCGGGTCGTGAAGCCGCTCCTCGCCGCGCTGGCCGATGCGTCCAGCAACGTCCGCACCGCGGCCATCGACGCCCTGGGCCGCACTGCCGACGCCCGCGTGGTCGAGCCGCTCGCCCCGTTGATCAAGGACCGCGACCACCACGTCCGCGCGACGGCGGTGGAAGCCTTGAGCCGTTTGAACAACCCACGCAGCACGGAGCCACTGCTCGACGCGCTCACCGACGACTCATGGGACGTGCGCGCCGCCGCCGCCGAGGCGTTGGGCAAACTGCGCGAACCGCGCGCCGTCGATCGTCTGATTGGCATGTTGGAAGACGAAGACTACGACGTGCGCCGCGCCGCGGTGGAAGCCTTGGGCAACATTGGCGACGCTCGCGCCATCGAACCGCTCGTGCTCATGCTTAAAGATGAGCAGAGCGCCGTGCGTTCGGCCGTGCCCGCGGCCTTGCGTCAGATCGACGTGGACTGGGAGAAAAGCGAGCCGGCCAAGCGCGCGATGCCGAGACTGAAAGCCTCGCTCAGCGACAAGGATTACTGGGTGCGCCAGGCGGCGGCGCAAGCCATGCAGCGCATTGCCGACGTCAAGCCCGTGCAACCGGCCTTGGGCGGCTTCGCGGACCCGGAGGACCACAAGCGCCGCTCCGCCTCGGAAGCGTTCATGGAGGCGCTGGGTGACGAGGACCGCGACATCCGCCAGGCTGCCGCCGAGGCGCTGGGCCGGATGGGCGACTACCGCGCGATCAACGCCCTGGCGCAGTCCATGCAGGATCCAGACTACTGGGTTTGCGTGGCAGCGGCGCAGGCGCTCGGCGCGCTCCACTGGCAGCCGGCGGACGAATTGCAGCGGATGGTGCAACGGAATTTGCTGAAGGATTCCGTCGTGCCAGCGTGACTTCACACTCGCGTCCAACGCGAGGGGAAATCCAAAGCAACGGTGATCGCGTGACCGCGGCGTCGTAGCGGCGGTCTGGCGACCGCCGCCATATTCTCCCTGGAGAATCTGAGGTTTCCGGCAAACGCCAGTTCGCCGCTACGAGGTCTTGAGCTTGCCTCTCGAAGTTTGGATTGCAGGCTCGAAGCTCAACGTTCTCCGTTTCCGCCCTTGCCGGAAGCGCGCGCGGATGCTGTCCTCTCGTCGTTGTGTGAAAATGTCTGCTGAGTTTCTCGAATTGCTGTTGGACCTAGCCCCGCCGCCCGCGGCGAAAACCGCGCCCGCGCGACGCGCTGATTTTATCGAAGACCTCCTGGCCTTCCGCGACTTCGGCACCGACACGCGGCAGATGGTCACCCGCTCCGCCACGTTCGACGGCCAGCCTCTCGAAGTTCCCACGTTCGTGAACGAGTTCTGGACCGCCATGCAGCGCCAAGCCAGCAGCCTGCACGAAGTCTCCTACCGCGCCTGCTTCAAGCCCCAGCTCCCGCACTTCTTCATCGAACGGCTCACGCAGCCCGGCGATGTGGTCTATGACCCGTTCATGGGCCGCGGCACCACGCCCGTCGAAGCCGCGCTGCTGGGCTGCGTGGCCGCGGAGACCACGCCGCGGCTCGTGCTGATCATGGCCAGGAATTCACCAAGACGGCTTCTGCTGTCGCCGAGCGGGAGGCCCTGTTTGCGAAAAGATGAACACCAGCTCGTTCGGGCGCGGGTAATTTATGAGTCGGCAAGAGGAAACCAACCAGCTTCTGTGGTGCCGGTAGTCCAAGCCGAACGCGCAATTCTCACGTAGTCTGGGTCAATATCGAAACCGTAGAACTTCCGGATTCCACATTTCCGCGCAGCAATCGCCGAATGCCCGATTCCGACAAAAGGATCAAGCACAACCGATTCCGGTGTGCAGCCGTGAATCTTGATGCAGTTCTCTGCTAATTCGGGTGGAAAGGTGGCTGGGTGGGGACGTTCTTTTGCCCGGTTTACAATGGTTTTGTAAGGGATGAACCAGTTGTTGCCTCGGCATCTCAAATCCCGCCCTTTTGTGTGGGACCACCTCGCAATGTTCGATTTATCCGAGTAGGGGACTCCAAGACTCAACCGGTCAATCTCCGTCCTGCCGTGTTTCGTTAAATGGAAAATGTATTCGTGGCAGTCGTTCACGAAGCGGTGTGAGTGCAGAGGCTTGTAGTGACCTGCTGAAATCTGCTGCCCATCTTTGGTGAGAATGGTAATCGACTTGATCCAATGAAAAGTGTTCTGCAGGACAAAGCCAACGTCCTGCTTCAGGGTCACGAGGAGCTCATGGGGAATTAGGGGATTCGAAGGGCAGCCTCCCAAGTTGAGAAAGAACGAACCTTCCTCCCGGAGCACCGTTTTGACCTCTCGTGCCCATTGCCGTGACCAGTCGAGGTATTCGTTGCGAGTCCGGGTGTCATTGTAGTTTCCATACTTGATCCCCAAGTTGTACGGCGGCGAGGTCACCACAACATCAACAGATCGCTCAGTCATGGCGCGCATGCCCTCGACGCAGTCCTTCGGCTCGATCTCGTAGTGGAAATCTTTGGTGTTTGCTTTCATTTGCGGCGGATACGTTGCGCGACTCGTGAGCCGGTGCCAAGCGAGAACCTGGCGAACCTGGAGAATCCACTCGACAATTGTTAGGGTGCCAGCAAGTCTTTTCCTGACGTTGCGAGAACCGCACGCCGTAAATCCAAGAACACCATTATGCAAACGATCATGCTAGAGATCAGGGACGAGTCCGCAGCCCTCAACCCAGCAGAACTCGCAGATTTCCTCTACCTATTCCAAGGGGCCAATGTCGCTTTGAGCCGGATCGTTCCAGAAAAGGACCGGGAATTGATGCGTTCACCTTCGGAGGATGAACGCCAATCGTTTCGCAGCCGCCTTGCACGTTTCTCCCCCGACGACCTCGATACGTTTTTTGATCCCGCAGCCGGCCAAGAAATTCTCCAGATCAAACGCATCAGCCGACAAAGCCCAATCGAGATCGTCTTTTGTGGCTGCGCGTTTCTCCTGACACTGGCTGTGATGTTTTCAGGCGGCGAGATTGTGATCAACGAGAAGGGTAGTTTTAAGGCAAAACTCCCGCCATTTGGGGTGGGGTTGAAATCTCTTCGAGAGGCTCTCGGACTTACGCGTAAGGTTCAGGCGGGATTCGGCATCCGCTGGATTTCGATCAAACTGAACGCAGAAGAAAAAGCCACTCTCTTGAAGAAACTGAATGGCACAGGCGGCTTCCAGAGCCTGCTGAGTCGTTTGCAGCCTCGGTTGAACAGAACGACAGGCGACCTCGAACTCAGCCAACAGGATCTTCAAAGGATATATCGGTACAAGGCCAAACCACAAACCGGCGGATTCCAAGCGCGATTCGAGAAGATCTTTGGGCGCCACTTCCGAGACGAGCTGGAATGTTAGGGGCGGAGCGCGGCGTTCACGCCGCTTCACCATCCGCCCATCCGACGCACTGGTTCAAGCCGATTCGCTGAAGCCTTCCACCTCAGTGCGGCTGCGGCAGGGCCACGACTTTCAGTCCCGGAATATCCTTGAAATGCCGGGCGTTGAACGTGAGCAAGCTGAACTTCCGCTGCACCGCTTGCGCCGCCAGCCAGAGGTCCATGATGCGAAATTCCTCGCTCCGCCCCTGCTTTCGTAACTGCGCGGCTAGATGCCCAAAGACTTCGCCTGTGTCATAATCCAATCGCAGCAGCGGTTTGCGGCGCAGTCGGCGCATGGCGGCGAGCGCCTTCCGGCGAGTGGCCTCATCCGCGACCAGTTCGATGCCCATTTGGAGTTCCGCCACGTTGACCGGCGAGAGAAAGACCGGCTCCGTGCCCGTGACGGCGTGAATGTCCGCCGGAGCCAGGGTGCCTCGCTCGACGGCCACCCAGATGTCGGTGTCAATCAGGAAGCCCACGGATTGCGCAACTCTTGGAGAGTTCCCTGCCGCTTCCCGCCGTTCCTGACCTTCGCGAGCGAGGTCGCCAGCACCGTCCCGCCTTGCTCACCCAGCACGCCATGCAAATCGCCGAAGACCTCGAGCGCCGTGGCGGGCGGCGGCTCAGGCACGATCCGCGCCACGGAATGGCGATGGCGTGTTACCACCACTTCCTCGCCCGAGGATTCAATGGCGGCCCACGCCTCGGGGAAATCCCGCGCCAGCTGGTCGTATGTCAGCACTTTCATGGAGGTGAGCCTAGTGCGGCTTGGGTTCAGAGTAAAGCGCACTGACGTACCGTCCCACGACGCGCATCAGCGCCCACTGCTGGGGCGTGGACAACATGAGCAAGGGGACGAACACGAATAGGATTGTGGTGATGAGGAAGGAGCGGGGGGAGCAGGTAAAAGGGGTGAAGCGTTGAAGCGTTAAATCGGGCGGCGAAGGCGGCGGCTTTCCCGCAAGAAGACTTGCCCGCGCCTCCAGACCACGGCACGGTTCAGGCATGGGTAAGCTTTACACAGGCTGCAGAGTCGAGAATGTCGCGGCGCGGAACAAGGCTGCCACGATTCCCAAGCTGCTCGTGGACACCGGCAGCGAATACACCTGGGTGCCGGAGACCACGCTCGACAAGCTGGACATCCAACGGGAGAAGAAAGACCTCGCCTTCACGAGGGCCAACGGCCAGACCATGACCCGCAGCGTGGGCTTCGCCATCGTGCGGGTGGACAAGTATTTCACGGTGGATGAAGTGGTGTTTGCCGAGAAGGGCGACCTGCTGCTGCTGGGCGCACGCACGTTGGAGGGACTGAACCTGACCGTCGATCCGCACCTAAGGAAACTGGTCGCCGCCGGGCCGCGGCCCGCCGCGTGACTCGGCCAGCAAGGGAGACAAGAGGCGATGCAAACGAAACGTGCTCGGAAGCTGGTTTGGGCAGCCATCGTCTTGGCCGGCCTTGGTGTTGGCGCATCGGCGTGGACCGCGGAGCCAAGCCTTCCGACCAACACCGTTCCGACGAACGCCCTCGCGGAGTTGACCAAGCCCGCCAGGCGGCTGCCGTTCAAGGACGTTATGCTCGCCACCACCGGCCATCGCGTGCTCGACTTCGACACGAACAACGCTGCCCACGTCGAGTTGCGGCGCCGGATACTCCAGGCCGCGACGCTGGCCGGCGAGCGTGCGCAGAGGGAGGGCCTCGCTACCGTGCGCGCCAACGAAGCGGGCAACCACATCGAGCCGTTCGTGCGGGCCGCGCTGCGCGAGGCGGGCCTCGACGCGCAAGTGCCGGCGACGACGACCGGCGCAGCGCAGTCCGCCGGCTACCCGGACATCGCCATCACCAACGCGCCCGCCTGCTACCTGGAACTGAAGACGTACAGCGCCGCCACTGCCCGCACGACGCAACGGTCGTTCTACTTTTCGCCGTCGGCCCATCCCAAAGTCACGCGTGACGCGCTGCACCTGTTGCTGGCCTTCGAACTCAAGCGGCAGACCCGCGACGGCAGGACCGTGTTCGTCCCCGTCCATTGGAAGCTGCTCACGCTGCAAGACCTCGAGGTCGATTTGAAGTTCGAGTTCAACCAAAGCAACCGCGGGCTGTACGGGCGGGAAGCGGCGGTGTTGGGGGAGAGGTGAGGGGCGGCAAGGGCGTGAACCCAAACGGAGCAGTCGCCCTTGACGCAAAGGCATAACGCGGCCAAGCCGCAACCAAAGTGGCGCAGCGCCGGGTGTTGGCGTCAGACTTTGGGTGATGAACTCACAGACTACGGCCCTCGTCCCCGGCGTCCCGCCGGCTTTTCGAAACCGATGCTCCGATTCCATGACCGGCGTTTTGTCCGGCTTTGACCGGCTGCGTCTGCGCGGCACGCTGCGCCATCTCTTCCAGCCCACGGTCATGGAAGCCTATCTCAACGCCTGCCACATCCTCATCAAAGACTTCGGCACGTTTGCCCAAGGGCTGACCGCGCGGATCAAAGCCGCCGCCTACGCCAGTGCCGAACAAGCCGGACGCCCCTTCCGCTATCTGGCCCGCAGCCCGATCAGCAAGGAAGCCCTCGCCCGCCAAATCGCCCACGAGGACGGCGTGACC
>JACRJZ010000088.1 GCA_016219875.1 Verrucomicrobiota bacterium | reverse complement strand
GGCCCAGGTCTTCGGAATCGATCTGACCCTCGTTCCAGGTCTCAATAGGGTGGGCGTGCTCCTTATCTTGTCGGAAATCGGTGCGGACCTGAAGCGCTGGCGCGATGGCGCTGCCTTCGCCGCCTGGCTGGGCTTGGCTCCGGGAAGCAAGATTAGTGGCGGCAAGATTCTGAGCCGCCGCACCCCCATGTCGTCAACCGGGTCGCAGTGCTCTTGCGGCTGGCGGCCCTGGCTGTTGGGCGGACCGATACTTGCCTGGGCGTATTTTACCGACGCCTCAAAGCCCGGCACGGAGCCCCCCAAGCCATGACCGCCACCGCCTGCAAGCTGGCCGTCCTCATTCACCACCTCCTGACGACGGGCGAGCCATACCAAGAACCCGACCCCAAGCAGTACGAGGAGCGGGGCCGCAAAAACAAAATCATCCGCCTCCAACGCCAAGCCAAGGAACTGGGTTTTGACCTTGTTCCCCTCGAACAAGCCGCCTGACGCCCGCGCCCCTAAATCATCCAATGACAAGGGCGAACAGATCAGTTACTTGGAAGGGTCAGAGGTCGGAGGTCAGAAGGCAGTGATCGGATAAAGAATCAGAGCCTCCTCACGTCGGCAGCTACAGAGTTTTGAAATCGCCTCGCCTCACGGCTTCTTCTCGACTTCAAACGGCTGGCCGGCCTTGACCTCCTCGATGCGCTTCTGAATCTCCTCTGGGTGGGGCGAAATCGTCTTCAGCGTTTCGAGATACTTCACGGCGACATCCGGCCGATGGGCGCGCACCTCCAAGCGGGCCAAGTGGGTGAGAAGCTGGGCCAGCATGAGATGGTCGGGCCGCTCGCGTCGTGATTGTTGTTCCTGCCAACGGCGGAGGGAAATCTCCCAAAGGTTGCGCGCCAAGGCAGACTCGTTCTTGTTTTCGTAGCAGAGGCCCAGCTCGAAAAGGATGTCGTAGCTGTCCGGGTTGTGGCGCAGGCCCTCGCGCAAAAACTGGAGCGCCTCCGTCTCTTTGTTCATTTGGCGCAGCCAGTAGGCGGCCACGACGTAGGTTTCGACGCGCTGGGGATCCAGTTCGGCGGACAGCTTGAGCCAGGGCAGGATTTCCCGCGCTTCAGCCATGCCGGCCTTGCCTTCGCCGAGATGGGTGTGTTGGGAGGGAAAGAAGTTGCGGCCAAAGGCGTCGATCCAGTTGCGGGGCCGGCCGAGGAAATCATGGTCGCAGGCCTCGCTGTGTTCGTCGTGTTCACCGTCCTTCCGCTTGTGGTCATCGTCACGGGGGGCGGCCTGGCGTGCGGCGGCGGGCTTCGTGGCCGCGTCGGGAGGCCGTTCCGACTGGTCGAAGATGCTGGGGTAGTAGCCGCCGTGGAGGTACACGTCCGATTGGACGAAAAGATGGTTCGCAAACAAGCGCCGGCTGTCGCCCATGAGCGCAGCCAGCACGCCTTGCGCCTGCGCCTTGCGCCGCGACCACTGGCGCAACGCCGGCTCCAGCACGGTGGCGAGAGTGAACGCGCTGACGACCAGAGCAGTGAGGCGAAGCCAGGGCATGTGGGGTTTAGGCTGAAATCCGTAATCCGTAATCCGTAATCCGAAACAACTGCGAAAGCTCCCATGACAAAAATCCGAAACGGACGGCACCGACGCCTGATTGGGAGGTTTTGAACATTCGAGCTTCGGTCATTCGGATTTGTTTCGAATTTCGGATTTCGTGCTTCGGATTTCCGGCTTGGGCCGGTCGGCTTCAAATGTTCAGCGCCTTCCGGCGGAACAGCAGCCACGCGATCAGCAGGAAGATGGCGGCGTACACCGCCGCGTAAAGCAGCGCCCCGAACCAGACCAGCCACGGCACCAGTGGCCAGTTGTGGATGATGAGGTCGCGCACGTTGGCGAAGAGCTCAAGGTGCGGGATCACGAAGTAGATCACGTGCAGCGCCACGCCCGCCACGCCGCCCGTGCGCAATGCCACTTTGTCCAGATGCCCCCCCAGATAGAGGATGCCCGCCACCACCACGAAAGTAATGGTCACGGTTGAAGACGGCGCGGCCAAGACGATCGAGCCGGCCAGGGTGAGCGCGATGATCACCGCCAGAGCGGCCCAGTGCAGCACCAGCGCCTGGAAGTAGTGCGCCACGGGCCAGGCGTGCTCGCGCGACGCCGCCACTGCGCCAAAGAACACGTAGAACAGCACCAGCGCCAGCCCGCACGCCAGCCAGCAACCGAGGAATTTGCCCAGCAGCAGTTGCGCGCGCGTCACCGGTTTGGCCAGCAGCGGGAAGATGGTCCGGTTCTCCTTTTCCGCCGGCACCTGCCGCGCCGCGGTGCTGATGGAGATGACGAGCGAGGAAATCCAGATCAGCAACAGGCAAATCTCCTTCAAGTAGCGGACGATGTTGTCGTCATTGAAGAAATTCACCGTGCCCATCACGAGGGTGATCAGCGCCGTGAGCACGAACAGGACGTAAAAATCCTTCTTGCGGATTAACTCCAGGATCACGACGAAAGCGATGGCCCAGACCGTGTTCATGGCAAGCTCAGGAAGTCCCGATGGCCTTGCCGACGCTGGAGGCGCCTCGGGGCAGGAAGCGCAACACGGGGCCGGTGTCGGGAGAGCGGAACGCCATTCTCAGGCCGGCCTTCCGGGCGTCTTGCCGACGGTGAACCGGGACAAACATGTGCGAAGGAGCCATGAACAAGTGGGCCGCCAACGCAATTTGCAGCGGGTTTGCTTTCATTGGAGCGACGGGGTGGAGTAACCGATGATCCGCAGGAAGGCTTGTTCCAGATCGCACTGGTGTTGTTTCACGATGTCGCTCACGCGCCCTTCGGCCTTGAGTTCGCCCTGGCTCAGGATGGCCACGCGATCGCAGACGGTTTCCACTTCGCCGAGTTCGTGCGACGAGAAGAACACCGTCTTCCCCTCGCTGCGGAGGCGCTGGATGATCTCGCGGACCTTCATGCGCCCGATCGGGTCAAGGCCGCTGGTCGGCTCGTCGAGGATGAGCAAGTCGGGATTGTTAATGAGGGCTTGCGCCAGCCCGGCGCGCTGCTGCATGCCTTTGGAGTAGGTCTTGATCTGGCGGGTGCGCGCGTCGGCCAGTTCGACCAGCTTGAGCACGGCATCAATCCGCGATTCGCGCTCCGGGTTGGGGATGCGGAAAATGCGGGCGTAGAAGCGCAGCAGCTCCTCCGCGGTCAGGAACTTGTAGTAATAGGTCAGTTCCGGGAGATAGCCGATGCGCTGGCGGGCGATCGGCTTGCGGACATCGGTGCCAAAGAGACAGGCACGGCCGCGGGTCGCGTTCACGAAACCCAGCAGCACGTTCATCGTGGTCGTTTTGCCCGCGCCGTTGGGGCCGAGGAACCCAAAGACCTCGCCTTGAGAAACCGACAGGTTCAAGCCGTTGAGGGCGACTTTGATGCCCTGCCCCATTTCTCTGGAGCGGTATTCCACACGAAGGTTGTCGATCTTCAGAATCGCTTCCATCGTCACTTCGATTGCGGGCCTACAGGAAGCCCGCCACGAAGGTAATAGCGACAGCCGGGCACGCAAACTTGAGTGCGGAGAGTAACTGCCGCAACGCCGGTTCCACGTCCCTGGCCCGATACTGCCCGGCCCCCAGGCGGCGGCAGAGGACTTCCACGGCCTCGTCGATGGGCGCGGCCTCGCCCAAGTCCACCCGTGCCACCACCAGATTCGTCGAGTCCTTGGCCAGCGGAAGAGCTAGGCAGATTCCCTCACTCAAGGCAACCGGAATGCACCGGTTTCTGACGTTGACGCAGTTTTGGACGGCGGTTAGCGTTTCGCTGTGAGTACGCCCTCAGAGAACACCGATCCGGATAACGGGCCATATAAGGACCGCATTGACTACTTCGACCAACAGGTTCTTGCTGCCTACCGAAACGAACCGGATAAATACAGAATTGAGGGCGACCTCGCTTGGGGGCGACTTCAGCTAACCGAAAAGTATTTCCTGGAGTTGGATGCCCAGCGTCGGAGAGACGAATTCATAGATGTTGAGTTCAGTTGCCGGACGCTCACGAGTGGCAAACTGGCAATTGCTGTTTTCCTCCCAGACCTGCTTGAGAAATCCCGAGGTCATGTGCAGCGATGGGGTGGTTTCCGCCTTCCGAATCCTCAATGGAGCAGCGCCCCCGACGAGAGGTTCACCCGCTGGGTGCGCCGCACTCTCGGGGGAGAATGGCCCAAGGTGCCGGGGGTCCACTCTCGTTTGGCGAAAGCGATCCACACCATCAACTGCATGACTGACGAAGCCGTGGGGAAGGCTCTCTTTAAGCATGAGTTGAGAGAGTCGCTCTGTTTTCCCACGGCTGAAAATTCGCACCGGTATCAAGATGCCCACATCGAGCTTTACGGCTACCTGATTGATGGTTTGGACCGCGACTGTATTTCGCTTGTCGCCGCTCGCGTCGAAAGGCCAATAGAAAAACGAGAGAAACGGACGGTGATGGACCTAAAGAAAGTTTTCGTGAACCTCGAAATGCCGTCGAAGTTCGCGGTGGCCTATGACCTTGTCAGTGATCAGCGAGGACTCGCGGCGCACAAAGTCCGATTGCCTGCCGAGACGATGGCCGCCTTTGACCAATTCACGAAAGACCTTGAACTCTGTGTTGCGGGTCTGCATGAACTCTTGTCCACTCTTGAGAGCGAGCTTGGGATCGATTCGAGGAAAGCCACCGCGCGAAGCGAAGCCCGCAAAACACTGCCGAAAATCGGGCGGCCCTCAGAGCTTCACTACTCCATTTGCCAAGCGACGCAGATGGCTGGGAAGACAATTGAGCGAGTAGAATTTGGATACGGCGAGGAGGTGGAGGATGCGCATCGAGACGAAGTGCTGATCATCCACTTTACCGACGGTTCGATCTTGGGCATCGACACGGGTTCGAATGTTGGCAACTTGGCTGACGAAGTGCCCGGTCTGAAAGCGGAGGCTTTCGACGTGAGTTTCAGGCTGCGTTGGGTCCCTGGAAGGTAGGGTGGAATCTCCCCGGATGCAGACACCGTTACAGGTGAACCGCTGCCTCATGTGAAAACCAGTGGCTATGAATGATGATCGCGCACATGGACCAATCGACAAACTCTTCACCCGCCGAGTTGGGCCAGAATACTGCTTCTTCTGCGCGCAACCCATCCACGCTAAAACGAGTACTGAGGAGCACGTAATCCCACGCTGGGTCCAACAGCGTTTCAATCTGTGGAACAAACGGCTCACCCTGCTGAACGGAACGACGATCAATTACAAGCATCTCACGGTTCCATGCTGCATCGACTGCAATACTCAACGTCTCCAGCCAATCGAGAGCAAGCTGAGCGCTGCGACACTGGTCGGCTCTGCGGCCGTTCGAGACATTGGACGAGAGTCCCTGTTCGTGTGGCTCGGAAAGATCGTATATGGCTTGCTGTACAAGCAGACGCAGCTGCCCGCGAAGCGTGCCTTGGCCGATAGTCCTCCGATCATGTCCGCACGTGGGATCCTGGACTTTCAGAAAGACATTTATTTTCTTCAGTTCGCGCGAGGAGAGGTACGGTTTCCGAACGGCTTGCCAGCATCGATCTTCGTGTTCGAAACCCAGGCCGGAGATCACCCAGATCTGCAATGGGACTACTGCGATAGCATCCCGACTCTCGTAGTTGGGGTGAAGGTCGGGAAAGTCGGAATCGTTGCCGTCCTTCGGGACGGCGGTGCCCAGCAGGTCTGCGAGAAAGAGTACATGGAGCTTTCGCCGCATCCTCTGCACCCGCTGCAATTCCGCGAGTTATTCGCTCAGATTGTGTACCGGAGCCGCCTCTACAATCGCGTTCCGAAGTACATGATCGTCCTCGAACCATGTCATGTAGTGATTCGAATCCCGGATGGGACAGGCGGCCCCATCTTTGATCAGGCGCACGCGGAAGACTACGCGAAGATACTGTCTGAATACACCGGCATTCCACTGAACGACTTATTCCGCCCACCCGATGGCGTTCACACATGGCTCCGAGACGCCGCCGGAATACCTGTATATCTTCCGTTGCGTGAATATCGCTTCTTGCCTAGGCGGTTGCGCCCCAAGGTTGGTTCATGAAGAAGAAGGGAAATCAGCGCTCCCGCTGACCGCCCGGTTCGCTGGCACCGAGGAGAGCTGCCGACTGGCGGGCCGGAGTCTGCCCGGCTGGGTCGTGCCGCTGTGCCGGCCCCGTCCCCCGCCGGTTGCTTGTTTGTTCACCGGAACAGCTTTCACCTCCTCCATCGCGAACCGCGCCGGGTTTCTTACAACTATTTTGCGAGGGGAATTTTTTGACCGCGGATTTCGCGGATATCACGGATGAAGCCCGGCAGGGCGACAGCGAATAGCCCAGCGTTTTGAACGCTGGGAAGCCGGGCCAACGCGGCGCAAGTCCCATCAGGGACGATAGAGAACGTGACGGTTGCGTCAGTTTCTCTGTCGTCCCTGACGGGACTTGTCTGGCCCTGACCGCACCCTCACCGATGAATCGGTGGGCTATTCTCTGTCGCCCTGCCGGGCTGAGTTGCCGCGTTTGCCGTCGCGAACTGGAGCATCTGTCTCACCCATCCGTGCCATCCGCGTCATCCGTGGTTCAACGTCCTTCAGGACTTTGACAAAGCCGCGGGCGGCTTTTACGATGCCGGCATGAAAGTTGTGTTGACGCCGCATCAAGAAAAGTTTGTCGCCATGAAGATGAAGGGCGGCGGCTACCTGTCGGCGGACGAGGTCGTGCGCGAGGCGCTGCGGGTTTATGAACTGGCGGAGCAGGAGGATGACGATCCCGAACTGGTGGAAGCGCTGCGTGCCGCGCTCCGCAGCCCGCGCCGCCCGTATCAGCGAGGGCATTTTGCGGCGCTGGCCCAATCCGCCGCCGCGCGTCAAGCGGCCTGAGGACAATGGAAACGACCGTCCGCCACGAAGCCGCTGGTCGCCAGCCTTGCGCATCATCACGCGGGGAGCCGGTTGCGGGAGCATTTCGAGGCCAAGCGCGGGGCGGGGCGGACGGACAGTTTGGAGGCGAATGCGGAGAATCCGATTGATCCTCTGAATTCTTCACAGGCGGATTCTCCGCTGGCTGCGTTGGAGCAAAAGGAACTGGCGGCGAGCTTGAGCCGGGTTCTCGCCGAACTGAAGCCACCGGCGGACTTGGAACCTTGGGAGAAGGCGTGGCCAGCCAGGAAGACAGCGGCGGTGAAGGTGGTCAATGACCGCTCCGCCGGCGAAATGCGGGTGACGGGCGTTTCGAAGGGCCGACGTTTCCAGAGGACATTTCCAGTTGAACAGGACTTGACGGCGAAGCTGCGGTTGGCGAGTGAGTTCATCCGCTCGAAGTTGTGAACAACTTTCCTTTGACACCCCGATATGGCGGGTGATACCAAACACGCACCACCATTACTTGTGGCTAGCAGAGTATGCGTTGCCCGAAATGCGGATTCCAGGAAGACAAAGTGATCGACTCCCGCGCCTCGCGGGAGGGGAGCACGATTCGCCGCCGCCGTGAATGTCTTTCCTGCGGGCATCGCTTCACCACCTACGAGGAGATCGAGAAGACCTCGCGCCTGTTGGTGCTCAAGCGGGACGGACGCCATGAGGAATTCACAAGAGAGAAGCTGATCTCCGGCCTCCAACGCGCCTGTCAAAAGCGCCCCGTCACGCCGGAGGCCATCGAGGAACTGGCCACCGCCCTCTACAACGAAATCGCCAGCACCTACGACCGTGAAGTCAACTACCGCGAGATCGGCGAGCGGGTCATGAACGGACTGCGCCACCTGGACAAGGTCGCCTACATCCGCTTCGCCAGCGTCTATCGCCGGTTCGAGGAAGCGGACGAGTTCGTGCATGAGGTGAAGCGACTCCAACGACCCCATGATACCCTTACCGCACGACTCCCTGGTGTTTAAGCTCGCGGGCGGCGACACCATCCCCTGCACCACCGACGCGGTGAACTTTCAGATCGCCGGCGACGGGGCGGGCTTGGTCGATGCGGAACTGCTCCGCAACGCCGCCGCCGCGGTGCTGCATTTCTTCCACAAGGAGCACCACCGCACCTCGGTGTCCGTGGAGGAATTTTCCTCGGCGCTGGAGAAAGTGCTGCACGGATTCGGCCTGACCTTTGTCACCGCCGGCTCGCCGCTGACCATCGAAGCGCCGCGCATCGCGGAAGCCGATCTATGCAGCTTGGTCATGGAAGGCATGGAACTGCTCTTCTTCCACCGTCTGCGCGAAGAACTCCGCCGGCAACTGGGGCCGGCTCCGGGCATCGTCCGCTTCCGCGGCTTGCGCGATTGCGTGAAACATCTGGCCGGCGCGAAACGCTGGAGCCCGCGCTGCCAGACGCTCAGCGATCAGATCGTGGACTACCTGCGCGGCTCGCTCAGTTCGGAGCGCGTCCTGAAGCCGTGCGGCCTGGTCGTGGTCTGAGCGGAAATCCCGATTTTGGAATCTGCAATCTACAATCCGCAATCTGCAATTCCCCATGGCCCGCACCCTCTTTGAGAAGATCATCGCCCGCGAGGTTCCGGCGAACATCGTGTTTGAGGACGACTCGGTCTGCGCCTTCCGCGACATCAACCCGCAAGCGCCCACCCACATCCTCATCGTGCCAAAGAAGCCGATTCCGCGCCTTGGCGAAGCGAAGGCCGAAGACCAATCCGTGCTCGGCCACTTGCTGCTGCAGGCGGCGGAAGTGGCCGCGAGGGCGGGCCTGGACAAGACCGGCTACCGGCTCGTGATCAATCACGGCCCTGACGCGGGCGAGTCTGTCCCGCACTTGCACGTTCACATCCTTGGCGGCCGACACATGAAATGGCCGCCGGGCTGAGCGGGTGAGATCGGCTGCGGCTCTGCAATTGGCTCAAGAGAAGCAATTTCAAAGCCCCGTAGCAGCCGACGTGAGGAGGCTCCGACATCAATGAAAACAGAGCCTCCTCACGTCGGCTGCTACAGTTTTGAAAGAGGCTCACGAGCGAGGAATTACTTTCCAAGCCGAGCGGCTTGGGTATGGTGTCCGCATGAACTGCAAATGCTCGCTTGTCGCGGAGCGCATCAGCGCCTCGATCGTTTTACTCGCCGGCCTCGCCGCTCTCGCCTGGCCCTCACTGGCTCAAGAAAACTTCAAACTGCAATGGCTGGAATCCGGCGTGTCAGAGAAGGTGGGTGGCTATCGCCCGCTTCGCGTCGGCCTCACTAACGCCCAGCCAGCCACGTTGAAGCAAGCGCCTAACGCGCTCGCGGCGCCGCGTTATGGCTCCTTCCAAATCGGGCCTAAGACGGCGCCGGCCACCATCCACATTGTCGTGGACGACCCCGATGGCAAGCCTGGCCAGTTCTTCGTGGACGGCAATGGCGACGGCGCATTCACCGGCGAAGCGGGCCTGACCTGGACCGAGCGCCGCTTCAAGTCTCCGGACGGCAAGGAATCCGTGACTTACTTCAGCGACGCCACCGTTACCATCCCGCTTGCCAGCGGTCCGCGCCGTGCTCACTTGAAGTTCTACCGCTTCGATCCCCAGGGCGACCGCCCTCCCATCATCAAGGACGCCGTGTTCTACTATGCCGATTACGGACTCACCGGCGAGGTCCGCATCGCTGACAAAACCCTTTCCGCCGTGTTGATCGACTCCGCCTGTGCCGGCGATTTCCGAGCGGCCGCAGAGAGTCCTGCCGGCGCGCCCTCCATCTGGGTCGATGCCAACTCCAACGGCCGCACCGATCGCGGCGAGTACGTGCCGGTGACGCGCCCGTTCGAGGTGGAAGGCAAATGGTGGATCGTAACCAACCTCACCGCGGAAGGCGCGTTCCAGATCGCGGCCTCGACCAAGCCGCCGGAATCGCAAAGGCCCGCCGGCCCGGACCTCAGCCCCGGCCAGAAAGCCCCGGCCTTCGCTGCGAAGCTCGCGAATGGCAAGCCGGTGAAGTTCCCGGACGACTACAAAGGCAAGGTCGTGCTGCTCGACTTCTGGGCGACTTGGTGCGGTCCGTGCGTGGTGGAGATTCCAAACGTCGTGAAGGCTTACGAGCAATTTCACGAGAAGGGCCTGGAGATTCTCGGCATCAGCCTCGACCGCGCCGGCGCCGAACAGAAACTGGCCGACTTCACGCGCGAGAAGAACATGCCTTGGCCGCAGGTCTTCGACGGGAAGTTCTGGCAGGCGGAAGTGGCCGTGCGCTACGGCATCCAGTCCATTCCGCACATGCTCCTGGTGGACGGCGACACTGGCGCGATCATCGCCGACAAAGACATCCGCGGAACGAAACTGGCGCCCGCCATCGAGAAGGCGCTGGCGGGAAAGAAGAAGTAGTCCGTAAGGCTTCGGGAGTCAGCGGTAGATCCGTTGCTCGGTCGCTCAACCACAAATCATGTCAGCACGTCGTATCATTTTTGGTGTGTTGATTGGAGGCTGCTTCCTCGCAGGTGCCTTGGCTGCCGTCTGGTATTGGGCCTTGCCAGCGCAGGTCCTGCCGATTGTGCTTCTCCTCATTGCAGGCGTCAGCGGTGGAGTTGTTGGGCACATGAACCGCAGCCGTTCGCTGCGGCCTTACTGGCAGCGAGTTTGCATGGGCATCCGCTGGCGGCGGCGATTTCCTGACTCATCGAAGAACGAGATTCGGGAGTTTCTGAACATCTTCGTTGATGCCTTTCTGTTCCGCCGAACCAGGCGTAGCCGCTTCTCACCGGATGATCGCGTCTTGGATGTTTATCGAGCGCTGTATCCGCCAGGGGACCGCCTGGCAGATAGCTGCGAGTTGGAGACATTGGTCTTGCGATTGGAGAAGCGGTACGACATCGACCTCCACGCTTTGTGGCGAGAGGGCATCAGTCTGGGAGAGTTGTATGAGCACACCAGAGCACGCGTGGTTTAACCCGAACGGTCGAAGCGAACCGCCACCACCTCTTCCGCCCAACGACGGGCGGCGAGTCAAAAAGGCCGCATGTGTTCCGTCGTCCGTGGCGGCAGCGGTTGCTCACCGCTGCCATTGAGGAATCGCGAAGTCCAGCACTCTCACCGTGACACCAACCGCCCCATGAGAAAGAACTTCGGCAGCCTGGCTGTGGCCCTCCTGGGCGTCGCGGCGCTGGCCACGGCCTGCAACAAGTCGGAACCGCCACCTGCCCCCGCCACTCACATCGAGAACTTCGAGAAAGCGGCTGACGCGGCGAAGGCCGCTGCGGAGAGGGCCAAGCAAGCCGCCCAGAAGCAAGCGGAGGCGGCCCAAGTTGCCGCCCAAAAGGCCGCCAACGAGGCCACCGCCCAAGCCCAGACCCTGATCGACAACGCCAAGAAGTTGGTGGCGGACGGCAAGTGGCAGGAAGTGCTCGCCACCCTTGTCCAACTCAAAGATCTCAAGCTCACCCCCGAGCAGGAAGTCTCGCTTTTGGAGATGAAAGAGAACCTCGAGAAGCTGGTCCGAGACAGCTTGAGCAAGGGCGCTCCCGGCAGCCCGCCTCCAACCAAATGACGAACAAAACATGAACCTCCATTTCAGCCATCCCTCTCATCCGAGCCACTCTCAAGACGGTAGCAGCCGACGTGAGGAGGCTCTGATTCCATTGAAGTTTGAGCCTCCTAACGTCGGCTGCTACGGAGTTCTGAAGGCGCCTCCCCCGTCTCCGGTTTCGCGCCGCCGTTTTCTCCGGGCTGCAGCCGTGGTGTCTGCCGGCGTGAGCATCGTCCCCGCCCACGTCCTTGGCGCGGACGGCCAATCCCCGCCCAGCCGCCGGGTCAGCCTTGCCGGCGTGGGCGTGGGCGGCGTCGGCTTCGGCCAGCTTCAGGAATGCGAGAAGGCGGGGTTCCACATCGCCGCCTTGTGCGACGTGGACGACGCGTTCGCGAAAAAGGCCTTCGACAAATGGCCCCAAGCCCGCCGCTACCGCGACTTCCGCGACCTGCTCCGGGCCGAAGCGGACAAGATCGACGCCGTCTATGTCGGCACGCCCGATCACACGCACGCGCTCATCGCGCTGGCGGCGTTGCGCCGGAAGAAACACGTCTGTTGCGTGAAGCCGCTCACCCGCACCATCCACGAAGGCCGCGTGCTGCGGGACGCGGCGCACCAAGCCGGCGTCGCCACGCAGATGACCGCTGCGCCCCACACCAGCGAGCCGGCCTGCCGCACCGCCGAGTGGATTCAAGCCGGCGTGCTGGGCGCGGTGCGCGAAGTCCACGTGTGGAGCAACCGCCCCGTCTGGCCGCAAGGCATGGCGCGTCCGGCGGGCGAAGACCCGGTGCCCAAGACGCTCGACTGGCAACTCTGGCTTGGCCCCGCGCCGCAGCGGCCTTTCAAGGCGGACTGGCCCCAAGGCCACCACGCGCTGACGCAACTCAAGGCTTCGCTCGACTGGATCAAGGGCTACCACGGCGTTTATCACCCGTTCAATTTCCGCGGCTGGTGGGACTTCGGCACCGGCGCGCTCGGCGACATGGGCTGTCACCATTTCAACACCATCTTCCGCGCGCTGAAACTCAGCCAGCCGCGCAGCGTAGCGGCGACTTCCACCAAGGTCTTGCCGGAAACCGCGCCGCTGGCGTCGATCGTCACCTACGACTTCCCCGCGCGCGACGGCCTGCCGCCGGTGCGGATGGTGTGGTACGACGGCGGCCTGCAACCGCCGCGCCCGGCTGAACTGGGCGATCAGCCGATGCCGGAGGAAGGCACCCTCTACCTCGGCGACGAGGGCAAGCTGCTGTCGTCGTGGGACGGCCTCAAGCTGCTGCCGGCGAGCAAATCGGCCAAGGGAGACAACGTCCGAAGAACCTTGCCGCGCCGGCCCGGCACCTGGAAGGAATGGTTCGAGGCATGCCAGGGCGGTGAGCCGGCGGGCTGTCATTTCGACTGGGCGGTGCCGCTGACCGAGATCGTGCTCCTGGGCAACATCGCCCTCCGCACGGGGAAACGGCTGGAGTGGGACGCGGCGCCGATGAAGTTCACCAACTACGCCGCCGCGAACGGCTTCGTGAAAGAGCCGTACCACAACGGGTGGTCGCTGGACGCGGTGTGACGATCAGAGGCCATTGACCGCTACCGGCTTGGACGGTGACGGGCACGAGGCACTCTTGATCGGCCGCCGGGCGGCGAGCGGAAAAGCGGGGTGGCAATTCGCTCGACCGATCTTGACCAGCCTGGATCTTCTCATCGCTGGCTGAGGAACTCCTCTGCCGTCATCTTGATGTCGCGAGCAATCTGCCGGAGTAGAATCGGCGAGATGTCCCTCCCTGGGTGGTTTGGAACCGTAGTTCCTCGTCCGTCAGCATGTCGGTACTGCATGTGGGAGCCGCGCTGCCGTACGAGCACAAAGCCCAGCACCTCCAGCAGACGGCACACCTCGCGCGGTTTCAGGACCGGGAGCTTTCCCATAGCTAGCCCACCTGGATCATCTGGGTGCCCACGAACTCGCCGTGCAAAGACGGTTCCCCTTCCTCCAGCAACATGCCGACGACCTCCTCCAGATTGCGCTTCAACTCATCCAGGGACGCTCCTTGCGAATGCGCGCCAGTGAATCCTGGAACGTAACCGACGTAAAGCCCCGTGTCCGGGCACCGCTCAACGACTGCTGTGAACGATTTCATGGCCGGAGACTACGCCGCCCGAACGGGCGCGTCAAAGCCGCTGAGTGAAACCCCAGCTTCTGGCCGAACGACCCAGTCTAGGGGCGGCGCGAGCCGGGCCAAGGAAAGGAACACCAAGCATGAAATCCCAAAGATGATCCTGGGCGGCGGAGGCGCCTCCAGTTGCAGCGCGTGGTAGGGCATTATCTCAACGCCGGGCCAAAGCAAATGCTACCAATGAAACCACGGCCACAACCAGCGAACAGTAACATAATCTCTCGCTCCATTTCAAAATTGGTAACTTCGGTACAAGGATGGGCGAAGGCGGATCGCCGGGATGGTACTCTGGTTGTGATTTTTGTTTCACCAACAAGTTCACCATCTCGCGTGCTGTCCTTATTTCGCCGAATAGCGATACTGCTCCAAGCAGGATACCGCTGCCGAGCGCTACCCACGCGGCTTTTAGAGCAACCAGCGCAATGCCCGTTGTGGTCGGTGGCAACTTGTCCTGCAACGCCACCAACACCGTTAGCGCTCCAGACGCTAATCCAATCAAGTATCGCAACCACGCATATACTTTCTGCTCTCGCTCGCGAGCAAGGTCAAAGATCTCTCGAAGGTCGGACTCTGTCATATGGCTTGGCGTTGATGCCTAACATTCTTGCTCAACCGCAGTTTCAGTGAATTTTTCCTGTGCTCTCATGGTCTTGGCGGCTTTGTTGCGGCATGCGGCAGGTTCATGGCAGAAATTTCCCTGCTTGGCAAGGCCGGAGTTCGGGCGGAAGACGAGGATCAGGTTTGGACAGCGGCTCAGTCGGTGCGGAAGGTAGGCGGCAAGTGGCTCGCGTTCCTTCGGGCACGCTGGATTCGGAACTGGTTCAACCCCCCGGGCGGCTTCAAAGCCGCTCGCGCCCGGCGTAGCCCGTGTCGAGGTCGTGCCAGAATTCGATGTCGTCCTCGTCCTGCTCCCAGCAGAGGAACACTTCGCGCCCGCCGATGAGGGCGGGAAAGTCAATCAGGCCGCGCTCCAGGTCTTTGATCTGGATTTCGCGCTCTTGGAACTGCTGCAAGACCTCGCGCATGGCGGCGAGGTAGCGGACCAGGTTGTTGACCAATTCGCCGCCGGCGTCATGCCCCGCTTGAAGAAGCTGGCCGAGGCGCTTGTCACATTTTTCCACCAGTTCGCGTTTTTGGTTCAATTGACGCAGCCAGGTCCGGATTTGCGGCAACAACGCGCGCGCCTCGTCGCGGCTGTAGTGTTTGCGGAATTGGTGCGGCATGAGGTGAGGCGCCCGGGCGCGTCAGCGTTTGGGCGGCGGCAGCCGTTCGAGTTTCTTCTGCACCTCCGGGTTGGCTTCGACGCCCAGCGCGGCCTTGTAAGCCTCGCGCGCTTTTTCCGGCTCTTTCAATTCAACCAGAATGTCGCCCTGGTGATCGTAGAGGGTGGCGTCCGGCTCCTTGTTCAGCTTGATGGCGCGCTCAATGAGCCGGAGCGCCTCGCGCATCTGGCCCTGCTTGAAGCGCACCCAGCCGAGGCTGTCCAAGTAGGCGGCGTTGTCCGGCTCGTGCTGGAGGGCTTTCTCGATCATCTCGCGGGCCTGCACGAGGTTCGTTCCGCGCTCCGCATACATGTAGCCGAGGTAGTTCAGCGCTTCGTCAAAGTCCGGCGACAGCTTGAGACACTTGAGCAGATGCTTCTCGGACTCGTGCCAGCGACCGGCCCGCTCGCAGGCGGAACCGATCTGGAAGTAAAAGATGTGCGTCAGCCGGTTGGTGTCCGTGGCGACGGCGATGACCTCGGCGGTCGTCAGTCGCTGCACGGCGTTGGTGTAATCCTTCTGGCGCATCAGGGCCAACGCGGACAAGTACTCGGAGAGAAAGGTTTCTTTGAACTTCTCGCGGCCCTTGGCGAGCGTCGCCAGCGCCTCTTTGGGCCGGTCCAAGTTCATCTCACAGACGGCCAGTTCGTAGTAGGCCGGCTCGAAGTCCGGGTTCAAGAGGAGCGTCTTGTGGAACGAGTCCGCCGCTTCCTTGAACCGCTTCTCCTCGAAAGCCAGGATGCCGAGCAGGTAATAGGCTTGCGGGTTGGTGGGGTTCTCGCGGATCAACCCCTCCAACTGCTCCGCCGCGCCCTTTTTGTCGCGGTCGCGCAAGTAGAGGTCGAGCAGGCGCTCGCGGACGTTCGGCATGTCCGGGTACAACTGCTGGAGCTTGACCAGCGTGGCCTGCGCCTGTTTCCGGTCGCCGGTCTGGGTGAAGCCGTCGGCGAGCTTCTGCAGGACGAAGAAGTTGGTCGGGTTCAGTGCCGCGGCGCGGTTGAGCGCGTCGCGGGCGCGGGCCTTGGCCACCGTGTTGGAGCCGCGGGCGGCGCGGTCCTGGAGGAAGTACATCTCGGACAAGTCCACCAAGAAGTCGGCGTCCGGAGTTTTCGCCGCGGCGGCTTGGTCCAAGACTTTGGTGGCTTCATTCGTCTGGCCGGTTTGGGAATAGAGGATGAACAGCCCGCGGTAACCGCCGATGAACCGGGGGTTCTTCTGGATGGCCGCTTCGTTGGCGCAGAGGGCGTCGTTGGTCCGGCCCCGCTGGAGGTTCACGAAAGCCAGTCGCGTGTCGATCGCCGCGCTCGCGCCGGGCTGTTGCAGTGCCTTGGCCAGCACTTCGGCCGCCTGGTCGTAGCGTTTGAGGAAGACGAAGCGCGTCGTCAGGTCCAGCACCAGCGGCTCGTTGCCGGGATCAGCCAGCGCGGCCTTGAAGAACTCCTCGACCGCCTGCTCCGGCTCGTTGTTCAACTCGTGGCTGACACCGGCCAGGAAGCGCGCGTCTGCTTCGGCCCGCCGCTCGAAGGCCCGTGGATCCAGCGGGGGTGGACCCGCGACCGTGTTGGTCGCGGCGGAAACCGAGAGGGCCTTCACCGGCTTGGCCCGTCCGGCGGTTTGACACCCGCCCAGCAACGAAACCGCCACCACCATCCCCAGAGCGAGCGTGAAGGTCTTTGTCATGGCGCGAGACGAACGAACCGCACACAAGCAAGCACGGCGGGCTTGACGCCGGAGGAAGCGGCCTCCGGGGAAAGCCCGCCGGGCTGTGTGAAGGACTGCGCTGGCCGCAGGAACTACTTCTGCCAAGTGCGCTTCTTGTGGCGGTGCTGGCGAAGCTTCTTGCGGCGTTTGTGTTTGTTGATTTTCGCTTTGCGGCGTTTTTTCAGTGAACCCATAGGTCAATGTGCGCGGTCAATATACGACTTTGTTCAACGGATATTCAATAATTCCTTCCGCGCCCGCTTCCTTGAGCTGCGGAATCAGTTCGCGGACGATGTGCTCGTCGATGATCGTCTCCACGGCCACCCAGCCCGGCAGGCTAAGGCGCGAGATGGTCGGATTGCGCAGGGCCGGCAACTCCTTGAGCAGCTTCGGCAGGTTGTCCTCCGCGATGTTCATCTTGAGGCCGACCTTCTTCTCCGCTTCGAGCGCGCCGCGCAGGAGCAGCGCCAGCGTCTCGATCTTCTGCCGCTTCCACTTGTTCTTCCAGGCGGCGTGATTGGCGATGAGCCGCGGCGTGGACACCATCAACTCGTCCACGATGCGCAGCTTGTTCGCGCGGAGCGACGAGCCGGTTTCGGTGATCTCGACGATGGCATCGACCAACTCGTGGGCCTTCACCTCGGTGGCGCCCCAGGAGAATTCGACTTCCGCTTTGACGCCGTGCTTCCGGAGGTAGCGTTTGGTGATGTTCACCACTTCGGTGGCGATGCGTTTGCCTTCGAGGTCTTTGGCCGACTTGATGGGCGAGTTCTCCGGCACGCACAAGACCCAGCGCGCGGGCCGGCTCGTGGCTTTGCTGAAGACAAACTCCCCGACCTCATGCACGTCGGAGCCGTTCTCGTGAATCCAATCGAAGCC
Source organism: Verrucomicrobiota bacterium (assembly GCA_016219875.1). Taxonomy (GTDB): domain Bacteria; phylum Verrucomicrobiota; class Verrucomicrobiia; order Limisphaerales; family JACRJZ01; genus JACRJZ01. Next base: position 23,282 of record JACRJZ010000088.1, on the reverse strand, counting down.
CGTGATGCCGCAGTCCAGGTAACCGTGCTCGACGTAACGGCTGATCTCCTGCGCGCGGATGAGGCGGATTTCCATTTCCTCATCGTCCACGTAAGGCACGTAGGAGCGGCTGCTCACGGACACGTTCCAGCCCGCCTTGGCCATCTTCTCGATGGTGGCGTCCTGCAAGCTGCCTTTCGGCAGGCCGAATCTCAGTTTGTTGCTCATCAGAGTGCTTCTGCGAAAACTTCTTTGTCGCGCGGTCCGGAGCTTGTGGCGCAGGCTTTCGAGCCTGCAGGTCTAACGGACTTTCAAGTCCGTAGCCCGTCCCGTCGGCTGCCCGTCTCACCGGCAAACCACTTGCCGGCCTGCCACCTGCACGCGCCCGCAGGCCAGCGCCGCGACGGTCGCCGGATAGAGCCGGTGTTCCGCCTGCTGAATCCGCGCGTGCAGTGTCGCCGCCGTGTCGCCCGGCAGCACCGGCACGACTTCCTGCCCGAGGATCGGCCCGCTATCGACGCCGTCATCGACGAAGTGCACCGTGCAGCCGGTGAACTTCACACCGTAGTCGAGCGCCTGCTTCCAGGCTTCCAAACCTGGGAACGCCGGCAGCAGCGAGGGGTGGATGTTTATGATCCGCTGCGGAAATGCACGCAAAAAATCACTCTTCAGCACCCGCATGAAACCGGCCAGCACCACCAAGTCCACCTGCGCTTCCTGCAAGCGGCGCACGTAAGCCGGCTCCGCGTCCTCGTCCAGCTTCGTGCGGAACTTGCCCGGCGGCAAAAACTCCGCCGCGATCCCGCGCGACCGGGCGTGCTGGAGAATGCCCGCGTCGGCCACGTCGCTGATCACGAGGGCAACCTGGGCCGGCAGCGTTCCCGCCGCGATGGCGTCGGCGAGGGCCACAAAATTGGAGCCTTTGCCGGAGCCGAGCACGCCGAGCCGAAATGGTTTGCCGCCGTTCATGGCCGTGTGTTTACAGCCGGCGAAACCGCCGCGGCAAGCTTTAGCTTCATCGCTCGCTCGACTTGACCGGGCCGTGGCGCGGTAGCGACCCTCTCAGTTCGCTGGCCACGATATAGCCCGCGCAGCCGGCCGCGCCGCAACGGCACGGATGTTTGCGGAAGTCCTCGAGGTCGTAGCCGTAGTCGAAAGTGATCTCCTCGTTGGCCTTGATGTCGCGGAGGGCCACGATCCAGATGTGGCCGTCGATCAACTCCGCTTCGCAGTTCGGCACACAACTGTGGTTGAGGAAGCGCGCGGGGTTCCAGTCCACGTTGCCGTCGATGTCCGTTTCCTCGTCCAGGCTGAAGACGTATTCGTTGCCGGCGCGGCACCGCTCGATGGATTCCTGCTTGGTGATCTTGGTGCCGATGTACTCGACGACCAACGTGCCCTGCTGAAGATCGTGCTTGGCGAAACCGCCCGTGCCGTGAATGACCGACGGCTTGAACAGCAGGTTGGCCGTCTCGTCTGAGCCGCTTTCAAAAACGTAGCAGCCGACGTGAGGAGGCTCGCTCTGATTGCCGATTGGAGTTTCCGCCTCCTCGCTGTGCTTACTGCCGGGCTTTGAGACGGGCCCTTTCGGAACCGGGTTCTCCAGCGGCTCGTGCAGCGGACTGGTGGAGGTTTTCGACATTGAAACGAGGGGCCGCCCGAAGCGGAAGAAACCCTACTCTTTCCGCACCACTTGGACGGCGTCAGCCGCGACCGTGCCGTCCGTGCCGTCGGTGTCGAGGACGACGCTGCCGGGCTGGCCGGCCTCGAAGTCGAAGACGCCGAGCGACACGAACCCATTCTTCAACGGCGGTGCCTGGCACTGGTTCACGCGTTGCGTCCGCGCGCCGTTCGCAACATTCACCGTGACGCGAGCGTTGGAGGCGCGGTTGGCGTGCGGCTGGTAGGACAGGCGGACTTCGTAGCGACCGCTCTCTTTCACCGAGAACTCGTAGCGAACGGCGCCCGCGTTCTTCGGCCCCAAGTAGTGGTAACCCTCGCCTACGTAGCCCCGAAGGCCCTGGCCGAATTGCCAGTTGCCCGTCCGCCGCGCCTGGGCGTCGTCGATGACGAGGCCGTCCAGTTGCGCGGGGTCGATCGAAATGACTTCCGGCGGCGGCAGCGGCTTGACGCCCGCGGGAACGATCGGCGCATCGTTCACCGTGTCGCGGCGGGCCGCGCCCGGCAAGTTCAGCAACTCCCGCATTTCCTCCCAGTGCGAAGGATAGATGTCGGCCGGCAGGCGGTTGTGCTTCACACAGAGCGAGGCCGCTTTGCCGACGACTTCACCCATCATGCCGGTGGTCTTCTGCACGCGCACGGTGCCCAGCGCCTCGTGGGTGACGCTGATGCAGCGCCCCGCCGTGAAGAGGTTCTCGACGTTGCGCGAGTAGAAGCAGCGATACGGCACCGGATAGCCCCGCGCTTTATCGAGGTGCCGGCCAAACTCGGCCCGCGAGATGAACGGGTTCTGCGGGTAGGCGTTGGTGAATTTCTCCTGCGCGTAATGCAGATCAATGTCCCACGTCGTCGGCACGCACCCGTCGGGGAACTGCTTCTTCGCCACGATGTCTTCCTTTGACAACACCACGTCGCCGAGCAATTGGCGCGACTCGCGGGTGCCGCCCACGTAGGCGACCCATTCCAGCTTGGCGTTGAGGTGCTGGGCCTTGCCCTCGCCGTTCTTCATGGAGCTGAACGCGCCGAACACCGCGCGCAGGTTCCAGTCGCGGACGTACTCCAGGTCGCGCACCGGATCGGCATCGAAGCCGCTTTCCCAGAACCACTCGCCCCGGCCGTTCTTGGGATACGGAAAATCCTTCATCGCCAAGTTAAGCGCCCACGGCACCGGCGGAAAACTCTGCGCCGCGTCGGTGTTCCTCCAACGCCACATGTTGCTCATGCCCATGTGGCCTTTCTCCTGGGTGGTGTGGTGCGCGCCCGCCAGGCAGCCGACGGTGCCGTGGCCCGTGCAATCCACGAACAGCTTCCCGGCGAAGCGCTTCACTGCGCTCGTGCGCGTGTCGAGGGCGAGCACCGCTGCGAGGCGGTTGCCGTTGGTTTCAACCTGGAAGACGTGGTGGTTGAGGAACACCGAGAGGTTCTTCTCTGCGCGGAGAATGGCTTCGCGCTTGGCGTCGTCGAATTCGTGCGTGGGGCCGGGGGATTGTTCGGGGCGATCGACCAGTTCCTCGACCATTTCCCCGACGCGCGGAAAGAGGCCGCGGCGGGTCAGACCCTGCGGCCAGACGCGGATTTCGGAACTGCCGTTGCCACCAAACACCGGCCGGTCCTGGATCAGCGCGACCTTGCAGCCCATGCGCGCCGCGGACAAGGCCGCACACATCCCCGCATAGCCGCCGCCCACGACGACGAGGTCAAAGCTGCCGGCTTCCGCGGGTGTTGCGGGCAAGTGGAGCATCGCCTTGCGCCAAACGGCCAGCGGCGCGGAATCGTTTGGCGGGACGGTGATGCTCGCGTCATCGGTGAAGAGGATGGCGTCACAACGTCCATCGAAACCGGTGAGATCGTGCAACGCGATCTGGACCCGCTCCTTCTTGATTTCGACCGTGCCGCCCGGATGCCACATCCAGTCGGCGAACCGAGTGCCGAACGTCTCCTTCAACGGCGTCCCCTCGACGATCAACTGAAACCGCCCTGGCTTGCCCGGCGCGTTCCAGGCGGCAACCCAGTCCTTGGTCCGCACGAAGACGCGGTAGGTGCCGGTCTTGGGAAAGGTCACGGTGGTGCTGGCGTCGGCGACCGGCTCGCCCAGCCCGTGCGCGAGCAGGTAGGGCGACCCCATGACGTGGATGAACTGGGTGTCGAGTTCCCAGCCGCCGCGATTGGTGAAACTCTCCGCCTCGACGAGGACGTTCGCGGTCCAGCCAGCCGGCGCGGCGGCAAGAACGGCGAGAACAAGGAGAGGCCCGGCGAAAACGGCGGACGAGCGGCGACGGAGTGAGGCAGTATTCATGCGACGAATCAGTTTCGGCGCGAGCCTAGCAACAGAAAGCGAAACATCAAGCGCGGGTGAGACGGGGGGCGCAACTCGGCGAGACTCCCCCGCCGTCGCGCCGACTTTTCAGTCGGCGAGGCCGGCGAAGCTCCAAGACGCCGCAAGAAGGTCCGAGGCCGGTTCCATTCGAGCGCGTCGCCGGTTGGAAAACCGGCGCTACGGCAGGTGGAAAACCTGCGCTACGGCGGCAGTGTCAAGATGCGTCCTCCCTCAGCAGGACTGGAAGCCGGACTCTCCGGCAAGCAGCGATGCCTGCCGCGACCACCCGCCGGGCACAGAGCACAGTTCTGCCGTTACGAAGCCGGCGCGGGCGCGAGCTTGGCGCCGGCGCGCACGCGGAAACTGCGCCAGTACTGCGGCGGCAGCGTGCCCAGGGCGATGAGGAAGATCTGCGAAGCATCGAAAATCATGAGCCACTTGAACGCCGCGTCCATGAAGCCGTAGGAGTGCAGGCCGATGCCCAGCATGTTGACGCCGAACCAGGAGAAAGCCGTGACGATGTTGCCGAAGATCGCCAGGTTCATCAGCCCCCGCTCCCGCACCAGGCCGCCCCAACGGGCGTGGAGGATGATCGCATTCCAGAGGACGATGATGAGCGCGCCGTTCTCCTTCGGGTCCCAGCCCCAGAAGCGGCCCCAGGATTGGTCCGCCCAGATGCCGCCCAGCACGGTGCCGACAAAGCTGAACAGGGTCGCAAAGCAGACAATGCCATAGACCATCTTGGCCAGCGCCTGGCCAATGTCCGGCGCGTTCGCCGGCACCGGCACCGCCCTCCGGCCATCGCCGTTCCCCGCTTGGCCGCCGGCCCCGACCTTCATCGCGAGCAACGGCGTGAACAGCCCCACCAGCACATAGACGATGCCGAGGAAGCCGGCCACAAACGTCGCCGCGTAGCCCAACGTGACGGTCACGACGTGCGTGGCGAGCCAGAAGTTGGTGTCGAGCACGGCCCGCAGCATCTCCATGGTGTCGCCACCCAGGGCCAGGTTGTGCGCGATGACGAGCGTGACAAAGCCCACGACGGACGCCACCGCCGCGCCGATGCCGACGCGGTAGATGCGCTCCAGGATGATGCCCAGTAGCACCGCCATCCAGCCGATGAAGATGGCCGAGGAGTACAGGTTCGTGACCGGCGGCCGCCGCTCCAGCCACATGCGGAAGATGAGACCCCCGGTGTGGACCAACCAGGCGAGTATGATGAGGTAGAGCGAGGACCGGCGCATGGCCTCGGCCCCGTTGGGCGTCAGGGTCATCGTCAACATCGCGCCGACCGCGAGGAGAAAGGCGCAGATGTAGATGATCATGGCGTGCAGGAACGCCTGGAGGTTGTTGAAGAAAAATTCCTGGCGGCCCTTGTTCAGCTCTTTCCCCATCTTGGTTCCAAGCCACTGGCGATAGCCATCGAGGGCCTGGTTGAACGCCGCGGGCTGGTCGTGGCGATACGCGGTGGCCATCTGCGCGAACCACCCCACCGCGGGCGGCGCTTCCGCGGAGTGAATGCCCATCTCAAAGAGCACCTGGCCCATGTTCTGCCATTGGTCGCGGCCGGCCTGCGGCTGCGCGGGCGGGACGAGGAGCGGATAGGCGAAGCGCGCCATGAAGTCGTATTTGCCCAGCCAGCCGACGAACCGGTCGAAGGCCGCTTTGTCGAAGGGCTTCTTTGCCTCGCGGGCCTTGGCGGCGACGACACCCGCCGGGATGGACGCCTTGAACTCGTCGAACTCTTTCGCAAAGTCGTGCGTCGTTTCATGCTGCAGCGTGTTCTTGAGGCGGCGATAGAGGCCGAGGGCGTTGTGGACCTTGGCGACCTGCTTTTGGTAGGCGGTGCGGACCTGCGCGTCCACGGTCATCACCTGCTGGCCCTCCTTCTCGATCTTCTCGATGCAGTTGGTCAGCTCGTTGAACGTGAAATAGAACAGGCCAGACTTTTCTTTGCCCTTGCCGCGGAGGTCCAGTTCGTTGAGCAGGTCCGGATGGTGGATGAGGAAGATGGGCCGGGTGTCGGCCAAGTCAGGCTTCATCATCACTTCCATGATCCACTCAGTGGCCTTGAGCTTCTTGGGATGCTTCCAGAACTCGTAAGACTTTTTCTCTTCCAGCGGGACGGAGGCGGTGCCGCGGATTTGGAGGAGCGCGTTGCGGCCCACGGAATCGAGCGGTTGCACACGGCCATTCAGCAGCACCGGCAGCCGGCCAAAGTCCTGGACGCGCAAACCCTTGTCCGGCTTGGGCACGAGAATCGCGATAATCTCCAGGGCGAACACCGCCAGGAGGAGCCACGGGATCAGTTTGAGGAGTCTGGTTTTCATACGAAGGCAGAGGCAAATGACGGAGAAGAGGAGAGGCCGCTACGCGGTCAAGCGGTCTTCCGTTTCCGCATGAAGTCGAGCAAGTGGGCCATGAACTGGATGCAGAGTCCCAGCCCCACCAACCCGCAGGCCAGGTAGGGCGTGAGCCAGCTTGGATTGCGCACGACTTGGAGGATGCTGATGCGCGGGTCGCGCTCGTCGTAGCCGGATTGGTAGTAGGTTTCGCCGGCGTAGCGGAGCGGATTGTTCATGTAGATCAGCACTTCGCGGTCTTCGCCGGTGTCAGGCCGCTGGACCCGCACGCGGCTGGAGAAGTTCTTGGGGATGTCCGTGCCGCGATACTTGTCGTGGCTGAACTTAAGCAAAGTCAGGCTGTGGCTCTTGTAGTAGCGCGTGGGGCGCAACGCCAGCGTGTAGGTCTTGCCGCCCACCTGCACGTCCTGCGGATGCGACAGGGCCAGGGACACGACCCAGGTTCCGAGGGAGCCTTTCGGCGTCAGGAGTTCCACGATGGCGGCGGGGACGTTGCGTTCGTCCATTTTGATGGCGGGCGGCACGGGCGTGAATTTGACCCGCGGGCCGACGCCTTCAGTGGCGGCGGCCGGTTCCTTGTCGTCGGACGCGCGCTCGCCCAGCCGGGAGTTCTGATGGTAGGTCTTGACCCGGATGGTGAAGGGCAGTTGCGGATGCTGAAGGTCTTCGCGCCGGGCCAGAAACCGTTCCGGGATGGCCACCACCTCGTCGTGGTGTGGATTGGAGGTTTCAGTCACGGCCAGTTCCGTCCTCATGTTCGACTCCGAGTAGAACTTGGGCTGGTTCTCGCCCACCCGCATGAAGCTCTCGACCTGGAGCATGTCGGAGGCGAACTGCCCCACCACGAGCAGCACCAAGCCGCCGTGCGCCATGAACAGCCCGGTCTTGCTCCGGCTCATTTTCAGGCGCTCGCTGTAAGCGGTGATCAAGTTGAGGAGCAGCACGCTGCCAATAAGATAGCCGCCGGGGAAGACCGGCACTTTCCAGTCCGCGCCCTGGGGTTGCCAATAGATCAACACGCTGCGGAAGTAGCGGTTCTGGGCGTTGTAGAGGCCCTCTTCCACCTGGGCGATGGTGCCGATGAACACGAGCAGCATCGCCAGCGTCAGGCACACGACGGCCAGCTTGAGCGAAGCGAAGATTCGGATGACGCGGTCGAGCATGTGGGGTTTGGGGTTTCGCTCTGAGGTGGTCGGCGGCGGTTCTGAATTGGGGACGGCGCGCTCCGGGCGGCGCGATTCGGCGCCTGGGCTTCGGACGGGCGGCGGACTGTAGGGCGGGTTCATTTGGCGGACGCGACGAATTGGACGAACGCCGCTTTCTGTTTCGCGACGGCCGCCTCATCGCCCATCAGTTTGTAGAACCAAGTCTGGCTGCCGCGCGGCACGCTGGCCGCGATGAGGCGCTTGGCTTTGTCCTCCGAAGTCACATCAAGCACCATAGCCGGGCCGCCGGCCGTGGTGAGGGTGGTCGTCTGTTTCGGCAAGTCGGCGGCTTCGATGGGGCCGAGTCCGATCTGACGGCGCCAGCGGTTCGCGTTGGGCAACGGCCCGCCGCCGTCGCCGGGGATGACGGCCACGGAGACTTCCGCCTTCGCGCCGCCGTCACCGGTCACGAGGAACTTCGCCGTCTGCATCTGGCCCGGCGCGGTTTCCTGCCAGCCGTTTGGGACGGTCCAGGCGGGTTTTTCGCCGGCCTCGCCTGCCGACGCCGCCGGCGCCGTCGCGCCGCCAATGGGTGGATGCGAGGGCGGAAGGCCCGCGTGCGGGTCGGCGGCCTGGAGCTTGAACGATTTAAGGAAGTCGAGGAAGGCGGGCCGGTGCGTCGCCACCAAAGCTTCCGAGCCGGTCATTTTGAAAAACCACGCCACGCCGTCCTTGCGCAAGATCGCGGCGAGGAGGCGGGTCCGCTCGTTCTCGCTCGGGTTCTGTCCGGTTTGGTCGTAGAGCGAGGCGGTTTCGCCCATGACGGGGACTTTCTCCGCCAGCTTGGCCAACTCCTCCTCCTTCACCGGCGAAAGGCCGACCTGCCCGCGCCAGCGGTTGACGTTTTCCAGATCACCTCCCGCGAGGCCCGGCAGCGGAATCACGCTCACGTCGGCCAGCTTGTCGCCGGGGCCTTTGATGCGGAAGGACGCCACACGCATCTCGCCCGGCGCGACCTGTTCCCAACCAGCAGGAGTGGTCCAAGACGCCTGGGGCCGGCCCGGCTCTTCAGCTTGGGCCGTCATAGGCGGCGTCGCTTCCGGGTCCTTGGGCGCGCGGTACGTAGTGATTTGGTCGCGGTTGCACGCCACGAGGAACAGGGCCGGCATCGCCCAGAGGAACCAACCGCCGGACATCCGATGCTTCGGAAAGGTCAAACACATTCAGGGGTATTTAACCGCAGAAGCAGCAAACCGCAAGCACGGCTGGGGCGGGTGGGAGCAGAAGAGTGGTGGAATGGGTCAGTTGCCAGCGCCCTTCACGTCCACGCACACCAGATCCCCGGTCGAGTTCCGGCAATAGACGCGGCCGTTCGAGAGGACCGGCGCGGTCCAGCATTTGCCGCCGAGCACTTGCGCGCGGGCGAGCGGCTTGAACGCGGCGGGCGAGGCTTCGGCGATCACCAACTCGCCCTTTTCACTCAGGAGAATCAGCTTGCCGTCCGCGGCCGTGACCGCGCCCAGGCCGAAGCCTTTCTCCGACCACTTCACCGCGCCGGTCTGCCAGTCGAGGCACTTGAAGAAGGCCGGTTTGCCCGCTTCGCCATCGACGCCGTAAAGGTGACCGCCTACCAGCACAGCGCTGTTGAAGTGGGTCTGCATGTCTTTGTTCCGCCACAACTCGCGCGGCGGCTTCACGCTGAACTGCACCAGCGCGCATCCGCTGCCGTAAGACGACGAGATGAACACCTTGCCGCCGTCGAGCACCGGGTCAGCGGCGTTCACGTCCCATTCCGTTTTCCACGGATGCTGCCAGAGGAGTTGGCCGGTCTTCGCCTCCACGGCCACGACCTCGCGCGCCGCCAGAAACGCCACGGCCCGCTGCCCGCCGGCGTCAAACGGCACCGCGGACGAGTAGCCCGCCGCGGCCTTGCCCGTGGTCCAGACGGGCTTGCCGGTGGCCTTGTTCACCGCCGCGCCGTGCGTGCCCACATTCACGATGAGCAGCTCGCCCTCGACCACGGGCGAGCTGGCGAAGCCCCACGTCGGCACTTCCGCACCGAGTTCCTTCGCGATGTTTTGCGACCACAAGACTTCGCCGGAGACGGCGTCAAAGCGGAAGAACTCGCCCGACTGGCCCAGCGAATAGACCGTGTTTCCGTCCACCGTGGGCGTGACGCTGGAGCCGCCCTCGTAGTATTGCGGCTTGAAGACATACGGGTAGGAGTGTTTCCAGAGTTCCTTGCCAGTCGTGGCGTCGAGACACCAGACCGTCTCCCGCTTCGCCACCACGCCCATCGTGTAGAGCCGGCCCGCCGCAACGGACACCGACGAGAACCCGCCGCCCACGTTCGCTTTCCACAACTGCTTCGGTCCCTCGGCAGGCCAGGCACCGAGCCAGTTTTTCTCCTTCGAGATGTTGTTGTGGTCCGGCCCATGAAAGCAGGGCCAGTCGAACTGGACTGCTGCGCCCGCCAAGGATGCGGCGGCCAGCAGCGCAACAGGAGTGAGGGTCAAACAGAACCGAGCGAGGAATGTGGTCTTCATAGTCATTCAAACTGGAGGCATTCAGCCGGAACCTTGCCCCGAGCGTCGAGCCGAAAATGCCGCGTTTGGCGCGCCTCCAGGCGCGGATTCAAGAAACATGCGGAGGAGCGCGGGCAGCCTGCCCGCGCGTTCCGTCGAAAATGGGAACGAAAAACACGCGGGCAGGCTGCCCGTGCTCCTTTTTGAATCAGCCCTGAGCGCGCCTCCGTCTTCCCGATTTTGCTCTGGCAAAAAGTGACGGCTTCGGCATCCTCCCCACCCATGAAGACAATCTCGTTGCTCGTTCTTGTCCTGACGTTGAGCCTGACGGCGCTTGCCCAAGCGCCAGCCAGTTCGCCATCCGCTTCCACTCAGCCCACGCTCTTCGTCGCTCCGTTGGATGGGGACACGAGCGCCATCATGGCCTGGCAGCCGGCGCTGGGCGAGGGGCTGGCCGAGATGTTAATCACGGAGTTGAACCGCGTGGGCAAATACCAACTTCTCGAATCCACCAGCCTCAAGGACTTGGCGAAGGAAATCGACCTCGGCCAAGCCGGCTACGTGAACGAACAGGAACGCGTGGAAAAAGGCGGCTGGGCGGGCGCGGATTTCATGTTCAAAGGCAAGGTCTCGCGCTTTGGCTCCAATCAAAAGGGCATCGGCCTCGGTGGATTTGTGCCGCTGAGCGGCGGCAACTTGGGCCTCAAGGTCACCACGTCGGATGTGCGCATCGACTGGCGTTTAGTGGACGTTTACACCCGCAAGGTCATCAAGACCGGCTCAGCCACCGCCTCCCACAAGGGCACCGGATTCGATATCGGCGTGGCCGTGCAGGGGCATGGCGGCAACATCGGCTTCGAGAACAAGGATTTCATGAACAGCGCCTTGGGCAAGGCCACCGGCAAGGCCGTCACCAACATTGTGGAAGAGTTGGTGGCCTTCAATCCTCCCGAATCGGGCCGCATGAAGAGCAAGGCGCAGGTCCAGTCGCAGCAACAAGCCGTGGCCCAAGCCGCGCAGAACGCGCTGCGGGAGACGCCCGGCAAAGTGCTCGCCGTGGTGAACAAGACCACCGTCATCGTCTCGCTCGGCAGCAAGCAAGGCTTCAAGGCCGGCGACAAGCTTAAGCTCTACGAAACCTTCGATACCAAAGACGACAAGGGGCAGGTTGTGTTCTCCGAAGAGAAGCTCTTCGGCGAAGTCACCCTCGACTCCGTCCAGGACGAGCGGAGCAAGGCCACCTACTCCGGATCGGGCGAAGTGAAGTCCGGCTGGACGGTCAAGGTGAAGTAGGCTCGGCAGGAGCCGGATTCAAGATCTCGCGGGCGTAGCGGCGTCTCGGCAGAGCGCCGTCATGGTTCCATTCAGATTCAAAGATGGCGGCTACGAGGTTTCGGAATCACTGTTCAGTCCCGCTGGTATTCCTGCAAGAGCTTCAGCATCTCGCGGTCGAGCTTGTGCCCGTGCCAGTCCTCGTACTGAACATCCGCGCGCCCGCTGTCGAGGATGCCGAAGCTGCCGCGGAAGTTCCACAGTGCCCACCCGAAGCGGGCTTGCTTCCACTGCTCCAGCCACGCTTTCATCCACGCCAGCGCCACTGGATGCGGCGTCTTGTTGAAGCAGCCCCATTCGCCCACGAAGACCGTCCCGCCTTTGGCCGAAAGATCAACCCACGGTTTGAGGTAGTTCACGAGCGTCTGGTTTTTCGCGGGCGACCACGTTGGCTCCGGCCACTTGTCCGAGCCGCCCACCCAGTTCGCTTTGTAGTGCGAAACCGTGCCCGGATGATAACCGCGCGTAGCCTGAATGACGTTGGAGTACTTCAGAAATTCACTGATCGCGTCGCTGCCCACGTTATTGCCATCCACCACGATCAGCCGGCGCGGGTCGGCCCACTGGATGGCTTCGATGGTCCGGCTGTTGACCTTCAGGTAGCTCTCCCGCGTGTTGCGGGTCGGCTCGTTGAGGAGATTGAAGCTCAGCCGTTCCGGCGGGACGTGCCGGTAGCGTTTGGCAAACATCACCCAATGCGCCACGAAGGCTTCCAGCGCCGCGTCGTCCTTCCACAAGTCGGTGGCTTCGGCCGGCGGGTTGATGCAGAAACCCGGCGCGCGATGCAGGTTCAAGCACACGTGGATGCCATGTTTCTCGCCGAACTCAATGGCTTGGTCGATTTCCTTCAGGACCGGCTCCTTGAACTTCAGCCAGTCGCCCGCCTCTGTGTAGCAGCGGTAGTCCATCGGCAGGCGCACGAAGTTGAACCCCAGCTCCGCGATCCACTTGAAGTCGTCCTCCTTGAACGGCGCATTGCCGCGCAGCGTGAACTTCTCCAGCAAGTTGAACCCGCGCCATCGCGAGGTATCGACGTTGCCGATCTTCTGGGCATCGGCAGCGCCGGCAATGAGAGGAAGGGCCAGCAGCCCGGCAGCGAGGAACTTCAGCATCGTTTTCATGGCGCGATTAGAGCCGACCTCCGAACTGGAAACCATCAAATACGCAGCGCGGCGAAAACCGTATCTGGTTGGCGGAGCGGAAGACATCCTGCCTGCCGTAGCGGGCGCACTTCCAGCCGCCCGGCTGGAGCCGCGGATTTTGTCACCGTCTTGGCAAGTCCACGGCCCTCTCCGCCGGGCTGGAAGCCACGTCGGATTCAGGGCCTGGTTCCATCCTCTTCACCCTCGATGCGTGAATTTCACGCGCGATGCGTGAAATTCACGCCTTCGCCGCCATTCTGCTCGTCGTAAACCCCCGTTTTTCAACGTGGCCTGCCGCTGGCACCGCCTTTGCTAATTCGTGACCAAGTACAAAGTGCCCAAACACCGAAGTCGGGTGACTTCAGAGCGTGCCGGCGCCTCGGCTTAAACAAACAACCGCAATAGTGAATATGCTAAGAAAACAAAAGAACCAGGGCTTCACCCTGATCGAACTACTCGTCGTCATCGCGATCATCGCCATTCTGGCGGGTCTGCTCCTCCCCGCTCTGGCCAAAGCCAAGGCCAAGGCGGCCCGCATCAACTGCGTCAGCAATCTCAAACAAGTCGGCTTGGGCTTCCGCCTCTACTCTGGCGACCATGGCGACCGTTTCCCGTGGAACGTCTCCCAAAATGAGGATGGCACCAGGAGTTTGTCCTTCACGGAGCACTGGCGGGTTTGCTCCAATGAGTTCAACACGCCGAAAATCCTTGTCTGCAACAGTGACAGCAAGACGAAGGCGACCCGGTTTGGCGAAAAGGGAGTGTTCACCGAGTTCGGTGGAAAAACTGGGGCTCCAAATGGTACCGGAAGTGGAAACATCAGCTACTTCCTTTGCGAACAGGCTGACGAGATCAAGCCCCAGACAATCCTGAGCGGCGATCGGAACCTCCTGGAGGGTGGAACCAGTTCGGTGGACGCCAATCTGACCGTCAACTTCAATGCGAATGGCGACAACAACGCCTACTGGAACGCGACCATTCATCAGAGAGCAGGCAATCTAGCCCTCGGCGATGGCAGTTCCCAGCAAGCAACCGACTCTTCTGTGAAATCACAGATGCGCGCTGCGCTCATTTCAGTCCAGAACAACTTGGTGATCTGGAAGCCTAACGAGGACTGAGAGTGGTTTGGCTGCACCATCAAGGGCACCCGCGAGGGTGCCCTTTTTGTTTTGAGGAGCGGGTTCAGCCTCAAGTCAAAGCCTCACGAGCCTCTTTCAAGATCTCCTTGGTGTAGCGACGTCGGCACAGCGCCACCGTTGTTCAATCTCCTGGAAGGAGGATGGCGCGCCACCGAGAGGCGTCGCTTTTGAATCATGAAAACGCTACTCACTTGCCGATCCGAACGACCCGGTGGTGCCGCTGTCAAGGGCGCGAAACTCACTGGGCACCAACTGGAGCGTTGGCAGATCTTGCTCACTCAGCCGACAAGCGTTTCGTGTCCCAGCTCAGCGCGGTGGCCACGGCTTGCGCGTAAGTGAATGCTTGGGCCTCGGTCTGGTGCAGGCGCAGCGGGCATCGTTCCGTGGCCATCGCGACAGCTTGGGGCACGTCGAGGAACCGCAACACGTTCAGGAAGTCCGGGCCGGTCTGATGCGACGCTGGTAACCGCCAGAGTTCGAGGCCGGCTAGGTCCGGCTCAAAGAGCGAGGCGTAGAGGGCATCCACCGCAAGTTCGCCGTCGGCCCGCAGCCAAAGAGGCGCACGCGGGAAGTCCCTCGCGGTGCGCGCGGCCTGAACGGCACGGCGGATGTCCCACACCCGCATCCCGTCGAGAGTTTGCCCAAGCAGCATGAAGCGGCGGCGGAGGTGGACTTGCTTCCGTGCGTCGCCCTCCCAGGCGGTCAGACCTGCGCCGCGCGGCGGCAGGAAGAACAACACGGCGGCATTTGTGCTGAGTTCCTGTTGCAGCATGGCGAAAGCTTCACGGTCGGCTGGCGGGGCGGGCCTCATGGCACCAAGTTCCTCGCTCAATTCCTCCTCAAAGCCACTTCGCATCATCGCCAGCCAGTCAGGGAACGTGGGACAGGCTTTCAGTCTGTTCTCGTTGATCCGCTTGCGACCCAAATCGCTCTCGGCACGCCCGAAAGCCTCCGCAGCACTGCTGGTCCGGGACAGAACGGGAGCCTCTCCCACCACGGTCAGCACGGCGCGTTCCGACTCTCTTCCGCCCGAGCGCTGGACCGCGTAGAGCCGAAGACGGACGTTGGATTGGCTGTTGAAATCGAACGCCTCGAATCTCACGCCGTCGCGCTCGGCGGAAAATTTTTTCACCGCCTCCACTTTCCCGGCTTCCTGCGGCCAACCGGCGAAAGATTTCGTCTGCAGCGCGCCCAGCCACGCCTCGCACTGCTGATGCCAGACTTCGATGGAGGCTGGCGCTGGCGGCACTTTGGCCGTCGGTACAAACGTGTCGTGGACATTCGTGTTGATGGCATCAGGAGGGATGGAGTCCAGCACCTTGAGTTGCTGCGGCGTGAAGAACCTCACCGCCGCCGTCTCGATAAGGGAATCCTGCCCCTTGAGGTGTTTGTTGAACCAGCGGAGGACGGGCACCTGCAAGTCTTGCGTGTCCTTGTGCGGGCCAGGGCCGATGACCAAGCCAAACGCGTTCGTGGCGCGGTGGAGGGCGTAAAGCTGGCGCAGCTTGGCGTGAGTCCGCAGCACGCCGCTCAGCGGAAAGATGCTGTCGGAGTCCGTGTTCACCAGCAGCAACGGCCGCGGCGCGGTCAGGGCGGCCAGGAGCGGGTAGTCCCAGCGGTACGTGTTCACGAAGAACATGCAGTCGCAATGGCCCTCGACCGCGCCGTCCACGACGTGGTTCTGCAGGTCAGTGATGCCGGCCACGGGTGCGACGGCCTGCACGCGGTCATCAAGCGCCGCCGTGAACCAACTGTAGGCTCCGCCGCCGGAACGCCCTGTGATGCCGAAGCGGTTGGTGTCCACCTCGGGCCGCGTGCAAAGGTAGTCGAGCGCGCGGATGCTGTTCCAGGCCTCGATACCGGCCGGGGTGTAGCCGCGGGAGTTCCACCACCACAGGCCTTCGCGGTACGTGCCGTGATGCAGACCAAGGATTTCGCCCAACTGCAATGTATCGATGATCAGGCACACGTAGCCGTTCCGGGCGAACCACGCGCCGTGGTGCTGGTAGCTGACTTTGTTGCCGTAGCTCACGCCGTTGGTGATCACGGGACCGTGGCCGCACACGTAGAGGATCGCGGGCGCGCGCTGGGTCAGCCCTTTCGGCAGGTAGAGATTGGCCGTAACGTAGAGGCCGGGCCGCGACTGGAAATGCAGTTTCTCCATCGTGAACTGATCATGATCCAGTCGCCCGGTGATCACGGGCTTCAAATCCGTCCGTGGCGGCAGCGGCCAAAGGCCCATCATCTCAAACAACTCGTGTCGATACTGCCCGTGGCGCGATTGCCAGTCTTCGAGCGAAGTGACATCCGTAAGGCAGCGGTCGGCGAGCTTGGCGGTTTCGGCGCGGAAATACTCGGCCAATGCGACGCAGCCCTGGGGCGCAGGCGCATTCGGGGCGGAACTTGCGAAAGTGTTTAAAAAAGTGCCGGCTAGCAGGGCCGCCGAAACGAGGAGCATGATGCGCATTTTCATGATGAACGGCGAAAGGATGTCCTCGCCGGACAGCCGCGGCAAGGATTGCATTGGGCTAGCGGTAAATCAACGCTCAAGCTGGCGATGCAGGGGCAGTACCGGCCTCGTGCTGACGGAAGATGCTGGCCGAACTGGCGTGCAGTCCGGAGGTCATGCAGTTGGTTCGCAGCAAAAGTGACCCCATTTCACTACGTCACAACTTCGCCTCGCAAACTCTGTGAGAGGGCCTTCAACCGAATCTTTCCGGATCGAAGTTCGCGACGACGCGCAGTTTAAGACGGCGTAAGGCCTCAAATCCCTTGTTCAGAAACCGGCCGGCTGCTCCGTGAAGATGTGGTCAACAGAGCGCCAGGTCCGGTTGTGAGCTGGTCGATGCAGAGGCTGTAGCAGGCCAAAACGTCGGGCCAGAAGGAATGGTCGGAAACAGAGATCGGGTGACGAACCAAAGGATCAAGCCTGGACAACTAGTGGGAAATTGTTAAGCACTAGATAACACATCCTAAATTGATGACCTGGACATCAGAATTATTGTTGACCTAGAGGTCATGTCAGTCCCCAATGTCGGCAAAGACCGCTATGATGTGTTTGTCGCAAACGACTGGGTACGCCATACAGGCGCTCGCCTGCCTTGAGCGCATTGGTGGCCAGCCCTGTTTTGTTCGCGATGTAGCCGATTGCACCGGGATTCCCAGACCCTATCTGGCCCAAATCGTCAACCGACTGGCCCATCAAGGCATCGTCTCCGCCAAACGCGGCTACAAAGGGGGCATCTTCCTCACTCGGCCTCCGGAGGAAATCTGTCTGCTCGAAGTGGTGGAAGCGGTGGAAGGCAAAGGCTGGATCGGCCCATGCATGTTGGCCGTCAAGGATTGCGATGGGGGATCCGTTTGTCCGTTGCGCGATTTCTGGGAAGACATCTGCAAGCAGGTCAGGGACAAACTCAGTCGGACCACCTTGGCCGACGTGAGTGCTGCCATCGCGCCTCGACATACTCACCCCATCCGCACAGCTTCAACCGACAACGAACAGAGGGAATCCAGGAACCCAAGTTTGCAGGTTGCCCTCCGGAATCGCCCCAAGGCACCTCTTCTCCCGGCCCCGCCCTTTCCTCGAGAGAAGACGGTGGTCCATGATCAAGCGGTTGAATGTTCCCGGCAAGGACTGCGTTCAACGCGCCCACACAGAAGCGAATCACGCGCATGAGAGTCTTTGTTCCCAGCTTGAAATTGGACAGCATCCTGGGGGTCAGTGCGGATCTGACTTTGCCATTAAGGCCTTGGGCGGACCGGCCCCAGAAGGGAATGCAGGGGGCGAATCCTTTTCGACTGCATTCAGCGCTGGACCTTCCGGCAACAATAGATTTCCAGGGACAAGCAAGCCGGTTGCCAGTGGACCGGAGTTGCCGCTGCTTGGATGCGATGCACAAGTCTTGCAGCGCAGATGCAGTATCAGGAAAAACGAAAACAGCCAGTGGCAAGTGCGACAGACAAGAACAGCAAAGCCACCTGCAGGGTTGGATCGGCACTGGCTGTGTCAGAAGCGGCGCAGGTGGGGGGCGAGGATCCAAAACCAGACCTTCGCCAAGAACCGTAGAACCTTAAAAAACAAAAGTAATGCACGTATGAACACACACACCTCAATCAAAAAAGTACCAGCTTGCCTAGTGGCAGCCGTGCTGATGGCTGTCGGATCTGCAACCAGCGCGAGCGCTGCAGCTCCCGCTTTGAATGGCCAAGTGACGCTGCGCCCCTTGACGCCCCAGGACCTCAAAGACTACTCGTTGGCGGGCAAACAGATTGCCAACGGCTTGAACACGGTGGGCGTCGGCCAACCGGCCTACCTGGACGCGTTGATCAACATCGCCATCGCTCCCTCCAACATCGTCAGCGTCACCTGGATTCTGACCAATCAACCCATCGGCTCTCTGGCGACGCTGACAGACAGCCCTCTGGGTGCGAACGTTCCTCCGTACAACATGGCTGACCGCTTGACTTTGCAGGTCGCGGGACGCGCCATGCTGCGGCCGGACGCAGTAGGCCAATACACCGTCCTGGCCACGATCACCACCAGCACGAACGGCACCACCAATCTGACCACGCAGATCACTGCGGCCAATTACATGGGCCTGAACGTCTGTGCGCTCTGCCATAGCGGCGGTTTGATTGCCTCGAATATCTACGAACCCTGGTCGCACACTCTGCACGCCGAGGCGTTCAAGGACGCGATCAACGGCGTGTCCACGGATCACTTCGGCAAGAACTGCATCTCCTGCCACACCGTGGGGTACGACACCAACGCGCTGGCGAACAACGGCGGTTTTGACGACTTATGGGCTTCGACCGGTTGGCTCTTCCCAACCAACTTCAACACGAACAATTTCGCATCGATGCCCGCGGCATTGCGAAACGTGGCCAACATTCAGTGCGAGAACTGCCACGGACCGGGCAGCGAACACGCCACGAGCCTGGGGGCCAAGAGCCTCATCTCCAAGAGTCTGGGGGTTGGGGATTGCGCGCAGTGCCACGACAGCCTGTCGCACCACTACAAAACGGCGGAATGGAAGAACTCCCGGCACGCCGTGGCCACGCGCAGCCCTTCTGGGGCGGGTCGCGAAGCCTGCATCCGCTGTCACACCGCCCGCGGGTTTGTGGATTTCGTTGCGACCGGCAATCCCCTCGGCAGCAACACCGTGTTCGAAGCCATCACCTGCGCGGCTTGCCATGATCCGCACGAGACCACCAATCCGCATCAATTGCGCTCGGCTCCCCTCTACACCCTCCCCGAGGGCACCACGGTCACCAATGCGGGGCTTGGTGCTTTGTGCATGCAATGTCATCACTCCCGCAATGGGTCCGCCAGCAACAACGTAGTCAATTACCAGAGGAACCAACCGACCTGGGCGGGCGGCGTCAGCTTTGGCCCGCATGACAGCACGGCTGGCGAGATGGTCGAAGGCGTGGGCGGTATCGAATACGGCAAATTCATCCCGAGCGGCACTCACAATGCCACGATCCCGAACGTCTGCGTTGGCTGCCACATGCAACCCGTGGCTTCGACTGATCCGGCCTTCACCAAAGCGGGCGGGCACTCCTTTAACATGGCCTACTCGGTCATCACCAATGGGGTGACCAACCACGTGGCCAAAGTGGACGTCTGCGTGAAATGCCACGGCCATATTGAGGACTTCGACATGGTGCGCAAAGACTACAACGGTGATGGGATGATTGAAGGCATTCAGACCGAAGTCCAGAAACTGCTCGATCGCCTGTCCACGTTGCTGCCGAACTCGACCTACCGGGCAGACGGGAATTACGTCGCGGATGGGCTGGTGAAGTCAATTGGCCGTACTTCGGTCAAGACGAACTGGCCGACGAAGTTCCTGAATGCCGCCTGGAACCACATGTTTATCAACGTCGAGGGCAGCCGGGGCATCCACAACGCGCCCTACGCCGTCGGCCTGCTCAAAGCCTCCATCGCCGATCTCACGGGCGATTCCAACGACGACGGACTACCAGACGCGTGGCAGATCCAATATTTCGGATCGGCGACCGCGGCGGGCGCCGCGCCGAATGCCACGCCGGCGGGCGATGTGTATCCTAATTGGCTCAAGTACGCCCTCGGCCTCAATCCGATGGTGCCGGGCATTACCACGACCAACGGGCTTTCCGTCGGGGTCGTCTGGGCTGACGGGAAGAAACTGGTCAATCCTTATGGAGCCACCAACACGGTCTATATCTTCTCGGCGGCCGAAGTCGCGTTCAACACCGAAGTCGGCAAGTCCTACCAAGTCCAGGCCATTTCTGCGTTCACCGGAGAATGGAAGAACGTGGGCGCTCCGATTGTTGGCACGGGCAACGCCGCCAGCTTTGTGACACCGACGCGCAACGACGTGCAGCAGTTCTATCGCGTCGTGGCTACCCCGTAGCGACGAATTGGCGAAGTAGATTGCGAAGGCAGCCCTGTCCAAGCCCCTCCCCAGCAATGGGGAGGGGTTTCTGATTTCGACGGCTCACTTCTTCTTCAGTTGTTCGAGGGCGGCGATCTGGGCTTGGAGCCGGGCGGCGATCTGTTTGAGCTTGTCGGTTTGCTCGCTGTGGATCTGCTGGAGTTCCTTCTTTGCGACTTCCTGCGCCCCCTCGGAGTTGTTGCTCTGGGCTTGCTGGAGACGTTCCTGGGCGTCTTTGACTCGCGTTTCCGTTTCCTGTGCCGCCGCGGCAAACGCGGTCAGGGCTTTTTGCCGAAGAGCACGAATCCCCTCGTCCACCGAGATGGAATTCAGATCGGGAAAAAGCCGCCTGATTTCTTCCACGGCCGCGGTGTCGGGCGAAGCTGCGGCCACGGAACGCGCTTTCGGTGCGCTCGCGGCAACGACCCGGACCATTGCGCGAGTCAAATCCGGCTCCAACGCTTGCTCCCACTCCGGAGCCAGGTAGGGAAGAGATTCCTTCTGGTCCTTGCACACCAAGGCCAGCCCCAAACAACAGCCCTCCCCCTTGTCGAGGTTGAAGGGCTTGATCCCGTCTGCGAAAGCAGCGTCCGTCGCGGAGTCCGACCGGGATTTGAAGCGGGTCACCTTGATCTTGCCTGCCCCCTCTCGCTCGTAGAGGGACAACACCTGATCGACTCGCTCGGCGAATTCACCCAGGGCAGTCGTCCCACTCGTCGGATCGAGCAGGCTGTAGAAACGAATTTCCACCGGCAGGCTGAGGTCCCTTAACACGGTTTTGGTGCCGTCGGACAAAGTAGCAACCGTCGTGTGGCCGGTTCTGGCTGGGCTGCCTGGGGCTGGCTTGCGACAGAACCAAACCGCACCGCCGCCGAAGCCCACCACGACCGCGGCCAGCACCAGAAGGACGATTTGAGCGCGGGCCTGGCGCCCCCCCGCGCCGGGCATCGTGATCGCGTGCAACTTGGATGCGGTGTGTTTCATAGCGCTTTTGTCTGCTCATCAAGTTTTCGTCGCCTGAATCTGCCAAAGCCAACCGAGGCACGCGAGGAAAAGTTGGCGCACCCTCACTCTAGGGCTGATTCAAGAAGGAGCGCGGGCAGCCTGCCCGCGTGTTTCTCGCTCCCATTTTCGACGGAACGCGCGGGCAGGCTGCCCGCGCTCCTCTCCGCATGTTTCTTGAATCAGCCCTGGGGTTTCGACGTGCTCGTGCGAACTTCCGCTTGAATCGGGGCGCACCGGCTGGTATGACAGCGCCCACGTCTTTCCTGATGCCCTTGTCATCTTTGGAAGATGAAATCTGAATTTGCGAGCCGAACGAACTGACTATGAGCCTGTCCACGGTGCCTTCTGAGGAAATCCAAAGCCGACGCGTCGTCTTTGTGACGCTGCTGGCCATCAATACGTTTTTCGTTGTCCCAGATTCACCGGGGGCGGCACCCTCAAGAATCCCCATGCCGTCGCTGGGCGGAATCGATCCACGGCCTGTCCTCCTTTCGGTCTCCAACACGCCGGGACGCATTCAGGCTTTCTGCGCCGGATATGCTGGCGGACCGTTTCAGGCCGAGGTTTGCACCAATCTGACGGAGGGCGGGTGGCGGAAGGTCGGCCCCGTTTACACCAACAACTACTTCACGTTGGATTTGACGAATGAGTCCAGGGCGTCCTTCTACCGCGTGAGCGCGCCGTTCCCCTTCTACACGGGCGCCGACGCGTGCGGCCAATGCCATTCCCTCGCGGAGGGCGGGACGTTTCCGCGGGACGTGTGGTACGATTACTGGCTCGACACGCCCCACGCCAAAGCGTTTCTCAACTTGACCAATCACAATCCTGCCAACGCGACCAATGCTGCTTGCCTGTCCTGCCATACCGTCGCTTTCGGATATCCGGGCGGTTACACTCCCGGAAACAGCGCGTTGCAGGGAGTGCAATGTGAAAGTTGCCACGGGCCAGGAGGTGTCCGCCATCGCTCAGACCTGTTTCCCGACCGGCGGCCGGCGGTGGAATGGGGCGCCAAGCTTTGCGGCGGATGCCACGTCCCGGCGAGCCAGCCGACCTACACTGACTGGACCTCCTCGAAACACGCGCAGATCCAGCCAGACGTTGCCGCTTCCTTCCGCGATCCGACCAACGGGATGGCGAACATGCTGCGCTGCGGGCCTTGCCATTCAGGGGCCTTGCGCGCGTATTTCGCGTTTCCTTGGGCAACGACGATGCCCAGTGCCGAAACCGCCGGCAGCGAGGGCATTGTTTGCGTCGCCTGCCACGATCCGCACGTCAACACGTCGCATGGCCATCAGTTGCGCAACCCGCTCTTCTCCACCAATTCCTATTCCGTCCAACCCGCCACGAATTGGGCGAGTTTCTCCCAGCAATACCAAGCCGGAGTCAACCTGTGTGCCCAGTGCCATAACGCGCGGGGAGCAGCCTGGACTGACACCAGCGAACCGCCGCATCGCTCGCCCCAGTACAACATGTTGCTTGGCTCGGCAGGGGAACTGGATGCCGGCGGCACGCCCTTCCAACCCGCTGCGCACGCCTTGCTGATCACGAACCAGTGCGTCGGTTGCCACATGCCCAAGCAGCCCTCCGAGGGACCAGCGCATCCGGCCTTGACGGGCCACACTTTCAAGGCGGCTTCGTTTGATACCTGCCGCGCCTGCCATCCTCTCCCCGAATTGCTGACGCAGTTTGCCACCACTGCGGTATCCAACCGCGTCCAGCGGGTGAAATCCTGGCTGGATGTTTGG
Source organism: Verrucomicrobiota bacterium (assembly GCA_016219875.1). Lineage (GTDB taxonomy): Bacteria > Verrucomicrobiota > Verrucomicrobiia > Limisphaerales > JACRJZ01 > JACRJZ01. The sequence goes on along the minus strand of JACRJZ010000088.1, from coordinate 491 downwards.
GCCACGACCAAAGCCCCGGCCTCGTTGCGGGCGAAGTACGGGGCGAAAGCTTGGGAATACACCGCAGCCGGGACCTTGTCTGAAAGAGGATCAGGACCGGACAGCGCCGAACAAGCACTGATTCCAGTGAACATCCGAAAAGCCCGGTTCAACCTTTACCTGGTTCATTACGATGGCAGCAGCGGCATCCACAATGGTCCCTACGCCATTACGCTCCTGGATGCCGCCAACAACTGGATTCAAGCGGAATTGAACAGGTGAAGAACCTCGGGACGGTGAGCCTCTTTCAAAACCGTAGCCGCCGACGTGAGGAGAGTCGGAGCAACCGCCGACGGTTGCTGCATCGGGCTAAGGAACGGAGCGCGGCTGTGGTCGAAGACCCAGCCGCAGCACGTTCCAGAGGACGAAGCTCGGACAGGCTCCCACGCCCCGCGCCTGGGTTGGTGCTGCGGCTGGTCCGGCGGACACAGCCGCGCTCCGTTCCTTGGCAG
>JACRJZ010000087.1 GCA_016219875.1 Verrucomicrobiota bacterium | reverse complement strand
GCCGAGCGAGTTGGTGATCTCTGTGATGGCTTTCCACGCCGGCCCTGATGGCGCTTCGCCGGGCAGCCGCTTGCGCAGGATCACGATGTCCGTGGTGACTTCCGTGTTGGCGTTCTTCTTGAAGGCGTCGTTGGGCAGACGGATGGCGCCGAGCAAGTCAGCCTGGCCGGCGACGTATTCCCGCAGCGCCCCATCCACTTTATCGAGAGTGCCCTTGGAGGTGATGAACAGGACCAAGCCGCCGGGGCGGACTTTTTCCAGCGCCGCCGCAAAGAAGTAATCGTGGATGACGAAGCTCCAAGCTTTGAAACGTGGATCGAACGGCTTGTAGTCGCCAAAGGGAATGTTGGAAATCGCCACGTCATAGAAGCCATCGGCGAGCTTGGTGTCCTCGAACGGTTGCTGCCGAATGTCGGCGTCAGGATAGAGGAGTTTTGCCAGCCGGGCCGTGACCGAATCAATCTCGACACCCGTGATGAGCGAATGGGCATGCATCTCGTCGGGCATGAGGCCGATAAAATGGCCCAGTCCCAGCGCCGGTTCGAGAATGCGGCCCAGTTTGAAACCCAATCGTTGCAGCGCGCCATACATCGCGCGGATGACCAGCGGCGCGGTGTAGTGCGCGTTTAAGGTCGTGGCGCGGGTCGAGTCGAGTTCGTCGGGCGTGAGCAGTTGCTCCAACCGCTCGCGCTCTTCTTGCCACTGTTCATTCCACGCATCGAAGACCTGCGGCAGTCCACCCCAGCCGACATAGCGCACCAAGATGCGCTTCTCCGCCTCCGTGGCCGCGCGTCCTTCGTTTTCCAGCTTCTTCAGCAACTCAATGGCGGCGAGGTTGTGCCGGCACTTCTGCTTGAGCGAACCGCTGCCGAGCTTGTCCTCGTCCGTGATCCGGTAGTTGCCCTGGTTGCGGGGCGGTTCTGGCTCCGCTTCGACCGCTTCAACGGGAGCCACTGTGTCGGGGCCTACTTCTCCGGTGGGAGGAAAAGGTAACGTTCCCGCACGATCTCCCAAGCCCGGTAATGCGCCTGCTGGGCCGTCAAGCCCTGCTGGATCAAGTGCCGGCGGAGCGAATCCACTTCGCTCTCCGTTTTCTCCTCCGCTTCCAGGAGCATCGGGTGCCATTGGCCCCTCGCTTCCAGTTCCGCAACCCTCTTGGGACAGAACTTCCGCCAGGGTTGCTCGGCCTGGCAGCCGTAGGGTGTCAAGGGTTTCATCGTGTGGTAACTCCCATCCAAACAGGTTCAATTGTCCGGCGTCGGCGTCGTTTCTGTTGCGGGTCCGCGCCCCCGTCCCCAGCTTGAGCATATTCCTCCCCCATAACGGTGTTTGATTGGATCACGATCTAGGCCTCCGCGCGCCGCTAGTCAATGGCCCCGTCGTAACCGCCCGAAATCATTGGGGACAGCGGGCACGCTGGCGGGCCGGGGGCCATTCCCCGGACCTCGTTCGTCCACGGGGAACGCAAACTCAAACTGCACTCGCGGCGCGCGCAGATCGCGCCAATAATTATCGGGATCGGACGGCAGGCGCTCCACTTGGACCGGGCAGGCCAGTTCCACCACGGCCGGCCCGCGCAGAATCACCGCCGACTTCCCGCGAAACCACACGATCCCTTCTGGCATCTCCGGCGAAGAGCAAGGGGAGTCGAGACGAACGAACACGACCCCGATCTGACGCTCGAACTCCAAGAGCCGGCCCTCGAAGAAGACCGGCAATCCTGCCGGCTGGGTGTTGTCGGGAAGGAAGAGGTCGCGGACGGGCGCAAACCGGAGCGTGGCGGTTCCAGGTGGTGGTGGAGGCGCAAACGACTTGGCCGCCACGCGGACCTGCTCGCCAATCAGACCCTCAAGTAACCGGTCCACGTCCCACTTCTTCCTCTGGGTGTGGTGCGTGCTCATCTCTGCCGTTATGGACGATCTTCCTCCATTGGTATCATTTCGATTCCGGTCAGCCCCCGCAAGGGTGCGACGACATTCAGGATTGGGATGCATCCTCCACACTCCACCCGCCGCCACGCGGAGCCGCGGATGCCTTCGTTGGGCGGGAGCCAGCGGCAAGCTTGGGCCGACGTTAGTCGGCGAGCACCGCCTCCGAGACAAGGCTGCTCAATTCAAGTCCGGCGCGCCCTCCTCGCGCCCGAGTCGAGTCGCGGCCATTCACTCGCCACAAAGCAGCCCGCAGGAATCGCTGCGTCTGGCGACAACGACGCGGAGGGAATCAAGAACGCTTGGTCAGGTTTCCTTGGTGCCTGGAGAGTGAGTGGCGTGAGCCGCAGATGAGGTTGGCCAGGACCGCAAGGCGAAGGTGGCGGGCCGCATGACCACCAACGCAGAGGGTAACGGCGCAGCGTTGTGGCCTGCGCCGAACTTGAGCCGGCAGCGCACCAGAAGGATTTCATGTTTCATGACGTATTGATGCCATCAGGCGGTGTCCGTGCGCGCCGGCACCAAACCCACCACGGTCGCCCCTTCGCGCCGCGTCGCCGCGTGCGCCTTGGCCATCCACGCTCCGATCTCGTGCCCAGTTCAAAGCGTCTCTTTGAGGAAGCGCTCAACCTCGAAGTGCGGAATCAACAAGTGACGCAGGGCTCGCGAGGGCCGGAGCAGACCTCGCGCGACCAGGCGCCGCACCGTCTTGTCACTCACGCCCAACATCTGGGCCGTTTCCCTGACTCGGTAAGCCAGCCGCGGGGCTTGGGCTACGGAGGACAGCGCCGGTGAATCAATGGTGGTGTTCATGGAATGTCCCTTCTTGAAGTCGTCTCACCTGGGTTGCCATCTGCACCGAGGACGCGACGGCTCGGGCAACATCCATGTTGAACCCGGCTCGGGCCTCGCCTTGGAGGCCGGCCCATCTCCACTGCAAATTGGCGTTGGTCGTCTTTCATCGTGTTGCGCAGGCAACGGGTTTCACTTCGAAACCGCGGTCGCCTGCTTTCCCATCCAGTCGTGCCCAGCCCGAAAAAAGGAACAGAGGATTTCAAGCCGTTGCGAACGATGGGGAACTCGTACGGTGTCCCTCCCGCCGGTTTGGCGTATTCGCTTTGCCAGCCAGAAGAGATCCAGCGGAATTGTCACCCCCATTTGTCACCCCCGGCGGAAGGAAATCGGTCCTTTGGGGAGCAATTGAGGGTTCAGAGCATATTCCCCAGAACGTGACTTCAGCCCCGTAAATCAAGGTCAGGGCTGGTGAGGGCACTTGAGTCGAATTGAGGCCAAATTCCTGGAAATTCCTTGCGAACGAGACGCTCTACCAACTGAGCTACGACCCCATCGCCACAAGTCCAACGGCGGGGAATATGGCGCAGGGAAAGTCTCAGGCAAGCGAAAAGAAAACGGCGGCCGCGCCCTCCGGCGACATTGCGTTCGACACCTCGCTGCTTGCGGTTAAATTGTCGCCGCGTGATCGCTGAATCCGCGAAGTCGAATGTTCGTTCAACTGACAAGACGCATCTGGGCCACGACCGACAAACGCCTGCTCTGGAAGTTCTGCTGGAACTTCGGGGTCAAGAGCGCCATCGGCATGCAGAAGTTCAAGAGCCGCCTCAAGCGGGGCGAGTTCTTTCCGGCCTTCCTCTACATCTCCGTCATCAACTCCTGCAACTTGCGCTGCCAGGGCTGCTGGGTGGACGTGGACGGGCCGCGGGAGATGATCGATCTCGACTTGATGAACCGCGTCATCAACGACGCCAAGCAGCACGGCAGTTCGTTCTTCGGCATCCTCGGCGGCGAGCCGTTCCTGCATCCGCAACTGCTCGACATTCTCGGCGCGCACCCGGACTGCTACTTCCAGGTCTTCACCAACGGACAGATGATCACAGAGAAGGTGGCGGCGGAGTTGCGCCGGTTGGGCAACGTCACGCCGCTGGTTAGCATCGAAGGCAAGGAAGCCGTCAGCGACGAGCGGCGCGGGGGCAAGGATGTCTATCGCCGCACCCTGCGCGGCTTGGAAAACTGTCTGGAGGCGCGGCTCCTGACCGGCGTGGCCACCAGCTTGTGCCGGACGAACATTGACGAGCTGCTCACCGAGGACTGGCTGCGCGAACTGATCCGGCGCGGCGTGCATTACGCCTGGTACTACGCCTATCGCCCCATCGGACCGCAGATGTGCTCGGACCTCGCGCTCACGCCGGAGCAGCAGTTGCGCGCGCGGCGGTTCGTCGTCGAGATGCGCGCCAAGCTGCCCATCGCCATCGTGGACGCCTACTACGACCACGATGGCCGCGCGCTCTGTCCGATGGCCACCGGCATCAGCCACCACGTCAGTCCGCGCGGCGAGATCGAGCCGTGCCCCGTGATCCAGTTCGCCAAGGAGAACATCCGCGACGGCGCCAGCATCTATTCCGTGATGAGGAACTCGGAGTTCCTGAAGGACTTTCGGCGCGTTGCCGCCCAAGCCACGCGCGGCTGTGTGGTGTTGGAGCGGGCCGACCTGATCCGCGATCTCGTGCGTAAACACGGCGCGCGCGACTCGACCATCCGCCAGACGGCGATGGCCGAGTTGGACCAGATGCAGCCGCGTTTCAGCCAATGGCTGCCGGGCCATGAAGTGCCGGAGAAGCACTGGATGTATCGGTGGGCGAAGCGATTATTCTTCCACGATTTCGGGGCCTACGGCCCCGCACCGCTGGACATGGCCGCCAAGGTGGAGGCGCTGAAGAAACCGTTGGACCAAGTTTCCTCTTCGAAGGATACTTCCGCCGTCAGCGTCAGTTGAACCGATGGACAACGGAAACAACACGGCCCCTGTGGCTCGCCTTGCGTAACGAACCATGAGTTCCCAGACCATCTCTTTCGCCCCGCTCTCCGTCCCCCGCCCGGTGCCGATGCAGCGGCTGCGCCCGACGCAGAAGAACATCCCCCAGACCCTCGCCGACCGCGCCCGCATGGTGCAGTTCGTGCGGAATTACGTCGCCGAGTTCAACCCGGTGCCGCCGCTGCCGCTGGACCAGTTGCGCGAACACGCCCAGCGCGTCGTCAGCCTGCTCAAGTGCGACGCGGCTTACCTCGACTTCCTCGGCGTGCTCATCAACAACGAACTCTGGCGCGAGACGCTGGCCACGGTGCCGTTTGAGCGGCGGCTCCTCTTGCTGCCGAAGTGCCTGCGCGTGGAGGAGAAGTGTCCGGCGCCGTTCGACGAGTTCGGTTTGCTCTGCAAGGAATGCGGCCTCTGCTCGATCCAGGATTTGCAGAACGAGGCCGAGGCGCTGGGCTACGCGGTGCTGATCGCCGAAGGCTCGGCCATCGTCATGTCGATGATCCAGACCGGTAAGATCGACGCCATCGTCGGCGTGAGTTGCCTGAACGTGCTGGAGCGCGCCTTCCCCTACATGGAAGCCGCGGCCATCCCCGGCGTCGCCGTGCCATTGCTGCAAGACGACTGCGCCAACACCAACGTTGATCTCGACTGGGTATGGGACTACATCCACTTGACCAGCGCCGACAAGACCCGCCGCCTCGACCTCGGCGCACTGCGCGACGAAATCGACTTCTGGTTCACGCCGGCGTCGCTGGACTTGATCCTCGGCACGCCGGAGGGCGACACCGAGTTGATTGCGCGCGATTGGCTGGCCCGCGCCGGCAAACGTTGGCGGCCCTTCCTGGCCGTGTCGGCCTTCCAGGCGCTCCGTGGGAATCCCGGCGAACCGCTGCCCGACGACCTCCGCAAGGTCGCCGTCGCCGTCGAGTGTTTCCACAAGGCCTCGCTCATCCACGACGACATCGAAGACGACGACAGCGAACGCTACGGCGAGAAAACGCTGCACACCGAATACGGAGTGCCCGTCGCGCTGAACGTCGGCGACCTGCTCATCGGCGAAGGCTACCGCCTCATCGGCGCCTGCAAGGCGACCGCGGAACAGAAAGAGCAGATGCTCCTCGTGGCCTCCGAAGGCCAGCGTCAGCTTTGCCGCGGCCAAGGGGCGGAACTCTGCTGGACCCGCAACCCGCAGCCGCTCCGTACCGTGCAAGTGCTCGACATCTTCCGCCGCAAGACGGCCCCGGCCTTCGAGGTGGCGTTGCGGCTCGGCGCGCTCTACGCCGGAGTGGAAGTCCACGACGCCGTGGCCAAGGTCCTCAGCGCCTACAGCGAAGCCCTCGGCATCGCCTACCAAGTCCGCGACGATCTCAGCGACCTGGGCGCGAACGGCGAGACGAACGACCTCGCCGCCTTGCGTCCGAGCCTCTTGCTGGCGGTGGCCCACGAACGCGCCAACGGCGACCGGAAGCAACTGCTGGAGTCGGTCTGGCGCCGTCAGATGCCCGACGGAGTCACCGTCGAGCAAGTGGAATCGCTCTACACCCAGTTGAAGGCCGACGAACGCGCCCGCAGCTTGCTCGAGACCTACAAGGAGCAAGCCATCCGTTCGCTCAAGGAACTCGACAACCCGAACCTCAAAGGTCTGCTCCGACGCGTCATCGGCAAGATTTTCAACGACACGGAGATCAAAGGCTGGTGCAAGGAGTTCGAGGCGGCCAACGCGGCCAAGCGGGCGGGACCCTCCGACAGAGTCGCGATCGCCGGCGCTCAAGCCGCTTGAAACCGCGGTCCGGCCTATCTACGATTGGATCGCGATGAGCGTGAAACTCGAAAGCAAGTCTGCCAAAGCGCCACCGTTGGCGTCGGTTCCACGAGCCAGCGGCCTGGACAAAGAAATCTTCCGTGCGGCCAAGAAGCGGGTCTTCGCCAAACATGCGGCGCTCTTGAGGAAGCTGGCCAAGTGACGCGGGAGCCGATGTTTCTTTCGGTCGAGGAGATCGAGGAGATTCACCGCGATGCCATCGCCGAAAAGCGGCTGAACAAGTTCGGCCTGGCCGCGCTGCTCCGGCGGTTGTTTCCGTCATGAGCCTCCGCCTCGAAATGCTCCAAGTCGCCCGCCTGGCGCCGAGGCTACTCGGTGACTCCGCCTCGCTCGTCCGCGACTTCCTCCTCCGCCAGCAGAACGCCGACGGCGGCTTCAAGGACCGCTCCGGCCGCAGCGACCTTTACTACACGGTCTTCGGCATGGATGCGTGGCTGGCGGTCGAAGTTCAAACCAGTAGCAGCCGACGTGAGGAGGCTCCATTTCCAATCTGCAATTCGCAATCAGCAACCTGCAATCAGAGTGAGCCTCCTCACGTCGGCTGCTACCGAGTCTCGGAATCGCCGCTCAAGGTCCAAAGTCCTCCAGCGTTCAAGCCGATCGAGCCGTTCCTCCGCGCGTTCGATGATGGCGCGGGGTTGGACTTCGTCCATCTCTGTTGCCTGGCGCGCGCGTGGGCGCAGTGTAGGACAGGCGTCGCGCCTGTCTCCAACTTCATCTCCCATCTCGAGTCCTTCCGCTCCTCCGATGGCGGCTACCACCAAGCCGCCGGGAGCCAAAGCGGTTCCGCCTACGGCTGCTTCCTCGCGCTGGGGGCGTATCAAGACCTCAAGGCCGCGCTGCCCGATCCCGCTGGCGTCCTCCGCTGCCTTCACTCTCTCGAAACCCCGGATGGCGCGTGGACGAACTCCATTCGGCCTCCGGCCTCCGGCGTCCGCGCTCCGCAACCCGGCTCCACCAACGCCACTGCCGCCGCCATCACGATTTTGCGCAACCTGGGCCAGCCCGTGCCCGCCCGCGCCGCCGACTGGCTGCTCGCGCGCCTGCATCCGCACGGCGGCTTCCTCGCCGCGCCGGACGCGCCGCTCCCGGACTTGCTCTCCACCGCGACGGCCTTGCACGCACTCTCCGGGATGCAAGTCCCGCTCGACGGCCTTCAGGAAAAGTGCCTCGACTTCATCGACTCGCTCTGGACCAACGAAGGCTCCTTCCACGGCCACTGGGCGGAAGACGTGCTGGACGCGGAATACACCTTCTACGGTCTGCTGGCGCTGGGGCATTTGAGCCTGTGAGATGGGAGTTGAATCGGCGGGTAGGAACGCCGGTCCGACTTGGCTAAGGGCCGTCCGAACTCTGGGCACTGGCCACCGCGGGCTGAGACGTGCGCAGTTCCGCCGCTTCGCGCGGCCGACCGTTCAGGGCTGCATCAAGCTCCCGCGCGGCGCACTGGGTAGCGCAGGTTTTCTAACCTGCCGTATCGCCGACTTGCAGTCGGCCAGGCCGTGAAACTTCCAGCCGGTTGGCTTCTTCCAACGCTTGCCGGTTGGAAAACCGGCGCTACGGCCACAAGTGTCCGGTGGTCGCGAGGAGCGAAGTGGTTTTTGTCCTGTATTGACGCGACGCTCGTGCGGCTCTGGGGGTGTGAGCGATTTGAAGTTCGTGCTGGCGGGACCCACGCTTTTCGCCTCGCAAGGGTCGGTCCCGAGTGTTCCGGAGAGGCGCACGCGGAAAGGGAATCCGCGGTTTTCCGAGGACATTGCAGCGCCCAGGCGGTGCCTGGGCTTTTTGTGGCGAAGGAGCATGCCCAGATGTCAAGCAGCTTGTTCCCCGAAATCCGCCGATCTGGTCGCCGAGCGAAAAGCACAAAAACCGCACTGGCCTTGCGTTTTTGCCATCCCAACTCCAAACGCAGTGATCCAAGGATGCCCAAACCCGCGCCAGTGTGGAGAAAACGACCGGACACTTGTGGCGCTACGGCAGACTCGAAAGTCTGCGCTACGGACGCCATGAGACGGAGCTTGATGCAGCCGCGCCGACCGTCCTGCTTGCGGGGAAAGAGCTTGTCCCGGCCCGTCTCCGACTGGTATTCCTACCAGCCAATCGGAAGCCATGAGCAAGGTGTTCGTCACTTGCGGTCGCCAAGACGAAGCGTGGAGGAATCGCGCCGCCGCGGACGATTGCCTGCCTCCTCACGGCTCGCGCGGCATCTTCCCTTCAGACCTATGAAAGCCCGCCCCACCATCTTCCTCAGCGGTGTCACCCACGAGTTCGGCACCTTCCGGGACGCCGTGGAAAACGAGATCGAGATGAAGGGCTGCTACGCGGAGAACCAGCCGGGCTTCCCGACCGCCAAAATTTCATGAACACTCCGACCGTCTTTCTCAGTGCCGCCAGCGACGATCTGCGGGATTGGCGCGACGTGCTTCACAAGGCGTTCTCCCGCGCCGGGTGCATGGTCTTCACGCAGAACAATTCCCTGGGCGCCAGTGCGGGTGACGTGATGCGACTACTCCGGCAACACCTCGACAAGAGCGACTTCGTCATTCATCTCGCCGGTCTGGCCTACGGCACGGAGCCAGAGCAACCGGCCTTCCCAAGCCACCCGACCTTCAGATGTTCCTACACCCAGTTCGAGTACTACTACGCGCACCAAAAGGGGACGCAGGTCATCGCCTTCGTTTGCGCGCCGAACTTCCCGTATCTGCCGTTCACCGAGAAGGCGGCAGATGACGCCGACCGCGAGCGACGCCGGCAACTCCAACTCGCCCACCGCGAGCGCGTCGCCGAAGGCCGCTTCACCGGCACGCCGCTCGACGGCAAACCGCATCGTCCGCTCTGCGAACCGATCGCCGATGTCAACAAGCTCCTCCAAGCCGTCGCCGCCGCCGTAGGCACGATCCACGACTGCTCGCAGCAACACCTTCTGGACGCCCAAGCCGAACTGGAGTCCGTGGCGAGAAAGCGCCATGAGGAACTCCTCGCTTACATCTCCGACCTGCCCAGCCGTCTCGCCGATGAACTGGAACGCCGTCGTCTCGTCAAACCAGTTTTCGAGTTCCAAGCCGACATCTCCCGCATCCTCAAATACGCCCCGGCGCAGCTCATCGGACGTGAAGAGGAAACCAAGCTCCTCAACGACGCTTGGAACGCTACGCTCGGAGTTCCGCCTTCAGGCGGTTCGGTTGCCCCGAACCGGCTGAAGCCGGGACACCGAACGCGCCCCCACATCCTCACTTTCGTCGCCCTCGGCGGCGAGGGAAAGACCTCGCTCGTGGCCAAGTGGGCCGCCGAACTCGCCGCGCAGGACTGGCCCGGCTGCGACGCCGCCTTTGCGTGGTCCTTCTACAGCCAGGGCACGCGCGAGCAACAGGCCGCTTCCTCCGACCTCTTCCTCAAGGCAGCTCTCACTTTCTTCGGCGACGCCGCGGACAAGGCCTTCGCCGCCAGCCCCGCCGGCGCGTTCGAGAAAGGCCAGCGCCTCGCCCGCCTCGTGGGCCAGCGGCGCAGCCTGCTCATCCTCGACGGCCTCGAGCCGCTGCAATACGCGCCCACTGCGCCCACGCCGGGCGAACTCAAGGACCAGGGCCTCGCCGCGCTGCTCCAGGGCCTGGCCGCCGCCAGCCACGGCCTGTGCGTCGTCACCACCCGGTATTCGCTGCCGGATCTGAAAGCATTCTGGCAGACCACCGCGCCGGAGGTGAAGCTGCTGCGCCTGTCCCGCGACGCCGGCGTGCATCTGCTGAAAACCCTCGGCGTGAACGGCACGGCGAAAGAATTCGAGACGCTGGTGGAAGACGTGAAAGGCCACGCGCTCACGCTGACCCTGCTCGGCGGATTCCTGAAACGCGCCTGCCACGGCGACATCCGCCAGCGCGACCGCGTGAAGTTCGAGAAGGCCGACGAGAAGATGGACGGCGGGCACGCGTTCCGGACCATGGCCGCCTACGAGCAATGGCTCTTGCGCGACGGCGGCGACGAAGGCCGGCGCGAAGTGGCCGTGCTGCGGCTCATGGGCCTATTCGACCGGCCCGCCGACGCCGGTTGCCTCGCGGCCTTGCGCGGCGAAACCATCCTCGGCCTCACTGAACCGCTCGCCGGGCTGGCCGACGACGATTGGGAATTCTGCCTCAGCGGTCTCGAAGCCGCGAAACTGCTAACGGTGAACCGCGACGCATCCGGCGCGCTCGTCTCGCTCGATGCGCATCCGCACATCCGGGAGTATTTCGCGAAACAACTGCGGGAAGGTAGGGCGGGCAGTCCTCTGCCCGCCGCAGGGAACGAGGGGGAACGGCGCGCACGGAGTGACGCGCCCTACCAAGATGGCTGGCGCGCGGCCCACCGGCGGCTCTACGAACACCTCTGCGCGAGCACGCCGGACAAACCTCAGCCCACGCTCGAAGACCTCCAGCCCCTCTACCAAGCCGTGGCCCACGGCTGCCAGGCGGGGTTGCAGCAGGACGCGCTCTACAAGGTTTACCACGCTCGCATCAAGCGACGGGACGAAAACTACAGTTCGCGAAAACTCGGCGTATTCGGTTCGGACTTGGGAGCTGTCGTCTGCTTCTTCGAGCAACCGTGGAATCGGCTCTCTGCTTCGCTCAAGGCGAATGAGCAATCTTGGATGTTAAACAAAGCCGCCTTCCGCCTGCGCGCCTTGGGTCGCCTAGCTGAGTCTCTCGAGCCGATGCGCGTTTCGGGAGAAATGGACGTGAAAGTCGAGGAGTGGAAGGGTGCAGCCATCAGCTACAGCAACCTAAGCGAGCTGGAGTTGACGCTGGGCGAGGTGGCCGGGGCTGTGGGGGACGCCGAGCAGTCCATGACCTACGCCGACCGCAGCGGCGATGCGTTTCAGCGGATGGGCAAGCGCACGACCCACGCCGACGCCCTGCATCAGGCGGGCCGCCGGGCCGAGGCGGAGACGCGCTTGCGCGAGGCCGAGCAAATGCAGCAGGAGGACCAGCCCGACTACCCGCTGTTGTATTCGCTCCCGGGCTTCCGGTATTGCGACCTGCTCCTCGCCGCCCCCGAGCGCGCCGCGTGGCAGATTTGTCTGGGTAGCGCGGGCAACCTGCCCGCCCCGGTCGGCGACCCGCCGACCGGAACGGGAGCGAGCGTCCATTCGCCATCGAACCGTCCTTCCACAACGAGCGCTTTTCCCGTTGCGTCCGGCAGGTTGCCGGACGCCACAGGCAGGTTGCCTCTGCTACCCCTTCTCGAATCCTGCCGCGCCGTCTCCCAGCGCGCGGCGCAGACGCTCAAGTGGGAAGAAGGAATGCAAGGCGCTCCTCTTCTCGACTTCGCCCTCCACCACCTCACGCTGGGCCGCGCCGCGCTCTACGAGGCGATTCTCTCTGCTCGTAGCAGCCGAGGTAACGAGGCTCCATCTTCCCAATCCGCATTCCGCATTCCGCATTCCGCAATCGCTCAGAGCCTCCTCACGTCGGCTGCTACGGAGCTGGACGCCGCCGTGGCCGGCCTCCGCCGCGCCGGCCAAGCGCAAGAGCTTCCCCGCGGCCTCCTCACCCGCGCCTGGCTGCGGTTTCTCACCGGCGTGCGCACCGGCCCCGAGAGCGCGCAGGAAGATTTGGACGAAGCCTGGGAAATTGCCGAGCGCGGCCCCATGAAACTCTTCCTGGCGGACATCCACCTCTATCGAGCAAGGCTCTTTGGAATGCGGAATTCGGAATGCGGAGTGCGGAATGAACAGCCCATGCCGTATCCCTGGACCAGCCCGCAGGCCGACCTCGCCGCGGCGCGCCAACTCATCGAGTCCTGTGGCTACGGGCGCCGCAAAGAGGAACTCGGAGACGCGGAGAAGGTGATTGGCGTTTCGCCGTGAGCCAACGGAGCGATCAGCGCGATGAGTTTTTTCGGCTTGAGTGCCAGTCTGGCCGGCGTAAGTTCACGCCATGACAACCGAGGCTCTTGCTGAAGCGTTGCGGGGCCGGCGACCCTTCAAGGTCACTGCGGCTGACGGGCGGACATTCGACGTGCCCCATCCGGAGTTCGCTGCTCTGTCGCGCTCCGGAAGACTGCTCTACGTCATGCTGGAAAACGACCGCATGGAGGCCCTCGACGTGGCTCTGATTACCGGTTTGCAGCAGGAAAGTCCCTTGCCGGTTTGAGTCATGCGAGCCTCTTTCAAAACCGTAGCAGCCGACGTGAGGAGGCTCTGTTTCCGTTGGGGTTTGAGCCTCCTCACGTCGGCTGCTACCGAGTTTTGAAATTACCTCATGCGACTCCGCGTTTGCCCCCCGTTGTCCCTCTTTGCGTTTCCTTGAGTTCTTTGTGGCCAATTCGGTTTCGGGTGCAATGAAAACAGAGCCGCCTCACGTCGGCTGCTACAGTTTTGCAGGAAGCTCCCATGTGGCTCAAAACTCCCGCGTTTTCTTGATCCCCGGTTGCGGCTGGGGATAGCGCCCGTCTTTGCCCAACTGCACCGGCGCGGGCGAATCCGCCGCCAGCTTGTCCACGCCGGGCGCGAACTCTTCGTCGCCGTTGAGCATTTCTTCAAACGTCACGATCTGGCCGGTGTGGACGGCGCGGCGGCCCATCGCGACCACGAGGCTGGCTTCCGCGCCGCGCTTCACTTCGTTGAACGGCTTGTCCTGGCGGATGGCGTCGAGGAGATGGTCCCACTCCAGTTGATACGGATTCGGCTCCGGCTGCGGGAATCCCCAGACGAGGTTGGGGCGCGTCATTTCGTGGTTCTTGAAGATGCGGCATTTGGCCGGCGTGTGAACGAAAGTGGAAATCACGGCCGAGCCTTTCGTGCCGTGCGCGTAGCTGGCAAATTCCTCGTGGCAGCCCGGCTGGTAGCGCGATTGGAGGAAGAACTTCGTGCCATCGGCAAACGTGTACTCGATGGAGTAATGGTCGAAGTTCTGGTCCACGGCGTCGCCGCGATAGAGCCGGCCGCCCATACCTTGGGCGCGCACGGGCCAGGCGTCCTTCATCCAACAACACTCATCGACGTTGTGGGCCACGACGTCATGGAAGACGCCGCCGCTGGCCCAGAAGAAGCCGAGGTAGCGCTGCACTTGGTAGAGAACCTCGCTCTGGTCCGCGGGCTTTGGCCCGGTGAAGCCCGCCGGTGTCACCAACCGATAGGCCCGCATCATTGTGATGTCGCCGATCTGCCCGGCTTTGATGCGGTCGTAGAGTTCCCAGCGGGCCTTGCAGTGACGGCACATCAGGCCCACGCCGACCTTGAGGTTCTTCTTCGCGGCCTCTTCGCCCAGTTGGATCATCCGGCGCGTGGTCGGGCCGTCCACCGTGATCGGTTTTTCCATGAACACATTCAGGCCCTTGGCGATGGCGTAGGCGAAGTGGACCCAGCGGAAGGCCACGGGCGTGGTGAGGATCGCGACATCGCCGGGCTTGAGGCAGTCCATCGCTTTGCGGTAGGCGTCGAAGCCGAGGAACTGGCGCTCGCGCGGCACCTCGACCTGGGAGCCTTCGAAGCCGTCGATCCAGGCGTCGGCGGTGCCGACCTTGCGCGTGGCGGCGCTCTTCAAGGCTTCGTAGCTGCGGCTGAGGCGTTCCTCGAAAACATCTGCCATCGCCACGAGCTTGATCGGACCGCTGCGATTGGCGAGGGCGTTCGCGGTGGCACCGGTGCCGCGTCCGCCGCAACCGATCAGAGCGACTTGGAGGGTGTCGCCGCCCGCAGCGTGGACGTGCGGAATGGCTGTGCCCGCGAGGGCGGAGACGGCGGCCAAGCGGCCCGTGTGTTTGAGGAACTCGCGGCGGGAAGTGAGGGAGGAGGTGGTGTCGTTCATGGGGCGCATGGTTGGCTTTGAAGAAAGCGACGTCAACTCAAGAGTGGGCCGTTCGAGCCAGGCACTATCGACTCGGCGGCGCAAGACGTTCCTGCGGCGCAGCGTTGCGTTGCGAAGGCCCTCGTGATTCCATTCCTCCGATGAAACTGCCCCAAGGCGAGAGAGCAGACCTCGGCACCAAGCTGGAGACCTACACGCTCAATCCCTGGCACCGCGACGGACGACACAAAGCCCGCATCTTCGCGTCCGTGCTGGGGCTTTGCTGGACTCACCACCTGCTATATCGTTTGACACCATGAACGGCGAAATTCATCCGCACGATACGGTCGCACTGCTGGAGGACACTCCCGCGACGCACTTTGAAAGCGGCCAACCTCTGCTGCTTCGGCGCGGCCAGGTGGGAACCGTCGTGATGACCTACGACGGCAGCGCCGTCGAGGTGGAGTTTTCAGGGCGCGATGGCCGGGCTTACGCGCTGCTGCCAATCCCGGCACAACGCCTCATGGTGCTCCGCGAGGTGCCCGAACTGGCCGCTGCCTGAGCGTCCCCACGTTCGCTCTCCCGATCTCGGCCTTGGCCTGGCCGCCCCTCATCGTCTCAACCATTCCACGACGATGACGCCGATCGGCGTGCCAAGCACGTAGCCCCAGATGCCGACCAGGATGCCGGGCAAGACCAGTCGCGGCCAGCCGGCGGACACGGCCATCGCCGCTGCGCTGGGCGCGCCACCGAGATTGGCGTTCACCGCGAGGAGGAGTTCTTCGAGATTGAAGCGAAGCAGTTTTCCCATGGCCAAGGTCCAGCCGAGGTTCACCACGGCGATGATGCCGCAGAAGACGAAGAACAGCGGCGCCTGCACGAAGACCATCTTGAGGTCCGCCGGCAGCCCGATGCAGAAGAGAAACAGGTAGAGCATGAAGGTGCCGAGTTCCTCCGGACCGTTGATGGCCGACATGGGCTTGTGAAACACCGTGGCCAGCAGGAGCGAGAAGCCGGTGATGAGGACGAATTTGTTGGTACAGACCACGAGCAGCATTTGCAGGGCGAGCGAAGCGTGGGACACGTCGCCGAACGCCGGTTTGACCGCGCGTTCGACGAGCTTGGCCAGCGCGACCGCCACGAAGGCCACCGCCAGGGCCTTGCCCAAGTCGAGCAGGCTGATGCCTTTTCGTTGCCAGTGCTTGGCGGCGAGGTTCTCGGCTTCGGCACTGTTCGCGTCGGTGGAATGCGGGTGCGGATAGCGGCGGCGGAAGAACGCGCTTGCGGCGGCCGAGAGCAGCACGATGAAGATGGCCGCCATGACAAAGTTGTCCGCGACGATGAGCGGGTCCGACACGCCGGGGCGCACGTTGTAGCTGGATTTGACGGCCATGAAGTTGACCGCGCCACCGATGTAGCTGGCGGACATCATGCCGGCGGCGTGTTCGAGGTCGGGCGAGGGGATGTGGCCTTTGAGCAGGAACACGGCGAGGAACGTGCCGATCAGCGTCCCGACCGAAGCGAGGTGAAATGCCAGAAACATGCGCCCGGTGGAGCGGATGATTTGCAGCGCGTTGGCGCGGAAGAGCAGCAGGGGAATCGCCAGCGGCACGAGATAGTCGTCCACGAAGTCGTAGGCTGGCGATTGGGCGGGCACGAGCCGGGTGTTGGACAGCACCATCGCGACGAGCAGCGCCAGCACCGGCCCGCTCAACCTGGCAGCCCACTTGTAGTTTTGCTCCAGCCAAATCGCCAGCGCCGTGCCGGAGACGATGAGTGCCCAGAGCGTCCAGGTGTCGTTGGGAGAAATGAGGGAGGTCATTCAGATTTCTCCAGCAACGTCACGCCGTTCCCATTCTCCTTCGGAAACACGGCCCGTCCCTTCTCCAGCCGCACGCCGCTCGCCACGTCTTTCGCGATGAGCACCGCGCCGTCCATATCGACGTAGTCCAGCAGCGGAAGCAGTTGCCCGATGGCGCTGATGCCCACGGTGGACTCAGCCATGCAGCCGACCATCACTTTCAGGCCCAGCTCGCGCGCCCGGCGAATCATGCGGCGCGCGGGCGTCAGACCGCCGGCTTTGGTCAGCTTGATGTTGATGCCGTGAAAATGCCCGGCGCACCGCGGCACGTCGTCTTCCACGAGACAGCTTTCGTCCGCGATCACGGGCAAGGCGCAGCCGGCGAAGACCCGTTTCATGCCGGCCCACTCGCCCGCGGGCAGCGGTTGCTCGATGAACTCAACGCCAAGCGCCTTCAACTCCGGCGCCGTGGCCAGGGTTTGCTCGGCGGTCCAGGCGCAGTTGGCATCGACGCGGAACGTCGCGGTCGTGTGCCGGCGCAACTCGCGCACGATGGCGACGTCGTCCCGCGTGCCCAGCTTGATCTTGTAAATGGGCCAGCCGTCGAACTCGCGCATCTTCATCACCATCGTCTCAATGGTGTCGATGCCGATGGTGTAATTGCTGAGCGGCAGGTGGCGCAGTTCCAGCCCCCAGAGTTTCCAGACGGGCTGGCCCAGCTTCTTGCCCCAGAGATCGTGCGCTGCTTCGTCGAGCGCGCAGAGGGCGAAGCGATTGTGGCCCAGTGCGGGCAGGAGTCGGTCCCAGAGCGCCGCCGGATCGTCGAGGCGCTCACTCTCGATGCGGGCGCGGGCGGCTTCGAGATCGGCGCGCATGGTGTCGGCGGTGAAGGCCTTGTAAGCGTGCGAGGAGGCGCCTTCGCCAAAGCCGCTCAGTCCGCCTTCGCTCAACTCGACGAGCAGGTTTTCCTGCACGGTGGTCGTGCCCTGGGAAATGGTGAAGGCGTGGCGGAGCGGGAGGGAGATGTTGTGAAGGTGGAGTTTCATCGCAAAAAAGTCATAGAGCCTTCCTCAGCGCCGCGATCACGCCGTCAATCATCTCCGCCGTGTGCCGCGCGCAAACCGCAAAGCGCAGCGCGCCCTCCGGCCCCAAGCCGGAATACTTGGCCACGTACGGCACAAGGAAGCCGGCGGCCCTCAGTTCCGCGTGGAGACGGCGCATGTTTGCGCCGTTGCCAATCTCCACGCTGAAGTTGGCCGCGGGACCGTCCTCGACCGCCAGCCCCAGCGTGCGCAGACCCGTCCGAAGACGCGCGATGTTGGCCTGCAACTGGCGCCGCAATTCGGGCTGGCGCTGCACGAGTTCAATCGCCTTGGCCGTCGCGCCGGCGTCGGCGGAACTGGGCGCGCTGGCGCCGTCGAAGTAATGCGAACTCGCGCGGACGCGGCTCACAAACTCGCGCGTGCCGGGGACCACGCCGCCGAAGCCGCCGATGGCCTTGGCCAGCGTGCCACAGATCGTCAGCGACACGCCGTCGGCCTCCACGGCGGAGTTCACGCGCGGCCCCCATAGACCGAAATGCTCCAGCACCCCGCGCCCGTTTTCGCCCAGCACTCCGAGACCGTGGGCGTCGTCGAGGTGCAAGGCCGCCGGAGCGTAGGGTTCGAGCACGCGGAGATACTCCTTCACCGGCGCGAGTCTGCCGGAGACGGAGAACACGCCATCCGTTAGCACGAGTGGACGCCCGCCCGCAGGGAGATTTTCGCGCAAGCATCGCGCGAGATCGTCAGGGTCACGATGCCGGAACGCCGTGACCGGCTTGCCGAGCAAGCGCGCGGCTTCGAGCAGGCAGTAGTGGGAAGCTTCATCCACGAACGTCGCGTCCACCCGATCCGCCAGCGCCTGGAGCACGATGTGATTGGCGACGTAGCCGGACGAAAAATAGAACGCGCGCTCGGTGCCGAAGAACTCCGCCGCGCGCCGCTCGACTTCGAGCGTGAGCGGATTGTTGCCGAAGCCGCTGCGCGACGTGGCCGTATGCACGCCCAACTGCCGCACGGCTTCGCAGGCCGCCTGAATGACTTCCGGATGCCCCGCCAGGCCGAGATAGCTGGTGCCGGCGAAATAGACGTAGCTCCGTCCGTCGATGACCGTCACCGGCCCAGGCGGACTGGTCATGACCGGGCTGGTG
This sequence comes from Verrucomicrobiota bacterium, assembly GCA_016219875.1. Taxonomy (GTDB): domain Bacteria; phylum Verrucomicrobiota; class Verrucomicrobiia; order Limisphaerales; family JACRJZ01; genus JACRJZ01. The sequence continues at coordinate 3,677 of JACRJZ010000087.1, read as the reverse complement.
GATTCAGGCAGCATGGGAAGTTCCCTGGTCCTTGCGGACCTGCTCACGGGCCTTGAACCAGGTGCAGGTTGCAGGTTGAAGGTTGCACGTTGAGCCAACGCGCTCGCTGGCCAACGTGCAACGTTCAACCTTCAACTTGGAACGACTGTTCATGGATAGCCGGTCAACTCCTCACCTGCCCACTCCCCAGGCCGATCCACTTGTAGCTCGTCAACTCCTCCAAGCCCATCGGACCGCGCGCGCCCACCTTGTCCGTGCTGATGCCGATCTCGGCGCCCATGCCGAACTCGCCGCCGTCGGTGAAGCGCGTGCTGGCGTTCCAGTACACCGCGGCGCTGTCCACTTCGGCCAGGAACTTCTTCGCTGTGGCTTCGCTCTTCGTCACGATGGAGTCGCTGTGGGCGCTGCCGTAGTGGGCGATGTGTTCAATGGCTTGCTGCACGTCCTCGACCACGCGGACGTTCAGCACGTAGTCGTTGTACTCGGTGAACCAGTCTTGCTCGGTTGCAGGTTGCACGTTGCAGGTTGCCGGTTGGAGCAAGGCGCGGGTTGTGGCGTCGGCGCGCAACTGGACTTTCATCACGGCCAGCTGGCGATCGATCACGGGGAGAAACTCCGTCGCGATGGCTTTGTCCACCAGCAGCGTCTCCATCGCGTTGCAGACCGCGGGGCGCTGGCACTTGGCGTTCAGCACGATCGCCTCCGCCATCGCGAGGTCGGCATCGCGGTCCACGAAGACGTGACAGACGCCCTTGTAGTGTTTGATCACCGGCACTTTGCTGCACTCGGCCACGGCGCGGATGAGGCCCTCGCCGCCGCGGGGCATGCAGAGATCGACGAACTGCGTGAGCGAGAGCAACGCCGGGATCGCCTCGCGGTCGGCGGTCGGGACCACTTGGATAGCGTGCGCCGGAAACTTGGCGAGGTGGCTCCGCGCCGCGCTCACCATCGTCTCGGCGATGAGCTTGTTGGAGTTCAGAGCTTCCTTGCCTCCGCGCAGAATCGTAGCGTTGCCAGACTTGAAGCAAAGGCTGGCGGCGTCGGCCGTCACGTTTGGCCGCGACTCATAGATGATGACCACCACGCCGATAGGCACGGTGACTTTTTGCAGCCGAAGGCCGTTGGGGCGGGTGCGGTCGTCGAGCAACCGGCCCACTGGATCGGTCAGCCCAGCCACTTCACGCAGTCCCTTGGCCATGCTGGCGATGCGCTTGTCGTCGAGCTTGAGCCGGTCGAGCATGGCCGACGTGAGGCCCATTTTGGCGCCGGCCTCCATGTCGAGCGCGTTGGCGGCCTTGAGGGCGGAGGCGTTCTCCTCAAGCGCGCCGGCCATGACGAGGAGGCAGGAGTTCTTTTCGGCGGTGGTGAGTTGGGCCAGCTCCCGCGAAGCGGCTTTGGCCTGCGTCGCCAGTCCGGTCATCTGTTCCAACATTGTCATGGCGGGAGAGTAAGGCGGGGAACGTGAAACGGGAAACGTAAAACGTGAAGCGGGGAACGGGTGGTCAGGGAGGGAAAAGGGTTGAAGGGTTGAAGAGTTGAAGAGTTAAAGAGGCTTCGGCATTGGGCCAAAGCCATCCCAGGAATCCTCTTCAACTCTTCATCTCTTCAACCCTTCAACAAGTTTCCCGCCTTGTCTCTTCCGCGCACGTTCATCCCATCATCTCACGCAACCTCTCCGGCGTCCGCCCTTGCTCGCGAAGGGTGCGGAGGCTCAGCGCGTCGTGGCGCTTGGCCAGGCGTGCTCCGGCGGCGTCGGTCATCAGCGGGCAGTGGAAAAACGCCGGCGCTTCCAGGCCGAGCGCGCGGTAGAGCAGAATCTGTCGCGCCGTGGATGGCAGCAAGTCCGCGCCGCGAACGACCTCCGTGATGCCCATCGCTGCGTCATCGACCACCACGGCAAGCTGGTAGGCAGGCACGCCGTCATGCCGCCAAACCACGAAGTCGCCAAAGTCCTGCCCGGCGATGAAGTGCTGCGGGCCGAAGTGGCTGTCAGCGAACGACACGATTTCCCCGTCTGGAACTCGGAACCGCCAGTTCGGGCGAAGATTCGAGTTCCGAGTTCCGAGTTCCGAGTTTGGCGTCCGCCAGTCGGACTCGAAACTCAAAGCCTGGGAGCCTTTTTCCAAACCGTAGCAGCCGACGTGAGGAGGTGCACTCTGATTGCAGGTTGCAGATTGCGGATTGCAGATTGGAAATGGAGCCTCCTCACGTCGGCTGCTACGGGATTGGGATCGGCACGTGCCCGGATACACCGGCTCTTCCTCGCCTTGATGCGGCGCTTGCAACGCCCTCAGCACGTCCTGCCGCGAGCAGGTACAGGGATAGATGCAGCCGCGCTCCAGCAACGTCCGCATCGCTGCTAGATAGAACTCACGCCGCTCGCTCTGGTTGTATGGCCCGCGCGGGCCACCACAGTCCGGGCCTTCCTGCCAATCGAAGCCAAACCAGCGCAGGTCTTCCAGCATGTCGGCGACGAAATGCGGCTTGCAGCGGGCGGTGTCGAGGTCTTCGTTGCGCAAGACGAGCGTGCCGCCGCGTTCTCGCGCCCGCTGTTGCGCGATCCAAAACGTGCGCGCGTGGCCCCAATGAAGATGGCCCGTGGGCGAGGGCGCGAGGCGGCCGCGATAAGGCTGGACCGGCTTCGGGCCGTGAGCGGACGAAGCGTGGGGGTGGCTCTTCACCGGCTCAATGGAGACGGGTGGGACGCCTGTCCTACGGGAGCGGTGTCAGGCGCACGCGGCGGAAGTGGACCACGCCGCCTTCAGACTGCAAGCCGATCGGGCCGGCCACCGTCTCGCAATCCACCGCTTCGTTCACGGACACGCCGTTCACGCTGATGGACAACTTGCCACCGTTGAGCACGAGGTCGTAGCGGTTCCACTGGCCGGGCGGGTTCTCGTTGGGGAGCCGTTTCTTCACGCCCACAAAATCCCCGCCAAGCTCGTGGCCTTTCTTCTCCACGCGGCGGGCAGCGTCGCCGTCGATCTTCATGCCGTGGAAGCCATAGACATCGCCGGCGTCGCCGCTCTTGAGCTGGCATTCGATGCAGCGCGGCAGCGGCTTGCGGTCGCCGTTGATGCGGAGGAAGACGCCGCTGTTGCCCGGCTTGGTTCCCGGCGCCCAGCGCCATTCGACCGTGAGCTTGAAGTTGGTGAACGTCTGCTCGGTTTCGATGAAGCCAAGGGGTTCGCCTCGGCAGACGATGACGCCGTCGTGGACGCTGAACACGTCCTCCTTCTGGGTGTCGGGTTTGGCCAGGACGGCTTTCCAGTTGGAGAGGTCGCGGCCGTTGAAGAGATCGACGGTGTTGGCGACGGGCTCCACGTTCGGCGAGGAACAAGAGACCAACAGGCCCGCCGTCACCGGCAGTGCCAGAGCCAAGAGCTTTTGCATAATTCTATTTCCAAGGGTTTGCATTGATGGCTGCGGAGACTAAGAAGACGGACGCCGCGGCGGAAGACCAAAGTTTGGCCTGCGCTTGGGCGGTGCGCAACCGGACATCCCCGCTGCGGCGCAGGCTTTCCAGCCTGCCGTTTCGCCGACTTCCAAATAACACTTACGCAGCGGGCTTCATCGCAACGAGTTCCCAGCCCAGCTCTTGGGCTTCGCGTCGCAGCCGTTTCATCCGCGCTTCGGCCGCTTTCAACTCATACACCGCCACGTCCAAGGGGACATAG
>JACRJZ010000011.1 GCA_016219875.1 Verrucomicrobiota bacterium | reverse complement strand
TCCCCTTGGACGTGGCGGTGTATGAGTTGAAAGCGGCCGAAGCGCGGATGAAACGGCTGCGACGCGAAGCCCAAGAGCTGGGCTGGGAACTCGTTGCGATGAAGCCCGCTGCGTAAGTGTTATTTGGAAGTCGGCGCTACGGCAGGCTGGAAAGCCTGCGCTACTTGGACGGCGGCTGGGACAGCCGCACGCCGGGCGGTGCCAGACCAAGCTTGATGCCAGCTTGGCCCTACTTCGCCGGGTGTTGGAGCGCGGCCTTGAGCTCCGCCACGGCTTGTTCGAGCGCCTGGACTTTGGCGGCTTGCGCTTCCAACGCGGCGATGCGGACGTCTTTGGCTTTCAACTCGGCACGTTGCTCTTCCACCTTCTGGTTCAAGCCTTGGATGGCCGCCAGCGCCACGCCATGCAGATCAGCATCGTTGAGGGTCGTGTCGCTTTCGTTGAGCGGGAAGGCGGTGTGAAAGTCTTGCGCCATCGGACCGATATGGCGTTGCGCGTAGCCCCGGTAGTTCCATTCGGTGATGGGCAGGCCGGCGACTTTGTCCAACGCCTGCCGGCCGTCCACCGGCGTGAAGCCTTCCTTGGCCGCGCGGTCACTGGTGAAACTCCACGAAGCGGAGCCCGGGCTCCATCTCACCGTCTGATCCACGCCGAGGCCGCCGCTGGTGAAGCGTACGCCGCCATTGCAGCGGAAACTGACTTGATCGTCAGCCGTGGAGCCAAAATCCGTGGCGGAACTGTCGGACCACACGAAGCTGCCGACGTGAGTGGCTTTGGCGTGACTCCCCGCGGCAAAGGCGTGACTGGCGGCGGCGTTAGCCAGGCCCCCGGGAATGGTGGCATAGCTCGCATCGTCCCTGATGAAATTGTAGCGGCCTCCCCCAATGGTGCTGTGATCGGACCGTGTCCCAATCCCGTTCTGATCTCCACCCGCGATGGCGGCGTAGGCCGACTCGGTCTCAATGCCGTTGTTGCTGCCGCCGCCAATGATGCCGTGATCGGAGTAGAGGGAGTTCCACTCTCCTCCCGCGATGACGCTGCGAGGGCTGCCCGCACCGAGAGTGTTGCCTGTTCCTCCTCCGATCGTACTGCCGGAGGAGTTGGTGCCGACCTCGTTTCGGGATCCCCCGGCAATCGCACTGAAGTTGGCCCCGGCACCAATGACGTTGCTGCTACCGCCACTGATCACGCCAAAGTCAGATCGGATCACGTTCGGGTGAGGCAAAGAGAAGTAGTTGGTCGCCCCTCCCCCGGCGATGGTTGCGCCTACCACGCCGCTCGCCACCAGATTCGCGGGTGAACCACTGACGATGTTCGGCGATCCCTCGTTTCCTTGACCGAATTCCAGCCGCAATGCGCGCATGCCGTAAACCTTGAATTCCAGTGGCTCGTTATCAGTCGTGCCAAGGAAGTGCGTGCCCGCGGTGGTGCCGCTGTTGCCGCCAAGTTTCCACAGGAAGGAGGAATCCAGTCCGTCGAGGAGATCCGCGTTTAGGTTGCTGATCTTGTTCGTGCTGTCCACGGTGAAAGGTGAGGAGGAACCGGAAAAACCGCCGTTGAACGCAGGCCGGCCGGTAAACGTCTGGCTGGCGTCGAGCTTGACCACGTTCGCCGACAGGCGCGCATCGGCCAGCGTGCCGGCGTCCAAGTTGGCCGCATCCAAGTCAGTCAAGCCCGCACCGGAACCTACGAAGCCGCTGGCGGTGACGGTGCCCGCGACGTGGAGTGCGCTCTGAGGGTTGTTGGTGTTGATGCCCACGCCGCCATTGGCGCGGATCAGAAACTGTTTGCCCGCGGTGGAGGCGAAGTCCGCGCTCGTATCATCGGCCCAAACGAAGGCCCCCGCGTGTTGAGCTTTCGCGCGGCGACCGGCGGCGAAGCTGTAGTCGCCCAAAGCCGAGTTGTTGGCCCCGCCCGGTACGGTGGCGTAATCGGCCCCGGTCGTGTTGTTCAAGCCGCCGCCCAGGGTGGCGTGGTCGGCGTTGGATTGAATCGTGTTCCCCGCTCCGCCGCCGAGAAATGCCCGCGTGGCATTGGTCTGGATGGTGTTGGTGGTGCCCCCACCGAGGAAGGACCAAGAGCCGAGATTGGTGTTAGCGAGGCCACCGGCGACCGTGGTCAGGTTTGGCCCGGCTTCGCACCATAGGCCGACCTGGAGGCGAAGCGACGCCAGTTCGTTGTTGGCTGTGAGCGTGCCATCAAAGGTGGCGTTGCCGTCGAGCCGGGCCACGTTGGTGGAAAGCCGCGCGTCAGGTAGGACACCCGTGATGCTGTCCGCTTGCGCTCCCCCCGCGAACAGGGCGTACGGCGTCGGCGTGAGCGGTTGGCGCGGGCTAAGCGTGATGAAATCGCCCCGGTCGCGATTGGTGCGCACGCCGATTTCCAGCCAGCGGGCATCGCCGGTGAAGGCATCAAACCGAAGGTCCAGTGGGTCTTTGAAATCGAGCGAGACGCAGAACAAGCCATCGGCGACGGTCGTGGGGGCGTTGGTGAGGAGGCGCCCGACCCGGCTGCCTGCCTCGTCTTGATCGTAAAGCGCAAAGCGCAATTCGTAAGCGCCGTTGGCGGGTGAGCCGTTTTCGGCGAGGCGGCCTTGGTAGGTGAAGGCCGTGCCGAGGGATGCGGCGCGGAGGTTCACGTTGAGGAGGAACAGACCCGACAAGAGGAGGGTATTGACAGTCTTCATACAGCAAGTTTTAAGGGTTGACACGCGCGCAGTCTGAGCCAAGCCCGGCAAGATGGGAAGGCTGTTCTCGTGCCGTCGCCAACGGGCGGATTCGCCGACTTCCAGCCGGCAAGCTGCGGAAACGCGCCGCCCACTGGCCGGTTCTCACGTCCGTTCTTTGGGAAACCTGGGAAACGCGAGGCAAATGCAGAGGCCCGTAGCAGCCGACGTGAGGAGGCTCAAACTTCAAAAGAAACAGAGCCTCCTCACATCGGCTGCTACAGTTCTACTGGAAGCTCACGGCAAACTGGAGAGTCTGCGCTTTGCAGCCCGACCGACGGAGCTTGATGCCGCCTGGCTCTACTTCGCCGGATGTTGGAGCGCAGCCTTGAGTTCAGCCACCGCCTGTTCCAGTGCGGCGATGCGGGCATCCTTGGCTTTCAACTCGGCATGTTGCTCGTCCAGCTTCTGGTTCAGGGCCTGGATTGCGGCCAGCGCCACGCCGTCGGCTTCCTGGGTGGTAATCCGCTTGTCGTCACTGCCGGGATAGAACGCCGCTTTGAAGTCCTGGGCCATCGGCCCAATGTGGGGCGTGACGCCTGGCTCTTCCCACTGGTAATGCCATTGGGTGATCGGCAGGGCCGCAAGCTTCTCCAGAATCGCCTGGCTGTCCACCGGCGCAAAGTCCTTCTTCACGTTGCGATCCGATAACACCGACCAACTGGTGTCGCCGGCGGCTAATTGCGCGCCGCCCGAACCGCTGCCGGTAAGAAAACGAAAGCCCCCTCGGCCGCGCATCGTGACGGAGTTGGCGGCAGCCGAGGTTGTGACTGTCCCCGCGCCGTCGCTCCAGACGAACGCGCCGGTGTGAAGGGCCCGGGCGTAGCTGCCGGCTGCAAAGGCATAGTTCGTGGCATTGTTGTTGACTCCTCCAGGAATGGTGGCATAGGCGGCGTTGCCGACGATGGTGTTGCCAGCACCCCCGCCAATGGCGCTGTGATGAGAGTTGTCCACGATGGTGTTGTTCTCGCCCCCGCCTATTGTGGCTTTGTCTGAGTTGTTGCGAATGTCGTTTCGTTGGCCCCCCGCGATGGTCGCAGATATGGAGTTTGGCTCGATGTCGTTCATGGAGCCTCCGCCTATCACGCTGGCTTCGGAGTCCGTGCCGATGCTGTGGTATTGCCCCCCGGCGATGGTCGCAGCAGTTGAGCTGGAGCCGATGTTATTGTGCAAGCCCCCGCCCACGACGGCGAAGTCTGATAAGGCCGAATTGGTGTAGCCACCGCTGTAATAGTTTGTCGCGCCGCCACCGCCAATCGTGGCACCTACGACCCCCGCCGACACAAAGTTCCACGGTGAACCACCAATCACATTGGGCGCGCCGTCGGGCGTGGTGTCAAAATCCGCGGAGTCACCGTTGTTCTCCAAACGCAATGCCCGCAGGCCGTTCACCTTGAATTCCAGCGGCTCGTCATCGGTGGTGCCGAGGAAGTGCGTGCCCGCCCTCGTGCCGCTGTTGCCCCCCAGCAGCCAGACTTGGTTCGTCCGGACCAGGTTCCCTGGCAACCGCTCCGCCGGCACCGTCCCCTGGCTCAGTTGCGAGGCATCCAGCGCAGTCAACCCCGCCCCGCTGCCCCTGAAACTGTTGGCTGGGTTGTCGAAGGCCACCGCATTGCCGTAGGGGCCACTTAACTGGCTGACGGTGCCGGCCACCAGCGCATACGGCGCGGCCGTCAGCGGCTGGGCTGGATGCAACACCGCAAACCCGTTCACGCCGTCGTTGAACCAGATCCGCAGCTTGAGGTCCGACTGTGTGAAGAGTCCCGCACCCAGCGCCGTCATGTTGGCCAGCGCCGGGTCGCCCAGGCGCACGGTGAACAGGCCATTGCTCACGGGCACGCTCACCGCGGCGGCCGGTTCGCTCCCGGCGCCGCTCGTGCCGTCGTTGCTCCAGTAGGTGGCGTAGGAGAGGTTCTCCGGTGGCGCGGAGATCGTCACCGTGGGCACACCGGTGTAGCCGGAGCCGGGCGTGGCAGCGGTGATCTGGGTGACCACCCCGCCGGTGATGCTGGCGGTGGCTGTCGCGCCGGACCCGCCGCCGCCGGAAATCGTCACCGTCGGGGCCGTGACGTAACCGCTGCCGCCGAACGTGACGATGTAAATGGTGACGAACCCGCCGCTGACGGTGGCCGTGGCGGTCGCCTGGGAGTTGGCGTTGCTGCTCGTCACCAGGGCGAACTTGAACTGGCCGCTGCCGTTGAAGTCGCTCCCGCCGCTTTGCACCCGGCCTTGGTAGGTGACGACGGTGTTTTGGGCGGACACCGTTGAGAGTCGAAGGTTGAGGGTTGAGAGCAAGGCCAGCAGCGCGAGGAGACGCAGGCGAGTCATGTTTTTCATAGGATGGAGTTTGAGGTTTCTGTTGGAGGGTCGTTGGTGGTGAAGAGAGTTGTGTTCCACTGAACAGCCACTTCAGAGCAGGGGCGCGCCCTGGGGCTTGCCGGGCGAGGGTGCAAGACACCCTCGGTGTCCTTGCCGAGGACACCACTCCGCGCCGCCATGGAAGAACGGCTCATGATAGCCCTTTGTCGTCCGGTTCGCGCCAGCGGGCCGCGGTCAGTAAGCCGCAGCCGGGAACGCGGCTCTGATAACAGGCTGGCGGAGATTTACAACCTCAAAGCGGCCCGCCCGATTCAGCTTCACGATGGAATCAAGCCCAAGAGAAAACCTCTTGCCCGCTTCGTCGGAAGTGTGAAACGTACCAGCCAGCACGCAGGACGCGCATCCATGATCTTCTTGCCCATCGTCGGACGGGAACTGCGGGTCGCCTCGCGCAAAGGGGCGACCTACTGGCTGCGGCTGGGCGCGGCCCTGGCCGCGGTGGGGGCCGCCGCGTGGATTCTCCTCCTCGCCCACAGCGGGCCTTCCAAGCAAACGGGCCTCCTGCTCTTCGTCACGCTGACGGTCCTCACCAATCTCTACGCGCTGCTCGTGGGGCTGCGCACGACCGCCGACTCCTTGAGCGAGGAGAAGCGCGAGGGCACGCTCGGCCTGCTTTTCCTCACCGACCTGCGCGGCTACGACATCGTGCTCGGGAAACTGGCGGCCACTTCGCTCAACGCCTCCTACGCGATGGTGGGGATGTTTCCGGTGCTCGGCCTCGCGCAGCTCATGGGCGGCGTCGCGCCGCAGGAGTTCTGGCGCGTGGTCCTGGCCAGCGTGAGCAACCTGCTGTTCTCGCTCGCGGCGGGGCTGTTCTGTTCGTCCCTCAGCCGGGACGACCGCAAGGCCGTTGGGGCCACGTTCCTGATCGTCTTCCTGTCCGCCGTTCTGCCAGTGATTGGCAGCTTGCTCGCAGCAGCGAACGGCCAATCTTCCGTGGCCCCGCTGTTCCAGCTTCTCAGTCCGAGCTACACTTGCTGGCTGGCGTTCGACACCAACTTCAAGCCAACCACGCTGGCCGATAATTTCTGGGTTTCGCTCCTGGTCGTGCAAAGCCTCAGTTGGCTGTTCCTGGCGCTGGCCTGCCTGATCGTGCCGCGAACGTGGCAGGAGAAATCCACCGGCCACGGCCAGGGCAACTGGCGCGAACGGTGGGAGCAGTGGCAGTTCGGCTCCGCGGAAGTCCGCCTCGCCTGGCGCCGGCAACTGCTGGAAGCCAATCCCATTCACTGGCTCACGAGCCGCGAACGCTTCAAGACCGGCTTGGTTTGGATCGGGCTGGCGCTGGCGGCCGGGTTTTGGATTTGGGGCGAAATCGAAGTGGGCCGCGACTGGTTCGAGGTTGCGTGCGTTCCCGCCGCGCTGACAGCCCACACGCTGCTGAAAGTGTGGATGGCCACGGAGTCGAGCCGGCGCTTCGCCGAAGACCGCCGCAGCGGCGCGCTGGAGTTGCTCCTGGCCACGCCGCTGAGCGTGCGCGACATCCTGCGCGGCCAGCGGCAATCGCTGGCGCGGCAGTTCGCCGGGCCGACCGCAGCGGTCCTGGTGGTCGATCTCTATTTCATAATGCGCGGGTTGAATCACTTCCACGGCGACGAGTCCGCCTGGGTCGTGGTGTGGCTGGCCGGCATGGGCATGTTGGGGTGGGACATGGCCACGCTCAGTTGGGTGGGTTTGTGGATGGGGCTGAACAGTCGCAGTCCGCACCGCGCCGCCACCGCCGCCCTGGTCCGCGTGTGCCTGGTGCCGTGGCTGCTGTTCGCCGGACTGATGGCGGCCGTCGTTGTCGTTGCGTCCGCCACCCACTCGAGCGGGCCTTCCTGGTTTGGCCCCACGGCCGTGACCCTCGGCTGGTTCATCGTCGGCGGAGTGAACAACGTTCTCTTCGGTCTGTGGGCCAAAACTCAGCTCCACGACGAATTCCGGGAAACCGCCACCCGCCGTTTCGAGGCCCACTCCCCTGGCGTGCTAGGACGGCTCTTTGGCGACAGGCGGAGGGGATGAGGGTGGAAGCTCAAGGTCCATGACATTTCTCCCCATCGTCGAACGAGAGCTGCGGACCCGCGCCCGCCGGCCGGGGACGTACTGGCTGCGGTGCAGCGCGGCGCTGATCGGGGCGGCCCTCGCCGGCGTGATGATGATTGGCGCGGTGCTCTTCGGGCCGGGCACCGTCGGGAAAAAGCTGTTCCTCTGGCTGGCCTGGCCCGCTTGGCTGTTCTGCCTGCTCGAAGGGGTGCGCAACACCGCCGATTGCCTGAGCGAAGAAAAGCGCCACGGCACGCTGGGGTTGTTGTTCCTGACCGATCTCAAGGGCTACGACGTGGTGCTGGGCAAGTTCATGGGCGCGGCGCTCGGCGCGTTCTTCGTCCTGTTGGCGATGGTTCCCGTGATCGGCCTCTCACTGCTTTGCGGCGGCGTGACGCTGGGCGAGTTCTGGCGTCTGACGCTCACGCTCATGCAGACGCTGTTCTTCTCGCTCGCCGCGGGCCTCTTCGTTTCGTCCGTCAGCCGTGACGAGCGCCGCGCGTGGTCCGGATCCGTGATGCTGATGATGTTCTTCACGCTCGGGGTGCCGTGGCTCGCGAAACTGAGCGGGGGCTTTGAGGAAATGTCACTCGCCAGTCCTTGGGCGATGTTCAGTCGCGCCTTTGAAACCGAGTTTGCCCGGAACCCCGCCGCGTATTGGAGGTCACTGACGCTGGTGCATTTGATGTCTTGGGGCTGGCTGGCGCTGGCGAGTGTGCTGTTGCCGCGGACTTGGGAAGAACGCGAGCGGGGCGCGGGCCGTGAAGTCCGCCGGCAAACCGCGGGGCCGGGCCAACGCCGGCGCGCCGGCGAAGAACAGAACCGGCTGGAGGCCGATCCGGCGTTCCTGGATCCAATTGCAGAACCTCGCGGGCGTAGCGGCGTCTCGGCAGAGCGCCGCACGGTTTGGCCCGGAATCGGAGAAGGGCGGCGCTCCACCGAGACGCCGCTACGGGGTTCTGCAATTGCGTTCCGGCTCGCTGCCTTGGGCGTGCGGGAGGTTTCGCTCATCTGGGCGCCGGTGGCAGGGGCTGCCTTGTTGGTCGGAGTCGCGGTCAGCGCCTCGGACGGATTGGCGGCCGTCGCGTTTCCTCTCTGGCTGGCCAGCCTCGGGCTGCACACGGTGCTGGCGATGTGGATCGGCTGGGAGGCGTGTCATGCGTTCGGCGACTTGCGGCGCTCCGGCCTGCTGGAACTGCTGCTGGCCACGCCGCTCGAAGTCCGTGAATTGATCCAAGGCCAGGACCTGGCCCTGAAGCGGCGGTTTCTTGCGCCGTTGGTCTGCTTGCTGGCGATCGAGTTCCTCTTCTTCCTGGCGCTCTGCGTTCAGACGCTGGGCCAGGGCCGCGGGCTGGACGGCTTCTTCACGATGTTGGGGGTCGGAATGTTGTTCGGCGGCAGCGTGCTGCTGTTCGCGCTCGACCTGGCCGCGATGGTTCGAGTGGGCATGTGGCTCAGCCTGGTTTCCCGGAATCCCGCCCGGGCCTGGGGACGCACCGTGCTGTGGGTGGAAGTGCTGCCGTTCGTGGCTTCGCTGCCACCGGCCGCATTCTCTTGCGGGATCGCCACGCCGGGCATCCTGTTGGCCAAGAGCGCCGTCTTCGCGATCTGGGCACACGGGAAACTGATCAACAACTTCCGCAGCGCCGCCGCCCAGCCATCCGATCCGCGCGGCGGACCATGAGGAAGAGTGCCATGACCTTCCTGCCCATCGTCCATCGGGAACTCCTCGTGCGCTCGCGGCAAGCCGTGACGTGGCGCGTGCGCTGGGCGGCGGTGGGACTGGCGTCGCTGCTCGCGCTGCCAATCCTGCTCGGCAATCATCCGAACCCCGGCGTCATGGGCCGCCAGCTCTTCACGATGTTGTCGGTCCTGGCCCTGATGTATTGCTTGTTGGAAGGCGCGCGGCAAACCGCCGATTGCCTGAGCGGGGAGAAGCGCGAGGGCACGCTGGGGCTGTTGTTCCTGACCGATCTCAAAGGCTACGACGTGGTGTTGGGCAAGCTCGCCGCGGCGTCGCTGAATTCGTTCTACAGCCTCCTGTCCATCCTGCCGGTGCTGGGTTTGCCGGTGCTGGCCGGAGGGGTCGCCGGCGCGGAGTTGGCGCGCATGGCTTCGGTGCTGGTCGTCTCGCTCTGCCTCGCGCTGTCGATGGGGATGTGCGTCTCCAGCCATCATCGCGAGGAAATGAAATCCCTGTTCACCACGCTTGGGCTGCTGCTGTTGCTGGTGGCGGTGCCGCCGCTGCTCGACGGCTTGCTGCGCTGGCGGACCTTCACTCCGGCCACCGCCTGGTGCTCGCTGGCCAGCCCGGGCTTTGCCTGGTACATGGCCTCCGACGCGGGATACCGCGCGGCGCCGCGCCTGTTCTGGGCCTCGATGGTGGTGCTCCAGACAATCAGCGTCGGACTGCTGGTGTGGGCCGCGATCCGCGCCCAGCGCGGCTTGCGTGAAGGACCCGATCCGCCCACGGCGCCCGCCACGCGCACGCGCCGCGCCGCGCCGGGCCGCCGGGCCGCTCGACAACCGCTCCTGAGCCAGAATCCCATTCGCTGGCTGGCCCGCCGCCAGCCGGGGCTGCGCCCGTGGATTTGGGCCGTGGCCGGGTTCGTGATGCTGGGAGCGTTCGCGCAGCCGCTCTTCTATTTCTTCCGCGGCACACGCGCTCCGTTGTTTGGCTGGGGCCTATTTGCCTACGGACCGTTAATCGTGCATTTCAGCGTGCGGATCTTTATCGCGTATCTGGCGTGCCGGTTCTTCGTTGAGGCACGCCGCACGGGCACGCTGGAGTTGTTGCTCTGCACGCCGCTCCGCCGCGCCGACCTCTTGCGCGGACAGCGGCAGGCGCTGCGGGACGTGCTGCTGGTGCCGCTCCTGATTGCTCTCCTGGCGCAACCCATCGCCGCTGGCGTCACCCTCGGTCTGAATTCGTATTCCCTCCAGATGGCCATCTTGCTTCCTGGCCGCGCTCTGGTGTTGTTTGCAGACGCCGCGGCCCTCACTTGGTTCGGCGCCTGGGCTGCCCTCGCCTCCAGGCGTCCGGGCGGCGCCGTGGCGAAGACGTTCCTGCTCGTCACGGTGCTGCCGTGGATCCTCCATACGGCCTTGCTCCGCACACTGCTGGTGATGATCGGCGGCCCTGGTTCGTCGTGGGTGCTGCTGTTCAACCTCGTTCCGTTGTCTCTGTTCACCGACGCGGCCTTCATGCTCTGGTCAAGGCGGCGTCTGCGCCGGCTTTTTCCCGACTGCGCCGGCGCCACTTCCTGAGCGGGAGAGCGCCGACTTCGCTCCGCGCTCGGGACAGGGAGCCGGCGCAACTTCCCGGAATTCCCTGTTGACGCGAACCAGCAAACTCCTATCTTCCGATCACGATACGTCAATATGACGGTTTGATACGCGGTCAACAGAGCAAACTAGAATGAGCAAACGTTTCATCTTCTCGTCGGAGTCCGTGGGCGAAGGCCACCCGGACAAAGTGTGCGACACCATTTCGGACGCCGTGCTGGACGCCTGCCTGGCGCAGGACAAGTTCAGCCGCGTGGCCTGCGAGTGCTACGCCAAGAGCAACGTGGTCGTGGTCGGGGGTGAGATCACCACCCGGGCCACGCTCGACTTTGCGGCCATCGCCCGCCAGGCCATCCGCGACATCGGCTACACGCACGACGACGACGTGTTCCACGCCGACAAGGTCTTCGTGAACGTGTACGTGACCAAGCAGTCGCCGGACATCTCCCAGGGCGTCGATGCCAAGGCCGCCAAAGGCAAGAAGAAGGCCGAGCAAGGCGCCGGCGACCAGGGCCTGATGTTCGGATACGCCTGCGATGACACCCCTGAATTGATGCCGGCGCCAATCATGTTCGCGCATCGCCTGGGCCGCGAGCTCACGCGCATCCGCAAGAACAGCGGACCCAAGTGGCTCCGTCCCGATGCCAAGAGCCAGGTTTCGGTGGAATACGTGGACGGCAAGCCGACCCGCGTCACCAACGTCGTTGTCTCCACTCAGCACGCCGCCGACGTGGAGCACGAGGAGATCGAACGCTTCATCATCAAGAACGTCGTTCGGAAAGTCATCCCGGCCGACATGCTTGACAAGGACACGCTCTATTTGATCAACCCCACCGGCCGCTTCGTCACAGGGGGGCCGCAAGGCGACACCGGCTTGACCGGGCGCAAGATCATTGTCGATAGCTACGGCGGCATGGGCCGTCACGGCGGCGGCGCGTTCTCCGGCAAGGACCCGTCCAAGGTGGACCGCAGCGCCGCCTACATGGGCCGTTACGTGGCCAAGAACATCGTGGCCGCCGGTCTGGCCACGAAGGCGGAGATTCAGTTCGCCTACGCCATCGGCTATCCTGATCCGGTTTCGGTTTCGGTGGACACCTTCGGCACCGGCACCGTCAGCGACGAGCAAATCACCGACGCCGTCCGCCAAGTCTTCAGCTTCAAGCCGGCGGACATCATCAAGCAGCTCAACCTGCTCCGGCCGATCTACAGCAAGACCACCAACTACGGCCATTTCGGAAAGATCGACGATCTGGCCAGCATCACTTGGGAGAAGACGGACAAGGCCGCGGCGTTGAAGAGGGCGGTGAGATGAGTTTCACATTTCAGGACTGAACACTGAACACTTGAAACTGAAAACTATGTCATCGATCAAACTCCCTCCCTCCCGCGCCAAGCTCGCCAAGACCGCCACCAAGGCTGGCGCCGCCAAGATCGGCAACGGCAAACCCGCCGCGAAAGCCCCCGACTTCAAAGTCCGCGATCTCTCGCTTGCCGAGTGGGGCCGCAAGACCATCCAAGTCTCCGAGCACGAAATGCCCGGCCTCATGTCCATCCGCGCGAAGTACGGACCGCAGAAGCCCCTCAAAGGCGTTCGCGTCACCGGCTCTCTGCACATGACCATCGAGACGGCCATCCTCATCGAGACCCTCGCCGAGCTCGGCGCCTCCGTGCGCTGGGCGAGCTGCAACATCTTCTCCACCCAGGACCACGCCGCCGCGGCCATCGCGGCTGCCGGCATTCCCGTCTTCGCGTGGAAAGGCGAGACCCTCGAAGAATACTGGGATTGCACCCTCGACGCCCTCACCCACCCCGGCATGAAAGGCCCGCAGCTCATCGTCGATGACGGTGGCGACGCCACGCTCCTCATCCACAAAGGCTACGAGTTGGAAAACGGTTCCGACTGGGTCAACACCCCGAGCGGCAGCCACGAAGAGCAGGTCATCAAAGACCTCCTCAAGCGCGTCGCCAAGGAGCGCCCCGGCTTCTGGCACGAAGTCGTGAAAGACTGGAAAGGCGTCAGCGAAGAAACCACCACCGGCGTGCATCGCCTCTACCAGATGCTCGAGGCCGGCAAGCTCCTCGTCCCCGCCATCAACGTCAACGACTCCGTCACCAAGTCCAAGTTCGACAACCTCTACGGCTGCCGCGAGTCGCTGGCTGACGGCATCAAGCGCGCCACCGATGTCATGGTCGCCGGCAAGGTTGCTTGCGTCTGCGGCTACGGCGACGTGGGCAAAGGCTCCTCGCACTCCCTGCGTGGCTTCGGCGCCCGCGTGATCGTGACCGAGATCGACCCCATCAACGCCCTCCAGGCCGCGATGGAAGGCTTCGAAGTCACCACCGTCGAGGACACCCTCGGCACCGCGGACCTCTACGTGACGACCACCGGCAACTGCGACATCATCACGCTCGAGCACATGGCCAAGATGAAAGACCAGGCCATCGTCTGCAACATTGGCCACTTCGATAACGAGATTCAGGTCGATCGCCTCAACAAGGCCAAGGGCGTGAAGAAGCTCACCATCAAACCGCAGGTGGACAAATACACCTTCGCGGATGGCCACAGCATCTACATGCTCGCCGAAGGCCGCTTGGTGAACCTCGGTTGCGCCACGGGCCATCCCAGCTTCGTCATGTCCAACTCCTTCACCAACCAGTGCCTCGCGCAACTGGACCTGTGGAAGAACCAGGCCACGGCCAAGATCGGCGTCTATCGCCTGCCCAAGCGCCTCGACGAAGAAGTCGCCCGCCTGCACCTGGAGAAGATCGGCGTCAAGCTGACCAAGCTCTCCCAGAAGCAGGCCGACTACCTCGGCGTGCCCGTGGACGGCCCCTACAAGGCCGAGCATTACCGGTACTGAGTCATTTCAAATTTCGAATTTGAGATTTCAAATCACCAAGGCGAGCGGCCACCCCGCTCGCCTTTTTGTTTTTTCCAGTCCATAGGGCTGGACCAGTTACTGCCCCGTCCGGCCAAAGTCATCTCGAGTCGTTAGCGACGTTGTGGAGTCGTTTTGCATCGTGGAGTTGGGTGAAAATGGCTTCAACCCTCTGCTTAAGAACATTCAGATAGGCTTCCAGCGACGTGATGCGCACCAGGTCAATTCGATAATTGCTTGCTTCATAACACGCTGTGCTGAACTCGAATTCAAAAGGAGCAAACGGAACATCCTCTAAAGCGACAGTCTGATCCTCCGCGATTTCGGCACTGATCAGCGGGCCATCGAGAACAACCACCGGCTGCGTAATAGCAAGGAACGTTTGCTTGTTCTCGCTCTTCTCAAGAAACTTGAAGGAATCTATTCTGACATAATCGTACGCAGCCTTGCATGCGGTGACGGCTGCCGCATACCAACGACCCGTATCCTGCGGTTCTTTGAAGGCTTCATGGACGCCATATCCAAGCCAACCAAGATCTTTGCGTATGGAATACTTGTGTAGCGCTGGTACCAGTTTGCCCAGCGAGAGTGCTTCGTTGTGGCTGAAATAGGGATTGTGCCAAGCATCTCCAGAATTCTCATATTGCTCCTTCTGGCGAAACACAATCCAAGGGCGTTCTGCCTTCTTGACCTCGATAAAAAGGTGATACTCGAACTCTACGCCTCCGTCACCAACCTCCCAATCCCTTGCGAGGCTGTACGCCTCAACGTCGATGGTTCGGGTTTTGCACGCGTCTCGGTCGAAATAAGTTCCCGCCCCAGAGCAATGCCAGCCTGCACGACGAATTGTCCGCATGGTCTGCATCTCCGAAGCGAAGCCGCTCTTCTCTAAATCCTGTAGGAGTTTATTCTTCAACTCGTCATTCATGCCATCAAGTGCCTAGAATTCGATAACACCCAGTCTTTGGTGGTTCGTCGTCACACTGTTGCTCATTCGCTTGGCGGGCCAACATGAAAAACGGTTCCGGGTTTCTTCACGGGCCAACGCTATGGAGGCCGTCCTTCCCGGTCAACCGGGAAGGCGGCTGGCCCTGTCGCGCGGGCGCTCAGTTTCTGGCCGTCGTGGAGCGACAAGCTGAGGCTCTGGAGTTTGGCGCAGTTCATCACCTGGGAATGGAGCGCCGATTTCCCAATCGAAACGGCAGGAGCGGTCGCTGTCACGGCCACGCCGCATCGAGATTCGGCGCTTCGGAGGGAGGCTCACGCCACCATCGCCATCACCGGCTGCGCAAACTGAGACGCCACGGGCGCGGCCGAGGGCTGGCCGGACTTGGCCCTGATCTTCTGGAGGAAGCGGGTGATGCGCTGAAACTCCACGCCCATCTGATCGAGGACGGTTTGCATTTCCGGGCCGCCACCGTTGAGGGAACGCCGTTCCAAGTCCCGCACCAAGGGCACGAGGCTGTTCATGCCGCAGATGGCGCTGGCGCCGGCACAGGTGTGCGCCAATCGCGCGACTTCGGGTTTGTTCTGCTGGGAAACCTGTCGCTGCATTTCCTGAAGCTGGTCGCCGGTTTGCCGGAGGAAGAGGTCGATGATCTCATTCAGGCTGTCCGCGTCCCCGCCGGAGAATTCATTCAGGCGGTCCATGTCGATGCCAGGGTCTTTCTCAACGGCCGCCGCCGGGAGAGGCACCACCGGAGGCTTGGCCACCGTCGAGAGCGGCGAGAGGACGGGGCTGGCCAGCGGCGCAGGGCTTGCCGACAGCAAAGGTGCGGGAGGGGCAGACGCAACGGGCGCAGGCTCGATCGACACCGACGCGGCCGGGGCAACGGGAGCCGCGACAGCCGGCGCAGCCGCTTCCGTCCGACGGCTGCTGGCGAGGGTTTCGAGCGTTTTCTGCAACGCGTCCGGCCGGACCGGTTTGGCCAGGTATTCGTTCATGCCGGCGGCGAGGCATTTCTCGCGGTCGCCCGACATGGCGTTCGCAGTCATGGCCACGATGCTGACCGGGGCGCGCCCGTTTTCCTTTTCCCACGCGCGGATGCGGCGCGTGGCTTCGAGGCCGTCCATTTGCGGCATCTGCACGTCCATCAAGACCACGTCATACGGCTGGCGTTGGACCGCGGCCACGGCCTCCACCCCGTTGTTGGCGATGTCCGGCTTGTACCCGAGCTGGTTCAGCATCTTGCTCGCGACCTTGATGTTGATGGCGTTGTCGTCCGTGAGGAGAATGCGCAACGGCGAGCGGGCGCCGAGCGTCGAGTCCAGCTTGGACGCGGCGGGCGCGGGCCGCTTGGTGATCTCGGTGGTGAAATCCGTCTTGCCTTCAGCCGCCAATGCGCGATGCAGCGCCGAATGGAGCAAGGCCGGTTTGACCGGCTTGTTGACATGGTGCTGGATGCCCGCCTGCGCCATTTCCGGCGTGCCCGTCTTCATGCCCAGAGGCGCGAGCAGGACGAGAGGGACTTTGACCCACGCCGGCAGCTTGCGGATTTCCCGCGCCAACGCCAGGCCGTCCATCTTCGGCATGGAGGCGTCGATCACGACGGCGTCATAGCCCGGCTCGGTGCGGAGCACCTCGAGGGCCTGGACCGCGCTCTCCACCGTGCGGGCCGTCAGGCTCCAACGCTGGATCTGGCGCGCGAGCAAGCGCGCTGAGGTGGCGTTGTCGTCCACGATCAGCACGCGCCGGCCCGCCCATTGCGCCTGCGCCTTCTGCCACGCCGCCGGCTCAGGCTGGGGAGCGGTGGGCAGCGGAATCGTGAACTGGAAGTTGGACCCGGCTCCCGGCGTGCTCTCGGCCCAGAGCTTGCCGCCCATCAACTCGACCAGCCCCTTGCTGATAAAAAGTCCCAGCCCGGTGCCGCCGAATTCCCGCGTGGTCGAAATGTCCGCCTGGGCGAACGATTGGAATAGGCGACCCAGTCGGTCCGGCGGGATGCCGATGCCGGAGTCGCGGACGGAAAAGTGAAACTCCCACGCCCCTCCCGGCACGGCCGGCGCCTGGGCGCGAACGCCCAAGACGACTTCGCCGGCTTCCGTAAACTTCACGGCGTTGCTGACCAAGTTGAAAAGGATTTGGCGCAGACGCGTGACATCGCCGATGACCTGTTCGGGGACCTCGCCCTCGAAATCGCAGATCAGGTCGAGGTTCTTCTCGGTGCATTTGGCGGCCAGAAGATCGAGCGCTTCATCGACGCACAGGCGCAGGTGGAACGGGCGCTGTTCCAGCTCCAGCTTGCCGGCCTCGATCTTGGAGACGTTGAGGATGTCGTTGAGGAGGGTCAGCAAGGACTCGCCGCAGTTGAACACCGTCTCCACGTAATCCCGCTGCTGGGCGGAGAGATCGGTCTGCAGCAACAGGCCGGTCAGAGCCGTGACCGCGCCAAGCTGGGTGCGGATTTCGTGGCTGGTCTTGGCGAGGAAGTCCGCCTTGGACTTGAGCATCTGGTTGGCCTCGGTCAGATCGTCTTGCAGCCGCTTGGTCTTGAGCACCGAGCGCACGCGGGCGCGCAGCTCGACCAGTTCAAAGGGCTTCGAGATGAAGTCCGTGGCCCCCAACTCGAACGTGCGAAGCTTGGCGGAAGCCTCCTGCCGCCCGCTCATGACGATGACGGGGATGTGCGCGGAAGCGTGGTCGCTCTTCAACTGCCGCAAGACCTCGGTGCCGTCCAGGCCCGGCAGGCCCAGATCGAGCAAGGCGGCATCGAACTTCTGCTGGCGCATCCAGGCGAGCGCTTCGAGGCCGTTGGCCACGCTTTCGACGGTCACGTCGTCCTGTTCAAGCCCGGCTACGAGGAGTTCCGAGAGTTGCGGATTGTCCTCCACCACGAGGAGGCGGGAAAGTGAGGTTGTCATGGTCATGAATGCACTTCGGCGAGCAAACGTTCCTGCACGCGGCGAAATTCGGCTTTCACCCGCGGCAGGAGGGAGCGGATGTTCTCCCAGTGCCCCGCCTTGCATTCATGCTCTAACTCCAGAAACAAGCCGGCCAAGCCGCGCGCCCCGAGGTTGTTGGAACTGCCCTTGAGGCTGTGGGCGACCGACTTCATCTCCGCCGCCTTGCGGGTGGCAAAGAAGCATTCGAGGGAGTCGATCCGGGGCTTGGCGTCCTTGAGGTAGAGATGGATCAGTTCCGCGACCGGATCAGGTTGGCCCGGTTCGCGCAATTCCTTCAACGACGCCAGCACCGAGGGGTCCAGGACCTCGTCGGCGGGCGGATGGAAGGAAGCCGTGCGTGGCTCGAAGTGGGCGTAAGCCCGTTCCAGCGCCCCGCGCAAGTCTTCCATGCGCACCGGTTTCGTCAGGTAATCGTTCATGCCCGCAGCCAACCCACGTTCGCGGTCGCCATCCAAGGCGTTCGCCGTGAGTGCAATGATATAAGCGGACGATTTCCGGTCTGACTGAAGAGATTTTTCGGCCTCGCGAAGCCGGACGGTGACCTCGTAGCCGTCCATTTCCGGCATCTGGCAATCCATCAAGATGATGTCGTACGGCGAGGTCTCCGCCGCCTGGAGGGCTTCGCGACCGTTGGTCACGGCGTCGGCCTTGCAGCCCAGTTTCTCGAGAAGCTTCAACGCCAGCCGCAGATTCACCGGGTTGTCTTCCGCCAGAAGGATGCGGACCTTGGACGGGTCCACCGCGCTCGCCGCGGGGCGACCGCCCGACGCCTGGGCCGGTGCGCAAACCTCCGCCAGGGCCGACGGCACAGACGACAACACCGTCACCAGCGTGTCGAAGAGCCGCGACTGCTTCACGGGTTTGACCAGGTACTTCTCAATCCCCGCGCTGAAGCGCGTTTCGGCGTCGAGCCGGTGGCCGATCGAGGTCAGCATGACCAACCGCGTGGCGGCGGTCAGCGGATCGCCCTTGATGGCGTGGGCCAGCGCCAGGCCATCCATTTCCGGCATCTGCATGTCGAGGATGGCCAGGGTGAACGGCGGGCCGGACTGCGCGGCCTCGCGCAACAGCCGGAGTGCCTCGAAGCCGTCGCCGGCTGCTTCGTTGCGCACGTGCCAGCGGTCGAGCTGATGACGGAGGATCTTGCGGTTGGTGGCGTTGTCATCGACTACGAGCACCCGCGCGCCCTCGAGGCTGCGCGGTTCGGGCGGCGGCGGCGGGGCGGCTGATTCCGGCTGCTTTTCCAGCGGAAGCACGAAGGAAAACGAGGAGCCTTGGCCTTCGGTGCTTTCCACGCTGATCTCGCCGCCCATCAATTCAACGAGCTGCCGGGAGATCGCCAAGCCGAGGCCCGTTCCGCCGTACTTCCGCGTCGTGGAACCGTCGGCCTGCGTGAAGGCCTGGAAGATCAGCGGCAGGACTTTGGGCGGGATGCCAATCCCGGTGTCGATCACGGAGACGCGCACTTTCACGCGCGAACTGGTTTCCTGCTGCTTGGTCACGCGGACCACGACCTCGCCCCGCTCGGTGAACTTGATGGCATTGGCCAGCAGGTTGGTCAGCACCTGGCGCAAGCGGCTGGGATCGCCGCGCAGCCGGGTGGGCACATCGTCGTCCAACCAGCACGCGACTTCCACGCCCTTCCGTTGCGCGCGGTCGGCCAGCATGTCGGCGGTGGACTCGATGACTTTGCGCAGGTCAAAGTCGATGGTTTCGATGACCAGCTTGCCGGCCTCCATCTTGGAGAAATCGAGGATCTCGTTGATGAGGTGGAGCAGCGTGTCGGTGCTGTTGCGGATGGTTTCGGCAAACTCCTGCTGTTCCGTTGAGAGAGGCGTATCCAGCAGCAAATCCGCCATGCCCACGATGGCGTTCATCGGCGTGCGGATTTCGTGGCTCATGTTGGCCAGGAACTCGGACTTGATGCGGGCGGTTTCCAGCGCCGCGTCGCGGGCGGTTTCCAACGCTTCCTCGGCCTGCTTGAGTTTGGTGATGTCCCGGGAGATGCCGACGATGCCCGTGATGGCGTTGTTGCGGTTGAAGATCGGCACCTTGGTCACCGAGGCCCAGGTGTCGCGTCCGTCCTTGTCCGTGGACCGCTGGAGCTTGTTCACCAGCGGCTGGCCCGTGAGGATGATGCGCTGTTCCTCCTGATAATATTCCTGCGCCGCCTCTGGCGGGTGAATGTCGAAGTCCGTCTTGCCCACGATCTCCTTCGGGTCCGGAAGGCCCAGGCGCTTGGTAAGCGAACGGCTGGCGCGCAGAAACCGCGAGGCCACGTCTTTGAAGTAAATCCGGTCGGGAATGTTCTCCAGCAGCGCCCGCAGCAAGTCCCGTTCGTAAGCCAGTTGCTCCTCGATCTTCTTGCGCTCGGTGACATCCCAGAAGATGCCCTGGATGCCGCTCACCTGGCCGGTCGCGTCCACCAGGGGCGTCTTGATGACGTGGACGAACATGTTCGTGCCGTCGGGCGCAATGTTCGCCTCCACGGTGTCGATGGGAAACCGCGTCGCCATCACCCGCTGGTCGTCGCGGTGATACTTGTCCGCCAGATGGCGTGGGTAGAAGTCGTGGTCGGTCCTGCCGAGGATTTCGGCCAGCGGCTGGCCCAGCGCCTTGCAGAAGCGCTGGTTGGCGAACGTGAACCGCCCCTCCCGGTCCTTGCGAATGATGAACTGCGGCAGGCTCTCCACCAGCGTGGCATAGAAGGCTTCCGAGTTGCGCAAGGCGTCCTTGGCCCGCTCCTCCTCCGCCAAGCTGCGCTCCAGATCGGCCACGTGCCGGCGCAGTTCCAGGTGGACGATCACTTGGTGCGCCAGAATGCGCAGCGCCTCCTGCTGGTCCCGCGTGATGCTCCGCCCCTGCCGGTCGGCCACGCACAACGAACCCAGCTTGAACCCGTCCGGAGTAACGAGGGGAAAGCCGGCGAAGAACCGCAGATGGGGATCGTCTGTCACCGCCGACAACTCGGCGAACCGCAAATCCTTCAACGTGTCTTCCACGATCAATGCGTCCGGCGCCAGGATGATGCGGGCGCAGAAGGACTGCTCGCGAGGGAGCGTCGTGGGGGGCAGCCCCACGCTGCTCTTCACCCAGCGGCGCGCTTCATCGACGAACGAGATGTAGGCGAACGGCGCCCCGCATTCGCTCGCGGCCAGGCGGGCCAGATCGTCGAAGGCCGCCTCCGGCGGGGTATCAAGGATTTGGTAACGGCGAAGAGCTTCCAGCCGTTCGGCTTCGTTGGGTGGCAGAAGCGCGGCGTTCACAGCGGCACTGGCAATACGATTGTCGGTCACTCAGAGCGGCCCCGGATGGTTGTCCAGTGGGCCGACACGCCGCAGTGTAAGACAAGCGCGCCCGGTTTCCAGAGGATTTGCATTGGGCGGACGCTGATGCATTCTTGGGCGCGCGTCGCGAGGCTCCAGGCCGTCATCGGCTGCGCCCGCCGCGCGAGATTTCAATATGCCCAGAGTCACTGTCTTGCCGGCCAACACCTCCGCCGACGTGCCGCCCGGCGAACTCCTGCTGGACGCCGGCGAAAAGGCCGGCGTGGACATGGAGGCCGGCTGCTTCAACTGTTCCTGCGGCACGTGCGTCGTGGAAGTCACCGACGGCATGGCCAACCTGGAGGAACCGACCCCGGAGGAACTCGATGTCCTGGACCAGTGGAACAAAGACCCGGAACGCTTCCGCCTGACCTGCTGCGTGAAGGTGAAAGGCCCAGGGAACGTGACCATCCGGCAAGGGCATTGAGCTTCGTTCAGCCTGGTAGCAGCCGACGTGAGGAGGCTCAAACTTCAATGAAACGGAGCCTCCTCACGTCGGCTGCTACGGGGTTCTAAAATCGGCCAAGATCAGAACAGTGTGTTCACCAGCGTGCCCATCAGGCTGAGCGGGCCTTGGTCTTCCAGGCCCTCGGTCGCCTTGTCGAGTTTCTGGAGGGAGACTTTGGCGTTCTTGAGGAAGGAGTCGTCGTTGATGAGCTTGCCCACCGTGCCGTCGCCGCGGTTCACCTTCTGCATGATTTCCCGGAAGTTGACCATCGTGTTCGTCGTTTCGCGGTAGAGAGCGTCGTCTTTGACCAGCAAGCCGAGGTTGCCTTTGCCAGCGTTCACGTCGTTCAGAAGGCCGCGCGCGTCCAATGCGATGGACTTGAGTTCGTTGGCGCCGGCCTGGACGCTGGCCACCGTGGCGAGCGCGGAATCGTAGAGCGTGTCGTCAAACAGCAGTTTGCCCGCGGTGCCTTTGCCTTCCGCGACCTGGTCGGTGACCTTGCGCACGTTGCCCAGGATGGCGTTCAGGTTGGTGCTGTTCTGCTCCATGAAGTGCGTCAGCGGCCCCATGAGCGAGGCGAGGTTCTCCGTCGAAAGGTCCTTGCGCAGGACTTTCACTTCGTCGGCCACGGATTCGAGCTTGGTCATGAGGCTGCTCAAGTCGGATTGCTCCGTGGTGCCGAGAATGGCGCCGGGCTGGACGCGCGGGGCTTCCGGCGTGCCGAAGTCGATGCTGACGAAGTTCTGCCCCATCAGGCCGACGAAGCGGATCGTGGCCTTGCTCGTCGTGCGGATGGCGGCGGCGGGCTTCTTGATCTTCATCGTCACGCGGACCTGTTCGTTGGTCAGGCTGATGTCCTGGACGCGGCCCACTTCCACGCCGGCCATCCTCACCAGATCGCCCGGCTTAAGCTCCTGGATGCTGCGGAAGTTCGCGTGGACCAGGTAGCCGGGTTTGAAATACTCGGCCACGCCCACCATTTCGAGAATGACGATGGCGGCCACGATGCAGAGGGCGACGAAAATGCCCAGGCGGGTTTCAAGAGTGTTTCTCATAGGACTGCGGTCAGGGGGTTTTGAAATCGACGGTCAGAAATCTCTGGATCAGCGGATCGGGGTGCCGTTTGACTTCGTCAGGGGTGCCCAGGCAGAGGATGCGGCCCTCGTGCATCAGCGCCACGCGGTCGGCGATGCCGAAGGCGAGGTCGCGGTCGTGCGACACCACGATCGAGGTCGCGTGCGCGCGGCGGCGGAGCGCCCGAATCTCCTGCCCGATGGTCACGGCGATGAGCGGGTCCAGTTCGCTGGTCGGCTCGTCGTAGAGGACAAGCTGCGGTTCGATCACGAGCGCGCGGGCAATGGCCACGCGCTTCTTCATGCCGCCGGAAAGCTCGGCCGGCATTTTGTGCTCCGTGCCTTGCAGGCCGACGACAGCCAGTACCTCAGCCACGATTCGCCGAATCTCCTCCGGCGGCTTCATACGATGCTCCGTCAGATACAGGCCCACGTTCTCCTCCACCGTGAGCGAGTTCAGCAGCGCGCCCGACTGAAAGACCATCGCCAGGCGATACTTGCTCATCACGCCGTCGCTGCGGACAGACTCGCCCTCGATCAAGATGTCGCCCGCGTCCGGCGTTTCGAGGCCGATGATGTGCCGCAGCAGGACGCTCTTGCCGCTGCCACTCGGCCCCATGAGCACGAAGATCTCGCCGCGCTCGACCTCGAAGTCGAGGCCCTTGAGCACTTCCTGGGGGCCGTAGCTCTTGCGCAGCCCGCGCACCTGCACGGACACGCTCTGGGAGTTGGGCGAGAGATGGCTCATCTTTCGAAATGCATCAGGAAGCGGGTCAGGAAGTAATCCAGGATCAGGATCATGACGATGGAGTTGACCACGGCCTTGGTGACCGAACGCCCGATGCCGCGCGGCCCGCCAATGGTGCTCAAGCCTTGATGGCAGCAAATCACGCCGATCAACACGGCAAAAACGAAGCTCTTGAACAGGCCGTTCAGCACGTCGCCGAGTTGCACCGTGTCGCGCAGCCCGCTGAAATAGGCGTGCCAGGTGATGCCGATCGTGTCGTTCGTCGCCGCCACCGCCGCCCCGCCGCCCCAGCCGACGAGCACCGCGAAAACCACGAGCATCGGCAAGGCGATGCTGATCGCGATCACGCGCGGCAGGACGAGGTAGTGGATGGGATTGATGTTCATGGTGCGCAAGGCGTCGATCTCCTGGTACACCCGCATGGAGCCAAGCTCCGCCGCCATGGCCGACCCGATGCGGCCCGCAATCAGGACCGCCATCATCACCGGCGCGAGTTCCTTGCACATGGACATGCCGACGACGTTGCCGATGACGCTGACCATGCCCCGCTCGGCCAGCACCGGACCAGTCTGCAAAGCCAACACGCCGCCGATGAAGGCGGAGAGGATGCAGGCCATGAGCAAGCTGGCGTTGCCAATCTCGAAGAGCTGTTCAAAGACCTTCGTCCGTTGCCGCCAACTCTGCGGCATCGACTGCAACGTGCGCCACAGCAGGACGACGATTTCGCCGATGTTCTGAAACATGTTTAGTGAATCCGGTCGCTCACAAGCACGGTGATTAAACACCGCCGGGCAAAAACTGCCAGCAAGTTTTTGGAGGCGTCTTGTTCCCCCAGCTTGCCAAACCGGCGCCAACGGCATCGGCGGGTGAACGCCGGGTCAGGGAACACGGCCCACACATCGGCCCAGGAGGCCGCGCGCCTTCGCGCGGTAAGGCAGGAGGTCTTGATTCCGGTCCAGCGCAATCCGTCCTCGCCAAGATGATCGCGAAGAACTCACCCCATCGCCTTCGCCACCGCCGTCTTCATCTTGTCCAAGCCGGCTTTGGCGACGTCCAGCGCGTCTTGCTTCCAGTACTCGCGGTTGAACAGCTCCAGCGACAACACCTTCTTGCCGCCGAGGCTGGCGAGGTCGCGCAGGACTTGGGTGATCGGCGCCACGCCGTCGCCGGGGAAGACGCGGAAGCTGTCGTTGATCTTGTCGCGCGGCGGCTCGGCGGGATAGTCGTTGATATGGAAGACCTGGATGGCGTGGCCGCTGAGGAGGCGGAGGCTGCGGAAATCACAGCCGCCCTTGTACAAGTGGAAGACATCCGCCAGCACACAGCCCTTGGGATGCCCGCTCTCAATGGCCACAAACGCGCACGGCCCGAGGCGGTTGAGGTTCTTGGAGAAGCCCCACAGTTCAATCTGCGGCACCACGCCGATCTGGTCTCCCGCGTCCAGCAGCGCGCGATACCGCTCCGCCGCTTTCACCAAGTCCAACCCCGGCGTGTCCGTGGCCCCGGCGGGCGGCGCGGCCAGGCGTTGGCCGCCGATCTGCGCTACCAGGTCCATTTCAAACTTTGCGCGCTCCAGTCCCTTGGCACGCTTTTCGTCGTCATCAACGATCCATTGCGGGAACCCGATGGCGCTTTCGACCGTGAGGCCAAGATCGGAAATCTGCTTCTTCAAGTCCTTCAGCGCGCCGCCGCCCTTGACGAACTCCTCAATCGACGACACCCAAGGCTCGATCGCGTTGAAGCCGGCTTTGGCGGCGACCTCAGCTTCTTTCGCCAGGCCGAGTTTCTGTCCGCGGATCGTGCCGGTGTTGAGACAGAAGACAAAGGGGCTGCCAATCGGGCCGCGGCTGGATTCCGGAGTGTCCGCGGCGTGAGCGAAACGCCCGGTCAGAGCGGCGCCCAGCACGACGCCGGCGCGCACCACGGCTTCACGGCGGGAGAACTGCTGCAATTTCATAGTCATTGGTTCGGAACGGGACTGCGCTGCGCAGACAAATCGTGCGCCACTGTCGCGGTTCCGCGGCGCGGTGACAAGTGTTTCGTCGTCGGCGCCTCCTGGAAACAGGGGTGCATCAAGCCCGATTCGGGAGCACTCGTAGCGCAACACCTGAGGTTGTCTGCGCAAGGTTTTTTTCAGGAAAAAGTTCATCGCTCAGACAGGCACCGCGTTGGGACTCTGGCGCTGGACCAGTTGCTTGAGATAACGGGTTTCGTCGTAGGGGGTGCGGGTCTGCCAGCATTTCCACAGGACGCGAATCCACTTGAAGGCCAGCGCCCGCAGGATGGCGTGATGGCCCTTGCCTTTGGCCTGCATCCGCTCGTAGTAAACTTTGGCCCAGGCCGAATAGCGCACCGTCTGCCCCGCCCACTCCACCAGGGTCTGGCGCAGGAAGACCGGGGCCCGCCAGCGCCAGTGGGTCCAGAGCGACTGGCCGCTTTTCTCCCGCACCGGCGCCACGCCGGCGTGTTTTTGCAGACTGGCCGGATCGGGGTAGAGGGAGCGGAGGGTTCCGAAGGCCACGCACAGGCGCGGGGCCAGGGCGGGACCCGCCCCCGGCAGGTCGCGGAAGAGCGCCGCCTCGGGATGGGTCGCAAAGACGGTTTTGATTTCCGCGTCCAGGATCGCGACGTGTTTGCGGAAGGCCCGCAGTGGGTCCAGCAAGCAGCGCAGTTGCAAGACCGCCACGCGCACACGGGCGTCCTCGGTGGTCAGGGCCACGGCGCTGCGGATGAACTGCAGACGTTCTGCCAGCACCTCGGGCCGGCGCAGGTGGTGAGCGTAGTAGAAGCGTTTGACCACGCCGGGCTTGGCCGCCTTGAGGGTGATCAGATCGGGCCAGCGGCTCAGAAAGTCCACCGCCAGCTCGGTGTCCAGCTCGCCGACCAGTTCGAGGGCCTGGGGATAGTAGTTGCGCAGCAGGCTGGTGAGTTGATTGAGGACCTGGGTGCGGCGATCCACGGTGTCGCGCCGCGCTTCGACCAGGCCGGCCAGTTGGAGGGTCTGGGGATCTTGGGTTTCCAGGGGGCGGAGTTTGGCGGCGTGGTCGCGGGCCAGTTCCAGGAGGACGCGGGCGTCGGGCAGGTCGTCGCTGGCGCCGGAGGGGGTGAAGGCCTTGCGGTCACGGGCGCTGGTGACGGGGTTGATGGGATAAATCGTCAGCCAGGGATACTGGACCAAGGCGTGGATGACGGCCCCGCGGCTGGCCTCAATGGCCAGGGCCACGGGCTGTCCGCCGAAGCGCTTTTCCAAGTCGTGCAGCCAGGCATGCAGCGATTCGGCGGAGTGGGGGAGCGTGCCTTCGGTGGGCGGGCCGGCGCGGTCCTGCAGGACGAAGGCATGCTCTTGGTGGCCCCAATCCAGGCCGATCCAGGCCACGGGGGTGGGCAAAGGGGCAGCGGCGGGGGCTGTGGGCGTGTTGACCATAGTGTTTGCGTTCATGTTCGATTACTTTGGTGGTGGGCTCGGGGCGCAGTCTGTATAGGGCGAGACGTCGATGGTCGGCACCTGAGGATGCGTGTCCGGGCCCGGGTGAAGGCTCTGGGCGAAAGGTTGCGCTAGGCTCGTGGGACGAGCGGGTTTCCATGTTCGTACCAGAGCCACACCCAAATTACTGCGCCACCGGGCGCGCGCCAGTCGCGGCGCGACGGCGTTGCTCACCGGCTGGGGAAGCCGGCGTGGGCGGAGGCGCTTCCCCAACCGGTGAACAACGCCGGAGAAGCTATACAGGCTTTCCAGCTTGCCGTAGCGCCGGTTTTCCAACCGGCGAGCGTTGGACGAGGCCAGCCGGCTGGAAATTTCACGGCCTGGCCGACTGCAAGTCGGCGCTACGGCAGGTTGAAAACCCGCGCTACCCGATGTGCCGGGCGGGAGTTTGAGGCGGCCCTGTCCTGGAAACGACTTGACCCAGGGGGCCAAGCCAATACAGTCACAGCCAAGTCGGCCCAAAGTGTAGGACTATGAAATGCATTCTTCCGATCGGGGTCTTCGTTCTTTGCAGCGTCGCGACCCCCGGCGCAATTCTCACCATCACCCCTTCCGCTGTCACCAACGATTTCAGCGGCAAGATCACCCTGACCATCGCTGGCCTGTCGCCGGGCGAGTCGGCCAAGGTGGAGAAGTTCAGCGACGTGAACACCAATGGCTACCTCGATGCCGCGGACCTGCTGGTCGCCAGCTACCTCCTCACCGACGGACGGGTGCCGCGGCTGGGCGGCGTGCGCAATCTCAACGTTCCCGGCGATGATGATGGCGCGACCAACGGCCAAATCCGCGCCGACTTGTTTTTTCCGGGCGTCGAACCTGTCCTCGACGTCATTGCCGGGGACCACGTGTTCCGGCTCTCCAGCCCGTCGGGCGCCTTCACGCCCACGACGACGCCGATGTCGATCCGCCAGAAGACCACACCGCAGGGCGTGACCGGGCAGATTCAAGCCGCAGGGAGCGGCGTGCCCTTGGCCGGCGCCTGGGTTTTCTTGCTCCCGCCGGACGGCCCGGCCTTGGCCGGCACTGTGAGCGACGCGGGCGGCCATTACACCTTGTTCTGCGCGCCCGGCACCTTCCGCGTGCTGGCGTTGAAAAACGGGTTCGTGTCCGACTTCAACGCGGCGAGTGTCGCGGTCCTGACCAATCAGATGACCTCGCGCAACGTGACCAACGCCGCGGCGACCCGCACCATCTCCGGCACCGTGACCGACAGCGCGAGCAGCGCCGGTTTGCCCGGGGTGTTCGTCATGGCGCAAAGTTCCAGCGGCGGTTTTGCCAGCGCGTTCACTGACAACGCAGGTGTTTACTCCATCGCCGTGACGGCGGCCGCGTGGCGCGTCGGGGCGAACTCCGGGGACCTGGCCAAGTTGGGCTACGTGCCCTGGGATGAGCGGCTCGACGCCAACACCACCAGCGGGAGCGTCTCGAACTTGAACATCGCCGCGCCGAAGGCGACCGCGCTGGTCTATGGAACCGTTGAGGACACTCTGAATCAACCCCTGATCGGCCTCGGCGTGCAGGGCAGTGACTCCGGCCACCAGTACGATCCGCGGGGGCGGAGTTTTCCCACGAACGGCGCCTACTGCGTGGGCGTGCTCGTGGGGGATTGGTGGATCAACCCGGACGACGACGACCTGGCGGCACACGGTTATTTTGGAGCCGGCACCAATGTTTCCCTCAGCGCCGATCAGGCGGTGCGGGTGGATTTCCACCTGCGCCAAGTGACCGTGCGCTTGGCGGGGCGAGTGGTGGACAATCTCGGCGCGCCGGTCGCGAACATCGGTTTCGGCGCCAGCGAGGGAAGCGGCGGCAGCGTCTATCAAGAGACCGACGACGACGGCCGATTCAGCTTCGGCCTCTATGGCGCGGCATGGCACCTGAGGCTCGACCGCGACGAGGCCCACAACCGCCATCTGTTTTTCAACGAGATGGTGGTGAGCATGACCAACGGTGAGGTGCGGTCCAACTTCGTCTTCGTGGCCCAGCGGGCGGACCGGCAAATCACCGGCTCCGTGCGGGACTCCACCGGCCTTCCGGTCGGCTACCTCAACATCCTTGCATCGGGCGCCGGCTATGAGGTGAGCACGCAAACCGACGGCAACGGCAACTACGCACTCGACGTCCTCGACGGCACCTGGTGCGTGTGGCCGAATTGCGGCGAAGTCGTCGCCCGCGGCTTTCTTTGTGACAACTGCGTCTCCACGACGGTGGCGGGCGGGGATCGAACCGTCGATTTTACGCTCTACCCTCCCATCCCGCTGCAAATCGTGACGACCTCGCTGCCCGACGGAACGCTGGGCGAGCCTTACTCCACGACCAACCACCCGACCCTTCAGGCCATCGGCAGCTACGGGCCGTTCACCTGGTTGCTCGTGCCCGGCGCACCGCCCTTGCCGCCGGGGTTGGAACTGACGTCCGAGGGCCTGATCTGGGGCACGCCCACCTTCTGCGGCACCTTCTCCTTCAGGGTGCGCGTGACGGACACCGCGGCGGCGACCGCCGAGCAGGCTTTTAGCATCACCATCCCCTTCGCGCCGTTGCGCGTGACGAGCACATCGCTGACGAACGGGACCGTGGGGGCGGCCTACGCGGCGACGCTCCAGGCCGTCGGGTGCCAGCCGCCGTTCTCGTGGTTCCTCGTCGAAGGCTCGGCCCCCTTGCCGGGCGGACTGACGCTGGCCACGAACGGACTTCTTTCGGGCGTCCCGACCAACGCCGGCACGTTCTACTTCATGGTGCAGGCCTCGGACCCCGCGGCCAACACCGCGGAAGAAGTCGTGACGCTGACGATTGATTCGAGCGTGCAAATCCTCACGGACTGGCTGCCCGACGGGATGGTCGGCGCGGCCTACAACGTGCAACTGGGGGCGGCGTATGGCCAGACGCCCTACCATTGGACCATCGTGTCCAACGCCCTGCCCGGCGGGCTGCTGTTGAACACCAACACCGGCGTGATGAGCGGCGTGCCCGGCGCCGCCGGCACGTTCAATTTCACGGTGCGCGTCACCGACGCCGCCCTGGCTTCGGACCTCCGCAGTCTCTCCCTTACGGTCCATCCGACGCTGCGTGTCACGACGACCAACCTGCCCAACGCCACGGTGGGCGTGCTCTACAACGCGCCGCTCGAAGCCACGGGCGGACAGCCGCCGTATGCGTGGTCCAAAGCGCCCGGCTCTGCGCCGCTGCCGGCGGGCTTGGACGTTGACCCGAACGGCTTCATCTCCGGCACGCCCACGAACGTCGGCACGAACGCTTTCATCGTCCGGGTGACGGACGCGGGTTCGCGCACCGCGAACAAGAGCCTGAGCATCGCGGTCCGCGCGGCGGGGTCGGCACTCACCATCGTCACCACGAACTTGCCGGGCCGACAAGTGAACCTGCCCTACAGCGCCGGCTTGGTTGCCACAGGCGGAGTGCCGCCCTACACGTGGTGGATCATCTCGGGCCACTTGCCGCCCGGCTTGGGACTCACCGTCACCGATGGCGGCCTCGGCGGTACACCGACCGACATCGGGCAGTTTGGTTTCACGGTGCTCGTCACGGACAACGCGGCCCACGCCGCCACGCAGCCGCTCTCGATCACCATCCACCCCACTCCACCTGGCGTGCCGATTGCAGTGGGCATGGACCATGAAATCCTGCTCGGCCTGGCCGGCGACGGCACCAACTTCTTGGTCGCCTTCAACGACAGCGGAGCCTGGCCCAGCAACATTGTTGCGCAGTTGGTGGCGCTGGACGGCACCTTGCTGGGACCGCAAATCAATCTGGGCCGAAAAGGCGCCACGATCACCATCGCCTTTGATGGCGCCAACTACCTGCTGGTCTGGGAAGACCGGGCCAATCCCACCGACACGGACCTGTACGCGCAGTTCATCAGCCGCACCGGCGCGTTGGTGGGCGCGGCCTTCCCCGTTTGCACTGCGCCGGGCGCCCAGCAGTTGGATTCGCGGCGCAGCCTGATCTTCGACGGCAGCAACTACTTTCTGGCTTGGCGCGACTACCGCCACGGGAACGAGGCGGACGTTTACGGCCAGTTCATCGCGCCGTCGGGGGCACTGGTTGGAGCCAACTTCCCCATCACCACCGATCCGGGCAACCAAACGTCCGCCAGCCTCGACTTCGATGGCACCAACTACCTGGCGGTGTACGTGACGGAATTATCCGACCTCGGTTTCTTCTACTACCAGGTCTGGGGCAACGTGGTGTCGCGGGCGGGCGTGGTCGGCACGCCCTTCCCCATCAGTGAAAACATTTCGATGCGCGCTGGAACCACTCGCGTGACTTGGAATGGAACCGCTTTCCTGGGCGTCTGGAGTCAGGACGATGGCCCCGGCTATCCCAGTCCCGCCGAGTGGAACATCTACGGGCGGGTTGGGACGATGAGCGGTTTCGCGGGCAGTGAATTCCTCATCACCACGAATGCCGGCCAGCAAGTCATCCCGTCCATTGGGAATGTCACCGGGGATTTCCTGGTGACGTGGCTGGACGCGTTCGGAACGACGAACACCGCGTGGAAAGGGCGCTTCTTCAATTCGCTCGGCAGCCAGGTCGGCCCGGAGTTCACCATCGCGCCCATGCAAGGAACCCGCGTGCCGATGGGACCGGTGGTGACCGATGGCCACGGTCTGCTGGCGCTGGCGAGCTGGGTGGTGTGGCCGTATGACGACGATCTGCGCGGGCGCATGGCCGACGGCGACATTTACTGGCAGTTGATTAGCCTCTCGCCGCGCCTGCTCCCGCTGGGCTTTTCCCCGCGCGGCGGTTTCCAGTTGCGGGTGATCGGCGGTGTCGCGCAAACCTACACCCTGCAAACGTCCACCAACCTGACCACGTGGACGCCTCTCGTCACGAACAGCGTGTCGGGCGGCGTCTTCGACTATGAAGACACGACGGCCCCGGGCCAACGGCAGCGATTCTATAAAGTGATCGGCTGGTAAGCGGCGCCTTCCGAGGCCGGCGGCGCGCGGCTGGGACAGCCACACCCGTTCTGGTTTCGTCATGTCTCAGTTTGACGCGGCGGGAGCGCGGACATTCCTGTTTGCGCCTGCCGCCTTTGCGCTTACCTTCCCGCCGCTTTTGTGAAGACACCGACTCAACCGCGCCCCGTCCGCGTCGGCCTGATCTCCCTTGGCTGTGCCAAAAACATGGTCGATGCCGAGATCATGCTCGGCACTTTGATGCGCGACGGCCTGCAGATCACGAACGACGCCGCCCAGGCCGACGTAGTGATCGTCAACACCTGCTCGTTCATCGATGCCGCCCAGGAGGAAAGCGTCGATACCATCCTGGAGTCTGCCGCGCTGCGCGACGCCCGGCATCGCGGCCAGGCGCTCGTGGTGTCCGGTTGCTTACCGCAGCGCTTTCGCGACGACCTGCCCAAGCTGATGCCGGAAGTGGATGCCTTCATCGGCATCGACCAAGTCGCGCAGATCAGCGAGATCGTGCGGCGCGCGCTGGAACATCGCGCCGCCAAATTGGGCAAGCCGGAGTCCAAAGTCCAAAGCCCAAAGCCCAAAGTCCAAAGTCGCCTTGCGGCGCTGGACGCCGGCAAGCCTGAGAAGGGTGAAGTCATTCGGGGAACGGAGAAGTTCGGCCAGACCAAGACAGTGCTCGCGCCGCCACCCTCGACGCTCGACCCTCGAACCTCGGCGCCGCTCGTCGAGGTCCACCTCCGCCCCACCTACATTCCCGACCACGCCGCGCCGCGCTTCCGTCTGACGCCGCGCCACTTTGCCTACGTGAAGATCGCCGAAGGCTGCAACCACCCGTGCAGCTTCTGCATCATCCCGCGGATGCGCGGCTCGCACCGCAGCCGGCCGCAGCGCGACCTCGTGCAGGAAGCGCGGCAACTGCTGGCCGACGGCGTGAAGGAACTGAACCTGATTTCCCAAGACAGCACTTACTACGGCCTCGACCTCCGGCCCAAACGCGATGGCTCCATCGCGGCGCCGGACCGGTTCCGCGCCGCCGCGAAATCCCTGCCGGCGGACGCCACCACGCTTGGCTCGCTCTTGCGGGAACTGAATTCGTTGCCCGGCGAATTCTGGGTCCGCATCCTCTACACCCATCCCGCGCACTGGACCGATGAATTGATCCAGACCCTCGCCGCGTGCCCCAAGGTGGCGCGCTACGTCGATATCCCGCTTCAGCACATTCACGAGGACATGCTGGCCCGGATGCGCCGCGAAACGTCGCAGTCTTACATCGTTGATCTTCTCCGTCGCCTTCGTGCCGGCGTTCCGGGCCTCGCGCTGCGGACGACGTTCATCGTTGGTTTCCCCGGCGAGACGGAGGCGCACTTCCAGACGCTGCTCGACTTCATTCGCGAAACGAAGTTCGAGCGTCTCGGAGTTTTCACCTACTCGCGTGAGAACGGAACCGTGGCCGGAAGAATGGCCGGTCAAGTTCCCGACAAGGTCAAGCAACGCCGCCGCGAACTCGCGATGGCCGCCCAGCACGAGGTCGCCCAAGCTGTCGCCGCGTCGTTCGTGGGCCGCACGATCAAGGTGCTCGTGGAAGGCCAGGCCAGCGCCCGCGATCTCAAGGCGGCGAACGTCAGTTCATGGGAACACGGCCTGATCCGCACGGCGGACACGCGGAACTCCAAGCTCGGAACGCGAAACTACTTCGTGGCCCGCGGCGAGGCGGACGCGCCGGACATCGACGGCCGAGTCTATGTCCGCGGCCGGCTGCCGGTGGGCGAGTTCGCGCGCGTCAAGGTCATCGGTCACACCGACTACGACCTGATCGCGGAACCGGTGTGAACCGAAAAAGGGTTTATCCCGGAATTCCGGGGACCGGTGCGGGCGACCGGAGTGAAAATTGCGTCCAGTTCGAGAACCACCCTCCCCAACCCTCACCCTATCCCTCTCCCGTCCGACGGGAGAGGGAACCCGCTGGACGCGCTCGTTGGAAGTGAACGTCTGCTTCGTCAAGACGCGTGACCAGTTCCTCCCTCTCCCATCGGATGGGAGAGGGCCGGGGTGAGGGGGGACGGTTCGTTTGACCTGCACGGTCTCAGTCCGCTCTCCCCGAAAGTGCGTGAAGTACCAAAAAAAAGCCGGGCGAAACGCCCGGCTCGGCCAAACCAAACTTTGACCAATGCGTAACAGCAGGCGGACGGTGACTTCCGCTGCTGGGCCTCCTTAAATCAATCGGACGTGACAGGCCCCGACCGCCTCGCGGCCAGTGCAGGCACCAGCGGGCTGAAGCCTCGCTGCCACGGCACGTCTCACGGCGCTCAACATAGTTGTCATTTCGCCAGCGGAGTTTCCGCTCGTAATCTGCGCACGAAAGTCAACTGGACCCGCGTTACGAACAGAGGGCCGTCCGGTTACGATCCGGTGACTTTCCAAGATCGCTCTGCCGCGCGGGATGAGAGCGTTCGCGCGCATCTCGAGCTCCCCGAAGCGCCGAACTCGGCTTCACTCTCTTCCCGGCGAGATTCTGCTTGCCTTGACCTCGTCCTCCGAGCCTTCCTTCCGCCATGAAATCCACCCGACGTGAGTTCTTAAAAGCCGGCGCGCTGACCGCCGGCAGTCTGTACTTGGCGACGCGGGCCTTGGCCGCGGACGCTCCGGCCAGGACCTGGCGCGCCGCTATCATTGGCCGCACGGGCGGCGGCGACTACGGCCACGGCTACGATCAAATCTTCAAGGGCCTCGACGGCGTCGTGGTGGAAGCCATCGCCGACCGCGACGAGGCCGGCCTGCAGAAAGCCGCGGCCCGCTCCGGCGCCCAACGCCAGTATCGCGACTACCGCGAGATGCTGGCGAAGGAGAAGCCGGACTTGGTCGCCATCGCGCCGCGCCAGCCGGATTGCCACAAGGAGATGTGTCTGGCCGCCATCGAAGTCTGTCGCGGCATTTTCATCGAGAAGCCGCTCGCCGAAACGCCCGCGGACGCCGACGCGATCCTCTCGGCAGCGGACCAGCGCGGCGTGAAGATCCAAGTGGCGCACAACCGCCGTTACACGCCGGACTTCGTGCGCGTGGGCGCGCTGGTGCGCGAGGGCCTCATTGGCGAGGTCCGCCAGGTTCAGATCTACGGCAAGCAGGACACCCGCGCCGGCGGCGAGGACATGATCGTGCTGGGCACGCACGACTTCGACCTGATGCGTTCCTACTTCGGCGATCCCCTGTGGTGCCAGGCCAGCGTCACGGTGGCGGGCCGCGACATCGAGCGCGCCGACGTGGCGAAAGGCAAGGAGCCAATCCTGGTCGCCGGTGACACGATTCACGCGCTCTTCGGGTTTCCGAAAAGCGTCGTGGCCCACTGGAGTTCGGTGAAGCGGAACGATCATTGGAACACGAACTTCGCCCCCAAGCGGGAGAAGTGGGCATTTGAAATTCTGGGCACCAAAGGCGTGATCGCCTACCAGAGCGGCGTGGAGTTCCTGTGGCTCGACTCGCCGTTCCTGGCGCAGAAGGACGCCGCGGCGAAATGGCAGCCGCTGCCAGCACCGTCCGGCTTCGATTGGCCGGAACACGCGCGCCATCCGATCAAGAGTCTGATTCACGCCATCGAAACCGGCGCGCCGCCGGTGTGCAGCGGGCATGACGGGCGTTGGGCCGTGGAAATGGTCGCCGCCGTCTATGAGTCCCAGCGCACGAGGTCGCGAGTGGACTTCCCGCTCAAGGACCGAGGCAACCCGCTGCTGAAGTTCTGAAGTGAGAAGACGAGTGCGCCAAGCCTCCTCCCGTTGGCCCGCGAATATCAAGATCACTGACAGCAAAGCCCGCACTACGATGTCAGCTTCCACCACCACTCTCCTGCACCCATGAGCGAAACCGCCAACCACGGTCCGGCCGCCGACTACAAATACTGGGCCTTCATCAGCTACAGCCATCAGGACAACCTCGCCGTGCGCGGCGACGGCAGCGGCGATCACATCCCGTGGGCCAACTGGCTCCACGAACAGCTCGAAACCTTCCGCGTCCCCGACGGCTACCGCGACCGCCCCGCCGCCACCGGCGAGCCGATGCCCGAGCGATTCTTCCCCGCCTTCCGCGACGAAGCCGAGCTGCCCACCAGCCACGATCTCGGGGGCCAGATTCGCGACGCCCTGCGCCGCTCCCGCTTCCTCATCGTCATCGCTTCCCCGCGCTCCGCCGCCTCCCGCTACGTGAACGAAGAGGTCCGCTACTTCCGCCAACTCGGCCGGGGCAACCGCATTCTCACTCTCATTGTGGACGGCGAGCCCAACGTCCGCCTCCGCCCCAAGGCCGGCTGGACCTCCGCCGACGATTGTTTCTGTCCCGCCCTCGTCCACCCGCTGAGTGACGACGGCCGTGTGGACAAGGCCGCCCTCCTGCCCGAGGAACCCATCGCCGCCGACGCGCGCGTCAAAGATGCCGAGCCGCCCCGCGAGATGCGCGCCTCCGAGCGCGACGCGTCCTCCCGCCACGCCCTGCTCGACTTCATGAAACTCAAGATCATCGCCGGGCTGATGGGCGTGGGCCTTGATGAACTGGTCCAGCGCGACAAACGCCGCGCCGAGGAGGAACTCCGCCGCGTCCGCCGCGAAGCCAGCCGCACGGAGTTTCTCTTCGCCCGCCAGTTGTTGGATCTAGAGGACTATCCGAAAGCGTATGCCCGTCTCTCGAAGGCGCTCGAAAACGATCCGAACAACAGTGCAGCCACAGTGCTTGGGTTGGAGGAAATCCGGCGGAAGGCGAATCGTGGCGCGTTGCGGCAGTATCTCCACAAGAGCAGCGTTCGCTCCGCGGTGTTCAGCCCCGACGGCGCGCGGATTCTGACCGCGTCGTCTGACCACACCGCCCGGCTCTGGGACGCGGCCAGCGGCCAGCCCCTCGCCGAATCCTTGCGACATGAGAAACACGTGTGCGCCGCGGTGTTCAGCCCCGACGGCGCACGGATTCTGACCGCGTCTTTGGACAACACCGCCCGGCTCTGGGACGCGGCCAGCGGCCAGCCCCTCGCCGAACCCTTGCGACATGAGGAAGGGGTTCTCTCCGCGGTGTTCAGCCCCGACGGCGCGCGGATTCTGACCGCCTCGCGTGACAAGACCGCGCGGCTCTGGGACGCGGCCAGCGGCCAGTCCCTTGCCGAACCATTCCGACATGCGGACCACGTGAACTCCGCGGTGTTCAGCCCCGACGGTGCATGGATTCTGACCGCGTCGTATGACAAGACCGCGCGGCTCTGGGACGCAGCCAGCGGCCACCCCCTCGCCGATCCCTTCCGACATCAATATGTGGTTCACTCCACGGTGTTCAGCCCCGACGGTGCGCGGATTCTGACGGCGTCGGGGGACGGGACCGCCCGGCTCTGGGACGCGGCCAGCGGCCAGTCCCTCGCCGAACCCTTCCGGCATGATGGCGTGGTTCGCTCCACGGTGTTCAGTCCAGACGGCGCGCGGATTCTTACCGCGTC
This sequence comes from Verrucomicrobiota bacterium, assembly GCA_016219875.1. Classification (GTDB taxonomy): domain Bacteria; phylum Verrucomicrobiota; class Verrucomicrobiia; order Limisphaerales; family JACRJZ01; genus JACRJZ01. Next base: position 1,402 of record JACRJZ010000011.1, on the reverse strand, counting down.
GGATGACAAGACCGCGCAGCTCTGGGACGCGGCCAGCGGCCAGCCCCTCGCCGAACCCTTGCGACATGAGGGAGGGTTTCGCTCTGCGGTGTTCAGCCCAGACGGCGCACGGATTCTGACCGCGTCGTTTGACAAGACCGCCCGGCTCAGGGACGCGGCCAGCGGCCAGCCCGTCGCCGAACCCTACCGACATGATGCTCCCACAGTGAACTCCGCGGTGTTCAGCCCCGACGGCGCACGGATTCTGACCGCATCGGATGACCATACCGCCCGGCTCAGGGACGCGGCCAGTGGCCAACCCCTCACCGAACCCTTGCGACATGAGGGATGGGTTCACTCCGCGGTGTTCAGCCCCGACGGCGCGCGGATTCTGACCGCGTCGGGGGACGGGACCGCCCAGCTCTGGGACGCTACAAGCAACCAGCCCCTCGCCGAAGCCTTGCGGCATGAGGGTGGGGTTCACTCCGCGGTGTTCAGCCCCGACGGCGCGCGGATTCTGACCGTGTCGGAGGACCACACCGCCCGGCTCTGGGACGCGGCCAGCGGCCAACTGCTGGCCGAAGATACCCCGCGCTTCCGACTGCTGCTCGAAATCGCCGGTACTCGCCGGCTGAACCCACACGGCCTGCTGGAACCCATTCCGCCCGCCGAGATCGAACGCCTCCGCCGCGAGTTTGATACTGGCACCGAAATGAACCGCCTCCTGCGGTGGTGGTGGAGCGATCCTTTCACCCGCATCGTCCATCCGTCCTCGACCATCACCATTCCCGAATTCGTCCGCTGCCGCATCCGCGAAGTGCTCGATGGCACGAAAGACGAAGTGAAAGCCAGCGCCCTCAAAGACGCCCGCGCTGCCTTTCCGCACCACCCGCTCGTCTTGCTCTGTCTCGCCGAACAAGGCAAGCACGGCGATCCCGCCTGGCTCGCCCAGCACGCCGTCTCCCGTCTGCTGGCCGAGCCGCATTACCTGACGCCGCTGGCATCGCGCGTCACCGACGCCGATCGCACCCACGAACTCACCCTCGGTCTGGCTGAGGACTGTTTTCTTGGCGCCCGCCTCCTGATCCGCCAGAAGCGTCCTGCCCTCGCCCGCCAGGTCCTTGCTCGCGCCCTGAAGCTCAGTCCCGAAAACACCGCCTACCGCCACTTGCTCTACGAGCTTGGGTCGTGATACGGCCGCCGTGCCTCGAAGGAGGCGAGCCAAGCAGCCAGGAAAGTGAACGGGGACCGATGTGAAACGGCCCACGGCCCAGCTTGCGCCTCAGTAGAGTAGGCGGAGCCGACGGGTTGAAAGGCACGCGGCCAATGACCGTCTGGCTCCGCCCCTCATCGAACCGGACAGGCGGTTTTCCCGCATCCGGCTCTCCGAGGGCCATTCACGCGCATCGCTTCTACGCCGTGG
>JACRJZ010000089.1 GCA_016219875.1 Verrucomicrobiota bacterium | reverse complement strand
AGCGGCGTCTAGGCAGAGCGCCGTCGTTGAGCCGGAACAACAAGTTGGCGGCGCTCTGCCGAGACGCCGCTACGAGGTCGCAAGCTCGCCACTCGGATTTCGGCTTTCAGGTTCATTGCTCCCAATCGGTCCACGTCACCAGATCGGCAAGGCTGGGGCGGCCGTCGTGCCGCCACGCCAGCGGCGGCTGCTGCATCTGGCCCAGAGGACAGACGCGGGTGACGCCCCAACGGGCCAGTTGCGTGGCCAGGGGCGGGGCTTTGTCTTCGAGGGCGGCGAGGCCGACGGTCGAGACGCAACCTCGCATCGCGTCGGCGGCGTGGAGGACTTCCGTCAGGTCGCTCGCCGCCTTCACAAAGACGAAGCGATGTAGGCAGGACACCGCAAAGAGCGGGTCCGTCTCGAATACGACCGTCCAGGCGGTGGAGTCCGGGCTGCACCAGAGGCGGGTGTCTTCGGAGCCGGCGGCGCGGACTTCGTAGAAGTTCCGCCGGGCGGCGATGGACACCGATACCTCCGTAGGGACGGGGCCGCGCGGCTCGTCCAGTTCGCGGCGCGCCAGTTCGTCGGCCAGGAGCGTGGCGAACTGCACCGGCATCACGCTGCCGCCGTTCTCCACGTAGATGACTTGCGGCGAAAGGCAGCCCAGTTGATTCCAGGCAATGATGTCGGCGGCGGCTTGGGCGACGACTTTGCGCGTGTTGGAGCCGAACAGCACGTCGCGCGTGACGTACCCGAAGCTCACACGATGTCCGTAGCTGAGCAGCCGCACTCGCGGCGGCAAGTGGTCACGGACCTCCTCGATCGTGGCGTCGCTGCCCGTGACGGTGACGCAATCCGCCTCGGCAAACAAAGCCTCCTCCAGCATGGCGTTGCCGCCGCGCCACTCGGCGATCTCCAGGCAAGACGCCAGCTTGGGTTCCACTTGATAGAGCGAGTGGGCAAACAGCCGCGGCAAGAGCGACGTGCCCGTGGCGCATTTGACGAACTGCGCCGAGTGCGTGAGCAATCCCAGCAAAATGCTCATCAGGGTCGGGTTCGGGACGTTTCCCGCCGCGATGTGGACCAGCATCTCCGGCCCGGTGGCCAGGGCGGCGCGCTGGCTCTCGACTTCGGCGCCGGTGGCGCTGACGGCATCCAGTCGTTGCGCGTGGCCGAGGTCTTGGACGAGGAGCGCGCGCAGGTTTTCGGCCGTGAGCCGGCGGAAAAAACTGTCGAGGCCATTGGCCAGCGTCTTCACGGGAAAGCCCGTCGCTGCTGGGCCGAGTTCCAGCGCTAGTTGGCGGAAGGGAAAATCCGGCTGAAGCCAGTCCTCGGCGAGTTCGCTCAGCGCGCGGATGAGCCGCGGGGTGGAACGCTCCGCGAGGTAGGCCAGCCGGTTGCGCTTCAGCGTCTGGCAGGCTTCGCGGATCATCACCGGCGACAGCGTGGCGCCGGGCGGCAGGTCTGCGATGAAGTAGTTCGGGAGGGTCATGCGGCAGCAGCGGCCGGAGGCTGGCCGGATGGCGGAGGCCAGATTCCAGAGGCGGGCACGGACATCAGCGAGCAACCGCGCGGCTCCGTGGCGCCGACCCGGCCCAGCAACTCGAAGCCGTCCTCGCGGCGCACGCCAAGATCCTCTGTTTGCACGGCCAGCACGGAGCGGACGTTGGCCAAATCGAACACGCGAATCAATCCCGTTTCGCCGACGCGGACTTCGCGCCCGGTTTCCGGGGAAATGATCTGGACGCGCGCCCAGGGAGGGAAACGAAATGTGCGTTCCGAGTTCCGTGTTTCGAGTTCCGTGTTGCCGATCGTCCAGTCGTAAGCTTGGGAACTCAGCTCGCTCATGCCGTATTCGCAGACGATGTGGTCGTCGGGGATGCCGAGGTGTTTCGTGATGAGCGCGTGCAGTTCCGCCTTCGGCACGGTACGCGAACGGCCTTTGTAGCCGCCGGTTTCCATGACGCGCGAACCCGGCGGCAACTGGAGGCGCAGATCGTGCGCCGCCAAATGGTCCAGCAAGTGAACGAAGTTGAACGCGGTCCCAAGGATGGCGAGTGGACGCGCGACCGCCACCGCCAACTGAAGCATTTGCGGAAGGCGAGTTGTGTCGATCGTCCAGGCCCCGTCTGGGCCTGTGGTCCCGAGGAATGCGGTGCCGCTCCAGTTGAAGGCGTGGGCGATCGTGCCGAGCATGTGGGCCAGCGATGAAAGCGGCGCGAGGGCAGGGGAGGGAGTCAGGCCAATCAGGCTCATGCCGGCAACCGGACTGGCGGGTGCTTCTGGTTGGCGGATTGGCGTCAAGGTGACCGGCCAGTCCGCCAGCACGTGTGCGCGAAACCACGGCAGGAGCGAGGCTTCGTAAAGTGCCAGCGACTCCGTGTTGTGGAAGTGACGGCTGGGCTGCTGCTCCGTGGTGCCGCTGGAGTGAAAGACGGCGCTTCGTTCCTCTGCGCGGAGGCTGGTCACCTCGAATTCCTTGAAGGCCGTCGTGGGCAGAGCGGGGATCTCCCGCCAGTCTCCGATGTTGCCAGGTCTGACATGCCGCCCTTCACAGAGCTTCCTGAGAATCGGGACCGAGTCGAACTGAAGAGCGAAGAGGGCGAGCGCCAAAGTGTTGAAGGGAAGCTCAGCCTCCGGCCTCTGCTCCAGCCGATAGTCACTGGAAAGACTTGCCTGTTCGTTCATGAACTGGCGAAGTCGCGCGGCGTAGGCCGCAAATCCGGTGTCGTGGCTCATGCGGTTTTGTTGGTTGTGTCTGACGAACGGCTGGTTTTCCGCGACAGCCGTGCGGGATTACTAAGCGAGAGGCCGCTTCCGCGCAAGCCCGGAGGCTGCCGGTTTCCTGGCGCCTTGATCCTTCAGCATTTCACGGTCTTCCGTTTCTCAATGGCCCCGCGCTGTTGAATCTTGCGGATGTAATCCGGCGCAAACGGCACCTGACATTGGTTGTTTCCCAAGTCTGCCGTCACCGGGCCAATCTTCTCGCTGATCTGAAGGGCCAAGGCCGTCAGTGGTTTTACGTAGCCGCCGACTGCGATCATGAAGCCGTTCATCGCGTAGCGCACCGCATCCGGCGCTTGATGGATCGTCCGTTGCACGCGCTGTAACAACCCCTCCAACTCGGGCAGATCGAGTTCCCTGTCGTCCTTGAGGGCCACCAGGCTGCTCCACGTCACCCAGCCCGCCACGGCCACCAGGCTTTTCGGCGACTCGATCCATTTCAGGGCCATCTGGCGCCCATGCGGACTTCCGGCCGCGACCCACGGCACGGTGGCGCCAGGCAGCGAGCCGGCGTAGGCCTTCTCCACCCAGCCCTGCAGGTCCTTCTGGGTCATGCGTGCGTCGTCGGCGATCAAACCGGCCAGGTACATCGCGTCGTAGTTGCCGGTGTCGTAGAGGTCGAGCGCCAATTGGTAGTCCTTCTTGATGCGCTTTTGGAACTTCTTCAGTTCGCCGATGGGCACGCCGAAACACGGCTCTTTGACGCCATAGTTCTTAAAAAGGAGTCGCTTGTAGCTCTCCCGGCCCAGCGGTTTCAGTTCTTCGAGGAGTTCTTGTGCAGTCATAGAGGTTCTCCGGCCAAGGTTCACCTCACCGATGCCGGCTTTTCCGTGACCCTCGAATTCCCAGAGGGCGTTGCGGGGGCGTCATTCTGTGGAGCGCCTGGCTCGGAGTCATTGATTATCGAGGCCACAAATCCGCTCAAGATAGCCACACAACTCGCCCAGAGCAAAACGCTCAGGAACGCCCAGTTGGACCAACCGAGCCATCTGCACTGAGCAGAATCCAAAGACTGGCATCATCCCTGTCGAGTCTGGCAGAATACTCCCAGCGGATGAATAGGCGCCGTGGCGAGCTGGGAAAAGGCCCGCGATGGCCCTGCCACCGAAGGCACCGCAAGACGCCACGCTTGGTGTCGTGGCGAGAAAGCAAGCTCATGTTGCATCATCGAATGACCCGCCGGGACGCGCTGAAGGCCAGCGCACTCCTCGTCCCCGCACTCACAACCACCGTTTCCGCGAGCGCCGCGCCAAAGCCCGCCCTCCCGGACACGCTGACCCTCGGCATGGCGACCACCGACTTTCGCGAACTGACCAACCGCCAGCTCGCGGACGAATTGGCCGCGGCGGGCCTCCGCGTGGTCCAGCTTTTTCTGACTCAATCCGACAGCCGCTATTGGAAGTACAACAACCGCTCCGACCTCGCAGACCTGACGCCGGCGCGCGGCGAGGCCATTGCCCGGACTTACCGCTCGGCGGGCCTGACGCTGCACAGCCTGGGCGTTTACGCGAACATGATTCATCCCGACCCCACCGAGCGGGACGCGAACCTGGCTTACTTCGAGGCGATGATGCGGGTGGGCCGGGACATGGGCGTGGACACGTTCATCACGGAAGCCGGCCACCATCACCCGGAAGGTCCGGCTCCGCGCGTCGAGTATCATTTTCAGGAGCCGGTCTGGCACGCCATGGTGGCCACCGGCAAACGGCTGGCGGAAATGGCCGAGCGGCACAAGGTCACGGTCTTGTTCGAGCCGTTCTTTCGCGGGTTCCTGGCGAGCGCGAAGCGGACGCGATTGTTCCTGGAAGCCGTCGGCTCGCCGCGGATTCGCGCGCTGCTCGACCCGGCCAATTTGCTCGAAGTGGATGACCTGGAGGAGATGTTTCACCAGTTGAAACCGTGGATCGGCTGTTTGCACGCCAAGGACCGGAAGCTGCACGTGGATGCGGGCGTGGCCGCCGGCAAGGGCGACCTGGACTACGCGGCGTTCGTCCGTCTGGCGGCGCAACACACGCCCAGCGCGCCGCTGGTCCTCGAATACGTCGGCTCAAAAGACTACCGAGACGCGCTCCAACACCTGCGCCAAACCTTGCGCCAGGCCGGCCTGCACTACCGATGAAACCACCGCGAATGGCCAAGAGAGAAACGTTCGTGCATCGTAAAACGACGGCCCAGCTTTCGCAGCATCGCGCCTCTGCAGCACGGGTCCGCGGTGCATTGCGTTTCGTCCTGCCACTCAGTTTTTCACTCGCGTTGGCCCTGACGCACTCCGCGTTCGGGGCGGCAGCCCCCATCTCCTCGGACCTGGAAAGCTCCGTGAACCCGCCGACTGGAACGTCTGCGCTCCAGCGTCTCGATGCGGCTTTCAAGCTGATCCGCGACGCAGTAAGCAAAGGCGAGGTGCCCGGCGCCATCGCGCTGGTCGCGCACCACGGGCGCATCGTCCGGCACGAAGCGTTCGGCTTCAGCGATCCGGAGCGGCGCGTGCCGTTCCGCACGAACACGCTCTGTTGGATCGCCTCGGTCACGAAGCCAGTTACGGCCGCCGCCGCCATGACGCTCGTGGACGAAGGCAAGTTGTCGCTCGACGATCCGGTGGAAAAACATCTGCCGGAGTTTTACGAGCAGACCGACACCAACGGCGTCCACTACCCGATCACCGTCCGGCATCTGATGACGCACACTGCCGGCATCGTCAACGACCCGCCCACGCGCCCGCGTGGCGTTTGGGCCATCGGCGGCGCGCTGGAGAATGCCTGGCTGACGGAAACGAATCACGAGGGGATTGTCCGCGCCATCGCGCAGAGCCGATTGCTGTTCAAGCCGGGCAGCCAAGTGAAGTATTCGAGCGCCGCGATGTTCGTGCTGGGCCGCGTGATGGAAGTTGTTTCCGGCAAGCCCTACGCGCAGTTGGTGAAGGAGCGCATCCTCGATCCGCTGGGCCTGAAGGAGTCGTGCTTCGCGCCGCCCGCCTCGGCGGCGGAACGCGTGTCCGCGGTCTTCATGGAGTCGCAGGGCAAGCGCGAAGCCATCTTCCGATTCAATCCCGAACTGAAAATCTCGAACGCCGGGCCGGACGGCGGTTTGTTCTCCTATCCAGAGGAGTTGGCCAAGTTCCTTCAACTGTTCCTCGACAACGACGGCAAGGTGCTTTCGCCGTCCGCCGTCCGCGCAATGCTCAAGAAACAAGCGCCCGGCTGGGGGCTCGGCTGGGCGCTCGAAGACGGCTGCTTCCATCACGGCGGCTCCAGCGGCACCGAAGTGTTTGCGGACCCGAAGACCGGCACGATCGGCATTCTGTTCCTCCAATTCAGCGAACGGAAGGGCCGCCAAGTTCGGCTCGCGCAGGATTTCCGGCACGCGGTGTGCGCGGCCTTCGAGCCGAGCGGAGCCGAAGCCGCCGACCGGCAGCGTTGAGCGGAAGGTCACCGCCGAGTGCATCGGGGAACCGGCGTATTCCTTGTCGAAGACGCCGTACTTGGGCCGCACGCCGTCGCGCGTGATCAGGTCCCGCACGAGCGAATGCCGGGCGAGGTTCGCGAGCCGGAGGTTCGGAATCTCGACACGCATGGCCGGTTCCAACTCCCGCAGCCAGTGCGCTCGCACGGCCAGCAGGTCGCGGTAGAAAATCGGCGTCAGCTTCATGCGCACGAGTGTGTACACACTCTGGCAGGAGAGTTCAATTACGCGGCGCCATCGCTCGTGGAGGCGCACAACGTGTGTCCGTCCCCGCCCGAGTCGCGGCGGTTCAGGCGCGGGCGGGCTCGGCGGAAGGGCCTGACAACGCTCATCATTTGACAACCGCTTGATTCCCCGCGGCCGGACGGAACCACCGCTCAGGATTCACGGCGTTGGGATCGCGGAATAGCCGCCCGCACTCAGCACGACGTGTGAAGCGGTCGGGATGAGGCAGCGGGCTTGATTCTCATGCACGCCGATAACCGACGAAGTGGACGTTGCCCCGTTCGCCTGATGGCAACGAACCTCCTTGGTGTTCGGGACAGGCACCGCCGCGCTGACGGCCTTGGGCGACGGATTGTGAATCACCATGAGCCACTGTCCCTCCGTGGCGACTTCCAGCGCACGCAGGCCATCCGGTAGTTTGCGGCGTCTCACCTGCGCGGCGGGCGGGCTGTCGGCCGGAGAAACTTCGACGGTGAAGAACTGCTCCGTGCCGACGGTGTAAGTCTGCTGTTCTTTCCCGCCCGACTTCACGCTCTGCGCGTCACGCAGGACGATCTCGGTGCTGCGGAATTTCTCCGGCGGGTCGGTGTAGAACGTCTCCGAGGGCTCGGTGATCACGTCGGTGTAGTTGTGTTCGTGCAGCCGCACGCGCAGGCCGCCATAGCGGAAGGTCGTGGCGCCCATCCTCTCGATGCTCTTCTTCAGACCGAGTCGCACGCGGCCGTGGACGGAATACGCCTTCGTGTCCGCGAGCGGCCGGATGGCGAGCGCGCCGATGAGGCGCGTCGGCGTCATCAGCCACTCCTGCTGGCCTTCCCAGTCCGTGAGCGTGGCCTTGCCGAGCTAGGCGACGTTTTGGATTCGATAGCGCGTCGTCAGCGCGGCGAAATCCTTCGCGACCGTGACGGCGTTCTCCTCGTTCGCCGACAGATAGCGACAAGCCCGCCATCGCTGGCCGTCAGGCTGGAGCCGGAACTGGCTCGTGACGACCTGCAACGCCGCGTCGAGCGGGAATTGTTTCTCCTCCTTCGAGGTCAGTATCGCGCCGACGAACGTGTCTTTGCCCTGCGCGCCCTGCCCGTGGTCGCGCGTGGTACCGGCGAACGACCAGTGGCCGAACCGCCCGCGCGGGCCTTGCACGTCGCGGTCATAGAAGATGTAGCCGTCGCGTTGCGGCGCTTCGGGGAAGTCGCGCCAGAGCGTCGCCGCGTAGATGCCGTAGTAATGGGCCGGCTTCGCCCACTTCAACTCGACGTTGGCGACGCGGCGGTTCTGCGCGGCGAGTTCGACCTGCTTCGGCCGGAACGTATGCAGCATCGAAGCGACGATGTCCGGGCCGATGGGCGACGCGCCGGTCCAGTAGTGTTTCCAGAAGCAATCGGTGTAAGACTCCGGCACGCCGCCCGGCTCGACATTGTTCGGGTAATACGGCGCGCTGGCCAGCACGAGGTCGCGCGCCGCGCGGCTGCCGGTCAACTGCCAGTAACGCGCGAGGTGCGTCACATTGATTTCGTGGTAGCCGAAGCACTCGTTCTGCCGGCCGATGTAAGTGAACGCGCCATCGGGATAGAGCGAATTCGCGATGAGCTTAAGGAACCGCTCCGCCTCGGCGTGCCAGCGCGGTTCCCCAAAAATGCGTGACGCCAATTCCATCAGCAGCAGGTAGTGAACGTCCATGTTCGGATACCAACCCGCGCCGTGAGGGTCCACGTTCCCGCCGTAGCTCTTCAGTTGGAACTCCGTCACGGCGCGCGCCGACGCCTCCCACTCCTGGCGTTTGCTTGGCGGCACGAGGTCGGGCCACGTCTCGCGCAGCAACAGATACGCCTCAAACGCCGGCACGTAGCTGAAGCGGTTGATGTTCGGGTTCCGGCCGGGATTGCCCTGGCCGCCGGTGCGGCCGACGTTGAGGTCGCCGCCGCGGTGGTTCTGGAACACGCCCTGCATCCAGCGCATCGCCTGCGCGATCAGCGTCGGGTCGCCGCGCAACGGGCTGGCCGGGTGACAGGCCGCCCACGTCATGATGTAGGTTCGCCCGCCGAACCCCGAGAACTGCCAGAAGTTCGCGATGGCCTTGTAGCCGGCCTCGCTTTTCGGGAAATGCTGCTTCACCTCGCGACAGCGTCTGGCTTCGTTGAACACCGGCTCCAAGTAAGGATTGCCTTTGGCCTCCACGACGGGTGGCAACCAGCCAGGCGTGGGTGTCTCGTCTTGAGGTGGCGTTGTTTTGCCGGCTGAAGCCGGGGCAGCAACAGGCCCGGTTAACGCCGCGCGCACATCCTCCCATACCGCCTTCGCCGACGCGCCCAGGCCCGCCGCCACCGAAGCCTCCGCGTCCTCGACCAGCCACAACAACACGGCGCGTTTGCGCGCTGCCTCGACCGGTTCCGATGGCAACGCCTCCACCTGCTGGCGGAGGTCGGGAAGCGCCTTCGCCGCTTCCTCGAGCGCAGCGTTGTCCTCGGGCCGCCCCTGGTCCGCCAGCGCCTGGTCACGCGGCCCGTCGAAAGAGCGATCGGCTGCCGCAGCCACGGCGCAGGCCATGGCGAGCAGAGCAGAGGAGAAAGCCGTTTTGAGCAGAAGAAGAACGATCGTTCGCATAGCCATTCTCAGTTGAACGTGCCGGGAGACTTCCCGCCCTACGCCGGTCCGCCGAGGAAACCGTCCTGCAGGAACACGGGTTGATAGCCGAGATGCGTGAGGAACTCGATCGCCCGTTCCAGGCGCTGCGGATGATCGGGCAGATAGCGCTCGTAGAACGGCCAGAAGTATTGCTCGTGGGTGAGCACGTCCACGATTTCACCTTGCCGCGGGTCGGCCACCACCGGCTCCAGCGTCGGCACGATCTTCTCCAGCGGCGTCGAGTTCACCACGATGTCCACCTTCGAGAAGATGATCCCGCTGGGAAAATCCTTGATCGCGTCATGCCGCGAGAGCCATTCCGAGCGCGCGTCGTCCAGGCGATAGTTGACCGTCCACTTCCCCGTGGGCGCGGAGCGGCTGAAATAGCCGCCGAGCACGCGCGCGCCGCGTTGGTAGAGCGGCTTCCACGCTTCGGGGCGCGTCATGCCGAAGTGGATCACCACGGGCGGACTGTAAACCTTCGGCCCGGCGAAACGGAGAATCTGCGCCGAGACCAAGTCGAGGTCGGCGAGCAGTTTCTCGACGGGCGCGTCCTCATAGGGCCAGGCCGGCTCGTTGGCATAAGCGTGAAACGCCAGCCGCAACCAGTCCGCGTGGTCGTTCCACTCGCCGCGATATTGGGCGGGAAACTGGCTCAAGTTCCACTCGTCGGCCGTGGTGTAGTAGAGGTTGAGCGTGAATTTCGCGCCGAACCGCGTGTGCAGGTCGCGCAGCATCTTCAGGTAAAAGCAGTCGAAAAGCGACGCGTAGCCCTTTTGGGTGATGTCACGGAGGAAGAAACTGTTGTCGTCAATGACGCAGCGGTAGCGTTTCCGCGAATGTCGGTCCCACAGCACCCGCACGCGTTGGGCGGACCGGTCTTGGGTCGTCGCCACGATCTCCGTCTCCCGTGAACTCAACAACGCCGTGCCCCGAAACCTCTCGCCGTCGCGCGCGGCCGGCCGGCCCTGCACCAACACCTGCGCGCCGGCGGGGGCGATGCCGGAGACCTCGATCTCCAGCCCCTTCGGCAACACACGACCGAGCCGATGATGCATCACCGCGCCCTGCATCGGTTCTTCGATCTTGAACTCGGAAACCGAAGTGGACCGCGCGGCCGACAATCCGGTCTGCCCGACTTCGGTTTTGGGGTCGGAAGCCACGGCGGCTCGCGAATCCCGCAGCGCGACACCCGCCGCGCCGAGTGCGACGGCTTGAAGGAAAGCTCTTCGAGGAAGTGATGCCGCAAGGAGGGTTGGGTTGCTCATAGGAAATTGCTTTTGGCGCGCGGCGGTTGACGGAGAATGGCTGTTTCCAGCGAATTCATTGCGGGCGATGTTCTGCCGGTTTTCCGTGGAAGGCAAAGCCTTCCTCCGGGCGCCTGTGAGCCGTTGAAAAATCGGTTTCATGTCCGCGCGCCCGAAAAGTATCACAACGGGTTGGCAAAACGGTAGTGCGAACCACCGGGCCGGCTCTACTCTTCGCCGCGGCCCCTCCAGCGGTCCTCATGAAGCAATACCGAGTCGGCTTCATGAGCTACGGTTGGGCGCTGTCCGCCCAGCACGATTGCGAGTTGAATAAGTACGCGGATCACCGGACGATGCGGCGGGCGGGCGAGCTTGATGTGGTTTCGGTTTGCAGTTGCCACGTCCAACGCGCGGAGCACGTGATCGCCGCGACGGCCTTCCGGTTCTGCAATTGGCAATGAGATTATTGAGTCCCGCAAAACAACTGGATACGGTGTGCGGGCCAGTAATTCGCGGCATTTCACCGCGCTGCGATTCATCGAGTCGTGCTCTGTCAGGACTGAAACAGAAACAAAATCGACCCTATGAAATCCCAACCCTTCCTTGTTGCCGTTGCCCTGACGGCCAGCGTCACCGTGGCCGCGCCCAGCGACTGGCCGTGTTTTCGCGGCCCGAACCACGACGGCACGCTGGCGGTGCCGTTCACGCTCACCCGCGGAGAACCCCAGGTGCTTTGGCGGGCCAAGCTGGGCTCAGGCAATGGGAGCCAAGCGGTGGTGGCCGGCCGCGTCTTCACCGCCGCTAACGGCCAAAAGGACCGGGTGGTCTGTCTGGACGCCCGCACGGGGCAGCGGGTTTGGAGCGTGTCCGATTTCCGGGCCGACGGCAACTCCACGCCGAGTGTCGAGAGCAATCGGGTCTATGTGCTGGGCCATGGCCGGTCGTTCCCTGAAGCGGCCTGTGTGAGCGCCGCGGACGGCAAGGCCCTCTGGACCGCGGCGCTGCCGAAGGGCGGCGGTCCCGATCACTACGGTTTGGCTGGCTCGCCGCGCGTGTGGCGGGATCTGGTCTTCTTCAACGTGGCCGGTGGTGCCGCCGTGAGAAAGGACTCGGGCGAGGTCGCTTGGGCGCACGACGGGCACACCGCCTACGCCACACCGGTCGTGTTCGACGCGCGGGGCCGACCGGCGGTGGCCTTTTTCACCGGCGACCAACTCATCGCGCGGGACGCCCGCTCGGGCCGCGAGTTGTGGACGATTCCCTGGAAGACCGAGTTGGAAGTGAACGCCTGCGATCCCCTCTTCGTCGGCGACCGCGTGTTTGTGTGCAGCGCCTACAAGCGGGCACGCTCGTTCTACGACGTGAGCGGCGCGAGTCCCCGGCTGCTCTGGGAATCCACCCGAAACGGCGACGGGCACGCCTACGCGAGCGGCTTTATTCAAGGCGAGGGCATCTTCTTCTTCACCGGCGGCAGTTTTGCTCGTGTGGACATGGCGGGCGGCGACGTGCTGTGGGAGTCGCGCGGCGGCAATAGTGTGTTGCTCCTGGGCGGCAGCCTCATCCGGGTGAGCGAGAAGGGCGAACTCACCGCCGGTCCGTTCGACCCATCTCGCAAAGTCGAACCCGTGCTCCGGGCGCAAGTCCTTTCCGGCACCACGCGGGCCGTGCCGGCGTACTGGGCGGGACAACTCTATGTTCGCAACGAGGCCGGAGATTTGGTCTGTTTGAAAATCAGCGAATGACCATGACCACACCCATGAAATCCTTCGTCACCTTCCTGGTTGGCGCCGTCTGCTTGACCGCGGGCCAAACTCACTGTCTGAACGCGGGTCAGCCGCCGGCGCCGGACCTCCGGATGGGGCCGCTGCGCGTTCACCCGGCCAATCCGCGCTACTTCGCCGACAATGGCCAACGCGCCATTTACCTGACCGGCTCGCACACCTGGCATGTGCTGCAAGACCAGGGGCCAAGCTATCCACCTCAGCCGTTCGACTTCGACGCGTTCATCACCTTCCTGCGCACCAACCACCACAATTTCTTTCGGATGTGGACCTGGGAGCATTCGCGCTGGGCGTGCTGGTCGACGAGCGACAAGTTCTGGTATCGGCCTGCACCCTATCGGCGAATCGAAGGACACGGAATTGCGCAGGATGGCCTGCCCAAGTTTGACCTCACGGAGTTTGACCCGGAGTATTTCCAGCGGCTCAGCAATCGGGTGGACCAGGCGCGCAGCAATGGGATTTACGTCGCGGTCATGCTGTTTCAGGGCGTCAGCGTCGAGTTCAAGAAACCGCACTACAAGCTGCCGTGGAACAGCCATCCCTATCATCGGAGCAACAACGTGAACCAGATTGACGCCGACACCAACGGCGACGGGCAGGGCTACGATTTCCACCAGTGGCCGCTCGCGCCCGGCGTGTGGGACTTGCAGCGGGCCTACCTCCGCAAGGTCATTGATGCCGTCAACGGCTTCGACAACGTGCTCTACGAGGTTGCCAACGAGTGCCACACCAACTCGCAAACCTGGCAATACGAAGTCATCAAGTTCATCAAAAACTACGAGGCAACCTCCAAGCCCAGACGGCATCCGGTGGGCATGACCGCAGAGTATCCGAACGGCGGCACCACCGATCTGTTCGCCAGTCCTGCCGATTGGATTTCGCCTTCGGTCGCAGACTGGGACAAGGACGCACCGCCCGTTGCCACGGGCCACAAAGTCATTCTCGCCGACACCGACCACCTGCCCGGCCAGCGCGGTGACGCGGACTTCGTTTGGAAAGCGTTCACCCGCGGCAACCATCCCATCGTGATGGATGACTTGGCCGTGACCAACGCAGCCAGAATCTCCGCTCGCCGGGCGATGGGTGTCACGCGCAGGTTGGCGGAGCGACTGGATTTGGCGGCAGCAACGCCACACGGCGAGGTGACCAGTTCCGGCTATTGCCTCGCCCATCCGGGCCAGGAATACGTGCTTTTCCTGCCCGCCGGTGGTGAAGTGTCCGTGGATCTCTCCGCGGCTGCCGGCCAGTTCCGAGTCGAATGGATTCATCCGGTGAAAGGAACTCTCACGCGCGCCGAGACCCTGGCTGGCGGCGCGAAGCGGACGTTGAAAGCGCCTTTTGCCGGCCAGGCCGTTGTCCACCTCACAGCCTCACCGGCTACGGGCGGTGCCAGCATGGCTTTTCCCGGGCGCGATTGGGCCGAGACAACGCCGGAATCGCAGGGCGTGGAGGCCGCGCGGCTCCGAGAGGCGGTGGCGTGGTTGGACAACCACTCCGGTCCCGACGGCGCCAAGGAGCTTGTCATCATCCGCAACGGCTATTTGATTTGGAAAGGACCTCACGCGGACGCTTACCACAAAATTTTCTCCTGCACCAAAGTGTTTACCAGCACGGTGCTCGGCCTCCTGGTGGACGACGGGAAATGCCGGCTGGACGACCGCGCGGTCCAATTCTTGCCCAGCCTCGACGAAGAGCAGCCTGCGTACGCCCAAATCACCTTGCGTCATCTGGCCTCGATGAGCGGCGGCTACAGGGGCGTGGTGCGGGAGGTCAGCCCGGAGCAGCCTTGGGGCGAGCCGCTGGCGTATCTCGTCCCGCAGCCGCCCCGCTACGAGTCCGGCACGGCGTGCGCGTACCACGACCACGATGTCTTCCTGCTGGGAAACATCCTCGCCCGCCTCGCCCAACAACCCCTCAAGGAGACGTTCCAGCGCCGCATCGCTGACCCCATCGGCATGAAGCATTGGGACTGGGGAGTTGTCGGGGTGCTTGAGAACGGCATGACGCTGAACAACGCGGCGGGAACTCCGGCCAGGAACCCTGGAATTCAGACCACCGCTCTCGACCTGGCGCGGCTGGGCCATCTCTACCTGAACCGCGGCCACTGGAATGGCCGACAGTTACTCAGCGTTTTCTTCGTGGACCAAGCGACCACGAGTCAAGTTCCCGCCTCACGTCCTCACGCCACGGGCGCCGATCCGGGCGGGCACTACGGCTTTTACTGGTGGCTCAACACACCGCAACGCAACGGACGATGCGCCTGGCCCGCAGCGCCGCCGCGGACGTACGCGGCGCGCGGCGCCTCGGCGAACTCCTGTTTCGTGGTGCCGGAATGGAACATGGTCATGGTGCGCCTTGCCACGGCGCCGGAGAATTCCAAGGCTGCCGATGAGACGTGGAACACGTTCTTCAGCCGCCTGGCTCCGGCCGTGTCACATCCGTAGAGGCATCAGACCATGCGCCCCGTCAAATGTCAGTCTGCGCGCCGAACCGGCCAGCGAATCGCTGTGGGGATTGCGGCCTTGGTGGCAGTCAATTGCTCCGCCGCCGAACGACCGGCTGGAAAGTCCGCGCTACACAGCAGCGCGTCGCGCGGTTTCATTCGCGTTCACCCCGAGAACCCTTACATCTTCGCTCACGAGGATGGCACGCCATTCTTCGGGTTGGGAGATACGTGCTATGGATTGGTGAGCGGCATCTCCGATGAACAACGTCTCCGCTATCTCGACACCCGCGCGGGACAAGGCTTCGACTTCGTGCGCTTCTTCGCCGCCGGCTATCCGTCGTCGCGTGATTCCGCGTCGCGCGACGCAGGAACAGCGCCGTTCAGCATCAAGACGCCCGACGCCGCCGACTGGGTGCTGCTGGTGTCCAAAGTGAAGAAGTAAAGCAACCTCCGCAACCTATGAAACAATCCCGTCATCACCTCGGCGTCGCCATGGCCTTGGCGCTCAGCCTGGCGCCGCTTCCCGCCGCGAACGCGCCTGCTGCCGATGGGCCGCGGCGACCCAACATCCTCGTGTGCCTGGCCGACGATTGGGCCTGGCCGCACGCGGGCGCGTACGGCGACAAAGTCGTCCGCACGCCGCAGTTCGACCGCCTGGCCCGGGAAGGCGTGCTGTTCACTCACGCGTTCTGCGCCGCGCCGAGTTGCTCGCCGTCGCGCGCGGGCCTTCTCACCGGGCAATGGCCTCACCGGTTGGCCGAAGGCGGAAACTTGAACGGCACTCTGCCGAAGCGATTCCAGGTCTATCCCGACTTGCTCGAAACGGCCGGCTACTTCGTTGGCCTCCGCGGCAAGGGTTGGGGACCGGGCAACGCCAAGGCTGGCGGCTGGACGCGCAATCCGGCCGGGCCGGGCTTCGCCAGTTTCGCGGCCTTCCTGAAGGCCCGGCCCAAGGACAGGCCGTTCTGCTTCTGGTTCGGCAGCCAGGATCCGCACCGCGATTACGAGAAAGGCTCCGGCTTGCGTTCGGGTCTGAAGCTCGAACACGTCGTCGTGCCGCCGTACCTGCCCGACACGCCCGAAGTGCGCAGTGATATTCTCGACTATTACTTCGAGGTGCAACGGTTCGACGCCGACGTGGGAGAACACCTGAAGCTCCTGCAAGAGACAGGTGAGTCGGAGAACACCGTCGTCGTCGTCTCCGGCGACAACGGCTGGCCGTTCCCGCACGGCAAGACCTGTCTGTACGATGCCGGCTCGCGTCAGCCGCTGGCGATTCGCTGGCCGGGGCGAGGCCAAGGCGGGCGCACGGTGGACACGCTGGTCAGTTTGACCGACTTGGCGCCGACGTTCCTCGAAGCGGCGGGGCTCAAGCCGCCGCCAGAAATGACCGGCCGCAGTCTGCTGCGGCTCTTAGACGGCCAACCGCTGCCGGGGCCAAACCGCGTCTTGCTCGAACGCGAGCGTCACGCCGCCGTGCGCCGCGACGACGGGGGGCATCCGTCCGGTGGCCTCAGCTATCCGGCGCGCGCGCTCCGCACGTCGGAGTTTCTTTTCATCCGCAACTTCCGGCCCGACCGTTGGCCCGAGGGCGACCCGGAACTGTTCATGCAGGTCGGCCCGTTCGGCGACGTGGACAATGGCCCCACCAAAGCTCTGATCCTCGCTCGTCGCGACGAGCCGGCCATCGCGCCGTTCTTTCGCCTTAATTTTGGCAAGCGCCCCGCCGAGGAACTTTACGACCTCGCCAAAGACCCGCATCAAATCCGCAACGTGGCCGACCAACCGGCCTACGGCGAAGTGCGGAAAAAACTGCGCGCCGAGTTGGACGCTTGGCTGAAGGAAACCGGCGACCCGCGCCTCGTGAAGGACGACGACCGCTGGGACCGCTACGAATATTTCTTTCCCCGGCCGCCGCCGGGTTTGAACAAGAAATGAACGTGCCGGAACGACCGGACCGCCCATGAGTTGGGGAGCACGCCCGCCCCGGGCGTCGCTGGATGCGCCCTCGCGTCCAGCACCGTGGGCCGGCGAATGGATGAAGGCGCTGGGAATAGTTTCGCGGCCCTGGAGTTTTCCGCGAGGGCGCGGAAAACCGCGCCCGCGGCGGGCGCGCTCCCCATTCCATTTCGGATTTCGAATTTGGCGAACCGCCAGAGCCGGACTCTGCTGAGGCCTTACGCTGGGTTCCTGAAATGAGTTGACAGCGGGACGCCTCCAGAGGATTCAAATCGCCCGGTTCAATCAAATGATTCACACCCAGAGCGCCAGTGTCAGCAACGCGCCCGACGCGCTTCAGCCGGAAGCGCCAGCGACCAGCCAGCCGGTGTTTCGCGTGCGCGGATTGACCAAAGTGTACGGCACCGGCGCGGCGGAAGTTCATGCGCTGGCGGGCGTGGACCTGGACCTCTACGAAGGCGAACTCGTCGTCCTCCTCGGCCCGTCGGGCAGCGGCAAGACCACGTTGCTCAACAATCTCGGCGGCCTGGACCTGCCCACGTCCGGCGAATTGCACTATCGCGGGGTCGATTTGACCGATGCGGATGAAACCGACCTCACGCGCTACCGCCGCGATTCTGTCGGGTTCATTTTCCAGTTCTACAACCTGATCCCCAGCCTGACCGCACGGGAGAACGTCGCACTCATCACGGAGATTGCCCGCGATCCGATGCCGCCGGAAGACGCGTTGCACTTGGTCCATCTGGGGGCGCGGCTCGATCATTTTCCGGCGCAACTCTCCGGCGGCGAGCAGCAGCGCGTGGCCATCGCCCGGGCCATTGCCAAGCGCCCCGAGGTCTTGCTCTGTGACGAGCCGACCGGCGCGCTCGACGTGCGCACCGGCATCGTGGTGCTGGAAGCCATCGAGCGCGTGAACCGCGAGTTGGGCACGCTCACGGTCATCATCACCCACAACGCCGTCATGGCCGACATGGCGGACCGCGTCATCCACTTGTCCGACGGTCGCGTGCATCACGAGCGCCGCAACCCGCGCCGCGCGCCGGCCTCCAGCCTGAACTGGTGATGATCCCGCACCTCGATCGCAAACTGCTGCGCGACCTGAACCGGATGAAAGGCCAGGTCGTGGCGGTCGCGCTCGTCATGGCTTGCGGGCTGGCGATGATGATCATGGCGCGCAGCCTCATTTATTCGCTGGAGAGCACGCGCCAGGAATACTACGAGGCCCATCGCTTTGCCGAAGTCTTCGCCCACCTGAAGCGCGCCCCCCATGCGCTTGCCGAGCGCGTCCAGGCCATCCCCGGCGTAGCCGCCGTGCAAGCGGGCATCTCCGTGCAAGTCACGCTCGACCTCGAAGGACTGGACGAGCCGGCCAGCGGCATGGTGCGCTCGCTGCCGGACTTCGGCGCGCCGGAGTTGAACCGGCTGTTCCTCCGCACCGGGCGCTGGCTTACGCCCGGCAGCCGCGGTGAAGTGCTGGTGGGCGAAGCCTTCGCCCAGGCCAACCAACTCCAGCCCGGCGACAAACTGGCCTTGCTCCTGAACGGGCGCCGGAAGGAATTCCGCATCGCTGGCATCGTGCTCTCGCCGGAATTCATCTTCGAGTCCCGCCCCGGCGCGGCGCTGCCGGACAACCGCACCTACGGCATTTTCTGGATGCCGTACAAGGAAGTGGCCTCGGCCTTCGATCTCGACGGCGCGTTCAACTACGTCTCACTCACGCTGGCGCCCGGCGCGACGGCGCGGCCCGTCATCGCGGAACTGGACCGGCTGCTGCAGCCCTACGGCGGGCGCGGCGCTTACGGGCGCGCGGACCATCCGTCGCACATCCGCGTCTCGGATGAAATCCGCATCCTGCAAACGCTCTCCATCGGCTTTCCGGTGGTGTTCCTGAGCGTGGCGGCGTTCATGACCAACGCCGTGCTGTCGCGGCTGCTGGCGTTGCAGCGGGAACAGATCGCGATCCTGAAGGCGTTTGGATTCACGAACCGCCAGATCGTCCTGCACTATCTCAAGTTCGCCTTCGTCACCGTCGTGGGCGGCGTGGGAGTCGGCGCGGTGGGTGGCGTGGTGCTGGGCCACCGCCTGGTGCAGATGTATCACCTGTGGTTTCGCTTCCCTGATCTCTACTTCCGCTTCGACCGCTCGGCGGTGGCACTGGCGGTGTTCGTGGGCGCGGGCGCCGCTTTGGCGGGCGTGTTCAACGCCGTGCGTCGCGCGGCGAAACTCCCGCCCGCCGAAGCCATGCGGCCGGAGCCGCCCGCCAATTACCGCCCGGCACTCATCGAGCGCACGGGCCTCGCGCATCTGCTGACGCATTCGTTCCGCATCGCCGTGCGCAACCTCGAACGGCGGCCGGCGCAGGCGCTCTTCACCGTGGCGGGACTGGCGCTGGCGACGGGGATTCTGATTGTGCCGAACTGTTTTCGCGACAGCGTCGCCCACTTACTCAACTTCCAGTGGGACGTGGTGCAACGACAGGATATGAACCTCGGCCTCGTCGAACCGGCCGGCGTGCAAGTCACGCATTTGCTGCGGAAGCTGCCGGGCGTGATCGCCGTCGAACCTTTTCGCGGCACGCCCGCGCGATTGCGCTTCGGCCATCGCAGCCGGCAACTGGCCATCCAAGGCTTGCCGGCGGACACCCAGCACAGCCGCGTCATTGACGAGAAGTACCGGGAGGTTCCTCTCTCCCAACATGGCCTCGTCGTTTCCTCCAAGCTGGCCGAGGTGCTGGGCGCGGAAACCGGCGACATGCTGCTGGTGGAGATTCTCGAAGGCCGCCGCCCCACGCGCGCCGTCCCGCTCGTCGCGGTGTCCGCCGATCTCACCGGCCTCTCCGCCTACATGGAACTGCAGGCGCTCAACCGGCTGCTTGGCGAAGGGGACATTATCTCCGGCGCGAGCTTCACGCTCGACATGGCCCAGCGCACTGAGTTCCTCCGCGCGCTCAAGGACATTCCCCGCGTGAGTTGGGTCGGCATCAAGGCCACGCTGCGCGACAACTTCCGCCAGACCACCGCCGCGAGCATCAACCTCATCCAGAAGATTTACCTCACCTTCGCCGTGGTGGTGGCCTTCGGTGTGGTCTATAACAACGCCCGCATCTCGCTGGCCGAACGCGCGCGGGAACTGGCCACCTTGCGCGTGGTCGGGTTCTCGGAGCGTGAGGTGGGCGCGGTGCTGATCACCGAACTGGCCATCCTTGCGCTGATCGCGCTGCCCATCGGCCTGGCGCTGGGAACCGGGTTCGCCACGGGCATCGTCCAAGCGGTGAACACCGAGACGGTGCGCCTGCCGGTGGTGTTCACCTCGCGCAACTACGCTTTCGCCACGATGATCGTGGCCGTGGCTTCGACCGTGTCGGCGCTGGTCGTGCTGCGGCGATTGAAGCAGATCAACTTGGTCAGCGCGCTGAAGGCCCCTGAATGAATCCACCACTTCCACCACTCCCGACCGCTCCTCCGCGGCGAAACAACACTCACCGTCGCAAACGCTGGCTGCCGTGGCTGGGCGCGGCGCTGCTCGTCGCGCTGATCGTGATCGGCTTCCTGCCCCAGCCTACGCCGGTCGAAACCGCGCGGGCCGCGCGCGGCACGCTCCGCGCCACCGTCAACGAGGAAGGCAAGACGCGCATCAAGCAGCGCTACCTCGTCTCCGCGCCGGTGGGCGGGCACTTGCGCCGCCTCCCTTTCAAGGCCGGCGCGGAAGTGATCGCGGGCCAGACCGTCCTGGCCGTGATCGATCCGTTGTCGCCCGCCTTGCTCGACGCACGCAACCGCGCGCTGGCGCAGGCGCGGCGCGACACCGCGGCCGCGAATTTGGAGAAGGCCCGCGAGGCGCATCGCTTCGCCGCCAGCGAACTGCGGCGTTTCCAGAAGCTTCACGACGAGAAGGCCGTCTCGCTCCAGGAACTCGAGCCGGTGCAGTGGCGCGAGACGGCCACGGCCAAGGACTGTGCCGCCGCCGAGAGCGCGCTGCGTCAGGCCGAGGCCGAGTTGGCGGAATTTCCGGTGCGGAGCGGGGACCGCGCGGCCAGCGATCAAGCCGCCCCCGTGGAAGTGAAAGCGCTCGTTTGTGGCCGCGTCTTGCGCCTGTTCGAAGAAAGCACCCGCGTTGTCGCCGCCGGGACGCCGCTGCTGGAGATTGGCGATCCGGCGGACTTGGAAGTGGTCATCGAAGTCCTGTCGCGGGACGGCGCGGCCATCGCGCCCGGCACGAAGGTGGAACTTGAACAATGGGGCGGCGGTGAACCGCTGCAGGCGCGCGTCCGCTTGGTCGAGCCGGCGGCGTTCACGAAGGTGTCGGCCCTGGGCGTGGAGGAACAGCGCGTCAACGTCGTGGCCGACCTGGTCACGCCGTTCGAGCAACGCCGCAACCTGGGCGACAACTTCCGCGTCGAAGCCCGCATCGTCGTTTGGGAAGCGGACCAAGTTCTCAAGGTGCCGGCGGGCGCGCTCTTTCGCCGCGGGCGCGACTGGGCGGCGTTTGTCATCGCCAATGGACGTTCGCAACTGCGGCGCGTGCAGGTGGGCCGCTCCAGCGGCAGCGAAATGCAAATCCTCGGCGGCCTCCAGGACGGCGAAGAAGTGATCCTCTATCCCGGCGACCGCGTGCGTGAAGGCCAGCGGGTGCGGCCGATCCAAATCTGAAGGCCCTCACCCCGGCCCTCTCCCATCCGATGGGAGAGGGAGGACCAAGTCACGCGTTGGGACGAGGCCAGCGCTGGTTTGCTCCGAACGCGTGCAGCGCGCTCCCTCTCCCGTCGGACGGGAGAGGGCCGGGGTGAGGGGATGGGTTGAGCCACTTCCCGGAGGCTGGGCTTGGTAAGTCGGCTCCCAGGGCTGATTCAAGAAACACGCGGAGAGGAGCGCGGGCCGCCTGCCCGCGCGGTGCGTCGAAAATGGGAGCGAAAAACACGTGGGCAGGCTGCCCGCGCTCCTTCTTGAAGCAGCCCTGAGCCGGCTCCGATCCGGGCCACTCCTTGCTGGACGCCACCATCGGACGCTGCCATTCTCCGGCTGCAATTTGTGAAGCCAGTCCGTCCATGCCGTTGCGGGTTCACGTTGATCGAACTGCTGGTGGTCATCGCGATCATTGCTCTTCTGGCGGCGCTGCTGTTGCCGGCATTGGCACAGGCGAAGGAGAAAGCCCGGTGCGTGCAGTGCCTCAGCCAATTGAAGCAAGTGAACCTGGCTTTCCGCGTCTTCGCCCTGGACGCGAACGGGTTTTATCCCTGGCACATCGCCCCCAGCGAAGGCGGCACATACGGCTCCGCGGCGGGGCAGAGTTGGCAGAATTACGCGGTCATTTCCAATGAACTCGACACGCCTCGAATCCTGGCCTGTCCGAGCGATCGGGCGACCAAGACCGTCGTGGATTGGTCCGACAAGACCGACGGCTTCGTTCACGCCGCCAACCGCGGCAACGCGCTCAGTTACTTCACCAGCCTCGACGCCTACGAGCAACTCGCCGTGACGTTGGTGGCGGGGGACCGTCACTTCGGCGGCGCGGTCGCGAACAAGTGCACGAGCGTCCGCCCCAAGCCCGGCGTGGACGCGTTGGATTTGGGCAACGGGAACAAGAAGGTCGTGTGGACGAACGCGGTTCACGGGCGCTTGGGTAACCTCGCCATTTCCGACGGCAGCGTGCAGAAGACGCACAACCAGACGCTCAACGTGATGCTGGGCGAGGCGTTCCGGGCGCTCACGTCCGGCCAGATACTCACCGCCGCGGGAAGAAGGCCCGACAACCACATCGCCCCACCCCGGTGGGGGAACTGAGGCGATTTCAAAAACCTCGTAGCAGCCGACGTGAGGAGGCTCAAACTTCAATGGAAACAGAGCCTCCTCACGTCGGCTGCTACAGTTCTGAAAGAGGCTCTCGAAATCCGAAGCAAATCCGAAATCCGAGTGAGCAAATCCGAAACCCTGTCGGTCCGTGAAGGTTTCGGATTTGAGATTTCGATTTTCGGATTTGGCGAACCGCCAGAGCCGGACTCTACTGAGGCCTTACTCGCGGCCATGAACCTTCGCTGACTCCTGCGTGGCTGCTGCGTGGATTAGGACTTTCTCCGATGGTGGATTAGGACTGCCGCCGATGCGGGAATGAGCGTCGGCCCGATTCCCGGCCAAAGGGTCCTGGAGCATGATCCCCACCATGCGTCGGACGACCATCCGGGAAATGTGTTGGCGAATCGGTGCCACGGCCCTGCAGCAGCGAGGAGCAGCGCCGAGTAGTTGTCACCCGCTACGCGCCGGAAAGTCGTCCTGAACATGAAACCAACAACCAGTCCTACGAATCGAGGTATCACCATGCAAAGCAGACGAGAATTCTTGAAACGGGCCGCGCTGGCCGGCGCGAGCCTGGCGTTCCTAACCAAGTTCGGTATCACGACCGCTCGAGCCATGGCCAACAGCGCCCGGCTGCGGAAATGGATCCAACCCTTGCGCGGGCTGACCGCTTTGGGCGATCCGAACGGCATCCCCGTGCTGAGCGGCATGCCCGACCCGTTCTTCCCGAACACCACGCTGTATCAGGTCACCGCGTCGGAGTTCACCGATCAACTCCACCCCGACATGGGCCCGACGCGGCTGTGGGGCTATTGCGACAGCACGAATCCGATCAAGCGGCACCTGGGCGGGGTGATCGTCACCGCCCGCGGCCAAGCGGCGCGGCTGCGCGTCACCAATGCGCTCCCTCCGGCCCCGATGCAGCACATCATCCCGGTCGATACCACCTTGCCGGGCGCCAACCAGGCGCAGAACCGGATCGCCGTCCATCTGCACGGCGGCGAAGTCCCGTGGCTGAGCGATGGCGGGCCCTTTGACTGGTGGGCGCCGGATGGCACCAGTGGGCTGAGCTTTGTGAACGGGCCGGGCAGCCTGTTTGACAACATCCCGGGCAGCCCGATACTGGCCGGCCAAGCGGATTATTTCTATCCCAACAATCAGAGCACGCGCCTGATGTGGTACCACGACCACGCCCACGGCATCACGCGCGTCAACGCCTACGCCGGCATCGCCACGGGCTATCTGGTTTTGGACGCCATCAATAATGCCTATGTCGCCGCCAAGAAGATTCCGCCGCTGGCGGATGCCAATGGCAATCCTCAAACCCTCCCGCTGGTCTTCCAGGACAAGGTGTTTGTCCATGGCGATCCCGGCTTGGGCACGGGCACTTTTGCCACCGACCCG
Source organism: Verrucomicrobiota bacterium (assembly GCA_016219875.1). Taxonomy (GTDB): domain Bacteria; phylum Verrucomicrobiota; class Verrucomicrobiia; order Limisphaerales; family JACRJZ01; genus JACRJZ01. The sequence continues at coordinate 50,771 of JACRJZ010000089.1, read as the reverse complement.
ACGTGGGCCAGTGTAGCCCGGCCGGACTGCCAGACCCCGGGCAGCCTCTGGTATGAGCACGTTTACGATCCCAACGTGTTCATGTGGAATCCGCCGCCGGGGGCGCCACCGCTGCCCAATCCGTCCTGCGTGGCGGAGTTCTTCGGCGACACTATGCTCTGCAACGGAACGGTGTATCCGTTGGCGACCGTGGAGGCCAAGCGGTATCGCTGCCTGATCCTGAACGCCTGCAACGCCCGGTTTTTGAACATCAGCCTCTTCCGGGCCAAGAAGGGAGCGCCGGAGGGCATCGTTCTCGACCCCGTGACGTTGTTCCCGCTCAATCCGCCCGGCCCCAAGATCATCCAAATCGGCGCCGAGGGCGGTTTCCTGCCGCGCGAGGTGAAGTTCCCCGCGGCCGCGCCCTTCAATCCGCTCACCTTGACCGGCAATCTCATTTTGGCGCCGGCCGAACGCGCGGACGTGATCCTCGACTTCAGCAAGTTGGCCGGCGAGGAGATCATCATGTACAACGACGCGCCCGGTCCCTTCCCCGGCGGTGCGCCGGACACCGACTACTTCCTGGGCAATCCGGCCAACCCGGTGCAACCGTTGCCCGGCACCGGCCCCGACACGCGGCAGATTCTGCGCTTCAAGGTCGTGCCCGCGAAAGTGCCCGATCCGCAACCCATTGGACCCATTCTGAACCGCATGCTGGTGGACCCGCCGCTGCTGGTGCCGCCGGTGGTCCAGGACATCGTGCCGCCGCTGCCCGTGCCACAGGGCGCGTTCGTGCGGAACCTCTCGCTCAACGAGGACTTCGATCAGTTCGGCCGGCTCTCGCAATTGCTCGGCACGCTGGTGCCCAAGGTGGCCGGCGGCGGTTTAGGCCGGGATTATCTCGACCCGCCCACCGAAGTGCCGGCGGTGGGCAGCGTGGAAGTGTGGCGCGTCTGGAACCTCTCGGCGGACACGCACCCCATTCACTTCCATCTGGTGAACGTGCAGGTCTTGCAGCGCCAAGCCTTCGCCGTGGACGCGGCCGGCGCGCCCATCTGGGACAACGTCGCGGGCACACCGTTGTTGAGTGGCCCCGCCCGGGGGCCGCAAGGCAACGAACTGGGCTGGAAAGAAACGGTGCAGATGCATCCAGGAGAAGTCACCACCGTCGTCATGAAATTCGACCTGCCGAAGACCCCGTTCGTGGTTCCCAATAGTCCGCGGGCGGCGGCCGTCGGGTTGAACACCCCTGGCAAGACGTATCACGAGTACGTGTGGCATTGCCACATTCTCGAGCACGAAGAGCACGACATGATGCGGCCGATCTTCGTCGAGAGCACCCCTTAGTGGACCAACGACAAAACTCCGATCCCCCAAAAAAAGAAACTGAGAAAAGACTGAATCACGACAGCAACTCCAAGCATCCCATGAAAACCAAGTATGCAACTCTTGTGGCGGTCTTGACGCTCGGCGGCACGCTGGGCGTCTGGGCGCAAGGTACGGCATTCACTTATCAGGGGCGTCTCGCCAACGCGGGCGTGGCCGCCAACGGCCAGTACGACCTGCGTTTTGTGCTCTTCGACCAAGCGAGCGCCGGCGTCCAGGTTGGGCCGGCGCTCACCAACAGCGCCGTCCTGGTCAGCAACGGCCTGGTCACGGCCACGCTGGATTTCGGCGCAGGCGCCTTCACCGGCGGCGCCCGCTGGCTGGAAGTCGCCGTGCGCCCGAGCGGCAGCGGAGACTTCAGCGCGCTGGACCCGCGACAGGCGCTCACGCCCACGCCGTATGCGGTGTTCGCGGCCGGGGCCAACGCGGCGGGCCTCAGTGGCACTCTCGCCCCGGCCAACATCGGCGCGGGCACCATCACCAGCAATGCGCTGGCGGACGGCGCCGTCACGGCCTCCAAACTCGCTCTGGGAGCGGTGTCCAGCCTGGGCGCCGCGGATGGTTCGCCAGCCGGCGCGGTCACAGTGAACAGCAACGGCTTGGTGGGGATTGGCACCGCCACCCCGGTCGCTGGTCTGCACATCAACTCCAGCCAGACCATCCTGTCGCCGACCCTCCTGAGCGAACTCTTGGAGGACTTGGGAGCGCGCACGAATCGGGAAGGCGAGGTTTTCACCGCGATTTCCGGGGGCCTGCTGGCCCTCGGTTATCTGGATGATGACGCCGTCGGCCTTTGGGACGTCAGTGATCCCCGTTGGCCGACCGCCTTGGGCATGATTGAGAACCGCACGGGCAGTTTCACCAATCTGGCGGGCGCATCCGGCGTGGCACTGTCCGGCCAACTGCTGGCGATGGCCGCCTTCTACGATGGCGCCGTCACGCTGGCCGATGTGTCGGCCCCAGCCACGCCGGCGTGGCGCTCGACCTTGCGGGACGGCGAGGGTGGCTTCGATGAGTTGGACGGCGCTACCGCCGTCAACCTGACGGGTCATACCCTCGCGGTCGCCGCCTTCCTGGACGACGCCGTGACGTTGGTGGACGTATCCAATCCGGCCGCGCCGGTGCTGCAAGCCGTGCTGAAGGACGGAGCGCCCGGCTTCCACCTCTTGGGCGGAGCGGTGGCTCTGGCCCGACAGGGTGGGTTGCTGGCCATCGCCGCTTACTGGGACAACGCGGTGACGTTGGTGGACGTGTCCACGCCGACCAACCCCGTGTTGCGGGCCAGTCTCGAGCACGGTCAGGGAGCGTTCACCGCTTTGGACGGCGTTTGGGGCGTGGCGATCTCAGGCAACGTCCTGGCCATTGCCGCTCGCACCGATTCTGCGGTGACGCTGGTGGACATCTCGAATCCGGCCGACCCAGTCTTTCTGGCGACGTTGAAGGACGGACAGGCCGGGTTTGACAGCCTCTGGGGCGCGCGGGCCGTGGCGTTTCAAGGAAACACCTTGTGGATCGCCGCCGAGTACGACAACGCGTTGACCGCGGTGGATGTTTCTCAACCGTCGGCCCCGGTGTTAAAGGCCGTGGTGCATAACAGCCAGAAGGGATTCAGTCACTTGAACAGCGTGCAGAACCTGTCCGTGGCCGGCAATCTGGTGGTGGCCGGCGGGATTGACGCGGTCACACTGCTGGATGGGACGACGACGGCCCAGGCAGGACTGGTCAGCGACCAATGGGTGGCCATCGGAACCTCCGCGCCGCAGGCGCCCCTGCACGTCCGCGGGGACGTGCTGGTGGAAGGAGCCAGGTTGTTCGATGTCAACGCCACGCGGGTGCAACTGGGCCAGTCGATGGCCACGGGCTTTGGCGCGACGGCCATGGGCGACTACTCGTTGGCCAGTGGCGAGGCCGCCACCGCGATGGGCGGTGATTCCTGGGCCACCGGCGATTACGCGACCGCGATGGGCGACTCTTCGACGGCCAGCGGCTATGCCGCCACCGCGATGGGGTCTTCCACCGCCAGCGGCGAATACGCTACCGCCATGGGCGATCTTTCGCTGGCTAGCGGCTACGGTTCGACAGCGATGGGATCGTCGGTCGCCAGCGGCCCGTTCTCGGCGGCGATTGGAAGTGCGACGGCCCGCGGCCCCTATTCGTTCGCCCAGGGCTACGACACGCTCTCCGACAAAGAGCACGCCGTGGCGATCGGCGATCACTGCATCGCCACCAATGAGTACAGTTGGGCGATCGGCCATTACGCTATCTCGCGTCACGCGGGCAGCTTCGTCTGGGGCGATTCCGTGGAAGAACCCTTCTCCTCGACGGCTAGCAATCAGGTGTCGTTCCGCTGCTCCGGTGGCGTGCGCTTCACCAGTGGGGGCGTTCAACTCGCCCAGACCGTGTCCTGGATGCCGGGCAGTTCATCCTGGACGTTCAGCAGCGACCGGAACCTCAAAGAGGCCTTCGTGCCCGCGGACACCGTGGGCGTGTTGGAGAAGGTCTGCCGGGTGCCGGTCAGCGAGTGGAACTTCAAGGGCCACGCCACCCGCCACCTCGGGCCGATGGCGCAGGACTTCCGCGAGCAATTCCAGCTTGGCAACACCGAGACGGCGCTGGATTCCGGCGACCTCCACGGCGTCACACTGGCGGCGCTCCAGGGCTTGAATCAGAAACTGGAGGCCCAGATCAAGGCCAAGGACGCCGAAGTGCAGGCGCTCCAGCGGCGGTTGGCTGCGCTGGAAGAAATCATCCGCCAGCTCGCCAAGTAAACGGAGGCGCCCATGAAGCATCCGAAACCTAGCATCCAGGAGCAGCGAGGCGGCGACTCGGTGACTCGGCGAACCGGCGACGGGCCGCGTGCCGTCACGCCGTCCCGCCGTCTCGCCGTTTCCTCCCTTTGCGCGTGGCGGCGTGCCTTCGGGTTCGTTGTCGCCGCGCTCCTGTGGCCAGCGGCAGTCTTGCACGCCCAGTCTTACAGCATCGACTGGTTCACCGTTGGGGGAGGCGGCGGCACCAGTGCCGACGCCCAGTATTCCCTCACGGGCACCCCCGGCCAACCCGAGGCCGGCGGGCCGATGGCAGGCGGTTCCTTTTCGCTCACCGGTGGCTTCTGGAGCGCGGTGAGCGTAGAGCCAACCGTCGAAGCGCCGCGGCTCGCTGCGGCCAACAGCGGTCCCAATGCCGTGGTCGTTTCTTGGTCGGACTCGTCTGGGAGATGGATCCTCGAGCAAAGCCCCAGCCTGTCCTCGCCGAGTTGGACCGACTGTCCGCTCAGCCCGGTTGTCGAGGGCGGCCGGTGCCGTGTGACCGTCTCACCGCCGACCGGCACGCTGTTCTTCCGCTTGGTGCCGCGGCAGCCGTAGGCGGCGACATGGTGAAATCAGACTGGAACACCCTGAGGGAACCCTGAAACCGCAGAGCCGACCAAGCCTCCACAGGACCGCTGTCGCTGACATGGTGATGGCGGTCCTTGTTATCAAGAAACGCTGGAGGCGTGGCCAAGACTCCGATGCGGCCGAGATCACGAGGCTCAAACTTCACGACCCGCGATGATGATGAAACGACTTGTCTATGCCGCGTTGGTGACGGCCCTCGTGGCCGCCGCGTTCCTGATGGGAACCGGCCACGGCCGACGATCCGCCGGCGCTGCGAACGGCGCGGCCCAGCGCCAGGTCCTCTATTACGTGGACCCAATGAACCCGACCCATACCTCGGACCAGCCGGGGTTGGCGCCCTGTGGCATGAAAATGGAGCCGGTCTATGCCGACGCCGCACCCGGCGCTAGCGGACGAGGCGGGTTGGCCGCAGCCCCGGCAGGATCGGTCCAGGTCAGTCCCGCCAAGCAGCAACTGATCGGCGTGAAACTGGGTGTCGTCGAGAAGAAAGCCCTGGGCCACACCCAGCGCCTGCTGGGCCGGGTAGTGGTGGATGAAACCCGTGTTTATCGCCTCAACGCCACGGTCAACGGATGGATCACCAAGGCCCTGCCTTGTGCCAGCGGCAGTCGTGTGAAGCGGCATGAGGTGCTGGCCTCGTTCTACAGCCCCGACTTTCTCTCCGCTGGACAGGCCCTGATCTTCGCCCTCGGATCGAAAGACCGCGCCCAGGCCACGGGCCAAGATACCAACCTCCAGAACAGCCGCGTCACGCAGTTCAATGTCAACGTCCAGCAATACGTTGACGCGCTGAAAAACCTCGGCATGGGAGAAATGCAAGTGCAGGAGATCATCGCCAACCGCAAGCTGGTCCCCAGCATCAACCTCACCGCCCCGACAGACGGGGTGATCCTGACCCGCAACGTGTCGGAGGGCCTGCGGTTCGAGAAAGGCACAGAACTCTTCCGGCTCGCCGACTTGGGCCAGGTTTGGATCCTGGCCGATGCCTTTGAAAACGAAGCCCACTGGTTCAAAGCCGGCCAGCCAGTGACCGTGAGTTTGCCCCGCCAGGCCGGGGTGCTCAAGGCCACGGTCAGCCAGGCCGTGCCACAGTTCGACAGCGGCTCGCGCACGTTGAAGGTCCGGCTCGAAGCCGACAATCCGGACTATGCGCTGAAACCCGACATGTTTGTGGACGTGCATGTGCCCGTCACGCTGCCGGAGACGCTCGTGGTAAGTGCCGATGCCGTGTTGGACGCGGGCCAACACCAGACCGTCTTCGTGGACCGCGGGCAAGGCGTGTTCGAGCCGAGGGTGGTGGAGACGGGCCGGCGGCTGGGAGACCAGGTTGAAATCGTCCGCGGCCTCATGCCCGGCGAACGCGTGGTCATTTCGGGCAACTTCCTCCTCGATTCCGAAAGCCGCATGAAGCTCGCGGCGGCGGCAACGCGGAAGACCGAGATGGTCGATCCCGTGTGCGGCATGACCGTGGACCCTCTGAAGGCCAAGGCGAAAAACTGCGTCAGCGAGTACCAGGGCCAGACCTATTACTTCTGCATGGACGGCTGCAAACGCACCTTCGACGACGACCCAGCCGGCGCGTTGAAAGCCACGGCGGAGAAACCGGCCGACTCGTCCGCGGCCTTGTCTCACACCGGTTCGGACGTCCGGCACCCTTGACGTGATCCACCGCATCATCGAGTTCTCCGTTCGGAACCGCGCTCTGGTGTTCGCCATTGTGGCCGCCGCCTGCGTGGCGGGCTGGTGGTCGCTCAAGCGCGTGCCGCTCGACGCCATCCCCGACCTCAGCGACACGCAAGTCATCATCTATTCGCGCTGGGATCGCAGCCCGGACATTCTCGAAGCGCAGGTCACTTACCCGATCGTCTCCGCGATGCTCGGCGCGCCCAAGGTCAAGTCGGTGCGCGGCTTCTCCGACTTCGGCTACTCCTACGTGTATGTCATCTTCGAGGACGGCACCGATCTCTACTGGGCGCGCTCGCGCACACAGGAATATCTCGCGGCCGTGCAGGCGCGTTTGCCGGCGGGCGTCGTGACCGAGATGGGCCCGGACGCCACCGCGCTGGGCTGGGTTTTCCAATACGCGCTGGTGGACGACACCGGAAAGCACAGCTTGGCTGACTTGCGCTCGTACCAGGACTGGCACTTGAAGTATTACCTGAAGAGCGTGCCCGGCGTGGCCGAGATCGCGCCAGTCGGTGGCTTCGGAAAACAGTTCCAAGTGAATGTCGATCCGATCCGCTTGCAGGCTTACGGCCTATCAATCAGCCGCGTGGTCGAAGCCGTCCGCAGCGCCAACAAGGAATCCGCAGGCCGACTTCTGGAGTTTGGCAGCACCGAATACATGGTGCGTGGACGCGGCTACCTCAAATCCGTGGCGGACATCGAGAACATCGCGCTGGCCACCAAGAACGGCACGCCCATCCGTGTCCGCGACATCGGCCAAGTCGCCATTGGCCCAGACCTGCGCCGCGGCCTCTGCGATCTCGACGGGCAAGGCGAAGTGGTGTCCGGCATCGTGGTCATGCGCCACGGGCAGAACGCGCTCGACGTCATCAACCGCGTCAAGGCCCGCCTCCACGAGATCGAGCCGGGTCTGCCCGCCGGGATGAAGATCGTGCCGATCTACGACCGCTCGGAGCTGATCCACCGCTCGATTGACAACCTCAAATCCACCCTCCTCGAAATCATCGTGGTGGTGATGCTGGTGATCTTCCTTTTCCTCTGGCATGTCCCCAGCGCGATCATTCCCGCCATCACCATTCCCATCGCGGTGCTGGTCGCGTTCATCCCCTTCCGCATGATGGGCATCACCGCCAACATCATGTCGCTCGGCGGCATCGCCATCGCGATCGGCGCGTTGGTGGACGCGGCCATTGTCGTGGTCGAGCAAGTTCACAAAAGCCTCGAGCAATGGGAACGCGGCGGCCGGCGCGGCAGCTACCAGAGCGTCGTCCTGCAGGCCATTCAGCAGGTGGCGCGGCCCAGCTTCTTCGCGTTGCTCATCATCGCGGTGTCGTTCCTGCCCGTGCTGACGCTCGAAGCACAGGAGGGCCGCCTCTTCACGCCGCTGGCTTACACGAAGACGCTCGCGATGGTCGTGGCCGCGGTGCTGGTCATCACGCTGGACCCGGCGCTGCGCGTCACGTTCACCCACGTCAAACGCTTCCGTTTTCGGCCCGAGTGGCTTTGCCGCCTCGTCAACGCGACCGCGCTCGGCACGATTCACTCCGAATCGCGCCATCCGATCAGCCGCTTCCTGATTCGCCTCTACGAACCGGTGCTCGGCTGGGCGCTGCGTTGGAAATGGGCCGTGATCGGCGGTGCCGCTCTCCTCGTCGTGACCACGGTGCCCGTGTTCTTCAAGCTCGGCTCCGAGTTCATGCCGCCCCTGGACGAAGGCTCGATCCTTTACATGCCTTCCACCATGCCGGGCATTTCGATCACCGAAGCGCAGCGCGTCCTCCAGGTCACGGACCGCATCCTCAAGCAATTCCCCGAAGTGGATCGCGTCCTGGGCAAAGCCGGCCGCGCCGAAACCCCCACCGATCCGGCGCCGCTCTCGATGCTCGAAACCGTAATCATCCTCAAGCCGAAGGAGCAGTGGCGCCGCGCGGACACGTGGTATTCGGCCTGGGCGCCGGGCTGGTTGAAGTCGGTCCTGCGCCACGTCACCTCGGACCGCATTTCCTCCGAAGAACTCATCAACCAGATGAACCTGGCGCTGCAAGTGCCTGGCCTGGCCAACGGCTGGACCATGCCGATCAAGGGCCGCATCGAAATGCTCAGCACCGGCCTGCGCACGCCGGTTGGATTGAAGATCGCCGGCAGCGACCTCGCTACCATCGAGAAGATCGGCAGTGAAATTGAAGCCGCCCTCCGCCGCGTGCCCGGCACCCGCAGTGCTTTCGCCGAGCGCACCGGCAGCGGCTTCTTCCTCGACATCGAGTGGGACCGCGAGGCGCTGGCCCGTTACGGCATTAGCATCGAGGAGGCGCAGGCCACCATTGAGAACTCCCTCGGCGGCGACAACGTCACCACCATCATCGCCGGCCAGGAGCGTTACCCGGTGAACGTGCGTTACGCGCGCGATTTCCGGTCGGACTTGAGCGCGCTGCAACGCGTGCTCGTTTCCAGCGCGGACGGCGAGACGCAGGTTCCGCTGGGGCAAGTTGCACGCGTCGAAGCAAAGACCGGCCCGGCGATGATTCGCAACGAGGACGGCCTCCTGACCGGCTACGTCTATGTCGATGTCGCCGGGCGCGACCTGGAAAGCTACCTCGCCGACGCCGGTCGCCAACTGCGCGAGCAGATCAAGCTGCCGCCCGGCTACGCCTACTTCTGGAGCGGACAATACGAGTCGTTGAACCGAATGAAGGAACGCCTGTTCCTGATCGTGCCCGTGACGTTGTTCCTCATCTTCCTCCTGCTTTACCTCAACACGCGTTCGATGGCGAAGACGATGATCGTGCTGCTGGCGGTGCCGTTCTCCGCGGTAGGCGCGGTGTGGTTCCTCTACCTGCTCGGCTACCACATGAGCATCGGCGTCTGGGTCGGCTTGATTGCGTTGCTCGGGGTGGACGCCGAAACCGGTATCTTCATGCTCACCTATCTCGACCTCGCCTACGAGCAGGCCAAGAAGGAAGGTCGCCTTCGCACGCTGGCCGACCTGCAACGCGCGATCAGCTATGGCGCGGTGCAACGGCTGCGCCCGAAGTTCATGACCGTGGCCACGACGTTCATCGGCCTGGTGCCGATCATGTGGTCGCTGGGCACCGGGTCCGATGTGATGAAACGCATCGCCGCGCCGATGATTGGCGGCATCTTCACGTCGTTCCTCCTCGAGTTGCTGGTCTATCCCGGCATTTACCAGATCTGGAAGTGGCACGCTGAAGCCGGAACTTGGGACCTCCACACACGTGCTCGTCCGCTCCCAGAGAGCCGACTGGTGGCCACCGAGGACGTTTGAACCTAAACGGAGCAGTTGCCTTTAACGCACAGGCGCAAAGGCGCGAAGGCGCAGAGGCTTTGAGAACCAGCAGGCTTCACCCAAACGGTGACCACTCCTGCCCTCCACTGAAAGCGCCCTTTCCCTCTCCTTTGCGTCAACTGCTCCGGCTAGGTTGAAGCCGAGGCCGCGCCGAACCCGATTTCAGCGGTTCGGAAGAGCCATGAGTGGAGCCTCGTCTCCCGCTACTGACTCAATGCCGCCAGATACCGCTCAGCGTCGATGGCCGCCGCGCAGCCCTGTCCCGCCGCGGTGACGGCCTGACGATAGACAGGGTCCACGCAGTCGCCCGCCGCGAACACCCCGCGCACGTTCGTGGCCGTGCCTTGCCGGTGCTTGATGTACCCGTTCTCATCCATGTCGATCACACCCTTGAACACGGCGGTGCTGGGGACGTGGCCGATGGCCACAAACACGCCCGCGCAATTCACCACGATCTCCGCCTGGTTCTTCAGGTTCTTCAACCGCACGCCCGTGACGGTGTCCTGCTTCACGTCGAGCACCTCCGTCACCACCGAATCCCAGATGGGCTGGATCTTCGGGTTCGAGAGAGTGCGCGCCGCCATGATCTTCGAGGCGCGGAGTTGGTCGCGGCGATGCACGAGATGCACGACCGAGCCAAAGCGGGTCAGGAAGGTCGCCTCTTCGCACGCCGAGTCGCCGCCGCCGACGACGACGAGCGGCTGGTGGCGGAACATCGGGAGCGCGCCGTCGCAGGTGGCGCAGTAGGTCACGCCTTTCTTCTCCAGCTTCGCCTCGCTCTCGAGGCCGAGATGCCGGTGGCTCGCGCCGGTGGCGATGATCACCGTCTGCGTCTCTACCGGATCGCCATCCACGCTGAGCTTGAGCGGTTGTCCGGAGAAATCGGCTGCTTCCACGGTGCCAAACTTGACTCGCGCTCCGAACCGCTCGGCTTGCTTCTGCATCCTGGTCATCAGTTCATAGCCGTCAATGCCTTCGGGAAAGCCGGGGAAATTCTCCACGATGCTCGTGGTCGTGAGCAGGCCACCGGGTGCCGTGCCGGTGAGGACCAAAGGACTGAGATTCGCGCGCGCCGCGTAGAGCGCCGCAGTCAGACCCGCGCAACCAGTGCCGATGATGACGACTTTTTCCATAGCGGCGGAAAGGGTAGGTTGGCCCTGCGCGTCACGCAAGGGACAATCTGCCGGCTTCGGGAAAACCCAAGGCTGCATCCAGCTCGGTTCGGGAGCACTCGTAGCGCAGACTTTCCAGTCTGCCGTAGCGCCGGTTTTCCAACCGGCGAGCGTTGGAAGAGGCCCGCCGGCAGGAAGTTTCACGGCCTTGCCGACTGCAAGTCGGCGATACGGCAGGTTGAAAACCTGCGCTACCCGATGCGCCGGGCGGGAGCTTGATGCAGCCTTGGCTCAAACCTCTTTGAGTCTGTGCCATTGGTGCCATCGGTGGCTCCCAACTGCCGGGTTTGGATTCAAACCTTCGACTCCTCAGTCTCGAAGTGACAACCGCCGGCGAGAGCCAGCGGCCGCTTCCGCGGCTGCGTCACCACCGCAACTCCGCGCCTTGCGTGGCTCCGTGGCTGGTTTGCTTGTCGTAGTCCGCGTCACGCTGGCGGAACTTCTCCACGATCTGACTGCCCAGCCGGTTCACCGCCACATTCAGCGCCCTCGGTGTTGGAGCGGGCGGGACGGCCTTGAACTCTTTCTCCAACTCCGCCGTCGTCAGCCGGGCGAGGCTGATGTGGCCCAACTCGTGATTGGCGAGAGCCAGGATGTACTGGCGCCAGCGGGCCACCATGTGGGGCGGCGCGTTCGTCGGCGGAATCCAGCGTGGCAGAGTGACCACGACCTTGGTGGTGATCTCCAGCGCATCGAGGACCGTTTCGTCCGGCCGCTTGGAATAGCGAAAGGTCCACTTGACGTCCCATTCCGAGTACCCGTCGTAACTGAATCGCTCCTTCCAAGGGCGCGCGTTCTTCTTGGACTCGGAAATTTCTCGCGGCGTCGAGCCGGTCACCGTGTAAAAGTTGGTGGTCACGGTGACCTTGGCCATGATGCGCGGCCCGGCGTCTTCGGCGCTCACCGGGAAAACGGAAAGCAGCGCGGCCCACGACATCAGGAAAAAGACAGCCAGCCGGCGAACCATACGGGGCAACGCTGAGGCGCGAGGCGCAAGCACCTGCCGCCTACTTCATCATCTCCTTGACCGTGACTTCGATGGCTTCGGCCCAAATCTGGTAGCCCTTTTCGTTCGGGTGAAGGAGGTCGGGCATGATGTCGATCGGCAGGGTGCCGTCGGCTTCGAGAAACTTGGGGCCGATGTCGAGGAACTTGACCCGCTTGCCGTCGTCCAGTTTGGCCAGGGCGGCGTTGATCTCGCCCAACTGGTCGCGGATGGGCTGGCCCTTCTGGCCGCGCGGGAAAACGGCGAGGAGCAGGACCTTGCTCTCCGGCAATTGGGTCCGCAGCCCTTTCACGACGGTCGTGACGCCCTCGATGATCTCCGGCGTGGTGTTCCGCGGCTTTCCATCCCTCTCCTTGCCTGTGTTGTTGGTGCCGATCATCACGACGACCAGCTTGGGTTTGAGGCCGTCCAACTCACCGTTCTGCATCCGCCAGAGGACGTGCTGGGTGCGGTCGCCGCTGATGCCAAAGTTCGCGGCCTTGAGCGGCGCCCAATATTTGTTCCAAACATTTTTGCCGCGCGTGCGCCAGCCGTCCGTGATGGAGTCGCCGAGGAAGAGCAGGTCGATGCCGCCCTTCTTCGCCTCAGCCACAAAGCCATCGTGGCGCGCGACCCACTTGTCGTCCCGCGGCACGGGTTTGATGGCAGAGTTACCGGACACGCTTTCTGCCGCGCGAGCAGACCAAGCCAGGACCGCAGCGGCCGCCAGGGCGAACAACATTCTCGAACGATCAATTTTCATGGCGGCGTTCTAGCGGGCGTGGGCGCGCTTGGCAACAGCGCAGCGTTCAGCTTGAATGCCGCCATGCGAGCCATCCAGCTCATCGCCCACGGCCAACCAGGCCAATTTGAATTGCGGCAACTGCCTGAGCCGCGCCCGGCTCCCGGCGAAGTCGTCGTCGCCGTCCATGCCTGCGGCTTGAACCATCTTGATCTTTGGCTGGAGGAAGCGGGATTGCCCATGCCGGTGGCGCTGCCGCGCACGCCCGGCGGCGAGATCGCGGGCGTCGTCGCGGAACTGGGAGAAGGCGTAGCCAACTGGAGCGTGGGCGACCGCGTGGCCGTCCAGTCCAATTTGTTTTGCGGCGAATGCGAATTCTGCCGGCGCGGTGACGAATCGCTTTGCCTGAACGGCCAGCTTCTCGGCGTCCAGCGCGACGGCGGGTTCGCAGAGAAGGTCCTCGTGCCGGGCCACGCGCTGGTGCGGATCCCTGATTCCGTCGATTCCCAAACTTCCGCCGCGCTCACGTTGGCTGGCAGCACGGCGATGCACATGCTGACGAACCGCGCGGTCGTCAGGGCCGGCGACTGGGTGCTGGTCATCGGTGGCGCGAGCGGCGTCGGCTCGGCGGCCATCCAGATCGCCCGCGGCTTGGGCGCCCGCGTCATCAGCACCGGTTCGAGCGAGGCCAAGCGGGAATTGGCAAAGAAGCTAGGAGCGGAGTTCGCCGTGGATTCGACGGACGCGCGCTGGCCGGCGCTCGTGCGCAAGTTCACTAACAAGCACGGCGTCGATCTCGTCGTGGAGCACGTCGGCGGCGAGGTGCTGGTGAAGGTCTTCGAGTGCCTGGCGCGTGGCGGCACGGTCGTGACGTGCGGCGCGACGGCGGGCCGCGAAGTTGCGCTGAACCTCTGGCCCTTTTTCGTGAAGCAGCAACGCCTCATTGGCAGTTACGGTCGCGACCGCGCTGACATGGAGGCAACGCTGGATTGGGCCGCTCAGGGCCGGCTTAAGCCCGTGATCGACCGCGTGGTTCCGTTGGAGGAAACGCCGGCGGCCTTCGCGGCGTTGCGCGCCAGGACGGTGATGGGGAAGGTCTTGGTGGGCGTTTCGGCATTGAGGTTGAAGGGGGAAGGGTTGAAGAGTTGAAGAGTTGAAGAGTTGAAGAGGCCACGGCATTGGGCTGCGGCCATCGGTGAAGCCTCTTCAACTCTTCAACCCTTCAACCCTTCAACTTCCGGGGTCCCCCTTCCCGGCCGCCTCCCCCATCGCACTCGTGAGCGGGCTGGAATCCGATCACGCGAAATCAGCCCAGCAACGCCTCGGCGTGCTGCCTCGCGGCGTCGCTCTGGCCGCCCAACATGCGCGCGAGTTCCGTCACGCGGCCGGGGCGGTCCAGCAGCATGACCTCTGAAATCGAGCGGCCGGCTTTCACCTCTTTGGTCACGACAAAGTGCGCGTGCGCCTGCGCGGCCACCGGCGCGAGATGGGTGACGCACAGCACCTGGTGCTGGCGTGCGATCTGCCGCATTTTCTCGCCGACCGCGTGCGCCGTTTCCCCGCCCACGTTGGCATCGACCTCGTCGAACACGAGGACGGGGATGTCGTCTTCGGCCGCCAACACTGTCTTCAGCGCCAACATCACGCGGGCCATCTCGCCACTCGACGCGATGGCGCGGAGCGGGCGGGGCGGTTCGCCGGGATTCGGCGCGAACTGGAACTCAATGCGGTCAAAGCCCGCGCGCGACAACTGAGGGCTTCTTTCAGAGTTGTGGCAACCGGCGTGAGGAGGCTCCGATCCGACTGGAGTGTGAGCCTCCTCACGTCGGCTGCTACGGGGGCTTGGAATCGCCTCCTGCACAATGAAACCAGCAGCGCCGGGAGCGGACTCGATGGCCACGTCGAACTGGCTTTGCTTGAAGCCGAGCGCCGCCAATTCCTTCGCGACGGCGCGGGCGAGCTTGGGAATGACCTTGCGGCGCTGCGCGCTGAGGTCCTTGCCAGCGCGGAGCAATTCGCCGTCGAGCTTCTTGAGTTCGGCATTCAGCCGGGCCAGTTCCGCGTCGCGCTGTTCGAGACTGCGCAGTTTCTTCTCCGCCTCCTCGGCAAACGCAATGACCTCGCCGAGGGAGGCGCCGTATTTGCGCTTGAGCGAGTGGATGAGGTTGAGCCGCTCCTCCAGTTCCGCCAGGCGCGCGGGGTCGAGATCGACACGGTCGAGATAGTGCGACAGTTCGCCCTGCAGTTCGCGAAGCTGGGCCGCGGCCTGCTCCTGAATCGCGGCCAGCGGCGCGGCACTCGCATCCACGCGCTGCAGCTCCTGCAACGTTCGCCCGACGGCGCCCACGCGCGTCAGCACGGAATCCTCGGCCTCGCTGAGCGCGGTCAGCGCGGCTTGACCGAGTTCGAGCAACTTGGCGGCGTTGCTGGCGCGCTGGTAATCCTGCGTGATCTGCGTCTCTTCGTCCGGGTGGAGCTTGGCGTCACCGATCTCGCGCACCTGGAACCGGAGCAGATCGAGTTGCTGCGCGTACGTTTTCTCGTCCACGATCAACGCGGTCTTCTCCGCCGCCAATGCACTGCGGCGGGCGACGAGGTTCGCGAAGGCCGCGCGAGGCCCGCCCAAGCCGCCAAAAGCATCGAGGATGTCAAGCTGCCGGGCCGGGTGGAGCAGTGACTGGTGATCGTGCGGGCCGTGAATATCGACCAGCCATTCACCGAGTGTGGCCAGGGTGTTCAGCGTGGTGGGGGAGCCGTTGACGAATTGCCGGTTCGCGCCCGCCGCGGTGAACACACGCTTGAGCACAAGCTGGCCGTCCTCGCACGGCTCCAGGCCATTCTCGTCCAGGAAGGTCTTCAACGGCGCGCGGAGTTTCGCCACGTCGAAGAGGGCTTCCACCGAGCAACTCTCCGCGCCGCTGCGGAGAAGGGTGCGGTCGGCGCGTTCGCCGAGCAGGAGGTTGAGCGCGCCGATGAGGATGGACTTGCCTGCGCCGGTTTCGCCCGTGATGACATTGCAGCCCGACTGCAATTCCAGCGTCAGGTCAGCCACGAGGGCGAGGTTCTTGATGCGCAGCGTCGTCAGCATGGCGGTTCCGTGGCGCTGAATTTGGCGGCTGGGTCCGGCTTCGGCAAAGGAAATTTTGGCCGGGGGGAGCCTTTCCTCGATCCTTACCGAAGTCTGGGCCGGTTGGTGGGGCGAGCGTACTCGCGAGCCGATGGGCCAGGCAGGAAGGCGGCTCGCGAGTACGCTCGCCCCACCAACCGGCCTTCATCCGCAAGTGAGGTCCTTGTGCTCATCGTCAAAGATCAAGGAGCCATCTCAAAACCGCAGCAACCGATGCAAGGAGGCTCTGTTTTTATGGAGGAGTGAAAACACCTCAGGATTGATTTCTCGCCGCCACGGCGGATAATGCCGGCGCATCGCCAATCACGGCGTTGTACGCACGGAGCCACTATGAAACTGACCTATTACGGACACGCTTGCTTCTCCGTCAAAGTGGCGGGGAAGGACCTGCTCTTCGACCCTTTCATCCGCCACAACCCGCTGGCGTCGGCCATCGACGTGGACTCGATCCCGGCCGACTACATCCTCGTCTCGCATGGCCACGCCGATCACCTTTCGGAAGCCGTGGAGATCGCCAAGCGCACGGGCGCGACCGTGATCTCCAATTACGAAGTCTGCGAGTGGCTGGGCAAACAGGGCGCGCCCAAGCTCCATCATCTCAACCACGGCGGCAGCGCGCGGCTGGACTTCGGGCGGGTGAAATACGTGTGGGCCGTCCATTCCAGCAGCCTGCCCGACGGTTCCAACGGCGGCAATCCCGGCGGATTCGTCGTCGAGACGGGTGAGGGGAATTTCTATTACTCCGGCGACACGGCGCTGACCGGCGACATGAAACTCATCGGTGAAACCACGCCGCTCCGGTTCGCCGTCTTCCCCATCGGCGACACCTTCACGATGGGCGTGGACGATGCAGTCAAGGCGGCGGACTTCGTGCGCGTGAACAAGGTCGTCGGCGTCCACTACGACACGTTTCCGCCCATCGCCATCAACAAGGGCGAAGCGGCGCAGAAGTTCAAGGCGGCGGGGAAGGAACTCGTGCTCGTGAAGATCGGAGGATCGGTGGAACTGTGAGCCGTTGGGATTGTCTCCTTCGTTTGGGCTTCCTTCAAAACCGTAGCAGCCGACGTGAGGAGGCTCTGTTTCCGTTGGAGTTTGAGCCTCCTCACGTCGGCTGCTACGGGGTTTTGAAATCGCCTCGTTTGAATGGCGCTGCCGCGGCGCTTGCCCGTGAGGTGGCATGGCCTACATTGCGCCCATGATTTGCGACGCGTCGATGGACGCACTCTTGCAGAAGGTCTGGGACGGAGCGCGGATTGACCGCGCCGAAGCCCTGCGCCTTTACCGGCTGTCGCTTGAAGAGTTGGGCGCGCTGGCCCAACGCCGCCGCGAACTGGCCAAGGCGCGCGCCTACGAGGGCCGCGGGAACGAGGTCGTCACCTACATCGTCGATCGCAACATCAACTACACGAACGTCTGCAACGTCTATTGCAAATTCTGCGCCTTCTATCGCACCGAGAAGGACGACGACGCCTACGTCATCACACACGACGAGATGGACCGCAAGATCGAGGAAACGCTTGCCCACGGCGGCACGCAGATTCTCCTCCAGGGCGGCCATCATCCCAAGCTCACGCTCGACTGGTATCTGGACCTGCTCGCGCACATCAAGGCGAAGTTTCCCGCGATCAACATCCACGGCTTCAGCCCGAGCGAATTCATTCACTTCCAGAAAGTCTTCAACCTGCCCGTCGAGGACCTCATCAAGCAGTTCGTCGCTGCGGGTCTCGGTAGCATTCCTGGCGGCGGCGCCGAGATTCTCGTGGACCGCGTGCGCCAGCGCGTGGCCCCGCTCAAAGCCACGACAGACGAGTGGCTCGGCGTGATGGATACCGCGCATCGGCTCGGCCTGCGCACGAGCGCCACGATGATGTTTGGCCACGTCGAAACCGTGGAGGACCGCATCGAGCACTTCGACCGCGTGCGCACGCAACAGGACAAGACGGGCGGCTTCACGGCGTTCATCTGCTGGACCTACCAGCCGGAGCACACGCGACTGCGTGCGCCCACCGTCGGCGCTCACGAGTACCTCCGCACCCAAGCCCTGGCGCGGGTCTTCCTGGACAACTTCGAGAACGTGCAAAGTTCCTGGGTGACGCAAGGGCCGGACATCGGCCAGATCGCGCTCAAGTTTGGCGCGAACGACTTGGGCAGCATCATGCTGGAGGAAAACGTCGTCAGCCAGGCCGGCGCGTCGTTCCGTATGAGCGTGGCCGACATGCACCGGCTCATCCGCGACCTCGGCTACGAACCACGTCAGCGGGACAACTGGTACCGGCTCGTGAACTGACGTAGGACAGGCGTCTCGCCTGTTTCCAATTTCTCCCGTGAAGGTGATCGCCACCGCCTTGCCTTTCGGTTCACTGGGCTTTGAAATCTGCAATCTGTCATCTGCAATCAAGCGGAGCGTGGCGCCGGACCAATTCCCCCACCGTTGCACGCAACAGCAACTGCTCCTGGCCAGGGTCCGTGACCTTCTGCTCCTTCGGCACGAAGAATTTGCCAGCCAGGGCGATTCTTTTTTTGCCAGCGAACCGAGGCCGTTCGGCTCCTGCACAGCCGTGTTGACGATCGCGGAGGCTGCAGCATTGCGACCCTGGGCGGCGGCGGAGCGCCAGGCGTGGCTTGACGCGGCGACGAACGATCCGCCGCTGCCGGGCCGGATGCTGCCGTCGGATTATCTGGGGCAACAGGCGTGACGATCTGAAATCTGGATTCTGCAATTTGAAATCAAGCGAAGCGTGGAGCCAGCCGGCAACTGCGCTCGTTCAACCGCGCGTGACGCAGCCGCCTTCCTCGCGCAACGGCCTGCGCGGGTCAACGTAGCCTTCGACAACGAAGTCGTCGTTGGTGAAAGCTCGGAGCAGCTATTATGAAGAGCCCCCCAAGACTCGATTCCCGCCCTCCTCCGCATGTCCCAATTGTGAGTGAAGATGGCCCGTGGGTGGATAGACAGTTCTTGAGGCTTGTCAATGATGGGCAACAGACACGAAACCAGTTAATGGAGCGAAGTTGCGCGGCAAAAAGCAAATCACCCGCGCAGCGCTCAGTACGCTCAGCGCGCAAAAGTAAATTTCTATCAATGACAGTGCCGTAACACCTGAAACCAGGGACAACGAAGAGACCGTCCGGGTAACAGGAAGCCAGAACCGGCTTGGATGTCGAGCCGGGAACCGCTTTCCGGGGCGGTCAAAACCTGAAAGAAAGTCTATGAAAAGAACGACAAGATGGATCGGAAGATCCTCGGGGATGCTAGCAGGAATCCTGTTGGCTGGGTTGCTGAGTGCCGTATCGGTCCAAGGCAATTTGATCCTGAACCCGGGGTTTGAAGACTCGAGCTTAGGACCATTACCTGCGCCTGGCCAGCCCAGTACAGAGCCGTGGGACGGACAACGGGCTACAGTTGTCACTCCCAATCAACACTCCGGCGCACGAGCCGTGCGGTTACAGCCGATGGAAGATGGGGGTGCGATCGGTTGGGCTGGTGTCCTCCAAACTGTGTCGTTGGTGGTCCAAGGTCAACAGTACATCCTCGACTTCTGGGCTAAGAGTACTGGTAATGGGGTTTTGGATGTGGGATTTGGACCTGGAATGGGGCCGCCTTTTACATGGACCGTGAGCGGTACGACCGAGTACACTCATTACACCACCACGCTGACGGCGCCTGCCTCGGGCCTGAACCCGCAACAGTTGTTCATCGGTTGGAATCAAGCAGGCATCACGGCGCATTGGCTTTACGTTGATGACGTGAACCTGGTGCCGGTGCCCGAGCCTTCGACGATCATTGCGGGCGCGCTGGCGCTGCTGCCATTCGGAGCGAGCGCATTGAGAATGCTGCGCAAGAGCCGCAAGGCGTAACCGTTGGTCTTGGTGACAAACCGCTCAGGCCGGCAGCCAAGCCGGCCTGAATCGCTCTTGCGAAGGGTCGCTCGGGAATATCGAGCTACCCTCAGGAGATCGTCTTCGGCCAGAAGCACTGCTGCCTGACACGTGCCGGACGCGCCAGCACGTTTCCTAAACCGCCCTCGCGTGTGGTGGGTCCTTTGCCAAGGCGCGACTTTGCCGTCGCGCCTTGTTTGCGTCCCCGCGCCGCGCCGTCAAGACCTCACCCCTGAACGCGAGCGGATGTTGCCACGCTGCACCCCGTTGGGATTCTCACTCGGTGCGGAGGGGAAGCGTTTCCACCTCCGTCGTCACCGCGGCATCCATCTTGATGAGCGGCGGCCAGGGGCGTTTGAAGCCTTCGCCCGGAATTGTCTTCGTCGCGTCAATGCCGAGTTTCCTGCCGAGGGCGATTTCGCTGCTGACGTGGTTCGGCACAGTCTGTCCGGGAGTTTGCAGTCGGCCAGCAGGCGCGGGATGAAGCGGCGTCCAGCGTTGGCCGGATCGCGAAAGGGCAAGTTGCCCCTCCCAACGGTGTTGCGCTCCAGCCGCTTGGCAGCTTGATAGTTGAGGGTTGAGGTTTGAGAGATGATCGGCGTGCGCAAAGCCTCCAGCTCGCGCTCGATGGCCCGAGTTGGTTGAGGGTTGAGAGTTGACGGCTGAGAGTCAGCCGCCAGCCGCCGCACCCGCAGCTTGTCCGCCTGGTTGGGCTTCAGAAAGATGTCGTGCTGGAATTCAGCGCTCAAGGCCGTGGGTCACAGTGGGTTTTCAGCGGTGCTGGCGGCCCACGGTTTCTTGCAGAGGTTTCCATCCAGGGTCGCGAGTTTCAGGCCGTGGCTGGCGGCCAATCGCACGAGGTGAGCGTCGATCACGTCCTTGCTGGTGGAAAGGGCCGGCAGCGAGTCGGCCTGTGTGGCGTCGGTCAGAAAACGGTGCGACCGCAACTGGAGGATGGCCGTCAAAGCGGTCCTGGCATCGGCAAACGAAGCGCCGTAGGCCGCGCTCATGCTCACCCGCAGGAATCCCATCTGGGTGATCGGAGCGGTGGCAAAGGCGGCGGTCGAGTTCAACCAGCGGTTGGCGCGGGCGTGATCGGCGTGCCCGGACCAAGCGCAGGCGAGCAGTAGGTTCACGTCCAGGAGGTGACTCACGAGAGTTCCTCCAGGATGGCTTTGACCCGCTCCGGGGTCATGGGCGGCGCACCCGGCGGCGCGACGAGCACGGGTCGCCCGAACTTTCCTCGCACGAGCCGGGCGCGTTGGGGCGCGTGGCGCTGAAGCACCAGTTTCTCGCCCTCCAAGGAAAATGAAACCCGGTCGCCCGGCCGCAGATGGAGGGCTTGGCGAAGGCGGTTGGGGATGACCAACTGGCCCTTGGTCGAAAGTGTTGCCGTACTCATGGCCGGAGTCTTACTTGGCTTACGGCGGTTTTCAACTGCTTTCCCCGATGGCGGGGTCCTTCACCACGGCAGCGGATCGCAGCGGCGGCCAGCGTTGGCCGGGTCTTCACTGAAGCGTCACGCCCGTCTGTGATCTCCTCCACCAACCACGGAGTCAGGCGCGACGCCTGACCTACGCGGGGCGCCGCACCACGGTGTCCCGCTGCGCCCAGGCGGGATTGGCCTCCGGGAAGTCGAGGTTGTAGTGCAGGCCGCGGCTTTCGGGGCGTTGCAGGGCGCACGCCACGATCAACTCCGCCACCGTGGCGATGTTGCGCAACTCGAGCAGGTCGTTCGTGACGATGAAGTCCCAGTAGTACTCCTGGATTTCTTCCTGCAACCGGGCAATGCGATGCTTCGCCCGCTCCAGCCGCTTGTTGGTGCGCACGATCCCGACGTAGTCCCACATCAAGCGCCGGATTTCATCCCAGTTGTGGGAGACGACGACGAGTTCGTCCGCATTGGAGGCGTTGCCGGATTGCCAGGGCGGAATCGGCAAAGAGGGCAGGGGATCGCGATGGGCCGCGGAGTGTTGCGCCGCGCGATGGCCGCAGACCAAGGCTTCGAGCAGCGAGTTGCTGGCAAGGCGATTGGCCCCGTGCAGGCCGGTGCAAGAGACTTCGCCGACGGCGTAGAGGCCATTGATTTCGGTGTGGCCATCAATGTCGGTGACCACGCCGCCGCATTGGTAATGGGCCGCGGGCACGACGGGAATGGCCTCTTTCGTGATGTCCAGGCCGTACTTCAGGCACGTCTCGTAGATGTTCGGGAAGTGGTCCATGATGAACCGGGCCGGCTTGTGCGTGATGTCCAGCAGCACGTAGTCGGCGCCGGTCTTCTTCATCTCATTGTCAATGGCGCGGGCCACGATGTCGCGCGGCGCCAGTTCCCGGCGCGGATCGTATTTGGGCATGAACTCCACGCCTGCCAGGTCGCGCAGGATGGCGCCCTCGCCGCGCACGGCTTCACTGATGAGAAAAGACTTGGCGCTGGGGTTGTAGTAACAGGTGGGATGGAATTGGATGAATTCCATGTTGGCCACCGGGACGCCGGCGCGATACGCCATCGCCACGCCGTCGCCGGTCGCGATGTCGGGGTTGGTCGTGTAGAGATAGACCTTGCCGCAACTGCCC
The DNA here is from genome assembly GCA_016219875.1 of Verrucomicrobiota bacterium. Classification (GTDB taxonomy): domain Bacteria; phylum Verrucomicrobiota; class Verrucomicrobiia; order Limisphaerales; family JACRJZ01; genus JACRJZ01. The sequence continues at coordinate 28,545 of JACRJZ010000089.1, read as the reverse complement.
GTGGCCAGCACCACCACCGGCGCGGCAAAGGTCATCACCTCGCCGCGGACCTTATCCAGCACGTAGGCGCCGATGCAGCGGTTCGGCCCGCCCGCGCCGAGCTTTGCGGTCGTGATGAGATCGATGGCGATGTGGTGTTCGAGAATCTGGATGTTCGGTTCGCGTTCCGCCGCCGCCAGGAGGGCACGCTCAACTTCCCGTCCCGTCAGGTCTTTCACGTGGAGGATGCGGCGCTTGGAATGGCCGCCTTCGCGCGTCAGATCAAGCTCCCGCTCGCCCGGATGGCCGGGGATCTCGCGCTGGGTGAACTGCGTCCCATACTCAATCAGCTCCGCGATGCGGGCCGGCCCTTCCTGGACGATGGTGCGGACCGCTTCCTCTTTGCACAAGCCGGCGCCGGCGACGAGCGTGTCTTTGACGTGCAGTTCGAAGGAATCCTCCTTGCTCATCACGGTGGCGATGCCGCCCTGGGCGTAACTGGTGTTGGAATCGGCGCGCTGCTTCTTGGTCACGATGGCCACGCGTCCGTGCGGGGCGGCTTTCAGCGCGAAAGACAGCCCCGCAACGCCGGAGCCGAGGACAAGGAAGTCGAACGGTTTCATGCTTGCGCCAATTCAACATGGCGGCGCGGTTTTGTCCAACCGGCTTTTGCATCCAGCAGGGCTGCGCGAGAAGGGCTGCGGCGGGGAGGAACAATTTCACATTGAGAATCGAGGCGATTTCAAAACCCCGTAGCAGCCGACGTGAGGAGGCTCACTCTGATTGCGGAATGCAGATTGCAGAATGCAGATTGAAAACAGAGCCTGCCAAGGAACGGAGCGCGGCTGGGTCCGCCGGACCAGCCGCAGCACCAACCCAGGCGCGGGGCGTGGGAGCAAGTCCGAGCTGCGTCCTCTGGAACGTGCTGCGGCTGGGTCTTCGACCACAGCCGCGCTCCGTTCCTTGGCCCGAGGCAGCAACCGTCGGCGGTGGCTCCGACTCTCCTCACGTCGGCTGCTACCGTTCTGAAAGAAGCTCAATCGAGAGGCGATTGCACTTCCCCGTAACGGCGGCTACCCGGACACCGTGACAGGGAGAGGATTCATGGAGCAGACGGGGCCGCGTGCCCGCTGCGCTGCCTACACAAACTTCCCTGGGTTCAAAATGCCTCTTGGGTCCAGCGCCCGCTTCACGCGCCGGTGCAGCTCGCGGGCTTCCACCGACGCTGCCGTCGGCCACCAGCGTTTCTTCGCCAGACCGATGCCGTGCTCGCCCGTGATCACGCCGCCCCAAGCCAGGACTTGTCCGAAGAGCGCATCCAGCGCCGCCTCGCTGCGTTCGCGCGCGCCAGGCTGCGCGTAGTCCACCATCACGTTGGTGTGGATGTTGCCGTCGCCCGCGTGACCGAAGCAGGCGATGGGCAGGCCGGACTTCTTCTGCAAGGCGGCCGTGAACCGGAACAAATCCTCCAGCCGGCCGCGCGGCACCACGATGTCTTCGTTCAACTTGGTCAGCCCCGTGTCGCGCAGCGCGTAGGAGAATTCGCGGCGGATTTGCCATAGTTTCTCGCATTCGCCGGCGCCGGACGCGCGTTCGACGAACCGCGGCCGATGACGGCGCACGATCTTCTCCAAGTCACGAATCTCGCCGCGCACACTGCGCTCCTGCCCGTCCAGTTCCACGATCATGTGGCCCCGGCAACCCGCGAGTCGTTGGCTACCCGTGCGCTTTTGGGCGGCGGCCAGCGTGAACTCGTCCGCGACTTCCAGCGCGCAGGGCAGAAAGCCGTCGGCGAAAATCGCCCGCAGCGCCCGTGCGGTGTCCTTCATCGACGGAAACCCGACCGCCAGAGCCGCGCGGTAAGGCGGGAGCGGAATCAACTTGAGCGTCGCCTCCGTGATCACGCCCAACAGGCCTTCCGAGCCGACGAAGATGCGCCCCAGGTCGAAACCGCTTTTGTTCTTGTGCGTCCGGCTGCCCAGACACGTGATCGTGCCGTCGGCCAGCACCACTTCCAGGCCCAGCACGTAGTCGCGTGTGGTGCCGTATTTCAGACAGCGCGGGCCGCCGGCGTTGGTGGCGATGTTGCCCCCGATGCTGCAATCCGATCGGCTGGCCGGGTCCGGCGGATAAAACAGGCCCTTGCGCTCCACGGCGTCCTGCAAGCTCTGCGTCATCACACCTGGCTGCGTCACTGCCACAAAGTCGCGGGCGTGGATTTCGCGGATGCGGTTCAGGCGCTCCACGGAGAGCACGATCCCGCCATGCGCCGGCACGCAGCCGCCCACGTAACCGTGGCCCGCGCCGCGCGTTGTGACGGGAATCCGATGTTCGTGGGCGAAGCGAAGGAGTTTCGACACCGACTCCGCACTGCGCGGCAACGCCACCGCGTCCGGCACGTGGGCGGCAAACCACTTGTCGCCCGCGTAGGCCGCGCAGACCGACGGGTCGTCGGTGAATTCTCCGGCGGGCAGAAGCCGCTTCAGCTTTGCGAGCAGCCCCGGCGATTTCTTCCAGAATTGCGAAGCCCGCACGCCGAAATCCGACGGAGTGAGTTTGATGGCGGAGGCAATTCCTTTGCTTCCAGTCGCGGCGGGTGCCGCGGTTGGTGGAGGTGTCGTCGGCACGTTGAAGTTCAGTTTCAGGCTGCGGTTTCCGTGGTGTCGTTGCCGGACTCGATCAACTGCCGCGCGGCGACGGCTTCGTCGTCGGGCACCTGCACCCGCACCCCGCCGGTGCTCATGGTGTAGCCGTCGATGCTGACGGACGCGACTTCGTTGAGAAGGGTCGGATGCATCTCCGACGCTTCGAGCCGGGAGCGCACCACCTGCGCCTCCGCAATGCTGAACGTTTGAAACACGGTGACCATGTCCATAACGGCCCCAAGCTACGGGGCGTGGGCGAATACTTCAATGAAAGGTTCTGGCTCAAGAGCGTAGCAGCCGACGTGAGGAGGCTCACTCTGATTGCGGAATGCTGATTGCAGATTGCAGATTGGAATCAGAGCTTCCTCACGTCGGCGGCTGCGGTTTTGAACGTGGCGTTCGGTTTTCCGATTGAATTTCTCCGGTTTCCCCCGCGACACTCCGCGCGTGCAAACCTGTCCGCCAGCCGCCTCAGCCTCCGCCGCGCCGCGATGAAGAATCTTTTCCGCCTCAAGTCGCTTGAGCAATTGCTGCGCGACGCCGAACACCCGGAGCGCCGGCTCAAGCGCAGCCTCGGCCCGCTGCAGCTCACCTTCCTCGGCATTGGCGCCATTGTCGGCGCGGGGATTTTCTCCACCGTGGGCACGGCCGTTGCGGGCGGCCCGGATTACCTCGGCGCGGGGCCGGCGCTGGTCGTGTCGTTTGTGCTCGTCGCCATTGCCTGCGGGTTCGCGGCGCTGTGCTACGCGGAGTTGACCGCGATGGTGCCGGTGTCCGGCTCGGCCTACACCTACGCCTACGCGACGCTGGGCCAGCTTGTCGCCTGGATCATTGGCTGGGATTTGATCCTCGAGTACGCCGTGGGCAACGTTGCCGTCGCCATCTCGTGGTCGGGTTACTTCCAGCAATTGTTGCGCGGACTCGGCGTGGACTTCCCGCTGTGGCTGGGCATCGACTATCGTAGCGCCGCGCAGGCCGCGCGCGACGTGGCGGCCGCGGCCAACGGCGTGTCGCCGGACGCCGTCACGATCCATGCCGCGCAAGCGTGGGCCGACGCGCCCCGGCTCTTCTTGGTGCCCCTCGTGTTCAACCTGCCGGCCTTCGTCATCACGATGCTGGTGACGTGGGTGCTGGTGCTCGGCATCCGGGAGAGCGCGGGCTTCAACACGGTGATGGTGGCAGTGAAGCTCGCGTTCGTTCTCTTCTTCCTGGTGGTGGGCGCGTTTTACGTGAAACCGGAGAACTGGACGCCGTTCGCGCCAAACGGATTTGCCGGCATCTCCAGCGCAGCGGCGGTGATCTTCTTCGCTTACATCGGCTTCGACGCCATCTCCACGGCGGCGGAGGAAACGCGCGATCCGCAGCGCAACCTGCCCATCGGCATCCTGGCCAGTCTGGTCATCTGCACGCTCATTTACGTGGCGGTGGCGGTGGTGCTCACGGGCCTGATGCCGTGGCGGCAACTCGGCACGGCGGAGCCGCTGGCCACGGCCTTCGCCGCGCGCGGACTGAACTGGACGGCCGGCGTGATGTCTTTCGGCGCGGTGCTGGCGACCACGTCCGTGCTGCTGGTGTTTCAATTGGGCCAGGTGCGCATCTTCTTTTCGATGGCCCGCGATGGACTGCTGCCGCCGTGGGCGGCACGCGTTCATCCGCGCTACCGCACGCCGCACGTGAACACCATCATCGCCGGCGTCGCGGTGGGGGTGGTCGCGGGCTGTACCAACATCAAGGAAGTCGTCGAGTTGTGTAACATCGGCACGCTGTTTGCCTTCGTCATCGTGGCGGTCAGCATCCTCATCTTGCGGCGGACGCATCCTGACTGGCCGCGTCCGTTCCGCGTGCCGCTCTTTCCGTGGGTGCCGCTGGCGGCGATCCTGACCAGCGGCTACTTGATGTTGGAGTTGCCCGCGCTGACCTGGAAGTGGTTCGTTGGCTGGCTGGTGGTGGGATTGGGCCTCTATTTCTGTTATGGCCATTGGCGGGCGGGGAAGGAGAGCACGGTTCAAAGTTCGCAGTTCAAGGCTCCCAATCCGCCCTCGTCGTGATCCTCCTTGATGCAGCCATGTCCCTTGTGGGAACGAGGTGAAAACGTTTTGACAGGAAAATGGCCAGCAACCACCTTTGGGCCATGCCTCCGCAAGCAACTATGAAAACTCCCTCGCCAGGGACTCAGTTTCCCCGCCGCGCGTTCCTCGCCGGCGCGGCCACCGCCACCACCGCCACGCTGCTCCAGCCCTCGCTCGTCTTCGGCGCGGACGCCAACTCCAAGCTCGACCTCGGCCTGATCGGCTGCGGCGGGCGCGGCAGTTGGATTGCGAACCTGTTCGCCGAATCGGGCCTCTACCGCTTTGTGGCCTGCGCCGACTACTTCCAGGATCGCGTCGATGCTGTGGGTGAGAAGCACGGCATCGAGAAGTCTCGCCGCTACACCGGCCTCACCGGCCACAAACAACTGCTCGAAGGCAAGCTCGACGCCGTGGTGATCGAGACGCCGCCCTACTTCCACCCGCAGCAGGCCGCCGACGCCGTGGACGCGGGCAAGCACGTCTTCCTCGCCAAGCCCATCGCCGTCGATGTGCCCGGCTGCCTGACGATTGCTGCTGCCGGCCAGCGCGCCACGGCCAAGAAGCTGGTGTTCCTCGTGGATTTCCAGACGCGCGCCAACGAGTTCTATCGCGAGGCGCTCCGCCGCGTGCGCCAGGGCGACATCGGCCAACTCGTCATGGGCGAAGCGCATTATCCGTGGGCCGGCGGCGGACGCGGCCAGCCGCCCGCCACCGCGGAAGGCAAGTTGCGCAGTTGGTACTATGTGAAGGAACTCTCCGGCGACTTCATCGTGGAGCAGGCAATTCATTCGCTCGACGTGGCCACGTGGATTCTCAACGCCGATCCCGTCCGCGCCGTCGGCATGGGCGGCCAGAAGCTTCGGCCCAAAGGGAGCATCTGGGACCACTTCGTCGTGAACTACGAATTCCCCGGCAAGGTGCCGCTCTCGTTCACGTGCATTCAGACGATCCCGGAAATGCGCGACGAGATCACCGCGCGCGTCTATGGCTCAGACGGCTACATCTACAGCGACTACTTCAGCGCGGTCTGGATTCGCGGGAAGGAGTTTTACGACGGCGGCAAGATTCCCAATCTCTACACCACCGGCGCGCAAACCAACATCCGCGAGTTCCACCAGTTCATCACGCAAGGGCGGTTCGACAACCCGACCGTGGCGCCATCTGTCCGCTCGAACCTGACGGCCGTGCTCGGACGTGAGGCCGGTTATCGCGGCGGCGAAGTCACGCTCGCCGCGCTGGTGAAAGAGAACGTCAAGCTGGAACCGGACCTCAAAGGCGCGAAGGGCTGACGGCACTGGATCGAACGCGGCCTGACGCCGGCTGGAGCGCAGTCCAAGTCTTGCTGTGTCGTCGATTCCCAAATCGGTGGGTCGGGCGAGGGCTTGCGGCCTGCGGTTTGGAAACCTGCGAGACGGCGCGGCCGAGCCGCAACCCCAGTAGCGCAGGCTTTCCAGCCTGCTGTAGCGCCGACTTTCTAGTCGGCGAGGCCGACGAAGTTCCAAGACGCCCCAAGAGAATCCCAGGCCGGTTCCATTCGAGCGCGTCGCCGGTTGGAAAACCGGCGAAACGGCAGGTTGAAAACCTGCGCTACGCAGCCGTAGCCCGTCCTGCGGCATCGGCACGATCCGTAACGATTTCAGCCGATACTGATAGACTTGGAGTATGCGTTGCACACGAGGCCGGACTGAGTTGAGCGCCGTCCGGCTCCGTTTCAGCCTTTCAATTCGTCACGAGTGTTCCATCCTTTCCCCGCTGATGAACCGCATCCGTCTGCTGCCTGAGCAAGTCGCCAATCAGATCGCCGCCGGCGAGGTGATTGAGCGGCCTGCCAGCGTCGTGAAAGAGCTGGTCGAGAACGCCCTCGACGCTCAGGCCGCGCGCGTTACGGTCGAGATCGGCGCGGGCGGGCGCAGTCTCGTGCGGGTGACCGACGACGGTCTCGGCATGAGTCGCGACGACGCGCTGCTGTGCCTCGAACGCCACGCCACCAGCAAGATTCGCAAGGCCGAAGACCTGGCCGCCATCGCCACCCTGGGCTTCCGCGGCGAAGCGATTCCGAGCATCGCCAGCGTCAGCCGCATGACGATCACCACGCGCGAACGCGACAGCCAGTCCGCCGCCTCGACGCAGGTGGTGATCCATGGGGGCAAGATCCTCGAAGTGCGCGACGCCGGCTCGCCGCCAGGCACGTGCGTGGAGGTGCGAAGCCTGTTCTACAATCTGCCCGCGCGCCGGAAGTTTCTGCGCACGGAAGAAACCGAGACGGCACACGTCCAGCATTACCTCACGCTGGCCGCGCTGGCCTGCCCGGAGGTGGCCTTCACGTTTGTCCGGGACTCGCGCCCGATCTGGCAACTGCCGGCCGTGCGGACCGAGCCGTCCGGCGCCGCGCGCCTCCTCGCGCTCAAGGAACGGATGCGCGCGCTGTTCGGAGGCGAGACGCAGTTTCTCACCGTGGACTTCGCGGCCGACTTGGCCGAATTGAATGAAACGGAAACCGCGGACGAAGCGGCTCCCAGTCCAGCGCCTTCCCCGTTCCGCCTCTGGGGCTACCTCGGCGCGCCGGGCGTTTCCCGCGGCACGCGCGAGGACCAGCATCTCTTCGTGAACCGCCGGCCCGTGGAGAACCGCGCGCTCAACTTCGCGCTCCTCGAAGGCTACCACACGGCGCTGATGAAGGGCCGCTTTCCGGTCTGCTGCCTCTTCCTGGAGATCAACCCAGCCAGCGTCGATGTGAACGTTCACCCGGCCAAGCGCGAGGTGAAGTTCCACAACGAGCGCGAAGTCCGCCGGCTCGTCGCTCAAGCCGTCCGGGAAATGCTGCTCCAGTTCCATGGCGGTGAACCGGCGAAGTCCGAGGTTCAAGGTTCAAAGTCCAAAGTCGAGGGAAGCGCGGTGGAGTTGGGATTGAAGCCCACCGCGGCGCGCACGGAGGAAGCCAGCGGCACGCGGGCGGCTTCGGAGGCGACCACGACGCGCGTTCCTCCATCGGCCGCGACGAGCGAGTTGCCGCTGGAAGTTCGGGCCACGCCGCTGTTCAAAGCGGAGGGCACAGCAGTGTTCCGTCCGCTTCCGTCACAAGCGGTTCGTCCCTCGCTTGAGGCGACACCCCCGCCACCGCAGACGGTCGCTTCTCCCCGCCCCGCGTCGGAGTCCGCCAATCTGCAATCCGCAATCCGCAATCTGCAATCCCTTCCCCCAACTCCGCTGCTGAGCGTGCCGCTGCGCCTCGTCGGCGTGATCGGCCGGCTCTACGTGGTGCTGGAATCGGATCGCGGCTTGGTGCTGCTGGACCAGCACGCGGCGCACGAGCGGATTCTCTTCGAGCAGGTGCTGCAACGGCTGGAGCAAGGGCCGGCGCCTTCGCAGCGGCTCTTGCTGCCGGAGACGATGGAGTTGTCCGCGCGCGACGCCCAGTTCGTGCGCGAGTTGCTGCCGACCTTCGCGCGGCTCGGCGTGGGATTGAGCGAGTTCGGCGAGCGGACGTTCCTGCTCGATGCGCTGCCGCCGTTCGTGAAAGCCGCCGAGCCGCGGCGCTTCGTGCTGGACGTGGTGGATGAACTCAAAGCCAGCGGCGAATCCGTGAATGCGCTGCGGTTGGGTGAACACACTGTCGCCAAAACCGTCTGCCGCCACGCCGTCAAAGCCCACGATCCGCTGGCCGGGCCGGAATTGGAGAACCTGGTCGAGGACTTGCGCCACTGCGCCATGCCCTACACCTGTCCGCATGGCCGGCCCACGATGATCGAGATGAACTTCCGCGAGTTGGAGAAAAAGTTCGGGCGGCTGGGGTGAAAGCCGTCACGCGCCTGGCCACGGCGGCGGCGCCTGCACCCAGTCTGGCATCGGATGCGACGCGCCACAGTCGAAGCATTGCGTGATGGGGAACTGCTCTCCGCACTGCGGGCAAACCCCCAGCGCGGCGAAGGTGTTGAAACGCGCCCGACATTGGCCGCAGACCCACAACTCCCCGGCGGGCGGGCCAGTGTGGCAGGACGGACAGGCGAAGCCCGCCAGGCGCGGCAGCCGGGCCATCCGCGCCAAGGCCCGCGCCTGCATCAAGCCGCCCCAGCAGTTCACGAGGATGAACACGGACATGACGACCAACCAAGGGTCGCGAATCCACAGCGCCAGCCCGATCATCGCCGCCACCCCCACGAACCCGACAATGGCGGCCGCCATCAGACTGCGGGCGCGTCCGACCACAAACCACAGCAACGAGCGGAGAATCTGGCCGCCGTCCAGCGGATACACGGGCAGGAGATTGAAGATCAGCAGCAGGCCGTTGAGTCCCCAGACGCTCACAATCAACCTGTAGGCGTCGCGCAGTTCTTCCGGCCAGCCTAAGAACTGGGCCAGCAGCACCAGACCACCGAAGATGGGAAAGAGCACCACGTTCACGAGTGGCCCCGCTGCGATGCTCCACAGCATTGGCCCTGGTCGTTGGGGCGGTGACACGTAGGCCACACCACCCAGCGGCCAGAGCACGATCTGGTTTGCCGTCCCGCCCACCTGCCGGCACGCCAGCGCGTGACCGAACTCGTGGAGCATGACGATGAAAAACAGCGACAGATACTCCAGGACGTTCCAGATGATGGAGGAATAGTTTCCCGCCCGCCACTTGATCTCCAAGAAGGCGACGATGAACCAGGACCAATGCAGAAACAGGTCGATTCCCGCAATGCGCAGCAGCCGGATCGATCCTTGCCGTGTAGGCGTCATGGCCGCGACTGTGAAGAGCGCGCGGCCCCACCACAAGACTTTTGGCGCCGCCCCGTCAATCCTTCCAGGCGGCTCACGGGTTCGGGGAATTCCCCCGCCATCCTGGCCCGGAACCCGGTCGGCCGACGTACGCATGTTTGCGTACAGACAACTCGGCCAACCTGTGCCACATATCAGAGGCTATGATGGCGAGGCTGAGTGGCGCTTCTGTTGAGGCGCGCGCCGTGGGCGGGAAGACGCGCGCGCTGTCCGGTCTTGCTGTACTCCCGCCGGCTGGGACCGTGACGGAGACGCGGCCTTGCTTCCAACGAGCGGGAGTGCCGGTTTCCAACCGGCTGGGAGCGCCCTCCGTGGTTAATCCTCCAACCTCAGAGGCGATTTCAAAACTCTGTAGCCGCCGACGTGCGGAGGCTCGAACTTCGATGGAATCAGAGCCTCCGCACGTCGGCTGCAGCAGTTCTCATTTTGGCGCTGCACGCAATCCACGAACCGTTTGGAGTTCCGCCTTTAGGCGGTTTTCCCGCGCCGACCGCCTAAAGGCGGAACTCCAAACGCGCCGTAATGAGAATCGCTGCGCTGGCTGCTCCAGTTTTGCAGAAGCTCCTCCGTTCCCCCCAATCCTGAAAACCTGAGTCACCACTCTTTCCACTCCCAACCGAACAACCAAAACCATCAAGAACGAAAGACACAGTATGAATACGCTAGGTTCCAACGGCGCACTTCACCGGGCGAAACACCCACTCCCACCTCAGCGCCTGGTTGAACCAGCGCTCCGGTGGTGGCTAAACCGGTTCGGAGTTCCGCCTGCAGGCGGTTCTCGCGTCCGGCCGGCTGAAGCCGGAACTCCCAACCGGAGTTTGCACCTAGGCGCTCAGCGCAGCCTTCAGCCAACCTCGCGCGCGCCCGCCGGGCAGCGGGTCGCGTTTTCCAGCGCGCCGGCCATGTCGGTGCGCCCACTGGACCTCGCCGGCCAGACCGAAACCCTCACCTCCAACTCCGACCCGCCGCGCCCGCGCGGGGCCGATGCCGGCTTCTTAGCGCAGGTTTTTAACCTGCTGCATCGCGGAGTTGCACTCCGCAACCCGTGCGAACTCTCGGGGCGCTTGCGTCCGTGGACGCCCCGCCGAATGCAATCCGGCGATGCGGCAGACTGCAAGTCTGCGCTGCAAGCGTGCGCCGCGCCCGTCCCGCTTGCCCGCCGTCGGGGTGCTTCATTCGCCATTCGTCATTCGTCATTCGTCATTCTCTTGCTCCTGCTCGCCGGCGCCGCCCCGGCCCAGCAGTGCGCCCCGCAGCCGCCGGGCTTGATCCACTGGTGGCCGGGCACGCTGGATGCCGGCGGCTTCGCGGAAGACCTCATCGGCAATAATCAGGGCACTCTCGCCAGCGGTGTCACCGTCGTGCCGGCAGGCGTCGGCGGTTCCGCCTTCCAGTTCGACGGCGCCACCGGCGGTATCGCGCTGGGGAACGTGCCCGACCTGGACTTCGCGCCCGACAGCAGCTTCAGCATCGAAGCCTGGGTCAACTGGCAGGGCTTTACCGACCCATCCAACGATGGGCAGGTGATTGTGGCCCTGAACTACGATTGCAGCGAGACCGTGCAGAGTCTCGTGGTGAACAACACCGGGACGGACGCCGGCAAGATCTTCTTTGCCGTGCGGGACGCCGACGGCTTAAGCGCCCGCGCCATGCCGGCGCTGCCGCTGCTCCCCAACAACTTCTACCACGTGGTCGGCGTGCGGGAGGTCCTCAACGGCAGCAAGACCCTGTCCCTCTACCTCAACGGCGTGCTGGCCGCCTCCGAACCCGATCCCAGCGTGGGCGTGCTGGCCCTCAACACCCCCGACTGGATTGGCCAGCGCAATTGGTGCGGCACCTTCAACTACTTCAACGGCCAGATTGACGAAGTCTCCGTCTATGACCGCGCCCTCACGCCTTTGGAGATCCAAGCCCTCTACAGCGCTGACAGTGCGGGCAAGTGCCTCACGCCGCTCCCCGCCAACGTGGTGGTGGACGCCGACACGCCCCAGTGGCTGCTGGACAGCCTGACCGTGGTGGAGGGCGACCTGACGCTGCAGGCCAGTGGTCGGTCCACCCTCAGTCTGCCCAATCTCAAGTTCCTGGGCGGCAGTCTCGTCGTGGACCACAACGGCGAACTCGTCAGGCTCGACGCGGAGCAACTCCTCACCGTGGGCGGCAGCGTGACGATTCAAGTCAACGGCGCACTCACCTCGATCAACCTCAACAGGCTAGAAACGGTGGGCGGCTCGGTGGTGCTGGTGGGCAACAGCGCGCTCACCACCGCGGGGCTGAACGCGCTCGCCGAGGTCGTTGGCACGGCCATGATCAGCGGCAACCCCGTCTTGGGCAACGTCTGCCTGCCCGCACTCCGCACCGTCGGCGGCAGCCTGGAGGTGGCCGACAACCCCAGTGCGATCAACCTTTGCCTCCCGCTGCTGCTCACGGTTGGGGGCGACCTCATCATCGCGAACAACATCTCGTTGGCAGATGTCACTGTGCCGTCAGTGAAGACCGTCGGAGGAAGCCTGACGGTGACGAACAACACTACTGCTGTGGGTGTGGACCTACGAGGACTGACGAGCACTGGCGGCGACGTGACGGTGACGAACAACACTGCTGCTGTGGGTGTGGACTTACGAGGACTGACGAGCACGGGCGGCGACGTGACGGTGACGAACAACACTGCTGCTGTGGGTGTGGACCTACGAGGATTGACGAGCACTGGCGGCGGCGTGACAGTGACGAACAACACCGCTGCTGTGGGCCTGGACCTACGAGGACTGACGAGCACTGGCGGCGGCGTGACGGTGACGAACAACACTGCTGCTGTGGGCGTGGATCTGTCGGGCCTCTCGTCCACTGGCGGCGACGTGACCATCACCGGCAACGGCACCGCGACAGTCACGCTCGGCACCGCCACCACCGGCACGAGCATCAGCGGCAATCTCACGATCGAGACGAGTGGTTCGGTGGTGGACACCGGTGGCACGACGGCTACCGGCAACGTGGATGTCTCCGGTGCGGGCACGGTGAGCCTGACCGCCGCCACCAGCGCGCCCGCCGCCACCGGCGCGGTCAACGGCGGCACGACCGTCACGCTCGTGAACACCGAGGCCGCCATGCAGGCCGCCTTGCCCAGCGGCGCGTTCTCCAGCCGCGTGGGATTCAGCGTCCAGCGCCTCGACCCGGCCACGCTGCCGGTGGTCCAGGGCGTGGATGCCAACAACGCGCCGGTGAACGTGGACCCGGTGGCCGCCTACCAGTTCAACTTCGCCATCCCCACCCTCAACGCCGACGCGACGCTCCGTTTCGTGGTGGACCTGGCCGCCTTGAGCCAGCCGGAGCAGGCCGCCTTGCTGGGCGCCGTGGCCAGCGGCTCGGCCACGCTGGCCGTGCAGAACGACACGCCGGGCAGTCTTTATCAGACCTTCCCCGTGTGCGCCAACGGCCAGACCCCGGCGGCCAACGGCGGTTGCGTGGAAGTCCTGAAGCTCGACGCCAATCGCGCGCCGCTGCCGCCCGGCAGCCTGGCCACGCCCGCCTTCGTGCAGTTCAACGGGGTGGCCGGCCACTTCTCGACCTACGCCGTGGTCATCGCCACGCCGTTGACGCCGCCGACGGATACGTTGCCCCCCACCAGCAGCGCGGGGGTGACGCCGACGCCGAACGGCCTGGGTTGGAACAAGGACAACGTGACGGTGAACTTGAGCGCGACGGATAACGCGGGCGGTTCGGGCGTGGCCTCGATCACTTTCCGCGCGAGCGGGGCGCAGACGATCGCCTCGACCACCGTGCCCGGCGCCAGCGCGGTCGTGCCGCTGCTCACGCGCGAGGGGACGACGACGATCACCTGGTTCGCCACGGACGCCGCCGGGAACGCCGAGCCGGCCCGGACGTTGACGGTGAAGCTGGACAAGACGCCGCCGCTGTTCCTGCCGGTGGCCAAGCCGGCGTTGCTCAAGCCGGCCGATCATCGGCTGGTGACGGTGAAGGTGAGCTTGAAGGTGTGGGACGGCCTCTCCGGCGCGAACGGCTTCACGCTGGTCAAGGTGGAGAGCAGCGAACCGGACAGCGGCCTGGGCGGCGGCGATCTGCCCGGCGACATCAAAGGCTGGTCGCCCGGCACGGCGGACCTACAAGGCCAGTTGCGGGCAGAACGTTCGCCCACGGGTCTGGTCCGGTTCTATACGCTCTGGTACCAGGCCAGCGACAAGGCGGGGAATACGTTGAAGCTGCCCGCGTTGGTGGCGGTGCCAAAGTGAACGCCCTTTCGTAACAACCGACTCGTAGCAGCCAACGTGCGGCTCAGTTCGAAGGAAGAATCATGAATAAAGAATCAACTCGCCAAGCAGACAACGACGAGGCCCAGATAACGAACCGTCAACCATAAAGGAACTCCAGTGTTATGGAAACCTATGTCCAGACCCGAATGCCGTTGCCACGCCTCCCCATAGGCACGCGCCGCAGCGTGTCCGTCCGCGCGCCCTCTCGCGCCATCGCAAGACCGGCGGCCGCCATGAAGACGCACGCGCGAAACCCAATCCGCACGACGCCAGAATCGGCGCATCGTCTCCTCGCCACACTTCTAGTGGCCGGAATCCTCACCGCCTCTACCGGGCATGCCACCCTCCAATACGAGCAACTCAAGGCCTTTGGTGATTCCAACTTGGCGGGCTACGATCCTACTGGATTGATCGAAGGAAGCGACGGGGCGCTGTATGGAACCACGGCATCCAGCTTCGACGATCTTTGGGGAGTGGTGTTCCGGGTAGAGAAGGACGGAAGCGGCTACCGGGTGTTGCATTACTTCGGTGGCAACAAAGACGGAAGCTATCCCTGGAGGTTGATTCAAGGCAACGACGGCGCACTCTATGGGACAACGATTTATGGCGGCACGAACGGAGCTGGCACGCTGTTCAAGCTGGACAAGGACGGCACCGGCTACGTCATCTTGCGCCACTTTTCCGAGGGAGCCAGCGGCGGCGGGCCCGAAGCCCTCTTTCAAGCAAGCGACGGCGCGCTCTACGGCAATGGGGGAGGAGGAGCCTACACCAATGAACACGGCCTAGCGCGCGGCACCTTATTCAAGCTGAACAAGAACGGCGATGGCTACACCCTCCTGCATCACTTCGGCAGTGTCCCCGACGACGGCGATGAACCGAGTGGACCCCTGGTGGAAGGAGCCGACGGCACTCTGTACGGCACGACTCAACGGGGCGGCGGCTACACAAACCAGTCAGGTCAGACTCTTGGAACCGTTTTCGCACTCCATCCAGACGGAAGCGGCTACCGTGTCTTGCATCAGTTCAGGGGCGGGCCGGATGACGGGAGTGTTCCGGCCCGCCTCCTGGTGGGCAGAGACGGCGCGCTCTACGGCACAACGCACTCGGGAGGGGCGCACACGAATCAATGGGGCTACGAGGCCGGCACGGTATTTACGCTGAACCCAGACGGCAGCGGTTATCGTATCCTGCACCACTTTGCGGGCACTGCCGGCGGGGGGGGCCACACTGGGACGCTGGTCGAAGGCGCTGACGGGGCGCTCTACGGCGCGACGACCACCAGTGGCAGCACCGATTACGCCACGCTGTTCCGACTGAACCGAGATGGAACCGGCTTCCAGATTCAGTCCAACGGGAATTGGACCACGGGCGAGTCGTCGGGCCCCTTGCTGCCACTGATTCGCGGGAATGATGGCGTGTTCTTTGGTGTGGCGCCAATGGGCGGCACCAACAGGCACTGGTACCTTGGAAACCCGGTCGGCGCGCTCTTCAGATTTGATCCCGACGGCGCCGGCTACACCACCATGCTGCACTTCCAGAGTTACTTCGGGACGGAAGGCAACGGACCGAACCGGGTGCTGGCGGCAAGTGACGGGAAGCTCTACGGCACAACCCACTTTGGTGGTGCCAACCTTGGACTCTACCACTTAGGCCTGGGCACAGTGTTCAGCCTGAACCGGGACGGCAGCGAATTCAGCCTCTTGCACAGCTTCGGCGGCGTTACCAACGACGCGCAGTACCCGAGGGCTGGACTCATTGAGGGACGCGATGGATTTCTCTACGGGACCACCGGGGAAGGTGGCACCCACGGCGCGGGCACAGTCTTCACCTTGGGGAAAGAGGGAAGCGGGTATCGTCTGTTGCATCACTTCGCTGGCGCGCCCACCGATGGCGCTGAACCCGGCGGGTTGACCGAGGGGAGCGACGGGGCGCTTTACGGCACCACCCGGCTGGGAGGGGTGTATAGCAACGCGTTTGGCGATACGTTTGGAACGGTGTTCAAGCTGAACAAAGACGGCAACGGTTACCGGGTATTGCATCATTTCCTGGGTCATCCGCACGATGGCGCGGCTCCGGGTGGACTATTGGAAGGTCTTGATGGAAGGCTTTACGGCATGACTTCCGGTGCCGGCAGCAACTGGGGTGGCACCGTGTTCAGGCTGAATCGAGATGGGAGCGATTACGCGGTGCTGCATCACTTTGATGGCGCGTCACAGAATGGAGAACGGCCATACGGGCTGCTGCTGGAAGGAAGCGACGGAGCGCTCTACGGCACGACGGACGGCGGAGGCGCGCACACAAATCAACACGGTCAGGTGGGCGGGACGGTATTCAAGCTGAACAAAGACGGGCAGGGTTACCGCGTCCTGCATCGGTTCGGCAGTGTCGCCAACGAGGGCTTGCATCCCTTTCCCGGATTGCTCAGGGGACCAGATGGGCGGCTTTATGGCGCGACCTCTTCAGTTGTTGGAGACCGAATCGGCACCGTGTTCAGACTTCGCGAGGATGGCAGTGGCTACGAGATTCCGCACTTCGGTCTTGCAGGCCAACGGGGCGAGTTGGTTGTCGGCGGCGACGGCGCGTTCTATGGTACCGGGTTCGGAGAGGAAGTCATCGGCTACCACGGCATCCTGTTCAAGCTTTCCTGGCCGGTGGTGATCACTCAGTTCCAGCGGAACGGGGACGCATCTTCAATGACTTGGTCGGGCATCCCGAACTGGCCGTACCGAATTCAGACCCGCACCGACCTCATGGCCCCTCAAGATTCCTGGGTGGACATCGGTACGAACACCACCTCGCTCGACGGGACGTTTCAGTTGTCCATCCCGGAACCGCCGGATTCCACGGCCCGGTTCTATCGCATTGCTTGGCCGTGAACGGACCACATGGTGAACACCAAAACCCGCGGCAGAGAGAACAAAGCATGAGTGCCTCAACCCTCATCCGATCTGCCGCCGTGGCGCTCTGCCTGGCCGCCGGCGCCTCACTCGGAGATGACCGCCGTGAGGTCCGCACCTTGCCCACGCAAGAGCCGTTGCGGGCGGAGCGTTCGCCCAGCGGCATTGGCCGGCTCTACCAGGTCTGGTACGAGGCCAGCGACAAGGCCGGCAATACTCTGAAGCTGCCCGCGCTGGTGGCCATGCGGAAATGAGCAGAGGCGCGTCAATCTTGGCGGGACCGCAGACCGCCGGACCGCGGCCGGTCCCCGGCCGCAGCACGTGGAAGTGGGCTGGACGTCCTTACCAGTCAGAATGCCGTTGCGGGTTCCAAGCCGCTGCGACCGGGGACCGGTCGCGGTCCGGGGATGGGGATGGACCGGGGTTGGTCCCCGGCCGCAGCAGCCCTGGCCTGCGCAAAGCGTGTTTACCCGAGCCAAACGCTACACTCATATCATGTGCTGCGACCGGGGACCGGTCGCGGGCCGGATGCGTCAAAAGACATCGCGGGGTGGGCCCTGGGGACGGCGGATACGCGGAGACTGTAGAGACTATGAAACCATACAAACGTCTGAAATCGCCCGGGGTGGGCCTTCCCTTGTGTCCACGACGGTGCGGGCGCTGGCGGGCGCTGGCGCGAGCGGCTCTGCTCGGCCTGGTGTTCGCCGGCGCAGTTCCGTGGGCCACCCTTCCGCTCCAGGCCGCGACCCGGAGTTGGACGGGCGATGGCGGCGTGGTCAGCAATGTTTTCAGACTATGGAGCGATCCGGATAATTGGAATCCACCTGGTCCACCGCAAAATGGCGAAGACCTATGGTTTAGCGACCCGCTCAGCCCGGACGTGAACATGATCAATGACCTGACCGACCTGACGGTCAGGTCATTGCAATTCGACATCGGTGATATCGGTAATGCGGAGGTACATTTATACGGCAACACCTTGGGGATTTCCCGGGCAATCTCCAATACCTTCGACTTTGAATGCCAGGTTTACATCCACTGCGGAGTGAAGCTGGCGGGCAATGCCACGTTTGTCACCGGTAATACGGTCAGAACCCCCGCCACATTTTCGGAAGTAACCCAAATGCATTTCACCGGTCCCATTGACGTGAACGGCCATAATCTGGTGCTGGAGGCCGACGTATCACTTGCAAACGAAGGGCGCTTGTTTGTTGAAGGAGGGATTTCGGGCTCCGGCAACGTGGTGGTAATCACAAGACACTGGGACTTCTATACGGGCATTGTTGAATTCAAAGGGGCGGGCGGTGATTTCTCCGGCACGCTCATCCTCAATCCCGGAGTGGGTTCGGAAATCCTGCTCAACGTGTCGTCTGGCGTCGTGGTCAACGACCTCCTGGTGGTGACCAACGTCGGCACCGTGAAACTCGCCCGGGCGGAGCAAATTGGGGACGGCGCGACGGTGCGGCTGACGGACGGCGCGACGCTACAATTGAACGGTTACGAGGAGACATTTCAGAACCTGGAATTGGCCACCGACTCCAACGATTCCCGGCCCGCTGTCTTGGATACCGGCAGCGCGACGCTCGCGTTGCAAGGAAACATCACATCCACCTGTAACAACAGCGCTCAGACGCCAGCCATCAAAGGCAGGCTCAACCTGCTTTCCGGCCCGCACGACATCAACGTGGCTGGCAGCGTATATGCCGGGCTGGACATGCAGGCGCACATGCTCGGCGTCGGGAACTTCAGCAAGTCCGGCAACTCCGCGCTCCTGCTTCAGGCCAGCAACAGCTTCAGTTCCAGCATCTCCATCCGCCAGGGCGTCCTCGACGTGCGGAACGATCACGGCCTGGGTGACATCGCCGGCAGCACCGAGATCTTCGAGGGCAACCTGACCTTGCGGAACGTGAACATCGGCGAGGAGTTGCTCTTTGCCTTGGGGGGCGTCGAAGGCGTATTTCCCGGCTCCGCGCTGACGAGCATCGGCGTTTCGTCCTGGGCCGGCCAGGTGGCGCTCTACACCAACCTCGTCGTGACCGGCGGTGACATGGCTTTCACCGGTCCGATTTCGGGCTCCGGAGGAATGGGCTGTTTCAACCTCGGGACCATGCGGCTTGGCGGCACGCTGGCCAACACCTACACCGGCACCACGCTGGTGCGGTGCCCCCTGCTTGAACTGAACAAGCCATTTGGCGTGAACGCCTATGCGGGGCCCTTGGAAATCGGGCAGAACTTCGGCGGCCCCTACGAAGTCCTCTGGCTTGAGTCCTACCAGAACCCCATCACTCCTCTCACGCTTCACGCCAAGGGAGTCGTGAACCTGAACGAACACGTCGAAGACTTCGGCCTCGTCACGTTCAACGGCGGGACCGTCCAGACCGGCACCGGGTTTCTGATGACGGGCTTCCCGATCACCGCCAACCCGTCTGGCTTCACCGCCATCATGGAGGGCAATCTCGCGCTGTCGGTTAGCCCGGCCAATATTGTCGTAGCCAACGGCCCGGCCGATCCCGACCTGCAAATCAACTCCGCCATCCTCGGCGTGAACGTCGTCAAGCAGGGCGAGGGCACCCTGGCGCTCGGTGGCACCAACACTTACACCGGCACGACCACGCTCGCCGCCGGCACGCTCACGGTGGAGGGGCTGCAACCCCAGAGCGCCATCCAGATCAACGCGGGCACGGCATTCAGGGGCTCCGGCACCGTCGGGCCCATCACGCTGAATGGAGGCCCCTCCACCATCGCGCCGGGCAACAGCCCCGGCATCCTGACGTGCGGCAACTTCAATGCGGACGCGCTTGGCAGCGGCACGCTGCAGATCGAGTTGAACGGAACAACCCCCGGCAGCGGCCATGACCAGCTCGATGTGCGCGGCACCGTCAACCTGACGGGTATCACGCTGGATGCGTTCCTCGGATTCGCGTCCGCCCCCAACGACCAGTTCACCCTCATCGCCAATGACGACACGGACGCCGTCACGGGCACGTTCACCGGGTTGCCTCAAAACGCGAAACTGTTCATCGGAACCGAACTGTTCGAGATCAACTACGCCGGCGGCACCGCCAACGACGTGGTCCTGACCCACCTCCCCGCAACGGACATTGCCTGGACGAATTCCGCCGGCGGGGACTGGCAGGTCGCCTCGAACTGGAAGCCCAACCGGGTGCCCGGGCTGAGCGACAACGTGATCATCACGAACAACGTCACCGTCACGCTCAACAGTTCCGTGGACTGTGGCAAGCTCACCTTGGGCAACTCCAACAGGGCGCCGACCCTGACCGGCACCGGCGCTCTGACCGTCCACGGTAGCTCCAGTTGGAACGGCGGGACGATGAGCGGGAGCGGGCGGACCATCGTCGCGCCGGGCGCCACGCTTACCATCGGCAACCTCGTGAGTCTGTTCGGCGGGCGCACGCTGGAGAACGGCGGGACGGTGCTCTGGACGGGCGGGAACATCGCGATCGGCAACAATGTGTCTATCACCAACCGGGCCGGCGCGCTCTTCGAGGTCCGCCACGCCGCCAACCTCAACTACACCTTCACGGTCGGCCCGCGGTTTGACAACGCGGGCACGTTCCGCAAAACCGTCAGCGCCGGGACGACGACCGTGGCCGGCGGGATGGCCTTCAACAATTACGGCACGGTGGAGATCCAGAGCGGCACGCTGAATCTGGGCGGCGGCGGGGTGAACGACAGCACCTTCGATCTGGGCGCCGGCACCGCGCTGAACCTGTCCGGGGGAACCTTCACCTCCAGCGCGGCTTCGAGCATTGCGGGTGCGGCTCAGTTCATCGTGAGTGGGGCGACCGCCAATCTGGCCGGGCTGGTCAATGTGAGCGGCACCCACCGGTTCGACGGTGGGACAGCCAATCTGACGGGCGATTACTTCTGCACGAACAACACGCTGGTCGTCTCCGGCGGCACGGCGAACTTCAGCGGCACAGGCACGGTAACTCCGGCGGTGGTGACCATGGACAGCGGCACGTTGAGCGGCAGCCAGAGGTTGACAGTGTTGAACCAGATGGACTGGACGGGCGGGACGATGAGCGGGAGTGGGCGGACGGTCATTCCGCCGGGCGCCACGCTCACCATCGGCAACCTCGTGAGTCTCTTCGGCGGGCGCACGTTGGAGAACGGCGGGACGGTGCTCTGGACGGGCGGGAACATCGCAATCGGCAACAATGTGGTCGTCACCAACCGGCCCGGCGCGCTCTTCGAGGTCCGCACCGCCGCCAGCCTCAACTACACCTTCACGGCCGGCCCGCGGTTTGACAACGCGGGCACGTTCCGCAAAGCCGTCAGTGCCGGGACGACAACCGTGGCCGGCGGGATGGCCTTCAACAATTACGGCACGGTGGAGATCCTAACCGGCACGCTGAATCTGGGCGGCGGCGGCGTGAACGACAGCACTTTCGATCTGGGCGTCGGCACCACGCTGAACCTGTCCGGCGGCACCTTCACTTCCAGCGCGGCTTCGAGCATTGCGGGAGCGGCTCAGTTCATCGTGAGTGGCGCGACCGCGAATCTGGCCGGGCTGGTCAATGTGAGTGGCACCAACCGGTTCGACGCCGGTGTGGCCAATCTGACGGGGAATTACTTTTGCACGAACAACGCGCTGATCGTCTCCGGCGGCACGGCGAACTTCAGCGGCACGGGCACGGTGACCCCGGCGGTGGTGAACATGGACAGCGGCACGTTGAGCGGCGGCCAGGTGGTGACGGTGCTGAACCAGATGGACTGGACGGGCGGGACGATGAGCGGGAGTGGGCGGACCCTCGTCGCGCCAGGCGCCACGCTCACCCTCGGCAACCTCGTGAGTCTCTTCGGCGGGCGCACGTTGGAGAACGGCGGGACGGTGCTCTGGACAGGCGGGAACATCGCGATCGGCAACAATGTGGTCGTCACCAACCGGGCCGGCGCGCTCTTCGAGGTCCGCGCCGCCGCCAGCCTGAACTACACCTTCACGGCCGGCCCGCGGTTTGACAACGCGGGCACGTTCCGCAAATCCGTCAGTGCCGGGACGACGACCGTGGCCGGCGGGATGGCCTTCAACAATTACCACACCGTGGAGATTCAGAGCGGCATCCTGGCGGCGAATGGGGGTTACGCTTGCACGACCGATGCGCTGCTCAATTGCGCCATCGGTGGCACGACTCCCGGCACGGGCTACGGTCGGCTCCAAGTGGCCGGCGCCGTCACGTTGAACGGGACTCTTGTCGCCAGTCTGATCAACGGGTTTATTCCCGCCCCCAACGATTCGTTCACGGTCCTGACCGCTGGCGTGCGCAACGGTACGTTCGCGAATTTCCGTTACCCGTCCAACGAAGTTGCGATGCAGATGAGCACCACCGCCAACTCGGTGATCGTCAGCGTCAGCGAGGTCTTCGCGGTTCCTCGGCCAATTCTGCTGCCGCCGGAGTTGTCCGGGCCGGACATTCGGCTCCTCTGGACAGCCGTTTCGAACACCACCTATCGGCTGGAGTTCAATTCCGACCTCAACACTTCCAACTGGATCGGCGTCCCCGGCGATGTGACCCCCCTCAGCAACACCGCCAGCAAACTGGACGCCCTGACTTCGAGCAACCGCTTCTATCGTGTCCGGATCATTCCACAGTGATGTACCCCGGCAGCCCGACGCCGGCCTTCGTGCGGTTCGTGGGGGTGACGGGCCATTTCTCGACCTTCGCCGTGGTCATCGCCACGCCGGTGGCACCGCCCACGGACACGTTGCCTCCGGCCAGCAGCGCGCTGGTGACGCCAACGCCAACGTGAGCGTGAACCTGAGCGCGACGGACAACGCCGGCGGTTCGGGCGTGAAGGAGATGATTTACAGCGCCAGCGGGGCGCAGCGCCTGGCCAGCACCACGGTGCCCGGCGCCAGCGCGGTCATTCCCATCACCCGGGAAGGCACGACGACGATCACGTATCGCGCCCGGGACCACGCGGGGAATCTGGCGGCGGCCCGGACGGTGACGGTGAAGCTGGACAAGACGCCGCCGGTGGTGGTGGCGGTGGCGTTGCCCGCGCTGCTCCGGCCGGCGGATCATCGGCTGGTGAACATCCGGGTGACGGTGGGGGTGGTGGACCTGTTGTCGGGCGCGAACGGCTTCACGCTGGTGTCGGTGACGAGCAGCGAGCCGGACAGCGGCACCGGCGGCGGCGATGTGCCGGGTGACATCGTGGGCTGGGCGTTGAACACGGCGGACCGGGCGGGCCAGGTGCGGGCGGAGCGTTCGCCCACGGGGCGGGGCCGCGTGTACACGCTGCGCTACGAGGCGACGGACAAGGCGGGCAACAAGCGGATCGTCCCGGCTTTCGTGGCCGTGCCGAGGTGAGGGCACGCCCCGTCGCCAGTGGTAGCGCAGGTTTTCCAACCTGCCGTATCGCCGATTTTCAATCGGCAGGGCATTGGCCGCAGTTCGGGCGCCGGCCCACCGCCGGGTGCCCGTCCGCCGCCAAGCGCCCCGCAGGATGCAATCCTGCGATACGGCAGATTGAAAATCTGTGCTACGAGGCTGACCCGGCAGCGCTCGAGAACACGAAGCGAGTCCAGAACCCAGATTTGCTGTCACTTCCGCTCGTTCTCTTTCGGCGCGGAGTCGCAGCGAGCCGCGCGTGCGGCAAACCAAAACAACAAAGGAAACGGGCTGGCCCACGCCGGCCCGCCAGGAAATGAGAAAAGGAATAAACACATGAGCCTCTATCAAAACCGCGGGGGGGCGAGCGTACTCGCGAGCCGGGGAAACACGCGGCATCCGGCTCGCGAGTACGCTCGCCCCACCAACCAGGAGGTTTTGAAAAAGCCTCTTGTGTTGCGGATTTCCAAAACCTGTCCTGCGCCACCAAGGGTCAAAGCGTGCCGACGGCGGAATACCAAACCGTGGCCGGGCGGCCAGATACTTCCGTCTTTCGCCTTGACCGCGGTTCCTTCGTCCCGCAAACAACGGTCGCACCATGACTCAACTGCGCATCAAGAAAGGCCCCGCTCTTGTGAACGGCTCCACCCGCATCTTCCTCCTCGCCGCCTTGGCCACGCTGCACGGCCACTTCCAGTCCTCGGCGGCGGCCGCTGCTGCCGACCTCGCTATTGTCAGCCCGCGCGGCGCGACGGCGATGGAAACGCTGGCCGCCCGCGAGGTCCGTCGCTACGTCTATCTGCGCACGGGCAGGCTGCTGCCCATCGTGCAAGCGGAGAACGAACTCGCCGCCGCCGGCGTCATCGTCGTGGCCCAAAAGGACCGCCCAGTCGTGAGCGCGGTTGTCGGCACGACAGCGGATGTACCCGGCAGTTTGTCATCCGTGGTCGCAGGGCTGAAAGCAGAGCAGTACTGCCTCCGATCCCTGCGCGCCAAGGGCCGGCCGGTGGTCTTGGTGGCAGGCGGCGACGCGCTCGGCACGCTCTACGGGGCTTACCGCCTGGCAGAGCACCTCGGCGTGCGCTTCTACCTGCACGGCGATGTCGTGCCGGATGATCGCCTTTTCCTGACCGCGCCTTCCACCGTGACGGGCAAGGGTGCGGAGAAGCTCCAGCGGTTCTCTCAGCAGACGCCGCTTCGCCTGCCTTCGCTTGAGGAAGTCGGTCGGCCGCTGTTCGCGCTGCGCGGCATCCAGCCCTTCCACGATTTCCCCGAAGGGCCGGACTGGTGGAACCTCGACGACTACAAGGCCGTTTTCTCCCAACTGCCCAAGCTGCGCATGAACTTCTTCGGCCTGCACACGTATCCCGAAGGCGGCCCGAACGCCGAGCCGACGGTCTGGATCGGCACGCCAAACAACATCGGCGAGGGCAGCGCGGTGAAGTTCAGCTACCCGTCGAGCTACCAGAACACGCTCCGCGGCAACTGGGGCTACGCACCGAAGAAGACCAGCGACTACACGTTCGGCGCGGCGCAGTTGTTCGAGCGCGACGACTTCGGCGCCGAGGTGATGTGGGGCCACATTCCGAATCCGACCAATGCCGCCGGGCACAACGAAGTCTTTAGCCGCGCCGCCGGCCTGTTGCGCGAGGCTTTCACGCATGCACGCCGGCTCGGCATTCAAACGTGCGTCGGAACGGAGACGGCGCTCACCGTCCCGAAGCTCGTGCGCGACCGCCTCAAGCAGCAAGGCAAGGACGCCAAAGACCAAGCCGTGAAGCAGGAGCTTTACGAGGGTCTCTTCCGCCGCGCCGCGCAGGTTTATCCGCTCGACTATTACTGGTTCTGGACGCCGGAAGGCTGGACCTGGGAAGGGACCAAGCCGGAGCAGATCGCCGCCGTCACCAACGACCTGAACGCTGCCATCGCCGCGCACAAGAAAGTGAACCCGCCGTTCAAGCTCGCGACGTGCGGCTGGGTGCTGGGGCCGCAGCAAGACCGCGCCATGTTCGACAAGATTCTCCCGAAAGACATCGCCGTCAGTTGCATCAACCGTGAAGTCGGTAAGACGCCCGTGGACAAAGGCTTTGTCGAAGTAAAGGGCCGCGGCAAGTGGGCCATCCCCTGGCTCGAAGACGATCCCGCGCTCACGTCGATGCAACTCTGGGCGGGCCGGATGCGCCGCGACGCTTTCGACGCGCTGCGCTACGGTTGCGACGGCCTCCTGGGCATCCACTGGCGCACGCGCGTGCTCGGCCCCGCGGTGTCCGCGCTGGCGCAGGCCGCGTGGGAGCAAGGCGACTGGGCCGACGAAGCGCGCCGCCAAGCCGAGCCGCCGCGCCAGCCTGGACCGGTCGGCGGCAAGTTCGCCAACTTTCCGAACAACCAGATCGCCGACACCGAGGACGGGCCGCTCTACCAGACCGTCCGCTACAACGTCCTGGCCTATCATTTGTCCGTGCCCAACGGGAGCTACACGGTGACGCTCAAGTTCTGCGAGCCGAACTACAAGGAGGCGGGCAAGCGGGCCTTCGATGTGATCGTGCAGGGACAGCGCGAGATCGAGAACCTCGACATCTTCGCCCGGGTGGGCAAAGACCGCGCGTTCGATTTCACTTACACCAACGTGGCGGTGAGCGACGGCTGGCTGGACATCACTTTCGCGCCGCGCGTCGAGTATCCGTCCATCGCGGCCATCGTCGTCGAAGGCCCGGTGACCAAGAAGATCAACTGCGGCGGCCCGGCCTACAAAGACTTCGAGGCCGACTGGCCGGAAGACAAAGCGACCGACCGCCAGAAGTTCCCGCCCGTGGGCGACTTCTACCGCGACTGGGCCCGCGCGCAGTTCGGCCGGGAAATCACCGAGCCGGCCGCGGCGATCTTCGCCCGCATTGACGGCAAGCTGCCGCGTCCATCCGACTGGATTCACGGCCCCGGCGGCATCCGGCCCGACGCGCGAAAATGGGCCGAGGTGAAGAAGGATTACGCTTTCGCGGACGAGTTGGCCACGCTCGCGCCGCGCGTTTCCGGCGCGGGCAGCCGCGAGCGATTCGCGTGGTGGCTGAACACCTTCCGCACTATGCAGGCGATGGGCGAACTCAACTGCAAGTGGGGCGAGTACACCAACGCCGTCGGCGAAGTGAAAACGGAGAAGAATGCCGCGAAGCAGAGGGAACTCGCCAGGCAGTCGCTCCTGCCGCTGCGCCGCGAGAAGATCGCGCTGCTCGGCAAAGTCTATGACCATCTGCTCGCCACCGTGAGCAATCCCGGCGAACTCGGCACGGTGATGAACTGGGAATCGCATTGCCAGCCGGACTTGTTGGGCAAGACCGGCGACGAGTTGGCCAAGCTCCTCGGGGAAGCGCTCCCCGCCGACGCGCAGCCGCCCAAGGCGTACCGTGGCCCGATGCGGGTAATCGTGCCCACCGTGCGCAGCAGCTTTGCGCCTGGCGAACGGCTGGAGTTGCGCGTGCTGATTCTCTCCGAGCAACCGCCCGCCGATGCGGCGGTCTATTGGCGGACGATGGGCCGGGGTGACTTCACGAAAGCGCCACTCACGTCGGTATCACGCGGCGTTTACTCGGCGACGTTCGGCGGTGGCAGTGACGATCTGGAGTACTACGTCAAGGTCGCGCCCGCCAAAGGCCGCGCCGTCCATTTCCCCGCGACTGCGCCCAGAACGGGCCAGACGCTCGTGGCTATGCCGTGAGCAAGGCACGGCGCCTTTTTGTTTGAAACCCCGCCGGCTCTTGCCGAGCATCCCCGGATGAATTCAGAACTGTGTCGCGGTAGAGGCTTCACGCCCGCACGGGCGGGGTGGTTTACAGCGGTGGCGGCGGGGATTTTCCTCGCGTGGGCTGGTTCGGCTCAGGAAGTCACCTCGGTGGTGGTGGCGCCTTCTGAACCGATCAAGGCGGGCAGCGTGGCCAGTTTTTGGCTGCACTACTTCAACCCTTCCCAGCGTGGGGTGACGGTGTCGTTCAGGAAAGAAATCCCATGCCGGCTCAGTTCGGGAGCGAGTCCTTGGGAAGCCGTGTTGAAACAACGCCAGCCGGCCGAAGAACCGACCGTCGCTCTCGCTCCCGGCAGTTTTGTCCGGCGCGAATATCTGCTCGCCGTGCCGGCCGCGCTGTCCGGACAAGTGGTGCTGGACGTGTCGTCCGTGGGCGCGAACCGCCTGGTGCTCGAAGTTCAAGGGCCGCGTTCCGTGGCCAAGCCCGCCGCACCGAGCGAGCCAGAGAAAGCCGCCAAGCCGGACAGCGAGTGGCAGCAAATCGCCACGGCTGATCCCGCGGACTTCTTCAAGCGGCATTTCTTCCCGCACGAGCCGTTTTACTTCATCGCGAAGTCCGGCTCGCCCACGACGAAGTTCCAAGTCAGCTTCAAATATCGGTTGTTCGATCCCGCGGCGGGGTTGGGGCGTGCGGTGGCGTCGGTGTCGAACTTGCACGTCGGCTACACGCAAACGGCGATGTGGGACCTCGGCGCATCGTCGTCGCCGTTCATCGACACCAGCTACAAGCCGGAGCTGCTCTATCAGCACAGAAAGGTGGTGGCGGCCGGGACCACCGAGTGGCTCCGGCTCGATCTGCAAGGCGGGGTGCTGCATGAGTCGAACGGGAAAAGCGGCGCCGATTCACGCAGCCTGAACTACGTCTATCTGAAGCCCAGCCTCGTGTTCGGCGGCACGAATGCCTTCCAGGTGACGCTGTCGCCGCGGGCCTGGTTCTATGTGATGGACCTGAGCGACAACCCGGACATCGCCGATTACCGCGGCCACGCCGAACTGGCCGCCACCGTCGGTTGGGTCCACGGCCTGCAACTGGAAACGCGCGTTCGCGGCGGAGACAGTTTCGACCATGGCAGCGTGCAACTCGATCTCAGCTTCCCGCTGAAGCAGATTCCGTGGCTGGGTCTGACGTGGTACCTGCACGCGCAGTATTTCACTGGCTATGGGGAAACTTTTCTGCGCTACAAAGAGCGGAGCGACGCCTTTCGCGTAGGCTTCTCCCTGTACCGGTAGGGGCGCAACGAGTCACGCCCACCAAGTTCAGGCCTCCTGGTCGCCTAACGCCGGGTCTGGGGACCCGGCCTACAGCTCTCGCGCAACACTGTAGGCCCGGTGCCCTCACCGGGCGGGCCACATCATTTCCACGGGATCAGGAGTCCTGAGGATGCGGACCAAAGCCCTCCATTCTTTTCGGACCTGCTCACTGCCCATAAACTTCCACGCAGATTCAGGGCGGAACGCCGATTCATTTTCTGAAGGACTTTCCTCACATCTGCGTTCCGCCCTGAATCTGTGTGGAAGTTTGTGAGCAAGGCGAAAAGGAAAACGGCGCGGAGCTTGCGCCCCGCGCCGCTGGTTCCTCAGTTCACGCGGCGAGTGGCTGGCACGACTCAACCGCCGAACCTTCTGCGTACCCCTCTTCTACACGTCGTAGTAGAGGAAGAACTCGTAGGGATGGGGACGCAGGCGCAGGGCGTCGGCTTCCTTGCGCTTGTGGCTCACCCACATCTCCAAAAAGTCCGCCGTGAACACGTCTCCCTTCAGCAAGAACTCGTGGTCCGCT
>JACRJZ010000010.1 GCA_016219875.1 Verrucomicrobiota bacterium | reverse complement strand
GTGCTTTCGGGTTCGGCCTCGCGGCCTCTTCCCAGACCCAGCTTTCGGTCGTGAACAGTCTAATTCGACCGGCGGGACTCGCACCCGCGTGGCGGCCAGCTTCACCGGCGCACACCCGAAAACCGAAATGGGCCACAAAGAACTCAAGGAAACGCAAAGAGGGACCACGGGAGTGCCAACAGCGGAGTCGCATGAAAACGCATTCGACCCAGACGGCCTGAAGCTCTTGGTTTTTGTGATCTTTGAGTTCTTTGCGGCGATTCAACTTCGGCGTTCGGTTTCAAACATCCGAAACCGTTTTCACGGCCCAGTTCCGCGTCGGAAGTTCCCGCTGAGGCCGTCGCGTTTGCGCGCTTCGCGAAACGCACTACCTTCCTTGCCGAACCGCCTCGGCGGCCGAAGAGGTGCCGGCGGTCCCAGATCTCATGGCCAAAACCATTGCCATCATTGGCGCGTCCAACGACCGCAGCAAGTACGGCAACAAAGCGGTGCGCGCGTTTCGTCAGCAGGGCTACACCGTCTATCCGGTTCATCCCAAAGAGCCGGCCATCGAGGGCTTGCCCGCTTTCGCCAGCATCCGTGACGTGCCCGAGTATCCCGACATGGTGAGCGTGTATCTGCCGTCCTACGTCCTGCTCAAGATCCTGCCCGAGATCGCGGCCCGAGGCTGCGATGAACTCTGGCTCAATCCCGGCACCGAATCCGACGAAGTGATCGCCGAGGCAGAACGGCTGGGGCTGAACGTCATCCAGGCCTGTAGCATTGTGGGCGTGGGCGTGTCCCCGGCGTCGCTCTGAAACGCCGGGCGTGCCGCTGCGGTGGAGGCCAGGATCGTCGTCCTTGCCACTTCCCGCCGACTTGGCTTCACTCCTTCCATGAACCGCTCGCTTCGCCTCACTGTTTTCGTGGCGCTGGCCGGACTGATGGCTGCGTCAATCCGCTCGCAAGACTTCGCCACGCGCTTCGCCAACCCGCCGGCCGAGGCCCGCATTCTCAAGATCATCCACTCCTGGCCGGACCAGGCGGAGGCGCAGGACCAACTCATCAAGAAACTCCTCGGCCAGGGCTTCGGCGGCGTGGTCTGCAACGTCTCGTTCGACCAGTACCTCGAAAGCGAACCCAAGTGGCAGGCCTTCGTTCGCGCCGTGAACGAGGCGAAGCGAGCCGGCATGGCGCTGTGGCTCTACGACGAGCGCGGCTATCCCTCCGGCAATGCCGGCGGCCTCACCTTGCGCGATCACCCGGAGTGGGAAGCGTGCGGACTGCTCGTCGCGGACGCCGAGTCGCAAGGCGGCCCTGTCTTGCTCGAGCTGCCGCCGGGCAAACCGTTTCTGGTCGCGGCCTTTCCCGTGAGCGACGCCGGCCTCACCGTGGCCCGGAAGATCGATCTCGCCGCGCAAGTCCGCGACGGCAAACTCCAGTGGCAGGCGCCACCGGGCCGCTGGCACGTGCTGGCTGTCACCGAAAGCCGCCTCTACGAAGGCACCCACGCCGACGGCAATCTCTGGTCCAAGATGCCCTACGTGAACCTCCTCCAGCCGGAGCCGACCGCGCGCTTCCTCGAAGTCACGCATGACGCCTACGCCCGGCGCCTTGGCGGCGATCTCGGCCGCCACTTCATGGGCGCGTTCACAGACGAGCCGTCCCTGATGAGTTTCTTCCTTAAAGCGATGCCCTATCGCCCGTTGCCGTGGTCAACGAACCTGCCGGTCGAATTCAAGAAACGCCGTGGCTACCCGCTCGATGCCGAGGTGATTCCAGCCCTATTGACAGAGGCCGGGCCAAACACGGCGAAGCGGCGGCACGATTTCTGGCTCACCGTAGGCGAACTCGTGTCGGAGAATTTCTTCGGCCAGATTCAAACGTGCTGCCGCGCCCACCGCTTTCCTTCCGGCGGACATTTGCTGCTGGAGGAATCCATCGCCGGCCATGTCCCGCTCTACGGCGACTTCTTCCGCTGCATCCGCCGGCTCGACGCGCCGAGCATCGACTGCTTGAGCAGCCTGCCGCCGGAAGTGCCGTGGTACAGCGCGCGCCTGCTGGCCAGCGCCGCCGAACTCGAGGGCCGCTGTCTGGTCATGTCCGAGACTTCCGACCACGCCCAGCGGTACCGTCAGGCGGGGGACAAGCGCCCGAAACGAACCGTGACCGAAGCGGAAATCCGCGGCACCTGCAACCGGCTCTTCGTCGCCGGCGTGAACAACATCACCAGCTATTACAGCTTCGCCGACCTCTCGGACGAGCAGTTGCAGCGCCTCAACGAGTGGGTGGGCCGCTGCTGCACCGCCCTGCGCGGCGGACACCAGGTCGCGGACCTCGCGCTGCTTTATCCGGTGGAGAGCCTTTGGACAAGGTTCACGCCCTCGCGCCACTGGACGCGCGACTCGGCGGCGGCCAATCGCGTGCAGAACTTCTACATGGCCGCGGCCCAGAGCCTCTTTGCGATGCCGCGCGATTTCACCATCGTCGATGCCCGCGCTCTGGCCGAAGCCAAGGCCGAACCTGGCGCGTTGGTCCACGGCCCGCTCCGCTGGCGCGTGGTGGTGTTGCCCGGCGTGGACACGCTGCCGCTCGCGACGTGGGAAAACCTCGCGCGGTTCGTGCGCCAGGGCGGCGCGGTGATCGCCCTCGGTGAATTGCCGGCGAACAGCGAAACGGAGTTTCCCTCCGCGCAAGTCCGGTCGCTGGCCAAAGAGCTTTTCGGCGTTGGCTCCGGCGGTGGGTCAGGCGTCGCGCCCGCAAGGGAACCCTTCTGCCACACCAATTCCGCCGGTGGCGTTGGCATTTTCCTTCCGACTGGCTCCGAAGGTTTGCTGCCACTGGTGCTGAACGGCGTCCTTGAGCCTGACGTGCGGCTCGCCGGTTCGCGCCCGCCATTGCGCGTGACGCATCGCCGGCTGGAGGACCGCGACGTTTATTTCGTGATCAACGACAGCGCCAAAGCGTGGTCCGGTGACGTGACATTCAGCGCGGAGGGCGAAGGTGAACTGTGGGACCCGTCCGCGAATCGGCGCAGCGGCTCCGTCAAGGCCAGCGCAGCCAAACTTGACCTCGAACCTTACGGTGCCGCGATTCTCCGCTTCGCTTCTGCGCATCCACCCGTGCGCCGCGCCCTCAGTGCCGGGCCGTTGCCGAACCTGACCTTGCGGCGCGTCCCTGAAATCACACCCACCGAAGGCCACGGCGAGTTCGTTCGCGCCGAGCTGGCGCGCGACGCCAGCCGTTCGCAGCAGGGCGCTCCCGCTTGGCGTGCTTCGGCCACGCTGACCAAGAGCCAGGTGGACACGTTTCTCTTCACCCTGTTCCGCCCCGCGCAGCCGCTCGATCTCACCGACGCCGACTGTCTGGTGGTTGAAACCCACGTGCCCGCGGGCCAACGGACTCCCAACGAAATTCTCGTCATCCTGCATGAAGAAGGCGGCGGCGACTACATTGCGCACACCGGCCGCTCGCTCGGCGCGCCGGGCCGGGAGCGATCGTTTGTGCCATTGAGCCGCTTTGAACTCGCGGGCTGGTCCAGCAGCAAGGACGCCGACGGCAGGCTGGACGTGAAACGCGTCGCCGACATCCGCGTCGGTTGGGGCGGCTACCTTGGCAAGGAGGGCGAGAAAGTGGAATTCACCGTGGCGCTGCCGCAGATCGGCTCGATGACGAAAGCGTGGCGATAAGCGAATTCGCTTTCATGGACCGGCGCCTGGAGCGGGAGCGCCGGACGATCGAAGCGATGATCGTCTGCTTCTGTCGCGGTGTTCACGGGTCGCGCGACGAACTTTGCGCCGACTGCGAGGGCTTGCTTGACTACGCGACGCTGCGGTTGCAACGGTGCCCGTTTGGCGAGAACAAACCCACCTGCGCCAAGTGTCCGATCCACTGCTACCAGCCGCAGTTGCGCGAGAAAGTGAAAGCCGTCATGCGCTACGCCGGCCCGCGGGTCTTCTGGAGGCACCCCATTCTTTCCGTGAAGCACTTCCTCGACGCCTATCGCCAAACGCCGCCCGTGCCGGGTACGGCGGCAAGTGAAAGACGGAGCAAGTGAGGCAATGTCAGAACTTCGTAGCGGCGTCTCGGCAGAGCGCCGCCGATGTCCGGCGAGTTACTTGGCGCTGAGCAACGCCGCGACCGCCCGGCTGGCCGCGCGGCCATCCGCGCCGGGTTGCGCGAGGAACTCGTGGATGGGGCCGGCTTGCGCGCCCCAGGCGGAGGCGAGCGGCGGCAGGAGGGCGTCCTCAAGCGAACCCGGCTCCGGCAGGCGCGACTCGACGGCCAGGGCGCGGGACAAGGCCAGCGCGGCGTCGATCAACGGCGGGCGGGCTTCTTCGGCCAAGCCGCCGTCGGCAAGGAGACGGGCCATCTTGAGTTTGCGGGCGGCCAGTTCGCGGTGCGTTTTGGCGCGGGCGAGTTCCTCCGCGGTCAGCGGCTGCGGCGTCTCCGCGACGGGATGAAGCGGACGGGCGGCGCGGCTGACGGGCGCGATCAGGCCGGCGGCGATGAGCCGCTCCAAGGCCTCGTGCGTGGCGCGGTCCAGAACTTCAAGCCGCACTGGAGCGATGGATTCGAGGTCTCCGCAAAGCTGGGCGTGCAACGCTTCGAGACGCGGCCGGTGCAACGCCGCCTGGCTCTCCACGATGACGTAGAGCACCGAGTGCGCGCCGTCGCGGGGGAAACGCTCTTCGCACGAAAGCAGCGCGGAGCCGAGTTGGCGGCGGGCTTCTTCGGCGAAGGCGCGCGGGCGATCCGAAGGCTTCGCCAATTTGAAATCTGAAATTTGAGATTTCAAATCGCCGGCGACAGCCGGCCGGGGCGCTTCGCCGACGAGTTGCTTGAGCTTGCTGAGGAACGCCTGGCGACCGCTGCGGAGCGGGATCGCGCCCAGGTCGCCGCGCCGGTCGAGCACACCGTCGGCGAGCGCCTGCTTGTTCGCCAGCGTGCCGAGCATGTTGTGCTCGATGGTGTTCTCGGCGACGAGATTGATGACCGTGACGGCGCGGGTCTGGTGCTTGCGCCAGGCGCGGGCAATGCGTTGTTCGAGCTTGGCCGGGTTCCACGGCAGGTCGCAGTTGATGACCACGCTGGCGTTCTGGAGGTTCAGGCCCGTTGAGCCCGAGTCGGTGCTGAGAAAAACGCGGCAGTCTCCGTCGCCTTCGAAAGCATTGATCTCCGCGCGCCGGCGCTGCTGCGGCACCGAGCCGGTGTGCCACGCGAAACCGAGTTTGAGCCGCTGGCAAAGCTCGCGCACGAGTTCGAGCATCTTTTCCCATTCGGAGAACACGATCACTTTCACGCCTTCGTTGTCGCGGCACTCTTCGATGATTTTCTCCAGTTCGCCCAGCTTCGGGCAGTCGCGCACGTCTGGATCGAGGATGTAGGGCGTGTCGCACACCATGCGCATCATGGCGAGATGACGCATGAGCCGGTCCTGCTCCTGTTGTGTGAGCGGACGGCGCGCGGCAGCGGCCGAGAGGCGGGCCACGACTTCGTGGTGTTCGTCGTAGGCTTGCTGCTGCTTGGGCGTGAGCTTCACGAAATGCTGGCGGTCGGTGCGGTCGGGCAATTCGGTTTCCACGTCGCTCTTGCGCCGGCGCAGCATGTAGGGCGCGATGCGCTCGTGCAGCCGGCCCAGGTCGCGGTAGCCGCACGGGCGCCCGCGCTCGTCGAACTGGTAGAACTCGCGATTGAAGCGGAACAACGGCCCGAGCGCACGCGGCTCCAGGAAGTCCATGAGCGAATAAAGTTCGTCAATGCGGTTCTCGATGGGCGTGCCGGTGAGGATGAAAGCGTAGCGGCTCTTGAGGCGCTTGATGGCTTGCGCGGTCTGCGTGTTCCAGTTCTTGATGCGCTGGGCTTCGTCGAGCACGACGACGTCGGGGCGGAACCGCGCGTTCACCTCCAGCGCGTCGCGGATCATCTGCTCGTAATTCACCACGGTGAAGAACGTGCCCGCGTCGTAGGCCGCACGGCGCTCTGCGAGTCCGCCGAAGACGAGCCGTGTGGGCAAGTCGGTGAACTGCCGGATTTGCTCCTCCCACTCGCCTTTCAGCGACGCGGGCGTGACCACCAGCACGCGCTCCGCACGGCCCAAGCGCCGCAGCAGCGCGCACGCGGCGATGGCTTGGATCGACTTGCCCAAGCCCATCTCGTCGGCGAGCAACGAGCGCTCAGTGAACGCGAGATGCAACATGCCTTCGCGTTGATACGGGAACAGCGGCACGCGCGTTTCGTGCGCCGGCCATTCTCCGCCTTGCACCTTCAACTCGTAATCGCGGCGCAAGTCCTTGCGCTCGGCGCGACGCTGTCGCTCTTCCAGCCACGGCGCGACCTCCTGCGACAGCCGCAGTTCGGGCAGGTCGGCCGCGTGCAATTTCTCCAACGCTGCTAGCGCGTCGTCCACCGGCGTGCCCGTCAGCCGACCATCCTCAGCGAACCAGCATCGCACCGCCTTCGGCAGCCGCTCCAGTCCGCGCTCGGCGCGCAGCGTTTCGGCAGCGTCATTCGGCACAATATCTACCCGCGGCGAACCGTCCTGAGCGGCCCGCGTGAAGAGGCGTTTGAAGCGCGCTTCCGGTGAAGCAACACCGCCTCGACGTGCTTGCAGGTGCCGAGGCCGTTCTTGCGGAAATCCTGGCAGGTGCAGGCGAACTGGCGTTCCGCCACGCTGCGAATTTCGACCGTGTACGTCAGCCCGCTGCCCGAACCGACCGAGAAGTTGGAGAACACCGGGAACCGCGCGTCCGCGTTGCGGATGACGAACGAGCCTTCGCGGGCACGCAGCCGGCGGCGGTTGATTTCGTCCTGGTCCGTGGTGCGCCAGTCATGGGCGGGAGGGAGAGATATCTCCGATTCCACTGCGCCTGCTGCTGCCTGGGAAGCGCGTTTGGTTTTCTTCGGTTTCGTGCTCGCGGTCGTTTCTGTCATGCGAGGACGTTGCCCAGGGGAGCCGGTTTTGGCAATCGGGGAGTGAGCCAGCTTTGTCCTTTTGGGAACGATGCGCCGTGCCATTGGAAACGGTGAAGCCCGCAGTTCCAACCACCGATGAACACGGATGAACACCGATTGAGTAGGTCCCGAAAAGGACGGCGCTGCCGCACCGCCTTTGCTACCAGCGTTACGGCTACTGCGGTTAATTTGCGTCCAACACCCTCTTCCGCCAATTCTGCACGCTCACCGCATCGAACCGCTCGCCCTCGAAGACGATTTGCCTCACCATCTTCCCGCTGACGCTTTCGCGTTTGAGGCAGGCGCTCACGTCCATCCAGCGGATTTCGCCAGCCGACGTGCGGATGACGAGCATGACGGCGTAAGCCTGTTGCTGCCAGTAATCGGCCCAGCGCGGGTTCTTCCACCAGATCGTAGCCGACGTGAGGAGGCTCACTCTTTCTGCAAGCGCCACGGCGCTACGAAAGAGTTTGAGCCTCCTCAAGTCGGCTGCTACGGGGCCACTTGGATTTGAACTCGATCTCGCCATCAATCCCGTGGTCGCTGTTCGTGTAGCCGCGATGGATTTGCCCGGCTTCGGCCACGATGAAAGCAGTTCAAACCGCGAAAAACGCCAAAGAAAGGAGCACCAAACTCCGCGAGCGCTTCAGTCGTTTGATGAACTGAGCCTCCGGCCCCAGCAGCTTTCATTTCGCGTACTTCGCGTACTTCGCGGTTCCGGTTTTCCTCGATCACATCGCGCAGCAGGATCGGTTTGCCCTTCGAATCCCAACGGGATTCCGTCTCAAAGCCCAGGGTCGCGAGGAACGAGCTACCCTGGGAAACCGAAATGAAACGTGCCTCAACCCCAACGGTTGCGTCTGTGTCACGTCACGGCGGTCTCGACGCAACCCCGTTGGGGTTGGTGACCATTCCGATCCGAGACCCAAGGTAGCTCCTCCGTCGCAACCTTGGGCTGAAGGACTCAATCCCTTTGGGATTGACGGAAATCCGCCGCTGACTTCCAGAGGTCCGTGCTCTGAAACGCCACCGTGTGATGCAACCGCACCACCAGCGTCGCGCAGATGTCGTCCGCCGGACCGTCGAAGCGATACGTCACCAGCACGCTGGGGTGGCTCGGCTGCTCTTTCCGCTCGCGCCGGAAGTAGCTCGGAAAAGTCAGCATCGCCGAGCCATCGCAAAGCTGGCGCAGACACCATGCTCGGCTGATGAACGTCTCCAGCAACGTGCGCAGCACCACCGCCACGTCCTCGCGCGGCAGACGTTTGAAATCTTGGTAATCCAAATCCCCGGCCAGCAACTCAACCGATACTCTCGTCAAACCTCTTCCGTATGAACTGATCGAGCGTCGCGCTGAAATCGTCTCGACTCTGGCGCCCGCTGATCTTCGCCTTGGCCAATCCAACCAGCTCCGAGTCGGTGAGGAGCATCAGGAACTTGCCCTCGTTATGTGCGCCTTTGACTTGCTGGAGATGCTTCGGCTCTATTCGCCCACGGAAGCAGAGGATGCCCCACTTGCCGACGGGTTTGGTTAGATAGCCTTCCAACTGGCTGAAATACGAGGAGTGCAGAGTCTTGCTGTTCTTGGTCTCGACGGGGACCAGCAGCGAGTCGTATCGCCGCTTAAGATCAGCAAGGATGCCATCTCTGGCCGCGTTTTGTAGCACGATGTCCACGGCTTTGGTTTCGTTGCGGATGGGCACCTCAGTCCGGGGCGACACCAACCACGGGTAGAACACGAAAGCGAGCAACTCTTTGATTGCGTTCTTGTAGAGATTGGCCTGCTTGCGCGACCCAGCGTCGAGATGCTTGAGATCGTTGACCGCTTTGCTGGCGGACAGTTCGTTCACTGGCTCGGCAGTCCGCAAGGTCGCCAACAGTCGTTTTAGAAGAGCCAAATCCTGTGGGCGGAGCGGGCGGTTCTTCTCCATGTATCCGTCGAGTGCGCAGCGGTTGATTGCGTCCTCTAAATCCTCGCGGCTCGCTTTGTTCGACATCAGCAACCGTCGTACGTGGGGCAATCTCTGGCGACAGAAGAGCAATACATCTGTTCCCCTATCCAGCGGTCCTAGAATGGCATCTGCAATCACGAGCGCGATGCTGGAATCCGGAACTGAACCAACGTGCTTCTGGAACGCCGGTTCTGAATTGAGGCTCACGATTTCACAGTCTGGGAATGCACATTTCAGTTCCTCAACTATAGGCCGGAGGAAAAATATCTCGTCATCCACCAAGATGATCTGGGGCCTTTTCATCGCCTTAGGCAGTTGTGGGTTTCGAGGGTAGCGTGAGGCGGAACGTAGCACCATTACCCGGTTCAGACCGGAGCAAGGCCAAGCTGCCTTCCATGCTTTCCGCGAGTTTACGGGCCACGTAAAGCCCCATGCCTAGCCGATCATTCTTCGTGGTAACGCCGGGCTCAAACATGCGCGCCTGGAATTCCGCTGCGATTCCGGGGCCGTTATCCGTGATGCTCACATGAATGCAGCCGGGCCGTTCTCCTGTGTGAATCTGTATGGTGATCGCCGGGTGTTTGCTCTTCTCCTTGGCTTCCCCAAAAGCCTCTATGGAATTTCGGAGCAGTGTGCGAATAATCGGATCGGCGACGAAGCACACGGTTTGCGTTGCAGCCG
Source organism: Verrucomicrobiota bacterium (assembly GCA_016219875.1). Taxonomy (GTDB): domain Bacteria; phylum Verrucomicrobiota; class Verrucomicrobiia; order Limisphaerales; family JACRJZ01; genus JACRJZ01. The sequence continues at coordinate 94,204 of JACRJZ010000010.1, read as the reverse complement.
TAGGAGCCAAAGAATATGTAAAGTGTATAAACCGGGCATCGGCGCTGAGCCGAAGGAAGTCTTCAGCACGTGCTGCGATGTCGGCAATCGGGCCAAAGCGGTACGAAGGTTCGGCACGATCCAAGGCACTCCGCAGCCCTTTGCCGAGAACACTCAGTTCTTCGGTTATCCTGTCAAGCTCTTCAAGTGCCTTTTTACGCTGGCCAGCTTCGATTGCGTCACGTGCTACCAGCATCCCAATGTTCACTTTCGAAATCCGCACACAGACCGAATGAATCGAGTGCGCCATCATCTGCGCCCACCATGTGTTGGACTCCATTCTAAGAAAGAGATGGTTGGCGCGACTCGACTCGAACGCTTTAGAGATGCGGCTGGCGAAGACGCCTGATCGAACAGGGATCGTGGCCTTGTCACCGATCTCCGAAATGTCGAAGGCAAGCACGTGATCAATCGAGTTGAAGACACTAATCGGCAGCATGGCGAACTTGTCGATGATCAATGCCTGACCCGGCTTTAGCCCGCTACGTAATCGTGAGTCGCAATTTACAATTTGCCGGAGCTTGCGAGGCGCTTCTCCCGCCAAACAGACACAAGAAGCTGTAGCTGGGCCAAGCTTTTCCAGAATCGCCGCACAAGGTGTGGGAAGATACGCTTTGAGTTCAGCAACGCACGCCGACAGGGCTTCCCCAAGTTGCGGATTCCTAAATTCCTCGAATCGGCTTGATTCAATTGAAGTCGGCATGATGCTCGTGTCCTTTGTGGCAGCCCATTTGCGTTGCATACCCCTTCGCGCGGACCGCCGGGCGCCAGTTGATGTAAAGGAATTGCGCCAGGGAGCCTTTGATGGGGGCGTCAGAGAAAGGCTGAAGGATGAATGCTGAAGGCTGAAGTTCGGAAATGAAGCGGCGCTCCCGGTTCAGCGGGTCGCGAAACTGGAACTTGCCGGCCTCCAACTGCGCCCTGTCCGAGCCGAACGCACAAAGCGAAGGATGAATGCAGAATGGAGAATGAAGATTTTCTGCCTTTTGCCTTCGGCCTTCTACCTTCGGATTCAGCCCGTCCTGCCGCAACAGACTTCGACACCTCACCCCGGCCCTCTCCCCGTCCGAGGCGGAGAGGGAGGAGGCACGCACCACCGCCTTGTCCTTCGCGCTGTGGCTGAGGAAGACGTCGTAGGGGAAGTCGGCGCTCATGGCGGGGAGGTTATGGCAGCCGCCCGCCGAGAAGCAAGCCGGTTGCGGCAGCCACCCGGAGCAGGTCAGGGATTGGCTGGCCGGGTGCCTTTGCATTCCGGGTAGGCAGAACAGCCCCAGAAATGGGAGCCGGCCTGCGGGCCGGTGCGGGCAGTGCGGAGAACCATGGGCTGGGCGCACTTGGGGCAGGCGGGAGGTTCCACATGGGGCTGATCGGAGGAATTGGACGGAACTGACGGATCAGACAAAGCCTGGCGCGAGCGGGTTTCCAGGCGCGCGGCGTGGAGTTGCTCGCGGTAGCCGCCGCCTTGGATAAAGCTTTGCTCCAAAGCGCGGAGTTGCTGGTCCAGGAGGTAGTTGGCTTGGTGGATCAGGCAGATGAGGGCGTTGGCGACAACGGCGGGGTCTGGGTGGCGGAGCCAGGGGGAATAGGCGGCGGCGGGATCGGACGAATCGGATGAATCAGGCGGACCAGACGAAGGCTGGGCTACCCGCCGGACGGCGAGCGCCTCGGGGGCGTCCTTGGCCCACTGACGGAGGCGGCGCTGGCGGAGGAAGTCCTCGTAGTCGAGCAGGAGTTCGTCGAGGCTGGCGCGGGCCACGCCGACCAGCTTGAGTTCGGTTTGGCTGGAGGTGGCCGAGGCGCGACTGCCCTCGGCGATGTTCTGGCGTCCGCTGCGGGCGGCTTGCACCATTTGGTCGTGAGTGCGCGAGCGTCTGTCCACGAAGCGGTCGCAGAAAGCCACGGTGGCGTCGTAGATGATCTGGGTGACTTGGAAGGAGCGCAGGCGGCGGTAGCCGCCGTGGGGGCGGAGAGTGCGGTAAGGAGATGGGACGGATCGGTCGGATCCGTCGGGTCGGCCGGATCGGTCAGATGGACTGTTCATAGCCTCAGTTTCTTGAACCGGTTGTTCACTTCTTTGAAGTGGAAGTTGAGCGAGCAGAGCTTGTCCAGTTCGCCGGCTTTGAAGTACTTGGCCACGGCGGGGTCGGCTTTGAGTTGCTCCACAAAATCCGCGTCGTCGCGGCCGGCGTGTTTCACTTCCCAGGTTTTCATCGCGGCGTCCTGGACCAACTCGTAGGCGGCTTCGCGGGTGAGGCCCTTGCGGATGAGCGCGAGGAGGACGGTCTGGCTGTTCCACATGCCGAGCGAGAGGCCGAGGTTCTTCTTCATGTTCTCGGGATAGACGGCCAGGCCGTCCATCAGGCGCGTGAGCAGGCCGAACATGTAATCGAGCAGCGTGCAGGAGTCGGGGAAGATGATGCGCTCGACGCTGCTGTGGCTGATGTCGCGCTCGTGCCAGAGGGCGACGTTCTCCAGCGCGGCCAGGGCGTTGCCGCGGAGCACGCGCGCCAGTCCGGTGAGGCGTTCCCAAGTGATCGGGTTGCGCTTGTGCGGCATGGCGCTGCTGCCTTTCTGGCCCTTGGTGAACGGTTCCTCGGCTTCGAGCACTTCGGTGCGCTGGAGGTGGCGGAATTCGACGGCCCAACGTTCGATGCTCGCGCCGACGAGGGCGAGCGTGGTCTGGAACTCGGCGTGGATGTCGCGTTGGACAACTTGCGTGGCAATGGGCGCGGGCGTCAGGCCGAGTTTCTTGCAGACGTAAGCCTCGACGCGCGGCGAAAGGTGCGCGCTAGTGCCGACCGCGCCGGAAATCTTGCCAACGCCGACGGCTTCGCGCGCGGTTTCCAGCCGGCGCAGGGCACGGCCAAACTCGTCGTGCATGAGCGCAAGCTTGAGGCCGAACGTCGTCGGCTCGGCGTGGATGCCGTGGCTGCGGCCAATGCAGGGTGTAAACTTGTACTCCTTCGCGCGCTTGGTGATAGCGGCGCGCACGGTCTTCACGTCGGCGATCAGGATGTCCGCTGACTGGACCATCTGCACGGCGTAGCAGGTGTCGCCAACGTCGCTGCTGGTCAGGCCGAAGTGGAACCACCGGCTGGCGTTGTCGTTGATGGCCTCGGCCACGGCGGTGGTGAAGCCGATGACGTCGTGGTTGAGCACTTTCTCCAGTTCCTTCTGGCGCGCGACGAGGCCGGGCAGGTCGGCGAACCATTTATCGCAGCCAGCCTTGATCTTCGCGAAATCCTTCGCGGGAACAATCTTCTCTTTCACCAGCGCCTCGCTGGCGAGGAGTTCGATTTGCAGCCAGGTCTTGAGTTTGTTCTCGTCGGTCCAGATGGCCCGCATCGCGGGGCGTGAGTAGCGTTGAATCATGGCGCCGCACTGTAAGGACCGGGGGGCCGGATGTCGAGAGGCGGACAAGTGAGAACGAGGCCCCAGACTGCACCCGACGACCTCCTCCCTTCGCGCGAGGGTTCGGGCGGAATGCCCTCACTGCCGCGTCCGATAGAAACGCGGACTCGCGTCTGCTGGCGCGAGGTCGATGAACTCGAAGGCCCCCGACGGCGGGTTGGTGAAATCGAAGAGTAGAAGCCAACTCGTCAAGTTGGTCGAAAGTTCGAGAGCGTAGGTCGCGCCTGGTTCGCCCACGAACCTCAGCCAAAGGCTCGTGCCGCCTACGAGCACAGGCGGCTCGAAACGCGCGGGCGAGGGCGGCGTGACGGCCAACATCGCGGGCGCACTGGTCACGGCGCCGAAGGCGTTCGTGATGACGACGGTGTAGCCGCCGGCGTCGGCGCTCTGCACGGCAGCGCGTATGAAGCCGCTGCCGGTTTCGCCCGCCAGGTCCGTGCCGTTGAAGCGCCATTGGTAGGCCAGCAGCGCCGTTCCGGCCGCGCTCACGGTGAACGTGGCGGAGCGTCCCTGAGTCACGATCAGGCTGACCGGCTGCGCGAGGATGCGGGGACTGGACGGCGGCGGCGGGACGAAGACCAGCTTGACCGCGTCAGCGATCACCACCCAGCCTGTTTCGCCGGTGTGGTTGGAAAGCCGCACGGTGCCGTTGGTGCCAGCGGCGAAGCTCCGCGCGCCCGCCAACAAGACCCAGCCGGAGTGGACGCCAGCCGGGCCGTTCTGGTTCACCGTCACGTTCGTTGTGCCGCCGCTGCTGGACACGGTCCAGGGCGCATCGGTGGCGCGGTTGCTCCCTTGGATGAACGTGACATAAACATCATACGCGCCAGGCGTGAGGATCGTCGGGCGGAACGTGGCCGTCCGGCCTTCTGTCGTGCCGGTGGATGCCCAGAGGTAGCTGCCGTTGTAGCCCGAACTGCTGGGGTACCAAGTCCCGGTGGAAGCGAAGCCGGTGCTGGCCTCGTCCACGATGATGTCCGCTGCCGCTGCGGCCGGCGTGGTGAAGGTGTGATCGGTGGACACGCTGGTCTTGTCCAAGGCCGTCCCGGACTTCACGCGGAAGTGATAAGTCGCGTCCCGCTCCAGCCCTGTCAGCGTTACGGCGTGGAAGAACGTCGGCGCCGCGCCGGTGAAGGCATGACCGTAGCCCGAAGTCAGGCCGTACTCCACGACGCTGTCGGAGCTTTGGTCGGTGGTCCAGGTGATCGTCGCCGCGGTGTCCGTGAGCGCGCTGACGCCGATGTTGCCCAGCCACGGCGCGTTGGTGGGCGCGTTGCCGATGCTGTTGGTGCGGATGGCGTCCCAGACTTCCGGCGGATGCAGTTCCGCGCGCCAGAAGTTCGCGCCCTTGAAGCCGCCGCGCGTGGCGGGGCTGGCATTGGTTTTGAGCGCGGTGAAAAATTCCGTGATCTGCGCGGCGGTGATGGCGCCGTCCGCCGAAGTCCAGCCTTGGCCGACAGGCACGAGGGGCTTGATGGCGTTGGTCCAGATACCCGTCAACCCGTTCTGCCAAGTGGTCCAGTCGCTGTTCATCCGGCGCGCGCAGGCGCTGGGCGACACGCCGATCTCGATCCAGTAGTCTTGCGGCATGACCGCGTCGCAGTAGTACCCGAATTCCTTGTACGGAAACGCCGTGTGGAAGCTTATGTACGGAAACGGCGCGTGCGCGAGGAACTTGGTGGGCCAGTTCGCGCGCACGGCCGAGCAAAGCTGCGTGGCCACCATCGTCCGGTTGGGCAGCGTCTCCCACTCGATCTCGGCGTCGAAGACAAAGCCGTCCGCGCCGCAGTTGAAGACGTAGTCGGCGATGGCGATCTCGCCTGGGACGTTGGTGCCGTAGGAGTAGTTGTAGCCGAAGAGCCACAAGCCGGCCGCGTGGGCGGCGCTGACCACCTCCGGCGTGAACTGCGGGTTGGCACCCGACGGATACAGCCAATGCCCGCTGCCGGCCTTGATGATGAGGTGCGTCAGGCCCTGGTTCTTCAGAAAGATCATCAGGCTGGGCAGGTTGGTGACCGCCGGCACGCGGCCGCCGAGGTGGTTTGTGGCGTCGCGCAGGATGTAAACCCATTCGCCTTTGCCGAGGTTCCACGGGTCGATGCCGCCGTCGCGAATCTGCGCGGGCAGCGGCGCGGCGGCGAGGCCGAGGAAGAAGCCGAGGAGGGAGCTTGTGACTCCGAACTTCCGACTTCGACCATGCCGCGACGACATACGCGGCGGACGCTAGCGGACCCGGACGGCGGGTGAAACTGTTTTTGGTACGCTTCCGAGCTTCTTTCAAAACCTTGCGGGCGTAGCGGCGTCTCGGCCGAGCGCCGCCATTCGTATGTGCTCAGCGCGGTAGCGGCGGGCATCTTGCCTGCCGTAGAGCCGTGGCTTCCAGCCCGGCGGAGAGGGGCGTGGCGTTTCCAAGGCGGTGAAAGATGACGAGGCCCGAACCGGGCGGCTGGAAGCGCGCCCTCCACAGCAGGCAGGATGCCCGCCGCCACGGCCGCTGCAATCGTCCCCTACGGCTTGCCCAAGCGGAACAGTTGCGCCGGCGCGTCCGGCGGGACGGTGACGAAGATGCGGTTGTTCACCTCGACAGTCCCGTTGGTGACGGGCGTCCACGCGGACGCCGGGGCCGCGAGGTTGGGGCTTGAGTAAAGCCTGTAGCCGTAAGCCGGCGCGGGCCACGACAGGACGAGGTATCCGTCTTCCATCTCCGCCCGGACCAAGACCGGCGAGGCGTCGTCGGTGAAACTGATGGCGCTCAGTTCGAGATTGAAGCCGAGGTCGGTGCTGTTGGCCGCGGCCTGGTGGACTTCCACGGCCAGCACGTTGGTGCCCGCCCGCAGGTGGGTGGACGGCAGGTTCGTGACGAAGAACGTCTGCTCGCCGGTGCCGTTGACAGTGGAGGCGGCCATCGTGGAGGAGCCGATGGCATTGGTCGGCATGTTGCTGCGGAACAACTCGCGGCCGTTCAGCCAGACGACCGCGCCGTCGTCGCGGACGAGTTTCACGATGAGGTTGGTGAAGGTCAATCCGGCGGGCGGCACGAAGGCGCGGCGGAAGTAGGTGGTGATGAACTTGGCGTTCGCGTTGCCGCCGTAGCTCACCGGGGTCGCCTCGCCGTCGTTGCCGTAACCCAGCCGCGCCGCTCCGCTGGCCCAGGCCGCGTCATTGAAGGTGAGTTGGGACCAGTTCGTGCCGAGGTTGGAGCCGTTGTCGAGGTACTTCCAAACCGAGTTGCTGGCGATGAGGAGGTTCGTCGCTGTCTGCAACGCCACCGTCACGCTGACCGGCTCGGACACCAGCACGCTGCCGCGGGAGTCAACGGCGCGGGCCGTCAGCAGATGCACGCGAGGCGGGAGGTTGCTCCAGTCGTAGCGGTACGGCGGCGTCAAGCTCTCGCCCAGCTTCACGCCATCGACCAGGAATTCCACCTGGCGGACGGTCGCGCCGCTGCCCGCCCAGGCCAACACGCTCAGCGGCACGGTGTCGCGGAGCGAATAGACGGCGCCGTTCGCCGGCGAGGAGAAGTACACGCGAGGCTCGGTCGTGCCCGCGGCCACTAACTGGAGATCGAAGCCGGCATCGGAACTGGTCGCGCTGCCTTGATGGAGTTCCACCGCCACGAGGTTGCTGCCCGTGGTGAGGCTGAACGCGGAGCCAAGCAGCGGCACCGCCGTTTCGAAGAAGGTGGTTTCGTCCGGCGTGTTCACCGTGGTGGCGGCCAGCGTGGACGCCGTCACCGCGCCGCCGGGCAGATTGCTGCGAAACACCTCCCGGCCGTTCAGATACACTACCGCGCCGTCGTCGCGCGCCAGTTGGAAGATGAGTTCATTGAACAACGCCACGTTCGCAACCGTGAACCACCGGCGGAAGTAATGCGTAATGCGGCCGTCCGTCAGCAGCGTGCGCTCGCCGTCGTAGCCCCAGCCGAAGCGCGCCACGCCGCTTGGCCACGCGCCGTCGTCGAAGCCCGGCTGCGCCCAGTTCGCGGCCACCGGCGCGACGTTGTCCCAGAACTTCCAATCGGACCACGCGGGAATGCACAACTCGAAAACGGGCGTGATGGGCGGCGGCGGGCTGCCGACCGTGATGACGACAGGCGGGCTGGTCATGGCCAGTCCGGTGCCGCCAGCGGCGCGGGCGGTCAGCACATGGACGCCTTGCGGCGGATCGCTCCAGGTGAAGGGGTAGGGCGCCGTCGTCGCTTGGCCAATCGGGTTCGAGCCGGCGAAGTACTCCACCACGCTGACCGTCTCTGCGGCCCCCACCCCGACCGAGAAAGAAATCTGAGCGGGCGCGTTGAAGTGTGCGCCGTTCGCCGGGCTGGCGAGATAAAGGCCCGCGGCGAGGTTGGTTTCAACCAGCGTGGTCAGTTCCAGATCGAAGCCCAGGTCGCTGCTGTCGATGCTGGCTTGATGGATTTCCACGGCGACGACGTTGGTGCCGGCGACCAGACCGGTGACATCAAGATCGGCCGCCACGGGAGTGGTTTCCTCTGTTCCGCCCACCGAAGCGAGCGCCAGGGAATTGAAGCTGATCCATCCGGGCAACAGGTTGTCACGCCAGACCTCGACGCCGTTGAGGTGGACCACCGCGCCGTCGTCGCGCCGCACTTGCAGCCGCAGCCGGCTGAAGGCCGCCGGATTGGCCACGACGAACGCTTTGCGGAAATAGGTGGTGACGAATTTCGTGGCCGCATTGGTGCCGTAACTCACCACGGTGTGTTCGCCGTCGCCGCCGTAGCCCAAGCGCGCGGCGCCTTGCAGCCAGGCGCGGTCGTTGAACGAGCGCGCGGTCCAATTCGTGCCCTGGTCGGAGCCGTCGTCGAGGTATTTCCAAACGTCGCCGAAGGAGATGAGCGCCGTGCCCGACGGAGGTAGCGCGACGGTCACGTTCACCGGCGCGCTCGTGATAGAGCTGCCCGCCGTGTCGGTGGCCAGCGCCAGCACCGTGTGCGCGCCGGACAGCGGCTCATTCCACGCCGCCGTGAAGGGGGACTGCGTGGCTTCGCCCACTTTCACGCCGTCGGCGAAGAACTCGACCCGGCTCACCCCGAGGGTGCCGCCCGCCACCGCGTCCGCCCGAAGCGGGACCGGCCCGGGCAACGGCACCGTCGCGCCGTCGGCGGGCGCCGTGAGCCAAACGCCGCGCGGACGATTCGTGGCCGGCAGGGCGACGGTGATCTCGACCGGCGCGGAGGTTGCCGAACTGCTGCCCAGCGCCGCCACGGCCAGGAGCGTGTGCGCGCCGAGCGGTGGATTTGTCCAAACCAAACTGAACGGCGCGCCGGCATCCTCACCGAGCTTCGCGCCGTCGGCGTAGAATTCCATCCGTGTCACCGGGCTTCCGCCGCTTTGGGCGACGGCGCTGAAGGTCACGTTGGTCGGGCTGGTGAACGACTGGGCACTCGCGGGGCTGGCGAGATAAACCACGTTCAACGCGCTCGCGGCGGCGGCGTTCAGGCCGCTGAGGACGAGATCGAAATTCACATCAGAGCTTCCCGGATCGGCTTGGTGAATTTCGACGGCGACCGTGTTCGCGCCCGGCGTGAGCGCGGTGGCGGGGATGACTTTCTGAAGGTAGGCGTCCGGTTCCACCGCCGCCAGGGCGCGGGTCAGGTAATTGACCGCGCCGCCCGGCAGGTTGTCGCGGAAGACCTCCGAGCCGTTGATATAAACCACCACGCCATCGTCGCGCAGGACTTCAAGCAACAAGTTCGCGTAGCTCGCCGGGCTGGTGACGGTGAGCGTCCGCCGGAAATAATAGGTGAGGTGCTTGTTCGCGGAATCGGCTCCGTAGCTGAGGACGGTCGCCTCGTTGTCCTGGCCATAGCCGAGAATCGCCGGGCCGCTGGACCAGGACGCGTCGTTGAAGCCCGGCGCGCTCCAGCCGGCGCCCTGATCGGTGCCGTCGTCGAGATATTTCCAGACCGCGCCCGCGGAAATGAGTTTGGTGTAGAGGTTCAGCGAAGCCGGGATGGCGAGGAAGTCCGCGCTCGCGAAGTTGGTGGGGCCGAGCGTGACCGGGTTGCTGAAGAAGGGATGCGCGTACGTGTTGGTGCCGTAGGTCGGGTCGTTGGCTTCGACGGTGTAGCTTCCGGCGGCCAGCCGGGTGATGGCGTAGGCGCCGTCGCTCTCGCTGAACGCGTAATGCGATCGGTCCACCGCCACGCGCACGCCGGACACCGGGAGGTTGCCCGTGGTCAACACGCGCCCGCGGATGCTGTAGGTCGCGGGCGTGCCGATGCGCACGGTGACGGCGTCGCGCGCGGTGCCGCCTTTCATGTCGCTGACCGTGACCGCGACGTAATACTCGCCCGCGGCCGCGAAGCTGTGCGTGGTGACGACGTTGTTATCGACGCTGAAGTCGCCGTCGCCGAAATCCCAGAAGCAGGCCAGCGCGTCGCCGTTGGGATCGGAGGCGCTGGCGGTGAAGCGGATGGTCTGGCCCGCGCTCCCCGAGAGCGGGCTGGCCGCGGCCACCACCGTGGGCGCCTGGTTCGTGGGAAACGGCCCGAGGTGGATCGCGACATCGACGGACTCCGGATACGTGTGGGCCTTGCCCAGGACGGTGACGTGGCCGTTGAGGGCGGGATCGGAGAACGTGCGGCCAATGGTGAGCGAGTGGTCGTCCTTACCGGCGGCGGAGTTGGGATTCATGTCGAGCAGGAGCGACGTGCCGGCGGCCCAGCGGAAGTTGATGCCGTTCATCATCGTCTTGTTCCCCGTCCAGAGCTGCCGGAACTCCAGCCAGTAAGGATCGCCGCTGGGACGGTTCAGGCGGAGCGCGCGCAAGCCGGCCGGAGCGGAGGCGAGGTCGTGCGCGTGCAGGCGGTAGGTGCCGCTGGTGGACACGGTGAGGGCGTCGCTGTTGGGAATCCAGCCGAGGCGGTTCTTGAAGCTGGCGCTGAAGTGCCGCACGCCGCCGCCGCTGCCGCCCATGGTATCGAAGTCGTCGCCGTATTCGTCGCCGACCCCAGGGCCGAGGGTGCTCCGGCCGCCGGTGTCCCACCAGTTGGCGTGACCGAGGCCGAGGTTGTGCCCGAACTCGTGCGCGCTGGTCCGCACATCGAAGTAGCCGTTGGCCAGGTGGTAGCCCACGCCGCCCACGTAGCCGAGGCCGGCGTAGTTGTAGGAGGGTTTGCCGTCGGTGCAGACCAAGAAGAAGTCGTATTGGGTGAGGTCGTAGCCATAGACGCTTTGCGCGGCGGCGCGGGCCTCGGGGTAAAGCTTGGACAGGCCCGCGTTGTCGTAGGCGGCGGCGGCGTTGGTCAGGCGCATGATGGGCGTCACGTCCGAGCCGTCGCCCACCGGCGCGATGATGTGTTTGTAGTAAGAAACCTGGCCGAGAAAGTTGCTCATGTCCCGCAGGTGCAGCACGGCATTGTTGGTGGGGAACACGTCGAGGGTGTAGTCCGGGAAATCGACCCGCATCAGGAGGAAGCGTTTGCGGCCCTCCGTGTAAGACGACGCGGCGGTGGGGAAGTCCGCCGTCTGCGGCACGTCCAGTTGCGCGCCGTCGGTCGCCGACGCGGCCCATGTCTCGGCTTCCGCCAACGTGTCGAAAGAAAACAACTGCCCGCCGAACTGGACCGTGGGCCGGCCCGCGAGCCACTCGCCGGCGTCCAGCAGCCGCGCGGGACTCGGATGGAGCGCGAGCAGTTTCCCCGGCAGTAGTCCCACCAAGCTCTCCGGCGGCGCCGCGGCGGCCGTGAACGGCACGGCAATGCCGTGAAGGGGAACGTTCGTCCGCGTGAGGTAATCCGCCGCAGGGCCGAACGTAAAAACTTGGTGCGTGTCGCCGCCCATCTTCGCGACGCGGACCAAGGACGCGTGGCGATGCGGCTGGCCGGGCGCCGGCAGCGCACACAGCACTTCGTAGTCGCCACGGGCGTTGACGGTTTCCTCCAGCCACGCTTGGACCGAGGCGGGCACGGCTCGTCGCACGGCCTGGGGCACGGCGAGTTCCAGCGCGCGTTCGGGCTGGGTCACGATGAGGCCGGCGAGGGCGGTGAGGCGCGCCCGGGCCAGCGCCACGCCTTCGGCTTCAAGGGCGGCTTTGGCCGGCGCGTCGGGAGCAGCGGCGTGCCGACGGGTCCAATCGGCGAACGCCGCGAACGGCGGCTCGGCGGGCGGCTGCTTCCACAACGTTTCTTGGGCGGGCGGCAGCTTCGCTTTCGGCGTCGGAGGCGTGGCCGGCGCCGCATCTTGCGAAGCCGGCTTTCCAGAGTCCGCGCCCGCCTCCGTCACCGCCAGGGTCTGAGCCGGCGCGACGTTGAGGTTCCGCACCGCCAACGGTCGCCCGATGAACACAGCGAGGACGACCGCAACGACGGCCAGCACCCAGGCCACAATGAATCTCGGTTTCATAGACAAGAAATCGGGACTTCATACCTCAGGCTGAAGCCGGCGACCAGTCTCGCGGTTCGAGAATCTGCCCACCTTCTTCCCTGCGGGTGCGTCCTTGACTTCTTCCTCGTCGCCGCTACTGTCGCCCTAGGTCTGTTTATGGCATCTGCGCAGTCCCAACTTCAGGATCGTATGAAACATCAATCCCTCAAACCAACCCTCCTCGTCGCTCTCGTCGTTCTTCTCGGCGCGCCGGTCGTCCAAGCCACGCCCTACGCCACCGCCGTCACCAACACCGGTTCCAGCGTCAGCTTCCGTCTGAATGAAGCCGCCGATTCGGTGAAAATCATTTCCGCCGGCGGCGCTGTCACCAACGACCTGGGGGCGCTCCCTGCCGGCTTGAACACGGTTTCGCTGGCCGTCACCGGGCCGTTCCAGATCGAAGTCAACAAGGGGCCGACGTTCGGCTACCTCCAGGGCGTGGCCAACCAGATCAGCAGCGACGCCAACCGGCTTGTGCGCTTCAACGCGCCGCGCGGCGTGGCCGTGAACCGGAACCCGGCCTCGGCCTATTTCGGCCGCATCTACATCTCCAATGCCGACACCGGTTCCGTGGCCGCCGTGACGCGCAACCTGCTCAACGGCGACGGCATCTTCATGTTGAATGCTGACTTCACCGACGCCGTGGGCCAAGGCGACACCGCGCGCACCGCCGGCTTGAACTGGCGCAACCCGCCGGTGACGGACCATGCCAACAAGCCGTTCCGCATCGAAGTGGGCGAAGACAGCAACCTCTACATCTCCGACTACACTTCGTTCACCAACGCCACGCCCACCGGCAACCTTTACGTCGCCGACCCAGACGTGGCCGACACTTCTGGCACCAATGTGTTCGTGCTCGACCCGGCCAACGCTGGGCGCATTCCCAGTTCTGCCGTCGTCAAGGGATCGCTGGGCGCGGGCAATCTGACCGTTTATGCGATCTATCCGGACAAGCTCTACAACTACGATTTCCTCGGGTTCCCGGCGTCTTCCTACAGTGTGATGCAACGGTGGGACGTCGGCTCCGGCCCGCTACCCTCCGGGGCGGTACCGGTGCGCGTGACCGACCTCCCCATCCTGGTTTCCGACGTTCCGAGCGTGCTCTCCGACATCGAGGTTGCACCCGATGGGAAGTACTTCATCACCCAGAACCGGAGTGCGGGCTTTGAAGGTGGTCTGTTCGTGGTGGATCCAGCCAAGGACACCGACGCCTCCGGCTACCCGGACATCGTGTTCGACTCCTTGGCCTACAGCGTGGCCTACTTCGGCATGACCAACGATCTCCTCCTTCAAACGCGTGGCGTGAAAGTCGCCCCCGATGGCAGCGTGGTGGCGCTGGTCCGCGACGACAACCGCGTCTGGATCATCCCGCTGACGAATGGCATTCCTGACCTCTCCCGCCGGCTGTTGATGGACTCTGGCGTGCTGACCACGCTGGGCCGCGACATCACGTTCGATGCCGCCGGCAATCTCTACACCGCCAGTTCCGGCCAGGCCGCGATCAAGGCGTTTTCACCGGGTTTCGCTTCGCGCGCCGTCACTGGCTCCGATGGCACCTTCAGCGTCACGCGGCTGACGAACTCGCCGCCGCTGGTGTACGTCACTGCCTCGGACACCAACATCTACGAGGCCACCGCGGGCGACACCGGCATCTTCACGGTGTTCCGCCTGGGCGATACAGCGGCGCCGCTGGACGTGGACCTGTCGTTGGGCGGCACGGCGCTCAACGGCGGCGACTACCAACTTCTTTCGACGCTGGTCACCATTCCGACCGGCCAGATCCGTGTGACCAATGTGGTCTATCCGATCAACAACCCGCTCCTGGACGGAAACCGGACCCTTGTGGTTTCCGTCCTGCCCGGTCCCAACTACGAAGTGAATCCCACCAACAACTCCGCCACGATCCAGATTCGCGACGATGACCAGCCGCCGGGGCCGGTGCTCTTCAGCGATGATTTCGACACGGACACTTCGGCCAACTACGCCGTGGTCTTCGGCGCGGAGAATGGCGTGGACGACAAGACCGTCCTGTTCAGCTACGACTACAGCGCCGACAACATTCCCTCCGCGCCGCACAGCGTGGATGGAACCAACCGCGGCTTGAAGCTCACCGTGAACAAGAACAACACCGTCGCGTCCGCTGCTGGCGTCAACATCTATCCTCTCGGTCTCAGCTTGAGCAACGAGTTCGCCCTGCGGTTTGACATGTACGAGCGGTTCAGTTCCGCCGCTGCCGGCACCACGGAGCACTCGATCTTCGGCCTCAACCACTCCGGCAGCCGCACCAACCGCGCGCTCACCGGCGGCGGCCTCGTGGGCGGGGATGGTCTGTGGTTCGCGGTGGAAAGCGACGGCTCGGCCAGCAGCAGCGCCCGCAGCTACGCCCTGTTTGCCAGCACCAATCCCGCGGTCGCGCCCCCGTTCTCCGCCGTCTCGGCCCGGACCATGGATCCGTTCTTCACCGCGCCACCGTTCCTGGCCAACGGCGCGCCCAGCGGCCAGTGGGTGGATGTCGAAGTCACCCAGACCAATCTCTCCGGCAACCTCATCATCACTTGGAAGATCAACGCCGTCGTCATCCTGGTCCGCACCAACACCACGCCTTACACCAGCGGCACGATCATGCTCGGCCACATGGACTCCTTCAATTCCATCGGCTCGACGAGCAACTACACCATCTTCGACAACGTGCGCGTCATTAACCTGACCACCACGCGGCCCAACATCACGTCCATCCGCCGGGCCGATGCGAACGTTGAGATCGATTTCACTGCGGGCGCCGATGACGCCGCGGACGCGTTCACGCTCGAAAGTTCCACGGGCCTGCCGGACGGTTTCGACCCCGACGCCGGGGCGAGCATCACGGCGCTGGGCGGCGGCCAGTTCCGTGCCGTCTCCCCGAACTCCGCGGGGCCGCAACGGTTTTTCCGCATCAAACGCTAGGCCGGGCGATAGGGCTTCTGCCGGCACGCACCACAACCTATGAGCCAATTTCAAGACCTCGTAGCCGCCGACGTGAGGAGGCTCAAACTTCAATGGAAGCCGAGCCTCCTCACGTCGGCGGGTACAGTTTTGAAATCGCCTCCCATGAACGCCGGCTTCCGTCTCCGCCGTGCCGCCTTCACCCTGATCGAACTGCTGGTCGTCATCGCGATCATCGCCATTCTGGCCGCCTTGCTCCTGCCGGCCCTGACCCGGGCCAAGATCAAGGCCCAGCAAGCCCAGTGCGTCAGCAACCTCAAACAAATGCAGCTCGCCTGGGGCTTGTACGCCGACGACTACGACGACTACATGATTCCGAACGCTGCCGCCGGCGCGCCGCCGAACGCGGTTTGGGTTTACAGCTCCTACATGGGTTGGGGCAACGACGATGCCAACACCAACCGGGTGGCGCTGGAGAACACGCTGCTTGGGCCTTACTGCAACAAGGTCGTCAACATTTACAAGTGCGCCGGAGACCGGGAGCGCGCGGCCAACGGCACTCGTCTCCGGAGTTTCGCTATGAACAGTCAGATGGGCGTTGTTGGCGGGTTCTTCCCAGGGAATCCGCCGCGCCCCTACACTCCGCCGGACTACAATACAGGCTGGCAGCGTTTCAAGAAGACGACCGATCTGACCGCTCTTGGCCCCGCCGACGCGTTCGTATTCATCGAGGAGCACCCCGACAGCATTAACGACGGCTTCTTCCAGATGGGCTTGCTGACGGCCAACCGATACCCCGACGTTCCGGGCGCGAATCACGGCGGAGTGGGAACCCTGTCGTTCGCCGACGGCCACGTGGAGGCCCACAAGTACACAGGCCTTCCGCCGGTGAGAAGGATCCGGCTTCAGAATCTCGACGCCGATCCCCGCGACTGGGCTTGGCTGACCTCCCACGCCTCGACCCGCAACTAGGAGACGCCCCCCTGACTGCCAGCGTGGCTGTGGTGACAAGGGCGAGGCCGCTCCGGCCCGGAGTTCTCCCACGCCTCAGCGAACTGCATCATCTCCTCAAGTCTGCCCGCCTTCTGCCGAAGACAAGTTGCGCTCAAGACGAGCGTTCTGCGCCGACGTTGGCCACGGAGCACCACGGATGTTGCTCAGCCACGATCTGCTGTTTGCGTATCCGTATCGCGGGTCTGACTGCACGCCCTCTCGCCGGTTGCGTGGGGGAGAGTCTCCCAAGATCGCAGGAGAAAGGCGGAGAGAAATCCATTCAGCAACGAGAGGAGTCTATGATCTGGGCAATGATCGGTTTGTCGGCGGTGGTCGCCGTCGGTAGCACGGTGATCTCCCGCGTGGCAGCATGGTGGCGTGTCGGTTGGCAGAACTCGGACGCGGAAGGTTCAAGAGCAGAAAGCAACGAGGTGTTCTCCCGTTCTCCAGGAGCGTGAGGGCTTCGGCGCCGGCCGAGGCATTGATCCAACTCAGACTCGAGCCGGCCTCTTGCCTCTGTCCTCCACCGCCCCGGCGCCTGGCGACAGCTTTGGGCTGGGCGCCGGCTTTGAGAATGTCAGCCGAGGTGGCCGGCAACCTGCAGCCCGTTGCCCCTCGGCGGAGCCGCCGAAAACGAACGAGCCGCGCGGAAGCGCGGCTCGTCGTTTTTCAAATTCCAGTTTGAACTCAGGCCATTTCTTCCTGGGCCCAGTCTCCTATGCGGAGAAATTCCTTAACTTTCCGGCGTTCATAGCGATGTTTCTTGGCTTTCTGGGGGCGGTCATCGATTTGACGGAAGGAGGGTTTGGGGTTTCGAATCACCTCTGTGAGCTCTTCGAGTGTTCTTGTCATAGCATGGAACCTTTCGGTTGATGCCTCCAGCTTGCTGGATGCCAGACTCATTCACGCCTCCTCCAAGGCCGGTGAAGTCCGCTTTCCAGCGCCTGAAGGCTGTCTATCGGAGAGATAGATAGCTCAAAGCCCCCTTCTGTTCAAAATAATTTTCAGGATCCCCGCAACGACGCCGGCGGCTGCATGGCGCATTCCGGGACACCGTTGCCTCAAACCGGGCCACGGCGAAACGCGCCGGAGCGCCACTCGCCGACGGTGCGTGCCGCCACCAGACGAAGCCCGATCCCCTCGTAAGCCACGCGCACGGCGTCGAACTGTTGGACCAGGATGCCCGCCAGCACGAGCGTGCCGCCGGCCTTCAGTCGGTTCGCGAGGCGCTGCCGCTGCGCGACCAGCAGATCATGGGTCAGGTTCGCGCACACGACATCGAACCGGCCACGGCTCCGCAACGGCAGCCGGCACACATCGGCCTCGAAGAGACGGACCGACGCGTCGTTCAGCGCTGCGTTTTCCTGAGCAATGCGCACGGCGTCCGGATCGAAGTCAAACCCTTCCACCGGCGCGTAGCCCAGTTTGGCGGCGGCGATGGCGAGGATTCCGGAACCGCACCCCGCGTCGAGCAGTGCCCGCGGCTCCTCGTTGCGCCGGGCGCCCACAATCTGCTCAAGGCAAAAGGCCGTCGTCGGGTGCTGGCCTGTGCCGAAGCTCAACCCCGGATCGAGCACCATCAACGTCTGTCCGCGCTTGGGTTGGCGCCGGCTCCAACTCGGCTTGATGAGCAGCGCCCCGCCCACCTCGATGGGTTTGAAATGCCGCTTCCACGACTCGGCCCAGTCTTTCGCGCGGAGGCGGCGGACGGCGACACGGCCCGGTCCCACTTCGAGTCCGCACTTGCGGATTTGCTGCAGGGCAGAGGCGACTCTGTTTCGATCCGGCCGGCTGGATTCCTCCTTCCACTCCAGGAAAACCGTGGCCGTGACCGCGCCGGTTTCGGCGTCGGTGCAACTGGATGCCGGCGCGGCGAACAACCGTTCCAGCACGTGCATCACGGCTTCCTCGGCTTCGCCGGTGGTTTCCACGGAAAGGCTCCACAGCGGGCCGGTCTTCATGGCAGGTCGCGCCAGGGCGTGAAGTTCAGCAGTTGCACCTCGGTCTTGTGCGGCTGGATTTCCACCCACGTCACGCTGGCGTAGTCGATCTCGAAGCACGACATCTTGGAGAGCCGCAGTTCCAGCAAGAGCGAGAGGATCACCCGGATGACGCCGCCGTGGCAGACCACCGCCACGCTTTGGTTGCGGTGGCTTTCCAGAATGTGCCGCACGCACGGCCCGAGGCGCCGCCGCAGCGCGTCCGCGTCTTCCGCGTTCGGCACCGAGGCTTGCTCCAGGTGCCGCAGCCACTCGAAAGCGCGCGCGCCAAAACGCTCCAACACCTGTTTGAAATTCAGTCCCGTCCAGTCGCCGAAATCCACCTCGCGCAACTCCGGCCGCGTGATGGGCGGGCGCTCCCGATGCTCGGCCAGCGGCGCGAGCGTCTGCTGCGCGCGTTTCATGGGGCTGGCGTAAATCGCATCGAAGTGGCGTCCGCGCAGATGCCGCGCCAGCCGGCGGGCCTGCTCGTGTCCGCGCGGCGAGAGGTCCATGTCAATCGTCCCGCCGAAGACGCGGTGATACCGGTCCTCGACCTCGCCGTGGCGGATGAGGAACAAGTGCGTGGCCGGCACGGCGGGATTGAGACTGGATGGCGGCGTGGTGAGAACTGCCTGCGGGGTGTCCTGAGAACTGATTGCAGAACCTCGCGGTCGTAGCGGCGTCTCGGCAGAACGCCGCTGTCCTTTTTGCCTCTTGCCTTTTGCCTTCTGCCTTGCCGTGCGGCGCTCGGCCAAGACGCCGCTCCGGGGTTTTGAGATCGCGTTCTGAGACATGTCCTGGAGAGCTTGGAACCTGAAGACCTGGCGTGGGTTCACCTTGCCGTCGCGGCCCCGGGCCTCAGCCCAGCGCCTCCTGCTGAAACGCCAGCAACTGCTCGATGCCCGTCTTGCCGAGCGCGAGCATGGCGGCGAGTTGCTCCTGGCTGAACGTCGCTTCTTCGCCCGTGCCTTGCAGCTCGATGAACTCGCCGTCGCTGTTCATGACCAAGTTGAGGTCCACGGCCGCCGCGTTGTCTTCCACGTAACACAAGTCGAGCAGCGGCTGTGTGCCGACGATGCCCACGCTCACCGCGGCCACGCCGTGCAGCAGCGGGTCTTCGCGCACCAGTCCCGTGGCTTGCAGCTTGCGCACGGCCAGCACCAGCGCGACGTAGGCGCCGGTGATGGCGGCCGTGCGCGTGCCGCCGTCGGCCTGCAACACGTCGCAATCCACCCAGATCGTGCGCGGGCCGAGCTTTTCCAGATCGAGCGTCGCGCGCATGGCTCGGCCGATGAGCCGCTGAATTTCCTGGGCGCGGCCGTCGATCTTGCCTTTCGTGATGTCCCGTGCCTTCCGCTGCAGGGTGGAGTACGGCAGCATGGAATACTCCGCCGTGATCCAGCCGCCGCTCACGCCTTGGTCTTTCATCCAGCGCGGCACCGTTTCCTCCACGGTCACACCACAGATGACGCGGGTGTTGCCCCACTCGATGAGGGTGGAGCCGCTGGCGTACGGGGCCACGTGATTTTGAAAACGGATTGGGCGGAGGCCGTCGGGCCGCCGGCCGTCGGCGCGCAGAAAAGGCGAGAGTGGCAATGGAGCATCCATAACAGTGGGCCGGAGGATAGGGAGGCGGCGGGCGGGCAGGAAGATCAAAGTTCAGCGGCCTTGACGTGGCGCCGGAAAGGAGTAGAACCGCAGGCATGAAATCCAAGGGAAGCCATTTCGTTGCAGGATGTGTTGCGTCAACAGGTACGTCGTCTGCCCGCGTCCGGGTTGGCCAAACACCGGCGAAATGGAAAGGCCCGGCGTGGGGAAACGCGGGCTTGGCGCTGGCCATTGCGCTGGCGGCGACGCTCGGTCTGGCCGCGCCGCGCGCCGCGTTCGCCTCCGGCGTGGTCACCAACGCCACGGAGGTCAACCTGCGCGCCGCGCTGGCCGGAGGCGGGACGGTGACATTTGCCACCAGCGGCACCATCGCGTTGACGGACACCATCACGATTGAGACGAACACGGTTTTAGATGGCAGCGGCCAGAAGCTCGTCATCAGCGGTGACAACTCCGTCCGGGTGTTCATGGTCAACCCCAACGTGAGTTTGAGTCTCAAAAACTTGACGATCGCAAACGGCACCAACTCGACTGGAGGGGGGGTGTTTAATCAGATGGGAACCGTCGATGTTCTTTCCTGCACGTTTTCGAACAACCACGCCCACGGTTCCAGGAGTCCAGGCGGAAACTACGCTCGAGGCGAAGGTGGAGCAATTTTCAATCACCTCGGCACAACAACCATTTCAGGCAGCACTTTTGCGGGTAACCAAGCCACCCACGTAGATGAGTATCCGCCTAGTGGTGAGCACTCTTGGGGCGGTGCTCTCATGAACAGCAACGGAACGATGACCGTGGTGAACAGCTCATTCGTCAACAACCTCGCCTACACGGCAGCCGGAGCGATTTACGCGTTCGGAACCACAGCAATCAGCCACTGCACGTTCGCTTGGAACCCTTCCGGTTCCGGAGATACTTGGGTCCAAGGCGGCCCATTTACGTTGAGCAATTCCATATTCACTTCCCTAGACTCAGATCGCATTCCGGCTTCTATTGATGCGGCTCACAACCTTTCCGGAAGCAGATCCAACTTGCTCTTCGCCGATCTCGAAGACAACGGCGGTCCAACTCCAACGATGGCTTTACTGCTAGGGAGCCCTGCAATTGACGCGGCGGATCCGGAGAGTTACCCGCTGACGGACCAGCGAGGAGTCTCACGCCTGTTCGGCAGAGCTTGTGACATTGGCGCGTTCGAGATGGTGGTTTTCCACCCTGGTCTCTTCCAGTTTGAACACTCCAGCTACAGCTTCGCCGAAAACACAAACAATGCGGCCATCCGAGTTCTTCGCAGAGGCGGAACCAACGGAACCGTTCTTGTGGGCCTTTCAACGAGTAACGGAACGGCAACGGCGGGTGCGGACTTCGCAGCGATGGAGGGCATCGTTCTGGCGTTCGCAGAAGGCGAGACCAGCAAGACCTGCTTCCTCACCGTCTTGGACGATGCTTTGCTCGAAGGCGATGAGTCGCTGGAGTTGGTCCTGTCGCACCCGACCGGCGGGGCCGAACTGGGAAACGTCGCGGTTGCCTCGGCCACGATTCGAGACAACGAAAGCGGCTTTGTGCTGCTGGTCGATACCGCCAGCATCCCTGAACCGAGCGGTAGTCTCTCATTCAACGTGGTGCGCACCGGAGGCAGCGCGGGTCCAAGCACGGTCAATTTCATGACGGTCAACGGCACGGCGCAAGCGGGGAGTGATTTCGTGTCAACTATGACCGTGCTTTCCTTCGCTGACGGAGAAACCAACAAGCCGATTTCGGTCCAGGTGCTCGACGATCAGGCGGTCGAGGGAGACGAGAACTTCCAAGTTCGGTTAGTCGATCCATCACCCGGCGCCGTTCTCGGCACTCCTTCCAGTGCCACTGTGACGATCGTGGACGATGACTTCTACGGGGAGTTCGCATTTGGGGCCGAGAGCTTCAGCGTGTCGGAAACCGGCACCAATGCGCTTATCACGGTTCTGCGCCGGAACGGGAGCGCGGGCACGGCCACCGTGGCGTTCTCCACCAGCAACGACACCGCCACGGCTGGCTTGGACTACGTCTCGAACAACTTGACTTTGCAGTTCACTCACGGGGAGACGAGCAAGACGGTGCCAATCCGAGTCTTGAATGACAGTGTTGCCGAAGGCCCAGAACAACTGAGGATGTACCTTCGGAGTCCTTCCCCGTCGAATGGTCCCGCTCTCGGGACTCCCTCGACAGCGGTCTTGAGGATCCAGGACGACGACGGGAACGGGCCATGCAGTGATGCTTGGTTGAGAGCAGCGTTGGCCCAAGGTGGGACGATCCGCTTGGTCGCGGACGAAACCATCACCCTGTGCAGCTCAATTACGATTGCGACCAACACGGTTCTCGATGCGAGCGGCCATCGAGTGACCATCAGCGGCAACGGCGTCCACCGTGTCTTCACGGTGAACCCCGGAGTCACCTTCGCCCTCACCAACGTGACGATTGCTGACGGGCGCAGCACCCAGGGTGCGGGCATCTACAATGACGGCGGTACGCTCACCGTCGTGAATTGCGTCTTCACCAACAACCAGGCGGTCGGCACGGCGGGCGCGGACGGCGGCCCAGGACAAGCCGGCATGGACGCATCGGGTGGCGCGATCCACAACGCCGGGGTCCTAGTGGCCGACCGCTGCCTCTTCATCACCAACTCCGCCACTGGCGGACGCGCTGGCGAGGTTGCGCCTCCTGCTGTTGGCAACGGACTTGAAGGGGCTGCGGGCGGTGCCGGCTCGGGAGGCGCGGTCTGCAACCTAGCCTCGGCTTCCATCGACCAATGCTACTTCTTCCAGAACCTTGCGGCGGGAGGGCAGGCAAGTATTGGCGGCTTCGCAGGCGCGGCACAGTCTCCGTCGGCGGCTCCCGCTGGTGGCAAAGGTGGAAATGGAGGTGCAGCCACGGGCGGTGCCTTGCTTCATCGCGGTAGCGATTTGATCCTGACGGCTTCCACGTTTGCCAGCAATCTCGTGAGAGGAGCCTCTGGGGCCGCTGGCGGGTTGTCGCTCGGTACTTACGGCGGTGCAGGGGGCGCTGGCGGAAATGGGGGAGACGGCGTCGGAGCTGGGCTTTGCGTGCAGAGCGGCGTCGCCAAGGTCACAAACATCACTTCTGCTTTCAACCATGCCATTGGCGGCAGTGGAGGCGGCGGAAACAGTGGCGTCCGGTATGCCCATCCGGGCGGAAATGGCGGCCAAGGCGGTAGCGCCGTCGGAGGCGCAGTCGTTGTTCGAGGAGGAGAGATCCTGAGCCTGGTCTGCGCAACAATCGCCAGCAACACGGCCGTCGGTGGTGGTGGCGGAGGAGGAGGACTAGGTGGCGCCGCCTGGCCCTTCATAGGACCTAGCGGACAACCTGGAGTTGGAGGCGCGTCGCTCGGCGGGGGGATCGCCAGCACCGGAGCCACATTGCGTTTTGGTAACACCCTGTTGGCCTTCAATGCTCCAGGGGGGAATGCCTGGGGCAACCTCCAGGACCACGGGTTCAATCAAAGCTCAGGTGCAGAGCTTGTGTTAACGAATCTCGGCAGTGTGAACGGCGCAGAGCCCAAACTCGGCCCCTTGACAAGCAACGGTGGAACGACCCCGACGATGGCGCTGCTTCCAGGAAGTTCAGCGATCGACGGTGGAGACACTCAACTGAGCCTCGCCACGGATCAGCGTGGGATGGCGCGCCCCATGGGTCTGGCCTGTGATGTAGGTGCATTCGAATTGGAACAGGCACCTGTGACGCTCGGCGATGAGGTTGCTTTGCGCGCCGCTGTCTCCGCTGGCGGAGTCGTGTCGTTCGACGTCAACGCATCCTTTGCGCTTTCCAGCCCGCTGGTCATTACTCAGGCGGTGACCTTGGACGCTTCGGAGCACGACGTGCGGCTCGACGGTCGAGGCCTGTTTCGGGTGCTGCACGTGGTCCCCGGTGCATCGCTCACTCTGCGACACATCACGGTCGCCAACGGACGGAGCACCCATGGCGCGGGCCTCTACAACGACAGTGGCGTGGTGGCGCTCGTGGACTGCATCCTGACCAACAACTCCGCCATCGGCTTGCCCGGCGCAACTGGCACCAACGGACCCCAGAACCTCAGCGGTTCGAGAGGGGGGAATGGCTCGCCTGGAACGCCAGGCAGAGGGGGCGGCATCTTCAACACCGGCTTCTTGCGCGCCACGAATACCGCCTTCTTCAACAACTGCGCGCAGGGAGGCGACGGCGGAGCAGGTGGGAGGGCCAGTGATGGCATGCCTCTTCCCGATGGCTTCGGCCGATGCACTTTTGGTTTACCTGGCGGGAACGGAGGCTATGGCGCGGATGGGAGCGCTGGTTCGGGAGGAGCCATCTACAATTCAGGCGACGCGGTGCTGGTTGGAGCCGACCTCCGGCGCAACCACGCGCAGGGAGGCGCGGGAGGAGCGGGCGGCAGTTCGGGCTGCGGCGGATGTGGAATGCGTGGAGCCAGCCCAGGCTCCGCCGCCATAGGTGGAGCCGCGTTTGGCGGTGCCGTCTGTAACTGGGGTCGGCTGAGTCTGGCCGCCAGCCTGCTGGCGGACAACACCGCCACTGGCGGCAAAGGCGGAGACGGCGGAAGCTCGTGCGGCTACGACGGTCCAGGAGCGGGTGCCTCCGGTGGCCCAGCGAATGGAGCGGCGGTTTGTAATTTCGGCACGAACGCCTTAATGAACACGACGCTGGCCCACAACCACGC
Organism: Verrucomicrobiota bacterium; assembly: GCA_016219875.1. Taxonomy (GTDB): domain Bacteria; phylum Verrucomicrobiota; class Verrucomicrobiia; order Limisphaerales; family JACRJZ01; genus JACRJZ01. The sequence goes on along the minus strand of JACRJZ010000010.1, from coordinate 70,166 downwards.
GTCCGGCGGCGGTTCGGGAATGGACGGCGGTTGGGGCGGAGGGAGTGGACACGGAGCCAGTGGGAATGTCGGTGAGGCCAGCGGCGGCGGCGTGGACAACGCCGGATGGCTCGCGATCACCAATTGCACCATCTGGCGCAATGCTTCGTGGCAAGTCGCCACCCAAGGTTCGCCCGGCGCCAGTTACGCTGCCAGTCTTCGTTCTCGGAGCGGCAGCGTGACGGAACTGCTCAACACCATCGTGGGCAACCCGGCCTCCACCAGCAACTGTCTCGGTGTGATCCTCGACCGCGGCCACAACTTGGCGTCCGACGGCAGCCTCGCGCTCACCTCGCCCGACAGCATGGAGTACGTCGATCCCCTGCTCGGCCCATTGGCCGACAACGGCGGGCCGACGCTGACGATGGCTCCTGCGCCCGAAAGTCTGGCGATCGACGGCGGCGATCCGGCCACGTGTCCCAGCACCGACCAGCGCGGCGTGGCCCGGCCCGTGGGCACGGCCTGCGACATCGGCGCGGTCGAGGGAGGCGGCGTGGTCCATCTGCCCAAGCTCACCCTGTCCTTCTCGCCCTCCATCGTCGCCACGGGGACGCCCGCCGCGCTCATTTTCACGCTGGAAAACCCCACCAACTTTGCGTTGACGGGAATCACGTTCTCAAACCTGCTGCCCGCCGAGTTGGTGCCGGTGGCGCCCGTGAATCCCAGAAATGAGTGCGGCGTCGGCTCGATCCGTGTCACCAATGGAACGGTCATCGTGACGAACGTCCTCTTGCCACAGTTTTCCCAGTGCGTCATCGCGCTGGAGGTGGCAAGCACGAAGCTGGGTTCCTACGCCGCCTTTGTGAGCACGATCGCGTCCGACCAGACCGGGCCGGGTCCGGCGTTGGGCGGGGCCACCCTGCAGGTGGTCGGACCGCCCTCGGCCCTCACGGGCCTGGCCACGAACCCGACGGCGACCAGCATTGCTCTGTGCGGAACCGTGAACCCGAACGGCTTGCCCACGACCACCTGGTTCGAGTACGGCCTCACGCCGGCGGGCGGCAACGGCACCGTGCCCCAAAGCGTCGGGGCCGGCCATGCCGCGCATCCGGTTTTCGACGGCATGGGCGGGCTCGCGCCCGGCACGGCGTATTACTACCGACTGGTTTCGTCCAACCGCTTTGGAGTTTCCTGCGGCGCCTCGTGCGCGTTCTTCACCTTGGGCATCGGCGCCGGCAAAGCGCTGGGCCTGGACGGCACGAACGATTTTCTTGCGACGCCAGACTTGGCGGCGTTTTTCTCCAACGAGACCGTGACCCTTGAGTTGTGGTTCAAGGCTGAAGCGGCCGGAGTTTTGGTCACGGAAGTGGACCAAGCCCCATTGGCCGCACGCTGGAAGAACAGTCAGCTCGAAGTCTTGAACACGGGCGAGGTGAAGGGCCGGGTCTGGAACCTCGCTCCGTTCAGTCTGGGCACGGTGGCCTTTGGGACGTGGAACCACGCGGCGCTGCGGTATGACAAAGCGGCCTTGCGCGGCGACGGTTTCCTCAACGGGTTGCCCAGCGTGAGCAGTGTGGACGGTGATCGAGAGGCGCCGTGGGAATCCGGCTACGAGCAGCGTTACGCGTTCGGTCTGAGCGAATCGACGCATCTGGGCAGCGGCGCTTTCTTCAAGGGCCAGCTCGACGAAGTGCGTGTCTGGAACGTGGCGCGCACGGAGGCGGACCTTCGGTCGAACATGGCGCGCCGCCTGACGGGCCAGGAACCGGGGCTGATTCTCTACTGGCGCTTGGACGACGGCACGGGATCTTCGGCCAGCGACGCCAGCGGACATGGCAACGTCGGCGTCTTGAACAACGGCCCGACCTGGGCCATGTCGGCGGTGCCGTTCGCGGCCCCCGCCACCGCAACCCTGCTGACGAATGGCTATATCCGAATCACCTTCTTCGCGCAGCCCGGCAGCACCTGTGCCCTGCGCGCCTTGTCGAACTGGGTCGATTGGACGAGCCTCCTTACCAAAGAGGCGGACACGAACGGGCTGCTGCAATGGCTGGTTTCCCCGGCCACCCGCCCCATGCGGTTCTACAAGGTCACGCTCCCATAAGCCTTGATCTCGGCAGTTGCAGGGGCCGCCAAAGATCGCGAAGGGGCGCACTCCGGCATTTCTTTGAGCCTCGTGCAAAACTGTAGCAGCCGACGTGAGGAGGCTCACTTTGATTGCGGAATGCAGATTGCAGATTGCAGTCAGAGCCTGCCAAGGAACGGTGACGGCCGACGTGCGAAACCAGAAGGAGACAGCGAAGGCGAGGGCGACTGGAAGTGCACACTTTTGAAAGTGTGCACTTCCATTTTCAATCCCGAACCGGCCAAGTTCCTTGGCCCGATCCAGCAATCATCGGTTGCTCCAACTCTCTTCACGTCGGCGGCGACGAAGTTTTGCCACCGCTTTTCCTTCTGCCGAATTGACACCCGCCCGCGAATCCTCTAGCTCATTCGCCAGTTATGACGGACCTGATGAATCGTCGCACTATGAACTTGATGACTGCCCTCGTTCGTTCCGCCGTGCTGCTCGCCCTGGGGGTCGCAGCGGTGGCTTCACTTCAACTTTCCGCCCGTGGCGAGGACTGGCCGCGCTGGCGCGGGCCAAACCTTGACGGCATTTCCAAAGAAACCGGCTGGCTGGCCCAGTGGCCGGCGGAGGGGCCGAAGAAGTTGTGGGAAGCCGGTGTGGGCATCGGCTACTCCTCGCTCGCCGTGAGCAAGGGCCGCGTCTATACGATGGGCAACATTGCGGAGAAGGACGGCGTGAGTTGCTTCGAAGCCGAAACCGGCAAGCTGCGCTGGCGGCACGACTACGCCTGCGCCTCGCGCGACCCCAACGGCTACCACGGCACGCGCTGCACGCCGACGGTCGATGAGGACCGCGTCTATACCGTGAGCCGCCACGGGAATTTCTTCTGTCTGGACGCGGCCACCGGGAATCCGATCTGGAGCAAGGACCTCAAGAAAGACCTCGCCGGCCGGGAGCCGCGGAACGGACAGCGGGAAGGCTGGGGCTATGCCGGCTCGCCGTTGATTGAGAAGAACTGGGTGTTGATTGAGGTCGGCGGCGAAGGCGCGTCGGTGGCGGCGTTCGACAAGATGACCGGCGAGGTGGTGTGGAAGGCCGGCAGCGACTGTCCCGGCTACGCCTCACTCATTGCCTTCGACCTGGGCGGCGAACGCTGCTTCGCCCAATTCAGCGAAGCCAACATCATTGTTCGCCGCATGAAGAACGGCTCCGAACTGTGGCGGCTCCCGTGGAAGACGAGCTACGGCGTGAATGCGGCGACGCCCATCATCCAGGGCGACGAGATGTTTATCTCCTCCGGCTATGGCTTTGGCTGCGCCCTGCTCAAGATGTCGCCCGAAAGCGTGAAGGAAGTCTGGCGCAACAAGAGCATGAAGAACCACGTCAACAGTTGTGTGCTCGTGGACGGCCACATCTACGGCTACGACGACAGCGAGCTGAAATGCCTCGATTGGAAGACCGGCGAAGTGAAGAAGACCGGCGACGCGAACTGGGGCACCAAGGCTTACGGCAAGGGCGCGATCCTCGTGGCCGGCGACAAGTTCATCCTCTTCGGCCAAACCGGGAAACTGGGCGTGGCGGAAATCAACCCAAACGAGTTCAAGGAACTCTCCAGCTTTCAAGCCCTTCCCGGCAAGGACACCTGGGCCAATCCCGTCCTCGCCAACGGCCGCCTTTATGTGCGCAACCTCGACAAGGTGGCGGCGTTCGATGTGAAGGCGAAGTAGCCGTCCAGCGGTGGATCGGCAAGCAACTCCAGACTCTGGTTGAAGAGTTGAAGAGGCTCCGGCATCGCGCTGCTGCCATCCCACAAATCCCCTTCAACTGAGGCGATTTCAAAACTCTGTAGCAGCCGACGTGAGGAGGCTCCAACTTCAAGGGAAACAGAGCCTCCTCACGTCGGCTGCTACGGTTTTGAAAGAGGCTCAACTCTTCAACCCTTCAACCTGAACGGAGCCGTTAACGCAAAGGCGCAGAGATGCAGAGACGCAAAGGAGAGGGTGGTGGCAATTGCAGTGGAGGGCGGGAGCAGTCCCTTTTGGGTGAAGCCGGCTGGTTCTCAAAGCCTCTGCGCCTCTGCGGCTTCGCGACTTTGCGTTAAGGGCAACAGCACCGTTTAGGTTCAACTGCGTCACCGTCCAACCCGCAGCCCCTGTGTTCTCCACGATGCCGGGGCGCTCCGCAGGGCTGATTCCTGAAACTTGCGGAGAGGAGCGCGGGCAGCCTGCCCGCGCGTTCCGTCGAAAATGGGAGCGAGAACCACGCGGGCAAGCTGCCCGCGCTCCTTCTTGAATCAGCCCCGGGGCGCTCCGGCCCGTGGGCTGTGCTCACTTGCCTTCTTCCCGGGCGGCCTGCTCCGTGGCGGCCTGGATCCTCCGGTCGAGGCTGGGCTTGAGGGCGGGGACGATCCCCTGAATGCGCTCGTAAAGGCTGATGAGTTCAGTCCAGCGCCGTTGGCTTTCCAGGAGCCGGGCGGCGGCGAGTCCCGCTTCCTTCACCCAGAACGGCAGGGGCGCTTCGCCGTCGGCCAAGCTGCTTCCGTAAATGACGTTTCGGTAGTGATCGAGGGCGGACTTGAGCCCCTCGGCGTCGGGCGGGCTTTTCAATTGCGCCAAGCGGACGAGTGTGTGGCCCAGGCCCACCTCGGCTTGGCTGCGCGTAGCCTGGTCGGCTTGCGGGGCGTTCAGGGCCTGCCGGTAAAACTCCAGCGCGTTCGTGTAGCGGAGCGGGTCCTGCGCGTAGCAGTCCGCCATCCGGCCCAAGGCGCGGGGGACCAGCGGGCTGTTGGGGAAGAGTTGCGGAATCTTGCGGAACGTTTCGAGCGCGGTTTCGAGGCGGGCCGGCGCGTTGGTGTGGTCCGGGCCGAGCGGCTGAGCCAGGAGGGCGTCGCCGTAGGCAAAGAACGCTTCCGCGACGAGGTGCGGCGGGCACTGTTTGTCGTTGATCAAACTCAGAAAATAGTTGGTCGCGTCGCTGTGGCCCTGGCGCATGAACGCGGCGCGTCCAGCCTTGAAGCGGGCCTGGAACTGGAGTTCCCGTAGCGCGCTGTTGGTGTCTTGCAGGAGCCAGCGGCTCCAGTTGGTGGATTGGTAATTGCGTTCCGCCTCCACGAATTCTTCGGCATTGAAGTAGAAATCGCCGATCCAGTCCTGGGCCCGGGGCGCGAACTCATTGGTGGGGAAACGGACGAGGAAGTTGGTGAGGAGGTTCAGCGCATTGGTCGGGCGGCCGGCGCGGTCCCAGGCCAGCGCCCGGTAGAACTCGGCTTGGGGCGCGACTTCGTTGGTGGGGAATCGCGCCAGCACGGTGTCGTAGGCTTGAATCGCCGCCGTCCAGTTGTGCTCCGCTTCGCAAGCGCGCGCCAGCCCAAGCTGGGCTTGCGGCAGCAACACGGAGTTGGTGAAGCGCTGCGTGAACTCGGTGAACACGGCGCGGGCCTCGGCGGCGCGGTGGGTCCGGTTCAGTTCCTGCCCGTAGAGCAGCAGCCCGCGGTCGGCGTAGAGGCTGGAGGGAAACACCGCCAGTATCCGCCGCATCGCGTCGTCCGCGCCGGTCAGGTCGCCCAGCTTCAGGCAGACGCGCGCGATCTGATACCAGGCGCGGTCGAACAACCCAGTGCGGATGCGCGGCAAGCCGCCGTAGTCGTCGATCACCTTGCGATAGCCGGCCAGCGCATTCGTGAAATCGCCTTGGAGAAACTGGATGTCGGCCAGCTTGAAACGCGCGATGGCCTGATCGTCGCCGAAGGGCAGTCGGTTGGTCGCCATCTGAAAGGCGGCTTGCGACTCGGCGTTCTTGCCGTCCGCCAGCAAGGCCCAGCCGCGATTGAGATAAGCCCGCCCGAGGTGCGGGCTGTTGGGGTGCTTCTGCGGCAGTTGCTCGAACCAAGCGATGGCTTGCTGAAGGCGGTTGGTCAGCGGCGCGGCCAGGCCATTGGTGACTGGACGGCTCGCTCCGGGCAGAAAATGTTCCTTCAGGCGCAATTCCCCGAGCGTGAGCAGCACTTCGTCGGAGGCCGCGTCTTCAGGATGGGTCGCGAGGAATCGTTCCAGTCGCGCCGTCGCTTGGGAGAGGTTATCCAGCGTGAGGAGCAGCTCGACGCTCTTGAGAAACGCCTCGCGCCGGAGACCCTCGGGAGCGGCGCCAGACTGGAGGCGGTCGTAGGCGGCCAACGCGGCATCGTAGTCCTGCATCTCCTCCAGGATGCTGGCTTGCAGCAAGAGGCTGTGCGCGGACAACTCGGTCTTGCCCGAAGCGGCGGCCAGCGCCAGCAAGTTGGTGGTGGCGCGCAAGGCGGACTCCTCGCGCTCTGTGGCCAACTCCAACCGGCACAGCAGGAATTGGCGTCCCCACGCGATCTCGGTGGGCTTGGCCGGGACGCGCTGGGCCACCGCCTCGGCGGCCCGGAAGTCCCGCTGCTTGAAGAGCGCCTCGCCCAGCAGCAATTCGCCGCGCGCGATCAGTTCCGCGTCGCCACCGGCTTTGGCCGCGCGCTGAAACGCCCCCTCTGGTTTCCGCAGCAGCTCGATCACGCTGGGGTAATCCGCCAGTTGCAGCCGCGCGCGCGCTTCGTCGAAGCTGGCCTCCAACCGCCGCGGAGAGTTGGTGTAGTCGGTGAGCAACTGCGCGAACTCTGCCGCCGCGCCTTTGGCGTCGCCACTTTCCAACCGCATTCGGCCGAGCCAAAAACGGTATTGGTCGGCGGCTTGTCCGGCGCGGGCCAGGTTGGTGGACAGCAAGGCGAGCGCCGCGGGCAAATGATCGCGCGCGAAGGCGGCCCGGGCCTGCAACAGGATCGCCTCCGGCCCGCGCGGCGACTCAGGAAACTTCAGCACGAAGTCGGCAAACAACCGCTCCGCCCGCTCGGCGGCGCCGTCTTGGAAGGACTTGGCCGCGTCGTTGAAGGCGCGGTCTTCGGCGCTGGCGGCAAAGCCCAGGCGAGGTGCCAGGAGAAGCAGGGTCAGGAGCAGAGCGCAACTCAGCCACCGCCCAAAAACTCCGTTGCAGCCGAGGTAACGAGGCTCAAACTTCAAGGCAATCAGAGCCTCCTCACGTTGACTGCAAGGCTGCATCCGGCTGGGTTCGGGAGCACTCGTAGCGCAGACTTTCTGGTCTGCCGTCTCGCCGGTTTTCCAACCGGCGAGCGTTGGAAGAGGCCAGCCGGCGGGACGTTTCACGGCCTGGCCGACTGCAAGTCGGCGATACGGCAGGTTGAAAACCTGCGCTACCCGGTGCGCCGGGCGGAAGCTTGATGCAGCCTGGCGTTGACTGCGACCGCTTTGAAATTGGCTCCGGAATTCCAGAGAGGGCCAGCGCCATTGGCCCGCTGGGGCGGACGAAGTGGTCCGCGTGCCTTCGGTGATCGCCTGGTCGCGCGAGATCACCACTCGATCACCGCCGCCCCCCAGGTCAGGCCGGCGCCGAAGGCCATCAACAGCACCAGATCGCCTCGCTGGATGCGGCCCAGTTGCACGGCCTCGTCCAGGGCGATGGCCACGGACGCGGCCGAGGTGTTGCCGTACTTTTCCAGATTCAGAAAGACCTGTTCCGGCTTGGCGCCCAACCGGTCCGCCACGGCGTCAATGATGCGCCGGTTGGCCTGGTGCGGGATGATGCACTTGATCTGGGAGACATCGATCTCGCACCGGCGCAGGGCCTCCTCCGCCGCGGTACACATGGCGGTGACGGCGCTCTTGAAAACCTCTTTGCCTTCCATGCGCAGGAAGTGCATGCCGGACACCACGGTCTGCATCGAGGCCGGATGGAGGCTGCCGCCGCCGGGCATGGAAATGAGCGAAGCCTTGCCGCCGTCGGCGCCCATGCAGACGGTGAGCAGGCCGTGGGCGCTGGGGCGGTGTTGCAGAACGGCTGCACCCGCGCCGTCGCCGAAGAGGACGCAGGTGTTGCGGTCCTGCCAGTTGACAATGGAAGAAAGCTTCTCCGCGCCGATGACGAGCACCGTGTTGTAGGTGCAGGACATGATGAACTGCTGGCCGACCTCCAGCGCGTAGATGAAACCGGAGCAGGCCGCTTCCAGGTCAAAGGCGGCCGCGCGCTTGGCCCCGATCTTCTGCTGCACCAAGCAGGCCGTGGCCGGAAAGCCCATGTCCGGCGTGATTGTGGCCACAATGATCAGGTCGATCTGGTCCGCCGTGACGCCGGCCCGCTGCAGGGCGGTGGCGGCGGCCTTGGCGGCGAGGTCGGAAGTGTATTCCTGCGGGCCGGCAATGCGGCGCTCGCGGATGCCGGTGCGGGTGACAATCCACTCGTCAGACGTGTCCACCGACTTCTCCAAATCTGCGTTCGTGAGACGGCGCTCCGGGACGCAAGAGCCGACGGCGGCGATGGAACAAGTACGGCCCTGGAATCCGTGGGAAGCGCGGGGGTTTTTGAACTTTGCCGTTTTCATGTGGAAGCCAGCTCTGGCTCGGCTGAAGCGGGCGCAGGTTCTGGCGGGGTGGGGTTGGCCTTGTCCAACTTCTGGTTGGCCTTGGCAATTTCCTGCTGAATGTGATCGGCCAGGCGGTGGCTAAGGGTTTCGGTCGTGACCCGCAAGGCGTTCGTGATCGCTTTCGCGCTGGCCGAGCCGTGGGCGATCATGACGCTGCCGTTCAAGCCCAGCAGTGGGGCGCCGCCGATGTTGTCGGGATCGACGCGGCGCTTGATGGTGCGGAAGGCCGCCTGGGCGAGAAACGCGCCGATGGCCCGGTGTGGGGCTTTCTTCAACTCGCGTTTGAGCCAGTCAAAGAACCCGTGGGCCAGGCTTTCGCACGTCTTGAGCACGATGTTGCCGACAAAGCCGTCGCAGACGACGACATCGACGCGGTTGGAGAACAAGTCGTGGCCCTCGACGTTCCCGATGAAATTGATGCCGTCGATCTGCTTGCAGAGCTTGAAGGCCTCGAGGGTCAGTTCGTTGCCCTTCACGTCCTCCGTGCCAACGCTGAGGAGGCCCACCCGCGGATTCTTGTAGCCGAGGATGTGCTGCGAGTAGAGCGATCCCATGATCGCGTAATGGAGCAAGTGGCGCGGGCGGCAGTCGATGTTGGCCCCGGCGTCCAGGAGGACGAAATCGTTGTCCGGGGCTGGCATGACGGCGACGATGCCCGGACGGTCCACGCCGGGCAGCGGGCGCAACTTGAGCGTCGCCGCCGCGACCACCCCGCCGGTGTTGCCGGGGGAGATCACGGCGTCGGCCTTGCCGTCCTTCACCAACTCGACCGCGCGGGCGATCGAGCAGTCCTTCTTTTTGCGCAGGCCGACGACCGGCTTCTCCTCCATCGCCAGCACTTCGGAGGCATGGACCACCTCCAAGCGCGGATCAGGCCTTCCCGCGAGGGCGGGCCTGATCTCGGCTTCGTTACCGACAAGGAAGACCTGCCGGATGCGTTCGTTGCCCGGCGCTTGGAGCGCCGCCTTGACGCCATCGACGACAACCCCACTCCCGTGGTCGCCGCCCATGACATCGACTACGATTCGCATAAATGGAAAGAGCGCCGGACGAAGGACGAGCCGGCGCTGCTTGAACCATTAACCCTGCGCGGTGACGGTGAGGACCTGGCGGCCCTTGTAGAAGCCGCACGCCGGGCACACGCGGTGCGGCATGTACGGCTCGCCGCATTGCGGGCAGGTGGTGAGTTGAGGCAGCTTCAGCACGCTGTTGTAAGCGCGCCGCATTCGTTGACGGCTGCGCGACGGTTTTCTTTTTGGTACACCCATAAAATCGTCTCAAAGTTTCAGATCATTCAACACGGCCCACACGGAGGAAGTCGTCTGGGACTCTTGGCCGGGCTGGGCTTGACCACCCGGGGACGGCTTCTGATCCAGGCCGGCGCATCCGGGTCCGCACAACGGATGTTGCGGAAACGCGAGGACAATATCTTCGCGCAAATAGGGCGTCAAGTCCACGAAGTCCCCGTCCCGGAGCACGGCATCCTCTCCTTCCAGCGGCAACTGCACGGCATAATTGTCCAGGTCCACCGGCACGGCGAAGGTTTTCAGACACCGCACGCAGTCGCACTCCAGCCACGTGGCGACCCGGCCGGTGATCAGCAGGCCGTCGTCCATCTTTTGCACTTCGAGATCGAAGCTCACCACGCCGGACACGCGCACCAGCGGGTCAAGCCCCTCCAGTTCCAGTTCGGCCGGGCGGAGCTCGCCCTCCAGACGGAGGCTTTGGGTCGCCAGATGACGGAGATTGACGGTCAGGACACGCATGGCTCACCTCACAGCGCTGGGGTTGAAATCTTGCGCGCCAACGCCTGCTGGACCGGCTCCGGCACGAAACAGTCCACGTTGCCGCCCAGGCGGGCGATCTCCTTGACGATGCTCGAGCTGAGGAACGTGTAGGTGTCCTTGGGCATCATGAAAATGGTTTCCAGCCGGTCGTTCAACTTGCGGTTCATCAAGGCAAGCTGGAACTCGAACTCAAAGTCCGACACCGCCCGCAGCCCGCGGATGATGGCGTCGCCCCCCTTGCGCTCGACGTAGTCCACCAGCAGGTCGTTGAAGCAATCGGTCGAGACGTTGGGAAGGTGGCGGACGCACTGGCGGACAAGCTCATGGCGCTCGGCAGGGGTGAAGAGCGGCTTTTTGTTCTCATTGTGGGCCACGGCTACGATCACCCGGTCAAAAAGCTTGGCCGCCCGCTGGACGATGTCCAGATGGCCGTTGGTGACCGGGTCAAAACTGCCCGGGTAGATCGCCGTTCGCATGACCGCACACTAGCAAAGGGCAAGGGATTGCCTACTGAAAAATCCGGGGCCGGACGAGCGCGTCCGGGACCGCTTCAAGAAGGCGTAGCCGCCGATGTGAGGAGAGTCGGAGCAACCGATAGTACTGCATCGGGCCAAGGAACTTGGCCGGTTCGGTATCGAAAATGAAAGTTCACACTTTTAAAAGTGTGAACTTCCGTCGCTCTCGCATTCGCTTTCTCTTTCTGGTTTCGCACGTCTGCCGTCACCGTTCCTTGGCAGGCTCCATTCTTCAAATCCGCAATCCGCAATCAATGACAGAGCCTCCTCACGTCGGCGGCTACGGACCAGGGGTCGTTGCATCGATCCTGAGCGCGACCGGGCGGACGATCCTCTTTCTTGTGGGAGGTTTGCGGCGGCACGACCTCCCGCGGTGGAGGCCGTCAGTTCTTCGCCAGCGGTTTGAGCAGGATCCGATCGCCCTCGACGTCAATGCGGTCAAGCTTCTGGAGGAAGCCGACCGTCTCCTGGCTCTTGTCGAGGTCTTTGGCCAGGTTCTCCCGGCCCAGCTTCCTGAGAATCCATTTGGGGACGGGCTTCCCGTTGGCCTTCAGTTCGACGACGTTCACGGTCAACCAGCCGTCCTGGAATTGCAGCCCCAGCCGCGCCAAGCCGTTCAAGTATCGGCCCTTGAGTTCGCGCTGCTTCACTTGGTCGAGCGGGAGGGTGAACTGGCCGAACACCTGGCCGTTGGTGATCGTGAGGCGCGCGTGGGCCTTCAGCTTGGGGTTCATCGCGATGAGTTGGTTCAGGTCGTCGGCGGTCAGTTGGAACGGCTGGGTGGCGGTGCCGTCCTCCACGCCCAGGCGGAACTCCGTCCAACTGCGGACCAATTCCTCCAAGCCGGTGGGCGACGCCAACACCACGGGCATCGTCTGGGCGGACGGCGAAGTGTAATTCCTCACCAGCGACTTCCAGTAGCCGACGAGCGCGACCACGACCAGCAAGCCCGCGAACACCAGCGCGCCGGCCCCGCAAAGCGCATAGACCCACCAGTGCCGGCGACGCGTGGGCATGGAGGGAGGGGCAGGCGGCGGGATCACCGGAGGCTCGGCCTCTGCTGTGACGGACGGCATGGACATGTTGTCGTTCATGGCTGCAAGACGCCGCAGGCCGCTCCGCGGTTGCAGTTTATTTCCGCGTCACCCTCGCCGCAGGGCTTCCTCACAGATGTCGAGGAACTCGCGGGCGAACGTGGCGAGGCGCTGCTGATAGACTTGCCGCGCGGTTTCCTCAAATCGCAGATGCGGGCCTTCGGGATATTTCTCCCACGCCGCCTTCATGGCCACCGCGATGGACTCCGGCTGGTGCGGATCGAAGAAGGCCGCCTCCGCCGGGTCTTGCTCGCGATGCACTTCGATGTCCGAAAGCAGCAGCGGCTTGCCCAGCGTCTTGGCTTCTTCCACCGTCGTGCTCCAGCCTTCGTAGTGCGACGGGTTGATCACGCAGCAGGACTTGCGCATCAGGCCGTACACGTCCGCGAAATCGACGAAGCCCAGCAGCCGGACCCGCTCGGTCAGGCCGTTCTCTTTGAGGTAGCCCGTGAGCATGTCCTTGTGCTGCGGGTCGCGGTTTTCATACATGTTGCCGGAGCAGGCCAGGTCCACGGTCACGCCTTGCTGGCGCAGGAGGTGGACCGCCTTGAAGACGTTGAGGTGGTTCTTGTGCCGCCAAAACTGGTTCGGCATGTAGAAGAACTTCCGCCCGAGCTTGAACTTCTCCACCACGTAATCCGGGTCGCGCGACACCAGATCGTGGGGCAGGTGCGCGACGAAGTGCATGACGCGGGCCTTGGCGGCGTGCCGCGGTTGGAGGCGCTCGAAGATGCGTTTCGCGTGATGGCTGCTGAAGACCACGAGGGTGCAGTTGCGCGCCATGCGCCAGACCAACTGGTCGCGCGCCACGCGTTCCTGCCGGGAATACAGGGAGGCGAGATCGACGTGCTGGAAGTCGGGAAACCAGCCCACCGCGGGAATGGCCAGCCGCTTGGACAACCCGTTGCCGAACATCACCGCAATCCCTGCTGCTTGGCAGGCGCGGCTCATCCGTCGGGCATTCATCAGGTCGTGCCCGCAGGCCAAGTACGCCGCCAGCCGGACGAAAAAAGCGGGGGTGAACTTCTTGGTCCCGAACTCCTCAAAACGCACGATGTCGTCGAAGCTGGACTGGAGATAATCGAGGTGCTGCTGGTCCTCGCTGGCGCTGGTCACGAGCGCCAGCTTCACGTCGGGCGGGCCGGCGTTCTTGATCGCGAAGCTGAGGTTCTTCAGGTAGGTCACGCCGCCGGTCCAAGCGGCGCCGCCCATGTTGAGGAGGCCGATCTTCATCGCCCGTCCACCTCGACCAATTCCAGGCCGCGCAGCAGCGCCTGCTCTTGTTCCGGGCGGAGCGGCTCGCCGGACTCGTCCCAGGCTTCGCGGAATTGGCCGGCCACGAACGCCTGTTCCGGACGCAATGCGGCGATGGCCGCGGGCCGCAGGTCCGTCTTCACCCAAAAGGCATTGTTCCCATAACGGTTGCAGGCCACGAGGTCGTAACCCTTTTGCTGCGCCAGCAGCCAGAGCGCCTTGAGTGAAGCGCCGTAGCAAATCCGCGTCGCATGCCGCTCCGGGCGCACGAAATCCGGGCGGTAGGGAATCGTGACCGCGCGCTCTGGGCCGAAGCGGTGGTTGTATTCCGTCACCACGATGGCCGGCTCCACGCTGTCGATGGCCTTCCAAATCCAGTAGTCATTGCCGTCGATGTCGATGCTGAGCAGGCCAATCTGACGGCCCGGCACGTGGCGCTGCAAGAGGGCGTTGATGTTCGCGGCGGTGATGAATTCGCACGCCGCAGCCAGGTCGTGCCGGAGGTAGAGGGGATCCTGCTTCACGCGCGCGATGTCCTTCGCGCTGCCGTCCATGACCAAGCCGCGCCAGTTGTCCTTGAGCAGCAGAAAGCGGGTGTTCGACTCGCGGTAGTTTTGGATGCCGAACTCGACGAAAAACTTCTCCGCAATCGGGACATGATGAACCATGTGTTGAAGGATGCCGTCGTCGCCAGCCTGGGAAAAAACCTGAAACTCCGCCGCGCCCGGAAAGCCCCCGTCCTTCTGTCCGGCCGCCGCCAGCCGCGCCTGCACGCAGCCCACGTCAAACGTCAGCCGCTCCAGCCGCGTTTCCATGTCGCGGACGCGGACCGGCATCCGAATCCAGTTCGACAGATAGGCGAGGAGCTTCTTCAACGTGCGGCCTCTCTCACGCCAACAGTTTCTCGTAGCGGAGCAACTGGCCCAGCCCGTCGCGCAGCCCGATCTCGGGCTTCCAATTCAGGCGCGCCGCCAGCCGCTCGATGGCCGCCACTTGCACGAGTTTGTCGGCCTTGCGAAAGCGCGACCGATCCGTCTCGATGCGCAGGGGCCGGCCGAGCAACTCCGCCATCAGCGCGACGAGTTCCTCCACCGACGCGTGATGTCCGCTGGCGATATTGAACACCTGGAACTTGTCCGGCGGCGCCTGGGCCAGCAACCGCAGCGCCTTGGCCGTGTCCGCCGTGTGAATGTAGTCGCGCTGCGGCTTGACGTTGCCCAGGTGCAACACGTCACCCAGCTTCAACTGTTGAAGGATCTCCGGGATGATATGGGCGTTGGTTTCGCGCGGGCCGTAGTTGTTGAACAACCGGCAGGCGGTGACGCGCAGTCCGTATTGCTCCGCCTGCCAGCGGGCCAGGTTCTCCGCGTGCAGTTTGCTCCAGCCGTAAATATCCACCGGCGCCACCGGGCTGTCCTCCGACAAGGGCTCGGGCGAGTCCCCGTAGATCGCGCCGCTGGACGCGAGCAGGAAATGCTCGACGCGCGCCTCGACACACGCGCGCATCAGACCCAGCGTCGCCTCCACGTTCACGCGCAGCGTCAGCTCCGGCTGGCCGTTGCACTCCGGAATGAAATGGATGGCGGCGAGATGAATGACAACCTTGGGTTTCAGAGAAGCCACCGCGGCGAACACGTCCGCCGTCTGGGTCAGATCGATGTCCACCACTCGCACGCCGGCCAAGTCACCGATGTCCGGCGCCATGCGACGGCGGTTGTCGAGCACAACCACGCTCTCGCCCTGACGCTGAAGTTGTCGCACCAGTTCGTTGCCAATAAAGCCCAGGCCGCCGGTCACCAGATACATAAAGTCGTGGCTTTCTACGGAAAACCCGGAGGCAAGTCAACGACCGTGGCCGTGGCCCATGTTGGCCCAAGGTCCAATAGCGACCACCCGGCGCTCGAAGTAACAGGTTCCCATGCAGATTGGCTGCCATGCAGATGCCCGCCACCGAGAAACCCGGTTCCCCCGGTCCGGATACGTGAGCGCAGCCGCCGCGCGCCTGATGACGCGCCGGCTGGCTCACGGCCCGGACTGGGAAGATCGCTGCACGGGATCGGTGACGCGGACCTGGCTTGAACCCGAAAGCGTCGAACCGCTCCCCCTACGGAGTCCCGAGACCCAGCGCCAAAACGGATCGGCTGAGAACCGGTCCAGGATCGCGGGCCTCGCGTTTTCGCTCCCGGCCGTTCCGGGAGCTTTCCGACCGTTCCCCGGCACCGAACCCGCGGACGGGCCTGCAGTCAGTCAGTCTTCGACTGAAACCATCGCCAGCCAAAGAAAGACCTACACCATGAAAGCACGAACCTCCTTCATCGCGGCCAGCCTGGCCGCCGCCGTCCTGTCCTGCGCGGTTGAACAGGGTTGGGCCCAAGTGCCCGACTACACCAAGCCCAACTACGCCAACAGCCCGCCGCTCCGGAAATTTGTCGATTCCCTGCCGGGCTTGGGCGCGGCGAACACGAACAACCTGGGCCAGTACATCCCGGTCGCCACGCCCGACACCAACAGCTTCCCCGGCTCGGACTACTACGAGATCGGGTTGCGGGACTACGCGGCGCGCATGCACTCCGATCTGCCCGTCACGGGCACCAAGCTCCGAGGCTATTACCAGATCAACGGGCCGGACAAATCGTCCCAATACCTCGGGCCGCTGATCGTCGCCAAGCGGGACCGGCCGGTGCGGGTCAAGTTCGTCAACCAACTGGCCACGGGCCCCGCCGGCAACCTCTTCCTGCCGGTGGACACCACGGTCATGGGGGCCGGCGCCGGTCCCGTCATGGGGGAGAACTACACCCAAAACCGCGCCACCCTTCACCTCCACGGCATCTTTGGTCCGTGGATCAGTGACGGCACGCCGCACCAGTGGATCACCCCTGCGGGCGAAGTGACCTCCTATCCCAAGGGGGTGAGCGTGGTGGACGTGCCGGACATGCCCGTCCAGGGCAGCGGCTCGATGACGTTCTACTGGCCCAACCAGCAGAGCAGCCGGCTCATGTTCTATCACGACCATGCCTACGGCCTCACCCGCCTGAATGTCTATGCCGGCGAGGCTGCTGGCTACCTCTTGACCGACCCGGCTGAGCAAGGGCTGGTCAATGCTGGCGTCGTCCCGGCGGACCAGATTCCTCTGATCATCCAGGACAAGACCTTCGTGCCTGGCCCCGCGCAACTGGCGGCGACCGATCCGCTGTGGAACACGGCCCAATGGGGCGGACTGGGCAATCTCTGGTTCCCGCACGTTTATCAGCCGAACCAGGATCCGAAAGCGGTGGACGGCATCAATCCCGTCGGGCGATGGGATTACGGCGCGCTGGTTTGGCCGCCGGTCAACACCAACGGCCCGCTGCCGGCCATCTCCCACGTGCCGGAGGCCTTCATGGACACGCCCGTGGTCAATGGCACCGCCTATCCTTACCTCAAGGTGCAGCCGAAGGCCTACCGGTTTCGCGTCCTCAATGCCTGCAACGACCGCATGCTCAACCTGCAGTTGTACTATGCCCAGGGCAACGCCGCTGACCCCGACGGTCTCCATCGCACGTCCGGCGAACCGGACATGACGCGCCCTGGCCCGGCCTTTTACCAGATCGGCAACGAAGGCGGCCTGCTGCCGGTGCCGGCGGTCCTGAACAACCCGCCCCAGCCGATCGGCTACGACACGGACACCCGCAGCGCCACTCTCGGCAACGTCAATCGCTACACCCTCTTGCTCGGACCGGCCGAGCGCGCGGACATCGTCGTGGACTTCTCCGCGGTGCCGCCCGGTTCCAAGCTGATCCTCTACAACGACGCGCCGGCGCCGCTGCCGCTGGAAGACTTGCGCTACGATTACTACACCGGCAATCCGGACCTCACCGCGTTTGGCGGCGCCCCGTCCACCCTGGCGGGCTACGGCCCCAACACCCGGACCTTGATGCAATTCCAGGTGGAAGGCACGCCGGCAGCCGCGTTGAACACCGCCGCGCTGAACACCGCTCTGGCGGCGGCTTTCGCCAGCTCCCAACCGGCCCTGATCGTGCCGGCCGGCGTGGTGGCGGACAACGCCCTGATCAGCGCCATTGCCGGACAGCAGTACCTCAATGGCATTCCCATCAAAGTGAAGACCGTCACGGAGGGCTTCGACAACCTGGGCCGCATGAGCGCCGTCCTCGGCGACACGACCGTCACCATGAACAACCAGGGCCACGCCACCTTTGGCCTCACCTTCGACAAGCCGATCACGGAAACCCTGCCCGAGGGCGCGACCGAAGTATGGGCTTTGGTCCATCGCGGCGTGGACACCCACGTCATTCACTGGCACTTGCTCAACGTGCAAGTCATCAACCGCGTGGACGCCGCCGGCGTGATCACCCCACCCGACGCCAACGAGCTGGGTTGGAAGGAAAGCATTCGCGTGAACCCCTTCGAGAGTCTCGTCGTCGCCGTCCGGGCGGCCAAGCCCGCCTTGCCGTTCTCCGTGCCGAACAGCGTCCGCCCGCGGGACGTGACCATGCCGGTGGACCCGGTCGTGAATCCGCTCACGGACTACGGCTGGGAGTACGTCTGGCACTGCCACCTGCTCGGCCACGAAGAAAACGACATGATGCGCCCGCTGGTCCTGCAGGTGAACAATGGCGTCCCGACGGCCCCCGCGCTGCTGGCCGCCGCCGTGAGCGGACCGCCGCTCGCTCTCAACCTGACCTGGCAGGACAATGGTGTCAGTGAAACGGGCTTCCGGCTCGAACGCGCGACCGTGGCGGGCGGTGTCCCCGGCGCTTACACGCTGGTGGCCGCGCTGGGCGCGAACGTGACCAGCCAGAGGGACGCCACCGTGGTCGCCGGCACGACCTACTCGTATCGGGTGTGCGCCACGGGGACCGCCGGCAATTCCGCCTGGGCCAGCGCCACGGTGGCGACCCCGGCCGTGCCGACGGCGCCGTCCGCCTTCGGCAGTTCGCCCTCCGCCATCACGCTGAAGTGGGCCGACAACTCCACTGACGAAAGCGGCTTTGAACTCCAGCGCGCGGCCGGCACCGGGGCCTTTGGAACCTTGGCAACCGTCGGCCCGAACGTGACCGCCTACACCGACGCTTCGGTTGCCGTCGGGGTCAGCTACTCCTACCGGGTGCGCGCCTTCAACGTGGCCGGGGCTTCCGCCTGGATCGCCGCCACCATCGGCAGCGCGACCACGGAAACGGTCCCCACGGCCCCCACCGACACGCGGCTCTCCGGGCGGCTCCAAACCAGTCTCACGGTGAACTGGGTTGACGCCTCGAGCAACGAGCGCGGCTTCAACATCTACCGGAGCACCGTGGCCACCGGGCCGTGGCAATTGGTGGGCACCGCCGGGGCGAACACCGGCAGCTTCCCGAACTCCGGCCTGACCGCCAACACCACCTACTTCTATCAGGTGACGGCCTTCAACAGCGCCGGCGAATCGGCGCCCAGCCCCATCGTCTCCGGGAAGACGGCACGCTGAGCGGACCTGGATGTCAGCACTCAGGGGGTGGCACTCACAGCGCCGTGAGCGGACTCACGGCGCTGCTTCGTTTTTCCGAGGGGGAGTTTTCCCGGCGGGCCAATCGTGCCCCTGCCACTCAGCAACGGCGGTAGGCTCTTCATCGTAATCATCATCTTACTCTTACTCGCTGAAGTGCTGGGGAGATGAAGATTACGAGCAAGATTAAGAGCAGGAACCTGTCGGCTTGGCTGTGCCGCTGGCCTTGATTCAACGGCGATGGGGCGAGGGAGTGTTTCACCACTTCTCCGACCCTCATCGGTGAGCAATCCGCGCTATGCCGCGGCTTGGTCGCTCTTGCGGCGGATGAGCGGGTGGCTCTCGCCTTGGACGACGGCGCGCGTGATGGTGATGGCCGCGATGTCCGCGCTGCTGGGCACGTCGAACATCACGTCCAGCATCAGCCGCTCCAGCAGACTGCGGAGGGCGCGCGCGCCGGTGCCCTTCTTCATGGCCTGGGAGGCGAGTTCCCGCAGCGCGTCGGGGGTGAAGTCCAACTCGACGCCTTCCATGCCCATGAGTTTGGCGTACTGCTTGGTCAGGGCGTTGCGCGGCTCGGTCAGGACTTGGACAAGCTGGTCCGCCGTCAACGGGTCCAGCACCGTCACCATCGGCAGCCGGCCCACGAATTCAGGAATAAACCCGTAGGCGATCAGGTCTTCCGGTTCGACGAGGTGGAGGATTTCGTCGCGGTCAATGTCGGCGACTTTGCGGCCGCGTTCGGCGGCGGCGAAGCCCATGACGCGGTGGCCCAGGCGGCGCTGGATGAGTTTCTCCAGTCCGATGAAGGCCCCGCCGCAGAGGAAGAGGATGCCGTTGGTGTTGACGCGAATGTATTCCTGCTGCGGATGCTTGCGGCCACCCTGGGGCGGGACGTTGCAGATGGTGCCTTCGAGGATTTTCAAGAGCGCCTGTTGCACGCCTTCGCCGGACACGTCGCGGGTGATGGAGACGTTCTCGGTCTTGCGGGCGATCTTGTCGATCTCGTCGATATAGACAATGCCGCGCTGGGTGCGCTTCACGTCGTAATCGGCGTTCTGCAAGAGCCGGAGAATGATGTTCTCCACGTCCTCGCCCACGTAACCGGCCTCGGTGAGCGTGGTGGCATCCGCGATGGCGAAGGGCACGTCGAGCACTTTGGCCAGGGTGCGCGCGAGCAGAGTCTTGCCGCAGCCCGTGTTGCCGATGAGGAGGATGTTGCTCTTCTCGATTTCAACCTCGTCGCCCTCGGCCTCGCGCCAGTCTTCATTGGCGGCGGGCGGGGGCTCTTGCTGGATGCGCTTGTAGTGGTTGTGGACGGCCACGCTCAGGGTCTTCTTGGCGTGTTCCTGCCCGATGCAATGCTGGTCGAGGAACCGCTTGATCTCCGCCGGCTTGGGCACGCGCATGAGCGGTTCGGGCCGGGAGCGCGCCTCGGTGGCAAATTCCTTGTCGAGGACGCTCTTGCAGAGAATCACGCAACTGTCGCAGATGTAAACGCCCGGCCCCTGGATGAGCTTCTTCACTTCCGCGTGCGATTTGCCGCAGAAGCTGCACATCGTGAGGTGGGTGGGGCGGGCCATGGGGGAATTGCGGATTGCGGATTGCAGATCGGCGGCTCAGACGAGGGCCGGCTTGGGCGCTTCATTCAGCCCGGGGATGTCTTTGCGGGATTGCACGACCTGGTCCACGAGGCCGTAGTCCTTCGCTTCGTCGGCCGACATGAAACGGTCGCGGTCGGTGTCTTTGGCGATGTCATCGACGGTCTTGCCGCAGTGCCGGGCCAGAATTTCGTTGAGGCGGTCTTTGAGGCGGAGGATTTCCTTGGCCTGGATGCTGATGTCGGTGGCCTGGCCCTGCACGCCGCCCCAGGGTTGGTGGATCATGATGCGGGCATTGGGGAGGGCGTAGCGTTTGCCTTTCGTGCCGGCGCAGAGCAGGACCGCTCCCATGCTGGCGGCCTGGCCGATGCAGTAGGTGTTCACGTCGCAGGTCACGAACTGCAGCGTATCGTAGATGGCCAGGCCGGAAGTAACACTGCCGCCGGGGGAATTGAGGTAGAGGTGGATGTCCTTCTTGGGATCGTTCATCTGCAGAAAGAGCAACTGCGCGATGATCAGATTGGACACCATGTCATCGATGGGTGTGCCCAGGAAGACGATGCGGTCCACGAGCAGTCGTGAGTAAATGTCGTACCCACGTTCGCCGCGCCCCGTCTGCTCGACGACCATCGGAACCAGGAAGTTGTTCGTTTGCATAGTTCAGTGCCGTGTGAAGCGGCGGGCGCAACCTAACGAAGGGGGGAGGGGGCGTCAAGCAGGGGTGCGGCACGCAAAAAAATCCATCGCCACACGCCCTAACCCCGTGCTATACGACCGGGCATGGACTTGCAAGAAACTGGGTCTGCTCCCCAGACCACAGCGCGCTGGCCGGGGTATCTGCTCGGCCTTTATGCCATCACCTGCGGCGTGCTCACGCTGACCTCGATCCAGCTTTATCCGCCCGGCTGGGGCAACTTCACGCGGCCGTTGCTGGCGGTGTGGGGCATCACGGCTGGCCTGATGCTGCTCGTCGGCGACCCGTGGTGGAAAGGGTTGTTGCGCGTCTGGCTGCTGGTCCAAGTGGTGGTCCTGACCCTCGATCCCAGCGGCCCGATCACCAAACAGGCCGGGCCGTGGATGGCCTCGCAGAACTTGAACTGGATCGTCTCGGGCGACCAAGTCATCCAAGCCCGGGGTGCGGGCGTGAACTTCGCAGCGATCGTTCTTTTCGCCCTGGCCCAGTGGATCCTCGCGCGGCGATGGCACCCGAAAGTCCCGGACCAGCTCTGGCATTTCCAAGTGTTGCGCTTCGCCCGCACGCTGTTTGTCGCGGCCACCGTCGCGGGGCTTGGTTACCTGGGCTGGCAACTCGCGCCGCCACTGCTGGCCCGCGACGCACTTTTCGTCATCCATTCTCCCGTGCCGGGCGCGGATGTGTACGCCGAGGGGCGCAAGCTCGGCTCGACGCCGCTCGTGGTCACCCACGAGAAGATGGTGAGTTGGGGACTGAGCAAGCCCAGCAGCGCCGCCAAGTGCGTGCTGATCCCGACGAGCCTGGACGAAGGCTTGCATCTGGTGGGCAACAGCGGCGCAGCGGCGATCCTCTTCAAGCCCCCGGCTTGGTGCGCCAGTCAGTTCGCCACCTGCGAGTCGGAGTGGGGACCGCGGGCCATCCCGTTCAGCATGGTGCTCGGCTCCAACCGTTGTGACGTGATGTTCGTCTCCCAAGCGCAGCCCGGCGTGATTCTCAGTATGCCGGAGGGCAGCCCCCGCACCGGCAAACCAGGGCAGCCGGCGCAGTTCGCCGTGGCCATGAAGCGGAATCCCGCGCCGCTCCAGGGTGCCCCGGCGCGCGCGACGCTGGGCGTGACGTTCGCCCGCGGCACGTCGCAGGAAACAGCGGAGGTGACGCTGCCCGCGGAGTGGGCCTCCACCAACACCGTGAAGAAGCTCCATCAGTTCCACGTCACCGTGCCCAAGGTCCCCGGCAAGTACAGCGTGCGCTTTCAGTACCAACTCTTCGGCGGCACCAACGGCCAGCAGCGGCTCGACGCCGGCTGGTCGCGCACTTACGGGTTCTTGGAAGTGAAGTGAGGGGGGACTCGGTCCAAGACGGCCGTGGTCTGGCGACGGCCGCTACTCGATGCGAATGCGCTCGTGTCCGTCCCACGCCGCCATGTCGGACAAGATGACTTGGTCCCCCACCTGCAAGCCTTCCACCACTTCAATAACACTGACTGAACTGCGGCCCAGCCTGACGATCAAGCGTTGCGCCGCCTTGCCGCCCTCCGCCACTTTGAACAAGCTCACCGTGCTCTCGGCTTGGCCCTGCACCGGGCGTCCGACATAGAGCACCGACTCCAACCGCTCCAGTTCGATGACGCCGTCCACGCTCAAATCCGGGCGCGCCCCTTTTGGCAGCACTCCGGCCAACGTCACATCCACGGTGACCGTGCCGTTCTGGGCCGCCGGGTCGATGCGGACAACGTGGCCGGGCACGACCCCGTTGCGCGTGTCAATCTCCGCCTTATGTCCGAGTTGCACGTCTTTCACCTGCGTCTCCGCGATTTTGAGCACGGCCTTAAGACGGGTCGGCTCGACAATCTTGGCGAGCGTGGCACTGGGCGTCACGCGCTGGCCGACTTGCAGGGGCGCCGCGTCGCCGATTTGCTGGAGCACGCCGGCCACGCCCGCTTGCACCCGCAGGGCGGCGACTTGCTGGCGCTTGCGCGCGAGCAAGGCCCGCGCCCGCTCCACCTCGGCCTGCTGCACGGCCAACTGCGCCTCGCTGGATTCCCCGCTGGTCTTGAGCCTCTGCTGTTCGATCCCACAGCGCTCGCGCAGCGCGTCGGCTTTGGCGCGCGAACGTTGTGTCTCGAGGCTGGAAACCATTTTCTCCTTGACCAGTTCTTCGTTCACGCGGGCGTCCAGATCGGCCTGCGTGGCGTCGGCCTTCAACGCGGCGAGCGCGGACTGCAGCGCCAGGCGCTCATTCTCCAATTGCGCGCGCACTTGGGTGAGATGGGCCTCGGCGGCCTTCAACTGCCATTCAGCGTCGAAGGTGCCCTGCAACAACTCCGGATTGCTCAGTTCCATCAGCACCGTGTCCGCCGTGACCGCCGCGCCGGGTTGAACGAAGATGCGCTCCACGCGGCCATCCGACTCGGCCTGGACGAACTGGATCTGCTCCGGCACGAGCGTGCCATTGCCGCGCACCTGGCGGACCATCTCGCCGCGTTGCACGGTGCCGAGGTAGAGCGACGCTTTCTCGACGCGAGGCAGGGCGGGCTGGAGGCGCGAGAGGCCAAGTGTGGCGAGGGCCAGCCCCGCGACTACTCCGCCGCCAAGCAGCCAGCGGCGCGTTCTGCGGCGGCGGCGAACTCCGGGTGAGATGGGCACATCCATAACAGGACTCCACGAATCAACGCGTGGCGGCGACTTCCTCACCGACAATCTTGCCGTCGAACAAGCGGATGGTTCGCTGCGCGTCGTGCGCGTAACGCTCGTCGTGCGTGACCAGGCAAATCGTCGCGCCTTCGGCGTGCAACTCGCGCAGGAGCGCCATCACGGCCTCCCCGTTTTTCGAGTCGAGGTTCCCCGTCGGCTCGTCCGCGAGGAGAATAGACGGCCGCCCCCCGAGCGCGCGCGCCACGGCCACGCGCTGCTGCTGGCCGCCGGAGAGTTGAGCCGGATAATGCCTGGCCCGTGCAGTCATGCCGACTTTGGCCAGCGCTTCATCCACACGCTCGCGGCGCTCGGCGGCAGTCAGCCCGCGGTAGGTCAACGGCAACTCGACGTTCTCCCACACCGTCAGGTCGCCGATGAGATTGAAGCTTTGGAAAATGAACCCGATCTCGCGATTGCGCACGCGGGCGCGTTTCGCGTAGTCGAGGTCCGCAACCGGCTCACCACGGAGCTCGTAAGAACCGCTCGTCGGTGAATCGAGCAGCCCGAGGATCGAGAGCAAGGTGGACTTGCCGCAGCCCGACGGCCCGGAGATGGACACGTAATCGCCGTGATGGATTTCCAGTTTCACGCCGGACAGCGCGTGCGTCTCGACTTCATCGGTGAGAAACACCTTTTCGATGTTCTCCATTTGGATCAATGGGAGGGTGGCTTGCATAGGCATTCAAAAGCAGAGCACGGCCACGGCGGTGAAGCCGGGGTTCTTCAGCAACTGGCGATTGGCGAATTTGAGGTCGTTCATGGAAGCAGGCTCCTCATTGAATTCACTTTGCAGGCGCGTCTCGAGTCGGTGGCTCCACGTGATTCACTTTTCTCTCGCGTTTCGCCCGCGCTGCGGCGAGATATTCGTCGCCGAACGGTAGGACCAGAGAAACGACCGCCTCGATGACCGGCCATCCGTCATCACCGTTGGTCACCGCGACTACGCCAATTTTGGATTCCGGCACGATCAGCGCGAGCGCGCAGACTCCCGGATCCCCTCCGCTGTGCACCAGCGCGGTGGCGCGATCCGTCCTGAGAAGTTCCCAGCACAGGCCAAAGTCGCTCGGACGTTCCGCAGCGGCGAGGATGCTGGAGGGAATCTGAGATGAGGATACTTCGCGGAAGAGCGATGGCGAAAGATTTGCGCCGCGACTGACCGCAGCGACGAACCTCCCATAGTCGTTGATCGTCGTGAGCAAGTCATCAGCAGCACATGCTTTGAATTGCCGTCGCACTGTCAGGCGGCGGCCTTGTTTGTCGTGTTCTTGAGCAAACGTCTCTTCGAACTTTGGCTCCCAAACAAAATGCGTATTGGTCATGCCGAACGGCCGGAACACTTCATTAGAAACGATCTCGGCCATCGGCCGGGCCAGCTTCGCTTCGATGGCACGGCGCAAATACTCGTAGCCTTCGCCGGAATAACGGATGCCTTCTCCTGGATTGAATCTGAATTGTAGATTCGTCTTGTTGCGCCAGTTCGGAAACCCGGTTCGATGAGTGAGCACCAGCCGCGCGGTCAAGGATTGGTGTCGCGCATCTCCTTTGATGTCTGGATCAATCCAATAGCGAGAGAGTGGTTCATCGAGAGTGAACTGGCCTCTGTCCACCAGCGCAAGGACGGCGTGGGCAAAGACCGGCTTGGTCAATGACGCCACATTGAACAGCGTGTTCTGGTTCGCCGGTTTGCCGACTTCGCGTTCACCGACCACAATGCTGGTCACTAACTCACCATCACGAATGACCGCCACAGCCGCCCCGGGAACGTGATGCTGTGATAGCAAGGGCGGCAGCTTTTCGCGCAGCAACCGTTCAACGTTCGCGCCGACAGGATGCTGATTGGAAATAACCGGCTGCGGCCGTTTGTTTGCTTCCGCGGCGATGCCAGCGCATCGGCCGAGCGCCAGCGTGAGCACGGCCACGGCGGTGAAGCCGGGGTTCTTCAGCAATTGGCGGAAGGCGAATTTGAGGTCATTCATGACGCAAAGCCTCCATCGGGTTGGTTCGAGCGGCGCGACGTGCGGGAAGAAGACTGGCGAGCAGCGCCACTGCCAACAGCAACACGGTTACGCTGGCCAACAGGAACGGATCATGGGGAGTAAGGCCGAAGATCTGGCTCTCGAGCAACCGATTCGTCGCAAACGAAATGGCGAGTCCGGCGAGCAAACCAATCACGGCCACTCGCCCGGCCTGCCACAGCACCAGACGCAGTAATCCGCCGGGAGTCGCGCCGAGCGCCAGGCGGACGCCAAATTCGTTTGTCCGTTGCGCCACCTGGTAAGCCACCACTCCGAAGATGCCGATGGCGGCGATGGCCAGAGCGATCGCGGCGTAGGCGGCAACCATGATCATCAGGAAGCGCCGCTCAGCCACGGTCGAGGCAACGATCTCCGTCATCGAGCGCACGCCGTCGATGCGAACCCTTGCATCCGTCTGCTGCACGGCATCACGCAGCATCGGTGTCAACATGCTGGCCGGCGCCTTCCCACGCACCACCACCTGCGCGCCGCCAAACGCATAGTGCCAGTAGAGGCGCGGCTGCGGTTTCTCCTCGAGCCGCACGTCACGCGTGTCCTTCACCACGCCGATCACTTCATAGATACGGTGCGCGCTCGCACCGATATTCAATCGCCGGCCAACTGCCGAACGGTTTGGAAACAGGAGAGTGGCCGCACTCTGATTGAGGATCACGATCGATCCATAGCCGTCGTCCCTGAGTTCGTCGTTGCGAAAATGGCGTCCGTCCAGAAGCGGAATGTCCATCGCCTGGAAGTAATCAAAGGCGATGAAGCCGGCGGCCAGCGCAGGACGCTCCGCCTCGGGTTTTGGCTCATCGGGTGAGTGGGCCTTGATGCTGAATGTCCATTTGCCCATCAAAGGCACGGAAGAAATCGTGCCGACCGCTTCGACGCCCGGCAGCGCGGCCAATCGTTCGCGCAAGGCCCGATACATTCGGCAGACATCACCATTCGAGGCGAACCCGGACTGGCCGAGATCCATGGTGATGACCGAACGCGGTTGGTAGCCGAGATCCTGGCCAATTAAACGCCGGAAACTTTCCAGCAGCAGTCCGGCGGAGGCGAGCAACACCAGCGCGACGGCGATTTGGCCGACCAGCAAGCCCTGTTGCCACGCGCGGATTTGCGGTCCGCCCGTCGAGCGTGTTCCGGTCCGCAACACATCGGTTGCTTCCGCGCGGGACTGCCGCAGTGCCGGCAGCAATCCAAAGATAAGTGCGGTCAGCAGTGACAAGCCGACTGTGAATGCGACCGCGGTTCCATCCAGCGTGGCTTCGCGAATGAACGGCACTGTGGTCGCGGCGAGGTGGCGAATGATCTGCAGCGCGCCCTGGGCGAATGCGACCCCCGCGCCACCGCCAAGCAACGCCAGAAGCACGCTCTCCGTCATCAACGCGCGAACGAGGCGCGCGCGTCCGGCCCCGAGCGCCAGACGCACCGCGAGTTCCCGTTGGCGCACTACACCGCGGGCAAGGAGCAGATTGGCGAGGTTCACGCAGCAAATAAGCAGCACCGCCGCGACCGCCGCCGCCAGCAATGGTATGCCTTGCCGCGTCCGGCCAAAAACCTGGTCGCGAAAGCTCAGGACGGTGAAGCTCCAATTTCGGTTCGACTCCGGGTGCTCGCCGGCCAACCGTTTTCCCAGCGCGGCGAGTTCCACACGCGCTCTTGCTTCGGAGACACCCGGTTTGAGCCGGCCAATCCCGAGAAACATTCTTGCACTGCGAGAGGTTCCGTCCTCTCCACGCGGCTTGGACATCGGGAGCCAAAACGGTTTCACGCCCGCCTTCACGATGCTTCCGCTCCCTGACTGCGGCGCGCGGACGATGGGAAACCTGACGCCAGGCGGAAGCACCCCGACGATCGTCCGAACTTCTTTATCGACGCGCACAGACTGACCGACCACGTCGGGACTTCCGGCGAAACGCGATTGCCACAACTCATGGCTGATGAGCGCCACGGGCTCCGCGTCGGCGTCAGCATCGGACAGTTGAAGCATTCGTCCCAACGCGGGACGCAGCCGCAACGCATCGATCAAATGGGGCGTCGCGCGCACCGCCGGAACTCTTTCGGTCCGATCACCATCCTCCCAATCCGCATCGGATGAGTTGTCGGTTGCCACCGCTTCAAAGCTCTGCGTCGCCGCCCGGATGTCATCGAGGTCTTGCCACGAAAGCTGGTTCTCGCTCGCGCCCGTCTGTGTGTTCACAAGTTGAATCCACATCAGCCGATCCTCGCCCTCGAATCCAAGCGGACGGAACAACACTGTTCTCGCCACACTGAAAACGACCGCGTTCGCCCCGATGCCCAGCGCGAGCGTGAGCACGGCCACGGCGGTGAAGCCGGGGTTCTTCAGCAGTTGGCGGAAGGCGAAGCGGAGGTCCTGCAACGTCGTCTCGCCAAAACTCGCACCGCGCCGCTCGCGGCATTCCTCGCGGACGCTTTGCAGATTTCCAAATCGTTTGCGCGCCTCGCGTGCCGCGTCATCCGGCGACATGCCCGCCGCGACGTTCTCCGCCGTGCGCTGATCGAGGTGGAAGCGCAGTTCCTCATCAATCTCCTGCTTCACCGCGCGTCGTTGTCCGAGGGAGCGAAGCCAGCACCAGATGTTGTGGAGCAAGTTCATCGCGTCATTCGTATCTCAATGCAGCCATAGGCTCCAATTTCGTCGCCCGCCGGGCTGACACCCAGCAGGCACAAAACGCGCTGAAGAGCAGCAAGAGCGATATGGCGATAAACGTAATCGGATCGGTGGGATCCACCCCGTAAAGCAGGCTTTGAATCACCTGCGTGCCAGCCAGCGCCGCTGCGATTCCAATCCCCATTCCGGCGAGCACCATTCGCATGCCTTGCTTGATCACGAGCGAAAGCACATGAGTTTTCTGCGCTCCCAGCGCCATGCGGATGCCGAATTCCCGGGTGCGTTGGACGACCGAATAGGCCATCACGCCGTACAAGCCAATGACGGCAAGCAGCAGCGCCAAAACCGCAAAGAGACTGAGAAGCGCCGTCTGCAGGCGCGGCTGGGCGATGGTTTCCGAGAGGCGGTCATCCATGGTGCGAATCGTCGGCGGCGGCAGGTTGGGAATGAGCGCTTTGGTCTCCCGCCGGATCGCCTCAGTCAACACTGCGGGATCGGCCGTCGTGCGAACGAGCACGGTGGGGTTTTGCATCGGCCATTGCCAATAGGATTGGTAAATCTCGGGGACGACCTCCGGCTGTGGATGCAACGATTTTACATCGCTCACCACACCGATGATTTCACTCCATGCGGGCGCACCCCAGGCATTGGTCGCTCCGAGTGGTGGCCGTTGTTTGGCACCCATCTTCAAGTGTTGGCCGATGGGATTTTTGGTCGGGAAATAGCGCCGCGCCAATGCTTCGTTGATGAGAACGACGCCGGGCGATTCCAGGGTATCGGCTTCGGTGAAATCACGCCCTTGCAACAGGCGCGCACCCAACGCTTGCACCCATCCGGGTGAAACACCTTTGAATTCCGCACGCGGCGAATTCTCCGGGTCCGCCGGCGATTCGCCGTAGATGGCGACCGATTCGTGCGGCGGGCGATTCTCCTGTCGCAACAACCGGCTTCCCGCACCCACCGCCTGCACTCCCGGATACACTCGCAGGCGCTCCATCAACTCGCGCAGCGAAACCTGGGGGCGGTTTGGATCGGGTCGCGTCCATCCGCCAAAGCCGGACACTGAATAATCCAACTCCGCCGTCAGCAGGTGCTCTGGGCGAAAGCCTCGCTCGGCGCCGAGCATTCGCGCGAAGCTCTGCAACATCAACCCCGCCCCAGCCAGCAGCACAACTGACAACGCCACTTCCGCCACGACCAGCGCATTACGGGTGAAGCCCACCGCGGGACCAGTGGATGCGCTGCGGGAACCTTCCTTGAGCACGTCATTCGGGCTCGGCCGCGAAAATTGCCAGGCCGGCGCCAAACCAAAGACAATTCCCGTGATCAGCGACGCGCCCAACGTAAATGCCAGTGCCGTCCCGTCCAAAGCCACTTCACCCAGGCGCGGAATACCAGGCGGGCTCGCCGCAATGAAAAGATTCAACCCACTCCAGGCAATCAATACACCCGCCACACCGCTGAGCATCGCGAGCAGAATGCTCTCGATTAACAGTTGCCGGACCACGCGCCATCGGCTTGCCCCCAGCGCCGAACGTAGCGCCATTTCCTTTTGGCGCGACACGGCGCGGGCGAGCATCAGATTGGCGACGTTCGCGCACGCGATCAGCAGGACGCCGGCGACGACGCCCCAAACAACGAACAATCCGCGCCGGAGATTGCGCCCCAACGCCTGGTCCAGTAACGGCACGATGGACACCGACGTGCCGATGACTTGTCCGGAATAGGCCTGAGCGATGCGCGCCTGGATCGCGTTCATCTCAGATTGCGCCTGCGCCAGCGTCACGTCGGGTTTGAGCCGCCCGACGACGATGTGCCAATTCGCGTTGCGCCGTTCGGTAAGCGTCACTCCCATCCAACCCAGTGGCAGCCAGAGTTCATTCTGACTCGGCAGGCCAAATCCCGGCGGCATCACGCCAACGATGGTGTAATCCCGGCGTCCGTAAGTATCAACGGTCAACGTTCGTCCGAGAACATTGGTGTCGCCGCCGAAATGGCGTTGCCACAATCCGTAGCCAATCACAACCGCGCGATTTCCTTCCTTCCTATCCTCATCAGGCAGCAACCTTCGACCGAGGAGAGGTTTTGCGCCCAGCGTGGTAAACAGGCTGGACGAGGAATAGGTCGCGCGAATCTTCGTGGTGGTATCACCCAGCACGAGATTAAAAGTCTCACTCCCCTCCCATCCGGGGCTGACTGAGAGCGACGAAAAAACGGAATTCTGCGCGCACCAGTCGAGGTAATTCGGTCCGCTCACGCGTTCCTGCTCGATGCCGCGTTGCGGATTCCGTTCCCACAACGTCACCAGCCGGTCCGGTTCGGGATAAGGCAGTGGCCGCAGCAACACGCCATTGATCACGCTGAAGATGGCCGTGTTGGCCCCGATGCCCAGCGCGAGCGTGAGCACCGCCACAGCCGTGAAGCCCGGATTCTTCCACAGCGTCCGCAGACCATACCGAATGTCCTGCCACGTCGCCTCGCCGAAACTGGCGCCCCGCCTTTCCCGACACTCCTCGCGAATGCTCTGTAAATTCCCGAACCGCTTCCGGGCCTCCCGCGCTGCTTCGACCGGCGTCATGCCGGCGGTGATGTTCTCCGCCGTGCGCTGTTCGAGGTGGAAGCGCAGTTCCTCGTCAATCTCCTGCTTCACCTCACGCCGCTGCCAGAGCGAGCGGAGCTTCGACCAGGTTGTTTGCAGTCTTTTCATGCTTCACGAATCACGCATCACGTCTCACGCTCAGTCACACCTCAGTGCCTCCATCGGATTGACTTTCATGGCCCGGCGCGCCGGGAGCAAGCAGGCGAGCAGGGCCACCGCGCAAAGCAGCAGAACCACGCCAACAAACGTGGGCAGGTCGGTCGGGCTCACCCCTTCGATGAAGCTGGCCATCAGGCGCGTCGCGCCCCACGCCAGGAACAAGCCCACGGCCGCCCCGATCAGCGCGAGACGCCCGCCCCAAGTCAGCACCAGCAGCGCGATATCCCTGCGATCCGCTCCCAGTGCGATGCGCACCCCGAATTCGTGCGTGCGCTGGGCGACGGTGCAGGCAATGACCCCGTATGTGCCCACCACCGCCAGGACCAGCGCCAGCGTGGCGAGCGAAATCAGTATTTGGCCGAGCATGCGCACCTCCGAAGCGGAGTCGCTTACCACCTCGTCGAGCGTTTGAACGCTCATCGGCGGCAGGCGCTTGTCCAGATCGCGCACCAAGCTCTGCAACTGAGCAGCCAAGCCCGCCGGATTCGAGAATGCGCGGACCACGATCGTGCCGAGGTACGGGCTCTGGTAACAGGGGCAGTAGTAGCTGGCCCGCCAATCCCCGCCCACTCCGCCGGTCCGGAGATCGCGGACGACGCCGACCACGGTGATCCATGACTCCTCGCCGGAATCGCCCCGCCCCGCAAAGCGTTTTCCCAGTGGATGCTCTCCCGGCCAGTCCCTTCGCGCCATCGTCTCGGTGATCACCGCCACTTTCGGCGCCCCTGTGCGATCCTCAGCCGTGAAATCCCTCCCTTGCAGCAACGGCAGACGCATCGCACGGAAGAAGTCCGGACTGACCGAGCAAGACCACGTCCAGCGCGCCGGGGCGTCCGGACGGTCAGGAATACCCTCCAGCACGATTGGCGATCTGGCGCCGCCCGAGAACTCCAGAAATGAGGCGGCTCCGGCGGCCTGGACATGAGGCAAGGTGCGGACCCGCGCCAGCAATTGCTCGAAGAATTCCAGACGCTGGGTCTTCTCCGGATAACGAATCTTCGGCAGTTCGACTTCCATCGCCAGCACTTGCCCGGGAGCCGCGTCCAGTCCCGGGTGCAGCAGATAATGGACGCTGCGCAGCGCCAGCCCGGCACCGATCAGCAACACCACGGCCAGGGCCAACTCCGTCACGACCAGCCCGGAGCGCAGCCAGGACGCTGAACGATCCGCCGAGACTCGATGGCCGCTCTCCTTCAAGACGGCATTGAGATCGGCCCGCCACACTTGCCAAACCGGCGCCAGACCGCAAACGAGCCCAGTCAGGATCATCACCAGCAGCGAGAACAGGAAGACGGCAGAGTCCACATTGATCTCCGCGAACCGAGGCATGTACGGAGAAACCAGTCTGGCAACCAAGCCCTGCCCCCACAGCACCGCGAGGAATCCGACCGTGCCGCCCAGCAACGAAAGCACCAGGCTCTCGGCAATCAACTGTCGCGCCAGCCGCCACCGCCCAGCGCCCACGGAAGCACGGATTGCCAGTTCCTTCTGCCTGGACGCAGCCCGTGCCAACAGCAGGTTGCCCAAATTGGCGCACGCGATCAGCAGAATGCACGCGGCCACGCCGATGAACACCGGCAGCGCGGGCCGGATGGACTTGGTTAGCTTGCGGCGCAGCGAGGAGACGCGGACTCCCCAGTCTGCATTGTCGTCCGGGTATTCGTCGCCCAGTCGCCATGCGACGCCGTCCAGCTCGGCTTGGGCTTGATGCAAAGAGACTCCGGGTTTGAGCCGCGCGATCACACCGCACAGCCGCCAACTGCGGCTCTGAAGCGGCTCGGTGGTGGCACGACTTTCCAGCAGGGGCAGCCACAGTTCAGAACGATGTAGGGAGTCGAAGCCCGGCGGCATGACGCCGATCACAGCCTGGCGCTGGTCGTTCACCACGATCGTTTTGCCGGTCAAGTTGGTGTCCGCGCCAAAGAGCCGTTGCCACAGGCCAAATCCCAGCAGCGCGACACCACCACTCTTTTCGTCCTCGGCCGAGAAACTGCGGCCCCACATCGGCTGGATTCCCACCGTGGGGAGATACTGCCACGAAATGTTCTTTCCCCGAACTGACCGAACTTGATCTCCCTCCGTCAGCCAAAACTCCCATCCTTCATGGATACCCATGCTGGCGAAACTCCGGCTTTGCGCCTGCCAGTCTTTGAAGTTTGGGAACGAAACTCCGTACTCCGCCAACAACGTGTCTTTGCGATGGCTTTCGTTGATGTCGACCAACCGGTCAGGCTCCGGAAACGGCAGTGGGCGCAACAGGACCGCCTCGACGAGACTGAAGATGGCGGTGTTGACGCCGATGCCCAGCGCCAGCGTGAGCACGGCGACCGCTGTGAAGCCCGGACTCTTGCGCAGCATCCGGAGGCCGAAGCGAACATCCTGCCACATAGTTTCGCCAAAACTCGCGCCGCGTCTTTCCCGACACTCCTCGCGGACGCTCTGTAAATTCCCAAAACGCTTTCGCGCCTCGCGTGCTGCTTCCTCCGGCGACATCCCTGCCGCGATGTTCTCCGCTGTGCGCTGATCGAGGTGGAAACGCAGTTCCTCATCAATCTCCTGCTTCACCTCGTCTCGTTGCCGCAGTGAGCGGAGTTTCAACCAGATTGTTCGCAGTGTGTTCACGTTTTACGCATTACGTTTCGCGGTTCAATCACACCTCAACGCCACCATCGGGTCCACCCGCGCCGCCCGCCGCGCAGGAATCCACGCGGACAGCATTGCCACAACGATCAGCAGCGCACCTCCACACACGAATGTGACGGGATCAGCGGGGGCGACGCCGTAAAGCTGGCTCTGGACCAGCCGGACGAGGGCGAGCGCCCCCGGCACGCCAACGGCCAATCCGGCAAGAACGAGCCATAACGCTTCACGCAGAATCGGACCGCTCACATTCCGCGGTGTCGCTCCCAGCGCCATGCGCAGACCGATCTCCGGGGTGCGCCGCGCCACGTTGTAGGCCATCAATCCGTAGAGCCCGACGCACGAAAGCAGCAAGGCCAGCAGCGCGAGCGCCCCGCCCAGCAGCGCAAACAGCCGGTCCGGAGCGATGGACCGGTCGAGCAAGACCTGCTGGGTGCTGATCGAGAACAAGGGCAGATGCGGATCAATGCCCGCCACCGCCTGACGTATGGCCGGCAACAGGGTGCCCGGCGGCAGAACGGAACGCACCGCGAAGCTGACGGCGCGCGTTGCGCTCTGCCGTTGCGGCACGTAGATCAGCGGTTCGGCATCGGCGCGGACCCGATAGCACTTCGTGTCGCGGACCACGCCCACGATCTCGACGCTGTGGGGCGATTGATCGTGGAACGTGAACGTCTTCCCGACCGGGTCTTCATCCGGAAAATACCGCCGGGCGAAGGTCTGGTTCACAACGACGACGGAGTGAGCCGTTGCCGAGTCCGCTGAGGTGAAATCGCGGCCCGCCAGGAGCGGCACGTTCATGGTCCGGAAGAAATCCTCGCCCACCTTGAGATACTCGATGTTCCGTTTCCGGCCGCTCTCGTTTGGACGGCCGGGGAGTTCCATCTCGTCGGAGGAACTCGATCCGCTGACGAGTGCGAAAGCAGAGTAAGACACGAGCCGCACGCCCGGGAGGGCGGCCACGGCCGACCGGATGCGGTCATAGACCTCCACGTATTGTTCCCTGGGATGGCCGGCGTCCGATGGACGAACGCGGAACACGAGCACGTTCTCCGCGTCAAAACCG
Source organism: Verrucomicrobiota bacterium (assembly GCA_016219875.1). Classification (GTDB taxonomy): domain Bacteria; phylum Verrucomicrobiota; class Verrucomicrobiia; order Limisphaerales; family JACRJZ01; genus JACRJZ01. Next base: position 35,431 of record JACRJZ010000010.1, on the reverse strand, counting down.
GGCGCCACCCGCGCGAGGTTGGCAAACGTGCGGATCATCAGGCCCGCGCCCACGACCAGCAAAACCGACAGGCTCACCTGCATCGCGACCAGCCCCTTGCCCAAAGTCAACCGCGGCGCCGCCATGGCCGAACGATGTTTCAACGCCTCGGCGGGGTGCGCTTCCGCGGCGCGGATCGCCGGCAGGATTCCAAAGATCACCGCCGTAATCACAGACACAAGAACGGTGAACGCCAGCACCCGGTCATCCGTTTGCAGGTCGAAACGCGTATCGTCGCGGGAATACTCCAGCAGAAAACCGAGCAGCGCCGGCCGGCTCCAGGCGGCCACCAGCAATCCCAGCCCCGCGCCCAGCAGCGACAGTGTCAGGCTTTCGACGAGCGACTGACGGATGAGCCGCCAGCGTCCGGCGCCCATCGCGGCGCGAACCGCCATCTCGTGCCGGCGGGCGGCCCCGCGGGCCAGCAGCAGCCCGGCCAGATTCGCGCACGCGATCAGCAGCACGATGCCCGCCGCCGCCGTCAGCGCCAGGAAGGGTTTGGCCATCTGCCGATGGAGAATCAGTTGTCCGCGGCTCCCGTCCTCCAGAACGATCCCGCCCTGCTCCATTTTGGTTTTCGACTGGTTGAGCGCCTGCTGGAAGAGAACGCTCAAGCCGGCTTGCGCCTGCGCTTCGTTCGCGCCGGGGGCGAGCCGCCCCATGACCTGCAACCACCAGCGGTCCAGCTCCAGTGGTTGATGCGACCAGAGCTGCGGCTGCGCATTCAGGGGCAGGTAAACGGTCGCCTCGTCCCCGGGCAGCGGCCCGGCGTAATTCCGCGGCAGCACGCCGATCACCGTGGCCGTGTGCTGGTTGATGGTGACCGGTTTGCCAACGACGTTTGGATCGGAGCCGCACTGCCGCTCCCACCATGGATACGTGATAACCGCCACCAGCGGGGCGCCCGGCTGGTCGTCTTCGGGCAGAATGGGGCGGCCAATGAACGGTCGGACGCCGTAGCCGGAGAAGTAATTGCCAGATACCAGCAGCGCCTCGGTGAAACGGGATTCGCCATGGCCGACCAGGGTGACGCCCTTGGTGGCGAAGGCATAAACATCGGAGAAGCCCGTGTTGCCATCGCGCAGGACGCAGTAGCCGGGATAGGAGAAAGACGTGCCGACGGTGAATCCGCCCGGCACATCGGTCGTGCCCGGCCCCGTGTAACCGCTGTATTGAGGATTGCGGCCGGTCCAGTTGATCAGGCGCAGGTCCTGGGCATCGCGCACGGGCAGGGAACGCAGCAACACGGCATTCAATCCCGAGAAGATGGCGGTGTTGGCGCCGATGCCGAGGGCGAGCGAAATCACCGCCACCGCCGTGAAGCCGGGGCTCTTCAGCAATTGCCGGATCGCAAACCGCACGTCCTTCCATGTCCCCTCCCCAAAGCTCGCGCCCCGCGCCTCACCACATTCCTCGCGGACACTCTGCACATTGCCGAACCGTTTCCGCGCCTCGCGCGCCGCGTCCTCCGGCGACATGCCGGCGGCGACGTTTTCCGCTGTGCGCTGCTCCAAGTGGAAGCGCAGCTCCTCGTCAATCTCCCGCTTCACCTCGCGCCGTTGCCACAGCGAGCGGAGTCTTGACCAGATGGTTCGTAGTGCTCTCATTTCACGCTTCACGCCTCGCGTTTCACCCTTTTTTTCATTCGCTCCTCAACGCCTCCATCGGGTTGATTTTCATCGCGCGCCGCGCCGGCAGCCAGCAGGCAATCAGGGCCACCGCGACCAGAAGAACCGCCACGCCGACAAACGTGAACGGATCCTGGGGGGTGACTTCAAACAGCAGGTGCGCCAGAACCCGCGTGAGTGCGAATGCTCCAACCAACCCAAGAGCCACGCCCAGAAAGGTGAGTTTCAACCCCTGCCGCATGACCTGGAGCAGCACCTCGCCGCGCTGCGCGCCCAAGGCCATCCGGATTCCGATCTCGCGCGTGCGCTGGCTGACTGCATAGGCCATGGTGCCGTAGAGGCCAATGGCGGCCAGCAACATCGCTGCCCCGGCAAAAAGACCCAGCAGCACAAGCATCAGCCGGCGCTGGCTGGCGGAACCGGCCACGATCTGTTCCAGCGTGCGGATGTTGGAAATGGGCTGGTCGCTGTCCATCATCAGTATCTCCTTGCGGCAAACGTCAGCGAGCGCCATCGGCGGAACCTTCGTCCGCACCACCAGGCTGCACGGAAACGGACTGAACGCCTGCGGCAGATAGATGTGCTCCTTGGATTCACGGTCGAGTCCGCGCTGGCGGACGTTGCCTACGACTCCGGCCACCTCCCACGACTCGCCCCAGAACCGCACGCGCTGGCCAAGCGGGTCCTCGTTCGGGAAAATCTTCTTCGCAAGCGCTTCATTCAGGATGGCCACCCGCGGAGCACTTCGGGAATCGTCGCGTTCGGTGAAGCGGCGGCCTTTCAACAACGGTATCCCCATGGCCGGAAAATAATCGCCCGACACCAGGTCGTAATCCGAACCGATGTAGAACTCCTCCAAGTCCGGCCGGCTTTCCGCCCGGACGGAACTGTCCGTCGCGCCGCTCATCGGCAGCGTCGTCGCGGTGCCGGCGGCTTCCACCCCCGGCAAGGATTCGATGCGCTGGATGATTTGCCGGACGAAAGCGGCGCGCCGATCCCCGGCGGGATATTTGGTGTCGTCCAGAGACATGTCCATGGCCAGGACCCCGTGCGGGTTGAACCCGGACGGAACCGCCTGGAGACGGAACAGCGTCTTCAACATCAGTCCCGCGCCGGCCAACAGCATCAAAGCCAGGGCGACTTCAGCGATGATCAGCGCCCCGCGAAGGCGGCCCGAACCGCTCCGGGAAGCGCGTCCTTCCTGCTTCAGCGCTCCGGTCAGGTCGGGCCGGGCCAGATGCAGCGCCGGAGCGAGGCCGAAAGCCACGCCTGTGCCGAGGGACATCAGCAACGCAAACCCGAGGGCGCTGGCATCCACACCGACCTCCGCCACCCGCGGCAAATTGTCCGCGCTCAGCTTGGTGAAAAGGTTTACGCCCCAGAAGGCCAGCACCAGACCCAACCCGCCCCCCAGCATGGAAAGCAGCACACTTTCGGTCAGCAATTGGCGGATCACCCGCCAGCGCCCCGCCCCGAGCGCCGCGCGGATGGCCATCTCCTTCTGCCGCGCAGCCATCCGGGCCAGCAACAGCCCGGCGACGTTGGCGCACGCGATCAACAGCACGAACCCAACCGCGCCGAACAGCACCCAGAGCTGGGGACGAATCGCGCCGGTGAGTTGTTCGTGCATCGGCACGACAGCCACGCCCCAGTCCTTCTTCCACGACGGATACGACGGTTTCAAGCGTTGCGTGATGGCCGCCATTTCCGCCCGGGCCTGTTCGAGCGTGACGCCGGATTTTAGCCGGCCGATGACACGAAGCCGATGATCGCTCCGGGAACGATGCCAGGATTCGCTGCCGAACACGAACGGCGTGAGCGCGTCACACTCGATCGGCAGTTGCGGTTTGGCAGGCAGGATGCCGATGACCGTGTAACTCTGGCTGTCCAGCCGGACCGCCTGGCCCACCAGGTTCGTCGCGCCGCCGAAATGTTCCCGCCAAAGCCGGTGCGTGAGGACAACAACCCGGTCTTTGCCCGGTTGATCTTCGTCTGGCAGGAAGCCGCGGCCGAGAAACGGTTGCAGACGGAGGATTTGCAGGTAATCGGCAGAAACCTTGTGGACGCTCAATCGTTCCGGACGCCCTTCGCCTGTGAGGTTCAGGTTGACCCGGCGAACGACCGAGATGCCTTCCATCGAGGTCACCTGCTCTTTCCAATCGGCGAACTGGGCGCCAGCGACCGAGTTCCGGTCCTGTCCTTTGCCCGAGGGATCCTCCCACAGTTGCACCAGTTGGCCCGGCTGATCGTAAGGCAACGCCCGCAACAGCACGCCGTTGACGAGGCTGAAGATGGCGGTGCAGGCGCCGATGCCCAGCGCGAGCGTGAGCACGGCAACCGTTGCGAAACCCGGATTCTTCCACAGCATCCGCAGGCCAAAGCGAATGTCCTGGAGAGTGGTCTCACCGAAGCTCGCGCCGCGCGTCTCGCGGCACTCCTCGCGGACGCTTTGCACATTGCCGAACCGCCTCCGCGCCTCGCGCGTCGCTTCGTCTCGCGGCATGCCATTCGCAATATTCTCCGCCGTGCGTTGCTCGACATGAAAGCGCAGTTCCTCGTCAATCTCCTGCTTCATCACTCGCCGTTGTCCGAGCGAGCGAAGTCTCCGCCAGATTGAACGCACGAATTTCATTTCACGCATCACGTTTCACTTCTCCATCCAACCGTCCTTGAGCCGAATGAGTCGTTGGCCATAGGCCGCCCACGCTTCGTTGTGCGTCACTTGCACGATGGTCGTGCCTTCGTGATTCAGTTTCTTGAACAACTCCATGATTTCGCGGCCTTGGTCGGTGTGGAGATTACCCGTGGGTTCGTCCGCCAGCAGCAAGGCCGGTTTGGCGATGATGGCGCGGGCGACGGCAACCAACTGTTGCTGCCCGCCGGAAAGTTGGGCCGGAAACAAATCCTTCTTCGCCACGATGCCGAAGCGGTCGAGAACGTCGGCAACCATTCCCTGCCGTTCGCTCTTCGGAACGTTGCGGTAGGAAAGCGGGATATCGAGGTTCTCCGCCACTGTGAGGTCGTCGAGCAGGTGAAACTGCTGAAACACGAACCCGACGTAGCGTTTGTTCAGGGCCGCCTGGTCTTTCGGCGCGAGCCGATGCACTGGATGTCCGAGGAATTCAAACTCCCCTTCCCACGCGTGGTCATACATGCCGAGAATGCCGAGCAACGTGGACTTCCCAGCGCCGCTCGGCCCCATGATCGTGACGAAGTCGCCCGCTGCGATATCGAGATTGATCTGGCGCAAGACGTAGGTGAAGCCCGCCTTGGTCTGGTAACGCTTCTCGACATTCCGAAGTCGGATCAATGCATCAGTGGCGGGCGAGGATTCCCGTGCTGGATTGCGTTCGGTCGTGGCGATGTTCATGTGCAAATGCTGCTGCCGATGTTTGAGGTCGCCGTCGGCGCTCGAGGCAAACTCATGCCGCCTGCAAGACCAGCGTGATGGCGCGGTGAACGCGTTCCCAAATGGCTGTCTCCTCCTCCAGTTGCTTGCGTCCCGAGCGCGTCAGCGCATAAAACTTCGCGCGCCGGTTGTTCTCGGACTTGCCCCACTCCGCCGAAATCCAGCCCTTCTCCTCCATGCGGTACAAACACGGGTAGAGCGAACCTTCTTCCACCACCAGCACGTCATCCGAGCGCTGTTGGATACGCTGGGCGATGGAGTATCCGTGCATCGCCCCGGCGGCGAGCGTCTTGAGGATGAGCAGGTCGAGCGTGCCCTGGAGCAGTTCCGCTTTGGTCGTTGCCATAGTATTACTTAGAATGTCTAGGGGGAAAATAGGCAGCTTGCCTAGATTGTCAAGGGGAAGAAATCTCCGCGGTCTGCATGTCTGCTTAAGTGCGGCTTGCCTCCTTTCCACTCACCCGCCGCTTGCACTCCGCCGCCGTCCGACTATTCTCCCGCGCCATGCGAATTCTGTCGGGCATTCAACCCTCCGGCGCGCTGCATCTCGGCAATTACTTCGGGATGATGCGCCCGGCCATCGAACTTCAGGAGAAGGGCGAGGCGTATTACTTCATCGCCGACTACCACTCCATGACGTCGCTCTACGACGCCGCCGAGCGCCGCACGAACTGCCTGGACGTCGCGCTCGATTTCCTCGCCTGTGGCTTGGACCCGAAGCGCACGGTGTTCTTCCGCCAGTCCGATGTGCCGGAACACTGCGAGTTGACCTGGCTCCTCGGGACCGTGACCCCCATGGCGCTATTGGAGAAATGCCATTCCTACAAGGACAAGCTGGCCAAGGGCATCTCATTCAACTTCGGCCTCTTCGCTTATCCCGTGCTCATGGCCGCGGACATCCTCATCTACGATTCCGACCTCGTCCCCGTGGGCCAGGACCAAAAGCAGCACGTGGAAGTCACCCGCGACATCGCCATCAAGTTCAACGAGCAGTACGGGCCGACCTTCGTGCTCCCGGAGCCGCAAATCCGGTCCGAGGTCGCCAAAGTGCCCGGCACCGATGGCGAGAAGATGAGCAAGAGCTACGGCAACACCATCGAGATTTTCGGCGAGGAAAAGGCGCTCCGCAAAAAGGTGATGAGCCTGAAGATGGACAGCCGGACTCCGCAGGAACCCAAGCCCGACGCCGACCAAAACCTCGCCGTGCAGTTGCTCAAGCTCGTCGCTCCGGCGGCGGTCGCCCAGGATTTCGAGGACCGTCTCCGCGCCGGTGGCCTCGGCTACGGCGATCTGAAGAAGGCGCTGTTCGAGCACTATTGGAGCTACTTCGCCGACGCCCGGAAGAAACGCGCCGAACTCGCCGCCAACCTGGACCACGTGAACGCCGTGCTCCGGGACGGAGCGGCCCGCGCCCGGAGCAAAGCCCGCGAAGTTCTCCAGCGGGCCAGACGCAACTGCGGGCTGGAGTGAATCTCCACACAGATTCAGGGCGAAGCGCAGATTGGCTCTTGGGGGAAACCTCTTTCCATCTGCGTTCCTTCCTGAATCTGTGCGGTATCTGAGCCAATTGCAGAACCTTGTAGCAGCCCGACGTGAGGAGGCTCAAACTTCAATGAAAACAGAGCCTCCTCACGTCGGCTGCTACGGTTTTGCAGGAAGCTCATCTCGTGCGGAATTTCCTTTGGCCATCCCGGCGGCCTTCCCGTAAGAACTACTCGTCATGGCTGACCGACTGCCGATCTACGATCTCGAGCGCGATCTCATCGCCCGGGTGAAAGAACACCGGCGGCTCGTCCTGCAAGCGCCCACCGGCTCCGGCAAGTCCACGCAGGTCCCGCAGATGCTGCTCCAGCATGGCTTGCTCGAACGCGGCCAGACCGTGACGCTCCAGCCGCGCCGGCTCGCGGCCCGTCTGTTGGCCGCCCGCGTGGCGCAGGAACGCGGTGTGCCTTTGGGCAAGGAAGTCGGCTATCAGATTCGTTTCGAGCACGTCGCGAGCGCGGAGACGAGGATCAAGTTCGTCACTGAAGGCATCCTGCTTCGCCAGATGGTGCAGGACCCGGAGTTGCGCGGCATCCAGGCGCTGATCTTTGACGAGTTCCACGAGCGGCATCTCTACGGAGACATCACGCTGGCGCGCGCGCTGGACTTGCAGGAGAAGACGCGCCCTGACCTGCTCATCATTGTGATGTCCGCCACGCTCGACGCGGGCGTGCTGGAGAGCTACCTCCGGCCGTGCTCGGTGCTCTCGTCGCAAGGCCGCGTGTATCCGGTCGATGTCGAGTATCTGCCGCGCCGGCAAGGCCAGTTCCCGGTGCCGCCGTGGGAACTCGCCACGGAAGCGTTTCAACGGCACGTCCAATCCGGCGAGAGCGGTGACGTGCTGGTCTTCATGCCGGGCAGTTACGAGATCAACCAAACGCTCGAAGCCATCCGCCATTGCTCCGAATCGCGGGGCTACATTCTTCTGCCGCTGCACGGCGAACTGCAGCCGCGGGACCAGGATGCCGCGGTCGCCCGCTATCCGCAGCCCAAAGTGGTCGTCTCCACCAATGTCGCCGAGACCTCGCTCACCATCGACGGCGTGCGGCTCGTGATCGACAGCGGACTGGCGCGCATCCCGCGTTACGATCCGAATCGCGGCATCAACACGCTGCTCATTGAGAAGATCAGCCGCGCCTCCGCCGATCAACGCGCGGGGCGCGCCGGTCGCACCGCTCCGGGGCGCTGCGTGCGGTTGTGGTCCGCGTCGGAACATGGCGAGCGGGTGGCGCACGAATTGCCCGAAGTGAAACGGCTCGATCTGGCGGAAGTCGTGCTGACGCTGAAGGCCGCAGGCGTGGAGGACTTGCGGAAGTTCCGCTGGCTGGAACCGCCGCCGGAACAGGCGCTGGCCCACGCGGAGGAGTTGTTGATGGACTTGGGGGCGATCAAGTCCGTAGGACAGGCGTCGCGCCTGTCTCCGTTGTCGCCGGAACTCAATGGAGACAGGCGCGACGCCTGTCCTACCACGATCACGGAGCTCGGCCGGCGGATGCTCGCCTTTCCGGTCCATCCGCGCTACGCCCGGATGCTGCTCGCGGCGCACGAGTACCAGTGCGTGTATCAGGCCTGCCTTGTCGCTGCGCTCACGCAGGGCCGCGACTTGTTGATCCGCCGCGCGGGCAAAGAGACGGGCCAGCAACGCGACGATCTCTTCGGCGACCAGGCGCCGTCGGACTTCTTCATTCTGATGCGGGCCTGGAGCTACGCCTCAAAGAGCAATTTCAACCTCGAAGCCTGCCGCCGCTTCGGCATCCACGCCGTCACGGCCCGGCAAGTCGGCCCGCTGCATCAGCAGTTTCTCCGCATCGCCAGGGACGAGGGACTCAACGCCGAGCCGACGCCGATGGAAGACGAAGCCTTGCAGAAGTGCATCCTGATCGGCTTCTCCGACCGCGTGGCGCGGCGGCTCGACCAGGGGACACTGCGCTGCGAACTCGTTCACGGCCGGCGCGGCGTGCTGGCGCGCGAGAGCGCGGTGCAGCACAGCCCGTTCATCGTCGCCGCCGAAGTACGCGAGGTGGAAGGCGCGGAGAAATCCGTGAATACCCTGCTCTCGCTGGCGACGGCCATCCAGCCGGAGTGGCTGCGTGAGTTGTTCCCTGAAGACATGCGCAGCGGCGAGGCGCGCGTCTCCTACGACGCCGTGGCCAAACGCGTGTGCGCGGAGGAGCAAGTCTGCTTCCGGGACTTGGTGCTTTCCTCGCGCCGCCTGGACACGCCGCCCGCCGAGGCCGCCGCGCGTTTGCTGGCGGACGAAGTCCTCGCGGGCCGGCTCACGCTGAAGAACTGGGACGCCGTCGTGGACCAGTGGATCATCCGCTTGAATTGCCTCAGCCAGTGGTGCCCGGAGTTGCAGTTGCCACCCATCACGGACGAGGACCGGCGGCACCTGGTCGAACAGATTTGCCACGGCGGCTTCTCGTCGAAGGACATCAAAGATCGCGAGGTGAAATCCGTCGTGAAATCGTGGCTGTCGCCGACGCAGCAAGCCTTGCTGGAGAAACACGCGCCGGAGCGGCTCGCGCTTTCGGACGAGCGCACCCCGAAGGTGACCTACGTGGCCGACGGTCCGCCCTATGTGGCCTTGCGCATTCAGCAGCTCTACGACGTGACGAAAACGCCGTGCGTGGCGATGGGCCGCGTGCCGGTGCTCTTGCACATCCTCGCGCCGAACATGCGCGCGGTGCAGATCACGCAGGACTTGGCGGGCTTCTGGAAGGAGCACTACCCGCGCCTCAAGTCCGAGCTGCAGCGCAAGTATCCCAAGCACGAGTGGCGGTGAGGGCCGATTACGGATTGCAGATTGCAGATTGCGGATTGGGAATCAGAGCCACCTCGCGGCGGCGGCCACAGGTTTGAAATTGGTTCCTGAAAAAGATGTAATCTTTCGGCAATGTTCCGGCAACGCACCTGTGGCATCTTGCGCGCGTGCGAAACAACGATTCCATCGAATCGAGCCACCGATGATCTGAACTGGCGGAACCGGCCGGCCGGCCTGGCCCGCTGCCGACGGCCCGGCACTCCGCCCAACTGACGGACATACTATGAAAATGACTCTGAAGAAACTGATCGTGATCCTCCTTCTGGCCACGACGGCCGGCGTTGCCGTCATCGGCACCAAGAGCCTGGCGGTCGATTCCACCAAAACCGAGAAAGACAAACCCGCCGCCGCCGCGCCGGCCAAAGCCGCCGTGGCCGTGGATGCCGCCCCGCTCTCGCGCGACGCTCGGCTGGGCACGAGTTACGCCTCCGTCGTCAAGAAAGCCGCGCCCAGCGTGGTGTACATCTCCACCTCCAAGACGGTGAAGAACCCGCACAACTGGGACCAGCAGCCGTTCATGCCGGACGACTTGTTCCGCCGCTTCTTCGGCGATCAGTTCGGCGGGCGGCGCCTGCCGCGCGAGTTCAAGCAGCGCGGCCTCGGCTCCGGCGTGGTCGTGACCAAGGACGGCTACATCCTGACGAACAATCACGTGGTCGATGGCGCCGACGAAATCAAGGTCACGCTGGCCAACAAGGAGAAACGGGAATTCACCGCCAAGGTCGTGGGCCGCGATCCCAAGACGGACATCGCCGTGCTCAAGGTCGAGGCCAAGGACCTGCCGTTCGTGGCCCTGGCGGACAGCGACAAGCTGGAAGTCGGCGACGTGGTCCTCGCCGTTGGGAACCCCTTCGGCGTGGGCCAAACCGTGACGATGGGCATCGTGAGCGCCACGGGCCGCGGCGGCTTGGGCATCGAGGAGTACGAGGACTTCATCCAGACTGACGCCGCGATCAACCCCGGCAACTCCGGCGGCGCGCTTGTCGATACGGAAGGCCGCCTCGTGGGCATCAACACGGCCATCCTCAGCCGCAGCGGCGGCAACATGGGCGTGGGCTTCGCCGTGCCGTCCAACTTGGCGCACGACATCATGGATCGGCTGCTGAAGGGCGGCAAAGTTTCCCGCGGTTACCTGGGCGTCTTGATGCAGGAACTCGATCCCGAACTCGCGAAGACGTTGAAGGCTCCCGAGAACACGACCGGCGTGATCGTGGCTGACGTGATGGCGAAGAGCGCCGCTGCGGACGCCGGGCTGAAGCCGAAGGACATCATCGTCGCCTTGAACGGCAAGCCCGTGCAGGACCCGCGCAGCCTCAAGCTCGCGGTCGGCAAGCTCAACCCCGGCGACAAAGTAGAGGTGAAAGTCCTCCGCCGGGGTGAGGCCCGGAACTACACGATCACCTTGAAAGAATTGACCGACGACGTGGCCAGCGTGACGAAGCCGCAAGAAGGAGGCGAGGTGGACGCGCTGGACGGCGTGACCGTGGGCGACATCGACCAGCGCACCCGCGCCCAGTTCAAGTTGCCCAGTGATCTGACGAAGGGCGCCGTCATCACGGAGATCGATCCGAACTCCACCGGCTACGAAGCGGGGCTGCGGGAGGGCGACGTGCTGTTGGAAATCGACGACAAGCCTGTGGCCAACGCGGAGGAAGCCGTCGAAATCAGCAAGCACGTCAAGAGCAAGCGCTTTCAGGTCTGGGTCTGGAGCGGCGGCGTCAAACGCTTCGTCGTGGTGGACGAAAGCAAGAAGAAGTGAACGGGGGGCGAAAGAAGTTTTCAAGTTGTCAGGTTTTCAAGTTTTCAAGTGGCCCACTTCGCGCTTCAGCCCGTGCAACTCCCGAACCCAAGGCTGCATCCAGCTTGGTTCGGGAGGACTCGTAGCGCAGACTTTCCAGTCTGCCGTAGCGCCGGTTTTCCAACCGGCGAGCGTTGGAAGAGGCCAGCCGGCTGGACGTTTCACGGCCTGGCCGACTGCAAATCGGCGCCACGGCAGGTTGAAAACCTGCGCTACGCGGTGCGCCGGACGGAAGCTTGATGCAGCCTTGTCCCGAACCCACCTGAGAACCTGAGAACTTGACAACCTGACAACCCAATCCCGATGCGCCTCCTCGTCATCGAAGACGACCCGAAGATCGCCTCGTTCGTCGTGAAGGGGCTGAAGCAAAACGGCTTTGCCGTGGACCACGCCGGCGACGGCGACCACGGCCTCGACCTCGCGCTCAGCGCGCCCTACGACGCCGCCGTCATCGACATCATGCTGCCGAGGCGCGACGGCTTGAGCGTGGTGCAGGAATTGCGCCGGCAGCGCATCGCGCTCCCCGTCCTCATCCTCAGCGCCAAGGCCAGCGTCGATGACCGCATCAAAGGCTTGCAGACCGGCGGCGACGATTACCTGGTGAAGCCGTTCGCTTTCAGCGAGCTGCTGGCCCGCGTGCAGGCGCTCATCCGCCGCGCGACGCACACCGCCGAGCCGACGACGCTGACCGCGGGCGAACTGCGGATGAACCTGATCACCCGCGAAGTGGTGCGCCACGGCCAGAAGATCGACTTGCAGACGAAGGAATTCGCGCTGCTGGAGTTCCTCCTGCGCAACGCCGACAAGGTTGTCTCCAAGGCGCTCATTCTGGAGAAAGTCTGGGACTACAGCTTTGATCCGCAAACCAACGTGGTCGATGTCGTGATCTGCCGTCTGCGCGAAAAAGTGGACCGGAATTTCGAGACGCCCATGATCCACACGGTGCGAGGGGTTGGATATGTCCTCAAATCCCAATGAAACGGCCGAAGGCCGCGGGCCGCTCTCCCTCTCCCATCGGATGGGAGAGGGCCGGGGTGAGGGCGCGCGGGAACTGAAGCCCGACGGCCCAGAGCTTCGCTCCACGTCTTCCGAGCGTGCCGGATCGGAGACCGCTGCCCCACGCGCGCCTTCCATTCAGCGTGCGGGCCGCAGCTTCAGTTTGCGGCTCAGTCTTTACTACGCCGCCTTCTTCATCGTGGGCTGCGCCGGGCTTTTCCTCCTCGCCTACCTCGTCCTTGCCGCCACGATCCAACAAAAGGAGAAGGAACTCGTTCGCGAGCGGCTTCAGCAGTATCGCGCCTGGTACGACGTGGGCGGCGTGAGCGGTTTGCAGGCGAACTTCCTCGATCCGCAGCGCAGCGACCGCAGCGCTTTCCTCGTGCGCTTGCTTAATCCCTTCAACAACGCCCTCTTCCTCAGCCGGCCTGACGGCACCGCCCGCCCCGACGTGCAGCAGATCGAAATCATCGACCTCGACGCCGTGCGCCCGTGGCTCTCGCTCAAAGGGCGGCGCCAGCCGTTCTTGTGGCTGGGCGCGGCCATGCGGTTGCGCGACGGCTCGGTGTTGCAAGTGGCCAAGAGCGCGCAGCCGATGGAGACGCTGCTCGGCCATTTCCGGCTCGTCTTCGGCGTGGCCATGATCGCCGTGGTCGTCGTTGGCTGTGTGGGCGGAGCTTACCTCACGCATCGCGCGCTGCGGCCGCTGCGGCAGCTCACGCAAACGGCCCGCGGCATCATCGAAACGGGCAGCCTGGACGCCCGCGTGCCAGCCCGTAAGACCAACGATGAACTCGACGAGTTGGTGAACCTCTTCAACCGGATGCTGGAGAAGAACGACGCGCTCATCCGCGGCATGAAGGAGGCGCTCGACAACGTCGCCCACGACCTGCGCACGCCGATGGCGCGCTTCCGCGGCGCGGCCGAAGCGGCCCTCCAGGCGCCGGAAAGCCCCGAGGCCCAACGCGAAGCCCTGGCGGACGCGATGGAGGAATCCGAGCGCGTGCTCACGATGCTGAAGACGCTCATGGACATCTCCGAAGCCGAGACCGGGACCATGCGGCTGAACCTGACGACGTTCAGCGTGCCCGACCTGGCGCGAAGCGTGATCGAGCTTTACGAGTTCGTCGCGGAAGAGAAACAGATCACCCTCACCGCCGACCTGCCGGAACAGCTTCTCCTTCAGGCCGACCGACCGCGCATCCAACAGGCGCTGGCGAACCTGCTCGACAACGCGATCAAGTACACCCAACCGGGCGGGCGCGTCACCGTGAAGGCGGAGGAGGTGCGGAATGCGGAATGCAAAATGCAAAATGAATCGGGCGCCGCAAGGCCGGGCGGCGGTTCCGCTGGTCCTTCACAGTCTGCCCTCCGCATTTCTGTCTCCGACAACGGCACCGGCGTTCCCCATGAAGACCTCCCCCGCATTTGGGATCGCCTTTACCGTGGCGACAAGAGCCGCACAGAGAAGGGCCTTGGCCTCGGCCTCAGTTTGGTGAAGGCGGTCGTGCAGGCCCATCATGGCCGCGTCGAAGTCACGAGCCAACCGGGCCACGGCTCCGTCTTCATGTTCTGGCTGCCCGCGGAACAAGCCACGCCGAACCCGGTTGTCGGAGCTGACGCGGTGAACTGAACCTGGCTTCCGCAATGGGGATGAACAGCAAAGGCGCAAAGGCGCGAAGCCGAATGGTGAGCTTCTTTCAAAACCGTAGCAGCCGACGTGAGGAGGCTCTGTTTCCCTTGAAGTTTGAGCCTCCTCACGTCGGCTGCTACGGAGTTTTGAAATCGCCTCTGGTTTCCGAACGATCACCGGGCGAACCCCGCGGGTGAAGCCCGCGGGCCAGCGGTCATCGCCGTTGAATTAAGGCCAGCGGCACAGCCAAGCCGACAGGTTCCTGCTCTTAATCTTGATCGTAATCTTAATCTCCCCGGCACTTCAGCGAGTAAGAGTTAGATTATGATTACGATGAAGAGCCTACCGCCGTTGCTTAATTCAACGGCAGTGGAGGCCGAGGCGCGGTCAGTCATTCAGACTGGAGGGGTGGCGCGGGGGATTGTCCAGCGCCCGTGCTCGTGGCAGCCGGTGGGTTTCGAGCCAGGCCTTCACGCTTGGGATGTCCGCAAGCTCCTGGCGCAGCAGGGCGAGGATCAAATCGTGCGTCACCCGGGTGTTGATTTCCGGGAGCAGGGCCTGGAATTCGCCCCGTCCTGGCGGCTTGACGATGAAGGGGATTCGCAAGTCGCGCTTGCCATCCAAGCACTCGGATTCGCGCCAGTGGTGGTCCGTCGTGACAATGAGCCAGCTTGTGTTCCAGGTTCCGGCGTCCTCCATGGCGCGCCGCAATCGCCCCAGGGTCCGGTCCATGAGGACGAGGTTGTGGAGGTAGCCTTGGGGCAGGGCCGCGCCCACGGGCGTCAGCCGGTCTTGCGCGGGCCGGTAAATGCAGGGCTTGTGCGGCACGGGCAAATGCAGCAAGGCCAGATTGAACTGGGGATCGGTCACCACCTCCAAGCTTTGCGCCAGCATGTGCCGGTAGAGATGGACCTGGAGGAGTCGGCGTTGGAGGGCCGGGAGGGTTGCCAGCAGTTGCTGGGCGATGGAATCCAGGAACGACGCGCTTAGGCCGCGTTCGTTGGACGGCATGGCATGCCACTCCACGTAATTCAGGTCCTTGCCCAGCAGGCGCGAGTAAGGATGATACCAGCCCACCAAGGCGGTGTTGCAGCCGAGTTCGCGTACCCGCGAGAAGATGTTCGGCACTTCGCTCCAGCGGACGGCACCGTTGGTCTGCTCCAGCTCGAGTTTTAGTTCACTGTGGCCCGTCACTTCGACTCCGGCCACGGGCAGACCCGTCGTCAAAGCGGGCAAGGAGCCGAAGGTGCAGCCAAACGGCGGATAGGCGTTGCTGGCGCAGAGGGACTCGCGGCAGAGCCGGTCCACTTCCGGCAAGCGCACCGAGGCGGGGCGCTCGTCGAAAGAGACGCGCTGGTCCCATTCATCAAAGAGGATCCACATCACGCGCTGGGCGGGCGGGTTCGTGGACAAGGGCGGCAGGGAGGCGGCGCGTCCTGGATGCTGGTGAAGGCTCTGCAAGTGCAGCAGCAGCAACGCCACTCGCACCAGGGTGAAACAGGCCAGAGGGAACAGCAGGAACAGCAGGAAACGCACGCCGCGGATGACCCAGCCCAGCCAGCGTACCGACACGGCCAACGCCAAGAGCGCCGCGGCCCAGACCCAAGGCGTTTTCAAGAACACTAGCGCCTCCCGGTCGGTGACCTGACAGAGGTCGCCTCGAACGAACTCCACCGTGGGCAACAGCAGTGCCATCACGCCCAGAAACGCCCCCCCCCGCACCCAGACGCTCGACGAACGTCGCACCCATTGAGCACCGAGAAAGAAGAGCGCCGTCAGAGCGAGCAGCAGGCTGCCCAAGGCGAGCAGCGCCGGGTCACTGACTCGCTCGCCGTTGAAGTAGCCCTCGTCCGCGTCGAACAGCGTCGCAAACCAGGAGTTGATGAGACAAAGGTTGGCCAGGGACAGGGCCACAGCCAGGTTTCGCCATCGCTTCGATTGGGGTTGGTTTGTATCGGCCATCGGGCATTTGTTGGCGGCGGTCCGCGCCTCTCTTCATCCGGAGTTCCTGCGGAGCAAATAAAGCCGGCGGTGCGCCCCCTCCAACGGCTGCGAGCGGATGATTTGGAAACGACGGCGGCAGGCGGACTCGAAAGCGGCCAGCGTGAGGTCCGCGTGCAGCCGGTCCCGTCCGCGGGCGATGGTTTGGAACATGGGATCCTCCGGGCCGACGTATTCGATCAGCGCCAGGCTGGTCGTGAGTTCCGACACCACGTCCAGCACTTCCTCCAGCGGCACGCGCTCCGTGACCAGGAGATGGTGCAGCACCGCGAGCAGGAGCACGAGGTCGAACCCACCCGCGGCCCGCTCCAGGAAGCTGGGGCATTCGCGGTTCCGCCAGCCTTTGGCCGCGCTGGGCCGCGACAAGTCCACCGCCAACGGCTGGAGGTCGAGATTCTCCTTCTGCGCCCGGCGCCACAGAGTGCCCACGCAACCCAAGTCGTAGTCGATGGCCACGACCCGCGCTCCGGCCCGCGCCGCCCGCGCGCTGAAATGCCCCGTGTTCGCGCCGACGTCCAACACCCGCCCTGGATGGAACTCCTCCAACGCCGCCGTCACGAACTGCTCTTTCGCGGCGAAATTCGTTTCGCTGTAACTGTGCGTCTCCGCGTAGTTCGACCAGATCGTGTCTTTGTCGGCGGGCGGTTCCAGCCGCTGGAGGGCGCGGCGCAGCCGGTTGAAGAGAGAGTCCAGGATGAACCGCGCCTTGTCCGGGTTGGACAGGAGGCGTTCCCGGTACATCGAGGGGCTGGCGGCCCGGCGGGAAAGCCACGTCGGCAGCGACACGAGCGTGAGAAACGGCGGCAGGAACCGCCGCACCGGCCCGCACAACTGGTAAACCTCGACCGGATCCAGGCCGTCGCGCCGCTTGGCGAACGCGTCCGCCGGGCGCATTCCCCAATGCTTGCTGGCCAGCAGTGGCAGCAGGAACATCCGGCAGAATTGCGCGTGGGCTTTCCAGACCGGGTCGCCCGGGTTCCGCTTCTCAAAAGAGAGCAGGTCAATGAACACCGGCTGGCTGCCGCGGAAGAGCACATTGTAGGGCGTGGCGTCTTTGAGGCCGTAGCCTTCGGCGAGAGCGGCCTGCGCGATGTCCAACGTCAGCCGGCCGGCTGCGGCGAGCATCTCCGGCGGCCATTCGTAAGGGAAACTGGGGAACTCCACCCGCTCGTGCTCGTACACCGCGCCCGCCTCCCGGCCTTCCAAGGTCCGACCCAGATGGGGAGCCTTGCGCAGTTCCTCCACCTCGCCGGCGGAGAGTTTCCGGGTCGGGATGAGGCAGCGTTGCGAGATCAGCCTGGCGGCGGTGGGGCTGGCCAGGAATTCCTCCATCTCGGCACACGCCCCGGCCCCAACGACCCGCCACACGCGCCGGTCGCAGGTTACACAAAACCCGCCAGGATCTCTGAAGGAAACAACGGGCCACATGCCCAGAAATCAAAACGACACTTGCGAGGGTTCCGCCGCCGGCGGGCTTAGTCCTTCCTCAGCAACTTGGAGACAAAGTCTCTGAAGCGTTTGAGGTAAAACAGGCCGCCCACTGCGACGGCGACGAGCACCTGCCACAGCAGTTGGCCTGAGCCTGGATCTACATATGCCAAGAAATGCATAAACCGATTCGCAAAGCCATTCGTGACACCCGTAGCTGCTACAGGAACCCCCGGAGGCTTTCAAGGTTAATTCTTCGTGAAGTTGTCCTGCCTGAATCGTTACGGAGTCCGGCAACAGCCTCGCTCCCGCCTGATTCTGAAAGGATCGAGGTGTTGTGGAACCGGTTGAAACACCGGGGCACCTTGCGCGCTCGTCCCGCGATCTCGTTCCCTGACCGCCTCGCTCCACGCTGCCCCCTGGCGCGTCATTTCCTCACGCCGCCCGTTGTCACATCCGCGGGATTCCTGTAGCTTCCCCGCGCATGAACGTGTTGCCGCGCATCCTTTACTGCCACTGTGCCTACGCCCAGGTGGTGCCGCTTGCGACCAAGACCGCCGTCCTCAAGCGGCTGGCGGCATCCGGCCAGCCGTTTGAGGCCGTGGCGGACCTTTGCGAACTCTCCGCCCGTCGCGATCCCTCGCTGAAGCCGCTGGCTGAAGGCGGCGCGGTCAAGATCGCTGCGTGTTTTCCACGCGCGGTAAAATGGCTGTTCGCCTCGGCGCACCAGCCGCTGGCGCCGGAGTCCACGGAGATTCTGAACATGCGCGAGCAAAGCGCGGAGCAGGTCGGCGACGCCCTCCTCGGCCCGGAACTGAAAGCCAATCTGCCCTCGAAGGTGTCCCCTGCCGGGCCAGCCGCCGGGTTGAACCAGTCGGCCTCAAGCCCCGCCGATCCGGCCAAGATGCCGTTGCGCCTCATCCTCTACGAAGGCCCTGGCAGCCAGCCGTGGTCCGACGAGGAACGTTTCGCGTTGTTGACCGCGCTCCTGGACAAAGGCTGGTCCGTGAGCCGCGTGCTGGCGCCGGAAGCGGTTTTGGCCAACGACGACCGGCTCGTCCTGGTGCTGGGGCGTTTCAACGGGCCGGTGCCTGCTTTCGGCGCCGGCGATTCTGCCCGGATGCAGGTCCGCGACGCCACGGGCTTTGACCCGGCGCGCGTGCTGGAAGAAGCCGAGGCGTTTCGAGCGGGCACGCAGACCCCCAAGGCCGGCGCATGGCTGCCGTGGTTTCCGGTCATTGACTACGACCGCTGCACGAACTGCATGCAATGCCTGAGCTTCTGTCTCTTCGACGTTTACGGGGTGAGCGCCGACCAGAAGATCGAGGTCCACCACAGCGCCAACTGCAAGACCAACTGCCCGGCCTGCTCGCGAGTGTGTCCGGAGGCCGCCATCATGTTCCCGAAATACAAGACCGGTCCCATCCACGGCGGCGAGGTCACCGAGGCGGACCTGCGCCGGGAGGCCATGAAGGTGGACATCTCAGCGCTGCTGGGCGGCGACATCTATTCCCTGTTGCGCCAGCGCAGCACTCAGGCCCGGACGCGGTTCTCCAAGGAGCGCGACCCAGACCAAGCCCTCCAGGAGCGCCGGAAGTGTCTGACCAAGCTTGCGCAAATGGCGGACATCCCGCCCGAAGTCCTCATGTCCTTGCCGTCGCCGGAAGAAATCCAACGCCGCGCCACCGAGGCGGCGGCCAAGGCCAAGGCTGCATTGGCGCAACGGAGCGAAGAGTTGAAGGGTTGAAGCGTTGAAGAGGCTCCATGGAAGGGTTTCAGCCCGATGCTGGAGCCTCTTCAACGCTTGAACTCTTCAACCATTCAACCTCGCTGGCGGGAAGAGCAGGCCAAACAAAAAAGGCCGGCGTCCGAAAACGCCAGCCCGGCAAAATGACATCCCGATCAGGCGGCCGGAGTCTCGCCCACCTGAAAGCGCACGAAGCGGCGGAGGGTGATCTCGTCTCCGAGTTGCTTGGCCACAGAGGCGACATGGTCCTTCACGGAGACTTCGCCGTTCTTCTTCACGAAGCCCTGGTCCACGAGGCAGAAGGTCTGGAAGTACTTCTCCAGTTTGCCCTCGATGATCTTGGCAATGGCCTGCGGCGGCTTGCCTTTGACCTGCTCGGCAGCGATTTCCTTTTCCTTGGCGATCACGGCCGGATCGACGCTTTCGCGGGTGACGGCGACCGGGCTGGCCGCGGCGATCTGGAGGGTGATGTCGCGCACGAGTTGCTTGAAGTCGTCGTGGGCCACGGTGGTGTCTTTGCCCGCGCCGACTTCGACCAGCACGCCGACCTTCGCACCGGTGTGGATGTAGGCGGCGACCATGCCGTGGCCGCTGACTTCCATGCGCTGCTGGCGGCGGAACTCGATCTTCTCGCCCATCTTGGCCAACTGCGCCACGCGGTCGGCTTCGAGATCGGCGGACGGATTGTCGGCCAGCTTCCGGGCGATGTCGTCGCAGAACGCGCGGAAGGCTTCGTTGCGGGCCACGAAGTCGGTTTCACAACCGACTTCGACCAGCAGCCCGACGCGCGCACCGGGCTGGATGCACTGGGCGATGACGCCATCCTTGGCGGTGCGGGCCGCCTTGATCTGTGCGGTGGCGGCGCCCTTCTTGCGCAGGATTTCCACGGCGAGGTTCAGGTCGCCGTTGGCTTCCTCAAGGGCCTTCTTGCAGGTGAGGAACCCGGCGTTGGTCATGTCACGGAGTTTGGCAACAATGTCAGGAGTAATCTGGGCCATGTCTGTTAGTTCAAAGTTGAGGGTTCAAAGGTCAAGGTTCGGCCCCGGCGGACACGAGCAACGCATCGCCGGGAACCCGGTCTGAGCGGTCAGGCTGGGGCGATCGGAGTCGGTGCCGGCGCCAAGACAGGGATCGGGGGCGGGACGGGAGCAGGAACTTCAGTGGCCGGTTGGGGGGCGGGTTCGGCGTCTTTCTTGCGCGCGGCAAACCGGGCTTCGTATTCCCCGCGCGCTTGCGAGACGGTCTGCACGATGGTGCTCAGGATCAACCGCACCGAGCGGATGGCGTCGTCATTGCCGGCGATCGGGTAATCCACCAAGTCAGGATCAGCGTTGGTGTCAGTGATGGCCACCAGGGGAATCTTGAGACGGCGGGCCTCGGCCACGGCGTTCTTCTCGCGCTTGATATCGACGACGAACATGGCGTCGGGCTGCTTGTCGAGGGTGCGGATGCCGTCCAGGTTCTTGACCAGGCGGGCGGCTTCGCGGCGGAGCATGGACTGCTCTTGCTTCACATACTGGTTGATGGAGCCGTCGGCATCCATCTTCTCGATTTCGCGGAGGCGTCCCAGCGAGCGCCGGATGGTGTTGAAATTGGTGAGGGTGCCGCCCAGCCAGCGTTCGGTGACCCAATGCTGGCCGCAGACTTTGGCGGCGTCTTTGACGGCTTCTTGCGCCTGCTTCTTGGTGCCGACGAAGATGACCTGGCCGCCCTTGCGGACGGTGGCGGCGAGGAAGTCGCAGGCGGCTTCGAGCTGCTTGACGGTCTGGCTGAGGTCGATGATGTGGATGCCGTTGCGGGCGTCGAAGATGAAGGGCTTCATCTTGGGGTTCCACCGTTTGGTCTGATGACCGAAGTGAACGCCGGCTTCGAGCAATTCCTTAATGCCAATGCTGATCATGTTTTCCTATGGTTGAAGACCCGCCGTTGGGCAGGCCATCCCGCGGAACACGGGATTGGTTTCAGTGTTGTTGTGGCCGCCGCCGCCCACGCGGGCCGCGGCAAGTTTCGTGGCCGTTGACTCTCGCCGCCGGTCTGGCATCCGCCAGCGCGGCTGCGAAAGAGCGCGCACGTTAGCAAAGCCCCGCTTCGCTGCAACAGTTATTTTGGAGCGGGCAACAAAAACGGGACGGAGAGGTTGTCTCCGTCCCGTGGTGCAAAACTGAACCGGCAAGCTCAGGCGCCCATGCCGTCTTCAAACGATCCGGCGGCCACCGGCCAGGTAAGCCAGTCGCGCACGTAGGCGATGCCGTTGGCGCTGGCGTAGTCGAGATCCTTGTGGGCGCTCTCGGCTTCCACGACCAGCGGCGCGGTCTTCCGGCCCATGATCTGGCAATAGCGGGTCGGGTAGCCGACGTGAATGAGCAGTTCGGCGTAGCGCTGCATGTTGATGTCGCCGGACGGCAAATCGACGAACTGCATGGCGCGGTTCGGCCAGTTGCCGTTCATCATGCGCAGCGGGAAGCCCGGGCGGATGACGAAGTTCTTGATGTGCGCAGCGTAGATGCGGGCGCCGACCTTGAGGAAGCGCGTCTCCCAACTCTCGCCTTCCCAGCAGTGGGACGGGTCGGCATTCACGCCGAGGCATTTGTCACCGTCGCAGATGGTGACGAGCATGTTGAAGTCGTCGGCGCACATGGCGGCCGTGCCGGGGTGGATTTCGTGGGCGAGGTAGATGCCGAGCTTGTTGGCGTGGGCGCGAATCTTGGCGGTCTTCTTGACGAACCGCTCCTGGCCTTCCTTGAGGAAGTCGTAGCCGGGGCCAGCCCAGAACCCCCACGGATAGCCGGAGGCCATCTCCCAGCCGAAGGCCACGCCCCAGAACGTCGGCAGGATCTTCACGCCGAGTTCGACTGCGAGGTCCATGAGCTTGAGCATGTAGTTCTCGCACCACTTCTCGATTTCGGCCGGGGACTTCTTGGCCACGTCCGCCGGGATGAACGGACGGATGGTCGGGCTTTCCGTCCAGGCCGTCGTGTGGACCCAGATCGGGCAGTGACAGGAAATGCCGTCCAAGCTCATGCCGCGCGACTCGAAGGTGTCCTTGATCTCCTTCACGCTCTTGAAGCCTTTCTCGGCCTGGAGCATGTAGTTCGACGGCTGCGCGCCGCTGGCACCGGAGGCTTTGGCGTAGTCGAGGAATTGAGCAAGGGATTTCGCGCCGTGTTGGGCGCCTTCGATACTGGCGTGATAGCAAGCTGGCATAGATTTGTTCTGTTTCTGCGGTTGACGTTGCGGCTCGTGAATAATCGAAGTGGCTTTGGGAAATCAACAGAATACTTCGCCCAACGCGGGCTTTTCTGCGCTGGCGGGCTGATTTTTGCTCGAAGCGGAACGCGGTGCGAGGAACACTCCCGCCAACGCAACACCGTCTGCATCCATTCCATGAACTCGACACTGAACCGAAGAGAATTCCTGAGAAACGCGGCGCTTGGCCTGGCGTGCGCTGGCACAATGCCCGCACCGCTCGCCGGGGAGGAACCAGCCGCGACGTTAGAGCCTGTGGTCATCGACACCCACACGCACTTCTACGATCCGTCGCGTCCGCAGGGCGTGCCCTGGCCCCCGAAGGACGACGCGGTGCTTTACCGCACGGTGCTGCCTGGAACCTACCGGGCGTTGCCCCAGCCGCGGGCCGTGACTGGCACGGTGGTCATCGAAGCCAGTCCGTGGCTGGACGACAACCAGTGGGTGCTCGACTTGGCGGAGAAAGAGCCGTTCATAGTGGGCTTCGTAGGAAACCTGCCGGCCGGGCAGCCCGCGTTCCGCGAACAACTGAAGCGGTTCTCCGGCCACCCCGTCTTCCGCGGCATCCGGCTGCGGCCCGCTCCGGCGAAGTCGCGCTGGGAGGATTCGCGTTTCATCGCCGACCTGAAACTCCTCGCAGAGTCCGATCTCTCACTGGACCTCGTCGGCGGACCTGAGATTCTGGAACTGGCCGCACGACTTGCGCGGGCCGTCCCACCGCTGAGGATCGTGATCGATCACTTGGCCGGACTTCGGATCGACGGCAAGGCGCTGCCCGGAGAATGGGTCGAGGCGATGCAGACCGCCGCGAAGTACCCCAGCGTTTTCTGCAAGGTTTCCGGGCTGGTCGAGGGCAGCGGGCAGCGCGACGGCAAGGCACCGCGCGACACGGAATTCTACCGGCCCACGCTGGACGCGATTTGGAGACTCTGTGGCGACGACCGGCTGGTCTATGGCAGCAACTGGCCCGTCTGTGAGCACTACGCCGCCGTGGCCACGGTCCAGAGAATCGTCCTGGAGTACTTCACCGCGAAAGGTTCTGCGGCGCTGGAAGGGGTGCTTTCTGGAAACGCCCGGCGCGCCTACAAATGGACCCACCGCAAGGCGCGGTGAGGATTTGGGCTGGTCACCTCGGCGGCAGGACGTGGTTGTCCGGCATCTTCCCTGATGGCGTGCGAACCTCTCCCGAGGTGAGGGCCTTGTAAGCGGCGTCCGCCATCTGGCGCAACTCCTGACCGCGCGTCTTTTGCACACTGCCGTCCGAGAGCGCGATGCTGCCTTGCTGCCGGTGGACGCCTCCGCTCCAGTTCAGTTCCGGCTTGCCCCACTCGAGGTCGATCGCCGCCACGCCGGGTTTGGGACACACGCTGGCACATTGGTTCTTGATCGCTCCCACGAGATGGCGGTCTCCGGCCAGGAAAGTGGCGCCAATCTGCTCGAAAGCATCCAAACCCGTGAAGTAGCTCAGCGTCGTGGCGCGATTGGAGGCGCAGTTGAAGCCGTTCGCGCCGTCCAGCCAATTGGCGGCGGGAGCTTTCGTGCCGCTGTCACTGGGGCAAACAAGGACTTTGGGCGTGCCCAGTTCGTTGGAGGCCGCAAGGTGGTTGCGCCAACTGTCACCTGCCGTGACCCCATAGGTGCCTCCGTCTTCGGAATCGAGGTGCCAGGGGTAATGGCTCTCGTGATCGAGCGCGAACATCCGAAAGCCGAGGCCCACCTGTTTGAGGTTGCTGATGCACCAGACGCTGCGCGCCCGCTCCTTCGCGCGGCTCAGGGCAGGCAATAACAGCGCTGCCAGCAGGCCGATGATGGCTACAACGACCAGCAACTCAAGCAGCGTGAAACCGTCACGCCATTTAACAGCGCCCTTCACGACGGCAGGAGAGTGCCACAAGTGGACGGGGCCTGTCCAGCATTGTTCTGTGACAAACAGGATTCTCGCTGTGACGGCGGTTGAGTTCCCAACCTGCTTCGGTGCCCGTCCAAACAAGGCCGCCGCGGATGAATGAGACAGGCGGGACGCGCTGTCCTACGAGCATCCGCGAGAAACCGGGCGAGCGCATCAACGCTGTCGGAAATCCCCCCAAGAAATGCGAACTATCACAAGTATTGAATCCCCGCCCGCCAGGTGCCATGCTGCCGTCGGTTCTTGAACAACCACCAGATGGAATACACGCAGACAGTTTTCGCGAAGTACGGTCACAAGATCGTGTTCGGCGACGCTCTGGAGGCGTTGCAGGAGCATGTTGCCGACTCGTCAGTTGATCTGGTCTTTGCTGACCCGCCCTACAACATCGGCAAAGTCTTCAATGGCCGGCGCGACAAATGGCCAACGGAAGAAGCGTATCTCGAGTGGAGCTACGGCTGGTTGGACCTCTGCCTACGCAAGCTCAAGCCGCACGGCAGCTTTTACCTGACGTGCTCCACGCAGTGTTTTCCCCACTTCGACCTCTACCTCCGCAAGAAACTCACCGTTCTCTCGCGTATCGTCTGGTTCTACGACAGTTCCGGAGTCCAGGCGAAACGCTACTTCGGCTCGCTGTGGGAGCCGATTCTTTTCTGCGTCCGCGATCCAGACCATTACACCTTCAATGCCGACGACATTCGGGTTGAGGCCAAGACCGGCGCGCAGCGGAAGCTGATCGATTATCGCAAGCCGGTCCCGACTGTTTACAACTCCACCAAAGTGCCCGGCAACGTCTGGGAGATTCCACGCGTCCGCTACCGCATGCCCGAATACGAGGAGCACCCGACGCAAAAGCCCGTCGCCCTGCTGGAGCGGATCATCAAAGCCAGTTCAAATTCGGGCGACCTCGTCCTAGACCCGTTCGCCGGCACTTTCACGACCTGTTTCGTCGCGAAGGAACTCGGTCGCCGTTCCATCGGCATTGAGATCGAAGCCCCCTTCGTCAAGATCGGGCTACGCCGGCTGCATCTTGCCACGCACTTCAACGGTGAACTGCTCGTCAAGCCGTTGAAAACCTACGAAAGCGCCTACAGCGAGGCCGAACTGGCGCCCATGTTGCTGGAGAAATGACGAATGGAGCACGCCTTTACCGAAACCATCAAAGGCGTGCTCCGCCGCCGCTTCGGGGCGCAGGCCGATGACGTTTTCGAGCGCAGTCTCTTGCTTCAATACGTCAACCTCAAGACCCGTGCCGCCAGTCGCGGCTCCAAATCCCGCAGCAGCTTCGCCAACCTTTACGCGCTCTACGTCCTCGTCGAGGACTACTTGGCGGGCGGGTTCGACAAGAAAGGCGATTACTCCAAATACGAGGGCGCGGTCTTCACGAAGCTGTTCCAGCGTCAGCGCCAGTTGCCCTTTGGCAGCAAGCTCCAGAACCACGCGCTCAATGATCGGCTCAACGGAGAGTTCAGGAAGTTCTTCCCGACTTGCGAGTTCACGCCCATCGTCCGCGATGTTCAGACCAACCGCTACTGGATCAACTTGAACCTCCTGCGGGTGCGCGTCGGACGCCAGAGTTGCGATCTCGCCGCCAGTGTCATCGCCATTATTGACGCATACATCCAAGCCAAGCGCACCGCTTTTGACGCCTTCATCCAAACCTGCCTCAAACTGAAGACCCTCACCGCGTCCGCGCCCAGCGAGGCGGAGGCGTTCATCCTCGATTTGCTCGCTCCCAATCGCGACGCCCGTCTTTTTGAAATCGTCAGCTTCGCCATCCTCAAGTTCTTCTACCACGACCAGACGATCTATTTCGGGCACGACCTGAAGCATCTCGTCCAGGAGCGGTTGAGACTGTTCAAGACCGGACGCACCAACGCCAACGACGGCGGCATTGACTTCGTGATGAAGCCGCTGGGCCGCTTCTTCCAAGTCACCGAGACGCTGGACGTGAAGAAGTACTTCCTCGATATCGACAAGATCGAGCGCTACCCGATTTCGTTCGTCATCAAGTCCGACGATCCCATCCCGGTTCTCCGCGAGAAGCTGGAAGCCGGGGCGCGCAAACAGTTCGGCGTCCAGCGCGTGGTCGCGAGCTACATGGCCTGCATTGAGGAAATCATCAACCTCCCCGTCTTGCGCGAGCGGTTCCTGCAAGCCAAGGCGCAAGGCTGCCTGCCCGCGATCCTCGACGAAATCGTCAAGCAGAGCAAAGTAGAGTTCAACTACGCGGAGGAAACCGATGCCGAAGGCGATGACGAGGAAGAAGAGACGCTCTCATCAGTAGACGTCAAGGCTTCCTGATTTGTGGACTGCTGCCCAGATGAACCACGCCAAATCAATACGCCAGGAAGGCTGCAAAGAGAGTGACCCAAATCGCAGGCACAACACATCGCACGCATGAGTAATCCGGCAGCAGAACCGGCGAATTTCATAGAGGATTGGCTGGAGAAGGCGAGACGTGACCACGCCGACTGCGTGGTGGCTCAAGCCTTGGGGCAGGCAACACGAGCCGGTCAACTTGATGAGGCAAGGCTGTTGAGAAAACTCCGTGAATTGGCAAAACCGGTGGCCGGGGAGGGACATGATGACCACGGTTAAGAAGATTCGCGTTTCCGGATTTCGGGGAATCCTCGCTCCGTTGGAGATTGACTTCCTCAAAGGTACAACGCCTCAGTCGGTTGTTCTCTATGGTGCAAACGGCACCGGAAAGAGTTCCCTCACGGACGCGTGGGAGTGGCTCACAACAGGAAGAATCCAACATCTGGCGCGGGAAGGCGCAGAAGAAGGCGCGTACCCACACATGGCCGCGAAGGCGGGTGCCACATTCGTAGAGGTGGAGTTCTCAGACGCAGCCATCGGCACGGTTGGGCTTGTGTTCGATCACAACAGGAAGACGATTCCAAAGGTGCGTGGCAATCTGGCCGCCGCTCGAAAACTGATCACTCATCCGTGTCATATTCGCTACGGCGACTTGACTCGCTTTGTCCTGCTGAGGAAGGCGGAACGTTACGATGCTCTCGCGTCGTTGATGGGCTTCGTCCCTCAGATGGAGTATCAGAAGGCTTTGCGGCGGGTTCAGACGCAGTTTGAGGCCGAGGTCAGCCGCTTACGGGACCTTCAGGAAGACACACGGAGCCGACTGGCCCAGCATTTTGGCCTTTCGCAGCCCACCGAGGAGTCAGCTCTGAAGAGGCTGGTGCAAACATGCGCAAGCTACGGTTTCCCTACGGAGCCGACCGCCGAAAGTGTCCATGTCTCGAAGGGGAAGCTCGCTCAAGCCGTCGCAAACGATCCGAAGGCAAAGAAACTGGCAGAACTGCAAACGATCGAGACAGCAACCAAGGCGTGCGTGCTTCCGCCTGCCTTGGCGACTCAGATCGAAGAGCTGGGTAATGCCGCGGGAAATCTGAAGGCTGAGCAAAAGGAACACTTGGGCGCTCAACTCTTGATTCCTCTTTTTCAGGCAGCAAACGATCTTCTCTCGAAAGTTCCACCGACAGGTACCTGCCCCCTTTGTGGTAAGGCGTTCGAGGGCAATCTCACGAACCATGTGCGAGGGGAACTGGCTCGAATGCGCCACCTTGAACAACTCTTGTCGAACCTGAAATCTGCTCGCGAGGTTCTGAATCGGACGCTCACCGGCCAGAAGGCGCTGGCCCAAACCTTCGAAGCGATCCTCGACTCGGCGAAACCGGAGCTGAGTGAACCTGCGTTCCGTGGATTCCGGGAAACCGCCCAAGAAGTGGACGAAGCACTCTCGCGGTTGCGCGGTTTGCTCGCATTCGACAGTTCGGCCATAACGGACGAGGTCATCAGCGGACTGAAGCAGGAGCGCGAGTCGCTGGTGGCGTCGTATGCCAGCTTCGATGAGGCAAAGAAGGCTCTACTGAAAGAAACCTCTGATCGCAAAGCCGCGTTGGACAAGGACACCGCCCGAACAAAGCTTGTCGCTGATGCTCAGTTCGTGACCGGTGGGCTAAAACTGCTCGAGGAATTGAGAACGCGAGCCGAGGAGGAGAAAAAGGCCAGAGAAGTCCTGAATAAATTTGTCGCGCTTGTTGACGGTTACGTTTCAAGTTGCCTCGCAGACGTTGAGAGGCGGTTTGCAGAGATTTCGGAAAGGGTCAAAGAATTCTTCGGGTTCCTTGAACGACACACCGATGCCTTGGGCGCGCCCACGTTGAGACTCCTCACAGACCAAGATCGATCAGTGGTCCTCGAGGTTGTTTTTCATGGGACTCCGATCCAGCCTGCCCACAAGTATCTCAGCGAGTCGCAACTCAGCAGTTTCGGTCTGGCCGTCTTTCTCGCGTCCACCACTCATTTCAACAGGGAATGTCGGTTCCTGATCCTTGACGATGTGGTCAACAGCTTCGATGCCTACAAGCGACCTCAACTCATTGAATTGATCAAGGACCATCTGAAGGAGCACCAAGTATTACTTCTCACGCACGACCGGTTCTGGCGCGACTTGCTGCATCGGCACCTCAGCACTTGGAAGCGCTTCAACTTCACGAACTACAGTTTCGGCGTTGGTCCAACTGTCTCGCCAGCTTCGGGCGCAATGGAGCGAGTTCACGCGGCTTTGGGCCGTGATGAGGCGGATGAAGCTGGGCAACTTTTCGCGCGATACTTGGAGGACGTGATGCAGGAACTATGCGAGGCGTTTGAGGTTGAAGTAAAGTTCAGCCGGCGAAGCGAATATACGCTCGACACATTGCTCGACCGCTTCCGAGTGCGTGTTCAGGAGAAGTTGAAACCAGCCCATCCCTTGACCCAAGCTGTTGCGCGCATCTTTCAAGACAACGCCTATCGGAATTGGACTATCCACTGCAAGAATCCTGAAGCAGCGATACAGTCGAGCGAAATCAAGACTTTGGTTGCTGACTGGGTGACAGTGGAAGAATTGGTCAGATGCAAGGTGTGCTCTGAGTTCACCCGCTACGATGGGAAAGGTGGGTTTCAGTGCCGCTGTGCGAAAACTCGACTGGTTCGGGTGGAGTAAGATTTTGCCGTGGCAATTGACCTTGTTTCACCTTTCGCCCCCGCCGGTGACCAGCCGCAAGCCATTGCGAAGCTCGCCGACGCTCTGGCCTCCGGCATCCGGCATCAAGTGCTGCTCGGCGTCACTGGCTCCGGCAAGACCTTCACCGTCCCCAATCGAAACGAGGGTTGCCGGGATTCTCGCCCCAGTTCATATTCCCGCCATGAGCACGATGACAGAAATTCAGCAGGCGATTGAAGGACTGCCCGCGACGGAGAAGAAGGCGCTGTCAGCCTGGCTTTCGTCGCAGCAGGAGTCAGAGATGTCTCCGCAAGAAGAGGCGGCTTTGCTGGCGTCGTTGGACAAGGCGGCCCGGCAACTGGACGCGGGTTTGGGCGTGCCGATCGACCAGGCGCGAGGGATGGTGCGGCAATGGGCTTCAAAGTAATTCTCTCGCCGCAGGCCATAGAGCGGCTGGAGGAGATCGTCCGCTACATCGCCCGCGACAATCCAAGCGCAGCCGAACGCTTCGGGATGCGGCTGATTGACCAGGCGCAGTTATTGGGGGATTTCCCTGAAGTGGGATCGCCCTACCGCAAACGGCCCGGTGTGCGCCGCCTGCTCTGCAAGCCTTACTTCATTTACTACCGGGTCAAGGAGCGTGAACAGGTTGTGGAGGTTTTAGATTACTGGCATTCCGCAAGGCAGGAGCCAGAGTTGCTTTAATTGAGGCAACCTGGATCTACTTCCTCATGTTTGACCTCGTCTCCCCCTTCGCCCCCGCCGGTGACCAGCCGCAAGCCATTGCGAAGCTGACCGACGCGCTGGCGTCCGGCATCCGGCACCAGGTTCTCCTCGGCGTCACCGGCTCCGGCAAGACCTTCACCGTCGCCAACGTCATCGCCAAGCTGAACCGGCCCACACTCGTGCTCTCGCACAACAAGACGCTGGCCGCGCAGCTTTACGCCGAGTTCAAGAGCTTCTTCCCGCACAACGCCGTCGAATACTTCGTCTCCTACTTCGATTACTACCAGCCCGAAGCCTACATCCCGCGCACCGACACGTTTATCGAGAAGGACTCCTCCATCAACGAGGCCATCGAGCGGATGCGCCTCTCGACCATGAGCGCGCTCTTCGCCCGGCGCGACGTGATCGTGGTGGCCAGCGTTTCGTGCATCTACGGCATCGGCAGCAAGGAAGATTACGAGGCGCTCGTCATCCCGCTGCGCGTGGGCCTGGCCATGAGCCGCGACGTCTTGCTCTCCAGGCTGGTGGACCTGCAATACAACCGCAACGACATCGCCTTCGAGCGCGGCCAATTCCGCGTGCGCGGCGACGTGGTGGAAGTCTGCCCCGCCTACACCGAGGACGCGCTGCGCATCGAGTTCTTCGGCGACGAAATCGAGCGGCTCACACGCTTCGAGCCGCTCACCGGCCACAAGCTCGCCGACCTGCCCGACGTGACGATCTTCCCCGGCAAACAATTCGTCACGCCCGCCGCGAAGATGAAGCCCGCGCTCCTGAGCATCCGCGAGGAACTGGGCGAGCGCATCGCGTGGTTCGAGAAGAACGGCAAGCTCATCGAAGCCCAGCGCATCAAAATGCGCACCGAATACGACCTCGAAATGCTGGAGGAAATGGGCTTCTGCTCCGGCATCGAGAACTATTCGCGCCACATCGCCCAACGCCCGCCCGGCTCGCGCCCCAGCACGCTGCTCGACTTCTTCCCCAAGGACTACATCCTCATCATCGACGAATCTCACGCCACTGTCCCACAGATCGGCGGCATGTATGCCGGCGACCGCTCGCGCAAAAACGTGCTCGTCGATTACGGCTTCCGTCTCCCCAGCGCGCTCGACAATCGCCCGCTGAACTTCCAGGAATTTCAAAGCCTCCAGGGCCAGACCATCTACGTCAGCGCCACGCCCGGCCCGCAGGAAATCGAGTGGGCAAGACTCGCCGCGTCCTCGGAAAAAGGGGAGCGCGCCCGCGCCGGGCGCAGCCAGTCGGCGCCCTCGCCGACTGGCCTCGCAACGTTGGAACTCACCGAGGATTCTGCTTCCACTCCCACTCCCGGAGTGGTTGGCGAGGCGTCAACCACAGCAGGCGAGGCGCCAGCGCTCCCCAATTCCGCACTCCGCATTCCGCATTCGGCATTCGGCTCCCCCGGCGTCGTCGAACTCATCGTCCGCCCCACCGGCCTGATTGATCCCAAGATCACCCTCAAACCCCTCGGCGGCCAGATCGACGACCTCATTGAAGAAGCCCGCAAGCGCGTCGAACTGAAGGAACGCGTCCTCGTCACCACGCTCACCAAGCGCACCGCCGAGGAACTCACCGATTACCTCCGCGACATCGGCATCAACGTCCGCTACCTCCACAGCGAGATTGACGCCATCGAGCGCGTCGAGATTCTGCGCTCCCTCCGCAAGGGCGAGTTCGACGTACTCGTCGGCATCAACCTCCTCCGCGAGGGCCTGGACCTGCCGGAAGTCTCCCTCGTCGCCATCCTCGACGCCGACAAGGAAGGCTACCTCCGCAGCGCCACCAGCCTGATTCAGACCGCCGGACGCGCCGCACGCCACCTGAACGGCGAGGTCATCCTCTACGCCGACGTGAAGACGCAGAGCATCCAGAAGTTCCTCGCCGTCTCCGAGTATCGCCGCCAACGACAAGTCGCCTACAACCTCGAACACGGCATCACCCCGCGCAGCGTGGTGCGGGCCATCGAGGAAAGCCTCTCCAGCGACTACGCGACCAAGCAACAAGCCGCCGCCGTCCTGAACGAAGCCGCCGCCAACTTCGACGTGACCGAAACCGTCCGCGAGCTTGAGGAAGAAATGCTCACCGCGGCCAACAACCTGGAATTCGAGAAAGCCGCCCTCCTCCGCGACCAGATCAAGGAACTCAAGCGCCAGTTCGGCCAAGCCACCGGCCCCACCAAAGCCCTCGCTGAGAAAGCTGTGACTGCGGTGAGCTACCGGAAAGGGAAGAAGCGGCGGTAGCACAGCACTCACAGGAACACGCTGGGCTGTTATCGTCCGAATTTACGGGGAATGCACTTGCACAGCGCTTCTGTGGTTGCTGATGAATACCTGACCTCACCCGCTCGTCACTGGCTCGCCTGCCGCGTGACGATGGGAACGTAGCCCGCCTCCAATCCCTGCGGGGGCGTGACGAGCAAGGCGGGATCAAGGGCAACCAGCTTCCCGCGCGTCGGCGGCGCCATGTAGTCGCGGTCGGTCGGCCAGTTCGCGTGGAGCTTTTCCACGAAGGCCTGGAGCTTGGCCTTCTTCTCCGCGCTCCAGTTGTATTGCTGGAAGGACGGTTGGTCCACGAAGCGATACCACGAGTAGGTCACGACCGAACCATCCACGAGCTTCACGGTGAACGGGCCGAGCTTTGGGCCGGGCTTGGCCCACGCGCCAACGGTGGGGGAGGTGTAGGGCACGCCCGGTTTGGCCAGTTTGAATTCCTGCGCGGGCAGCTTCGTTTCCGTCGGCACTTGCGCCGCCGGCACGGCAACACGCTCTTCGCCGACGTGTTTGTAGTATTGCGGGAACAGACCCTTCGTGGCCACGTCATTGGTGAACCACTGCAAGCCCCACACGTTGCCGTCGAAGATGCGCGTGTCGAAGGCGCGTTCCACGCCGACCATCTTCTTCCCGGCCTGATCGTAGCGCGTGGTGCGGGTGTTCAGCTTGGGCTTGAAGGCGCCTTTCTCGTCGAAGCGGCCGGAGCAGGCGGAGCCGCCGTCGCGCCAGGACTTGAACGCGTCGTAGAGCGCGGCCTTGGAGTAATAGGTCACGTCCTGCACCAAGTAGGCGCGGCCCTCGGCGTCCACGGGCCACTGGAGTTTCGGCAGCTTGGAGTAGGTCGTGCCTTGCGCGTCCTTGGCGTCGAAGCGCGGCACCGTGTTGATCTCCATCGCGCCGCCGCCCATGACGCCGGGGCGCGCGTCGAGACCGCGCCCGTGGAGGAAGGGATAGTTGAAGAGCTTGGCGATCTTGCTCCACGTCTCCGGGATGTAGTAGGCGATGGGGCCTTTGAAGTTGGCGGCGCTCAGGAAGCAGGTCCAGCTTTGGTCGCCGGTCGGCGGATCACCGGTGGTGGGATCGGTGAAGGGCAGCGCCATCCAGGTGTAGCCGAGGAATTCGCCGTTGGGATTGCCCTGGAACGGCAGCGCGTCGGGAGGAATGAGCAGGCGGTTGCTGAGTTGCGCGATGCCCAACTGGTGGTCCGGCAGCGCCTCGTTGTGGTAGAAGAAAGACCAGCCGGGCGAGCCGACCTCATAGTCGTAGCATTGCGGCGTGGCGTTCATGCTGAACTTCGGCGGGCCGTAGCGGAAGTGGTTGCCGGCCCAGTAGCCCAAGCCGCCTTCGACGGTTTGAAAGACGCTGCTCCACGTTGGCCCGCGCGGCTTCCATGTGCGAGCCAGCGTGCCTTCGGGCGCGAGCGGCTTGTCCTTGTTGTCGGAGTTGTCGGGTTGAATCCACGAACTGGGCAGGCCGATTTGGAAATTGGCCAGTGGCTGATCCACCAGCGGCCAGACTGCGGCGTAGAAACCCATACCGGCGGTGTAGGCCGATTCCGGCGGTAGCTTCTCGTGGCCAAATCCGATGTAGCCGTGCAGCCCTTGCGAGTGCGGGGTGACCTTGCCGACTTCGGGATTCGACTCGGCACCGACGGCGTGCCGTGCAGCCAGCGGAGCCAGCAACAGGGCGACGAGGAGGAGTGATGTGCGTGTGCTCGTATTCTCAAGCACATGCAATTTGAGTTCGGCCAGCGTTATCATGCGCGGGGAAGGGAACCAGAAACCAGCCCGCCAGTCATTCACAATTGGCGGCTGAGCGGCTGGACTGGTCCACAATTTCTTCGACGACGGCGATCTGAAATCCGGCTTTGCCCGCGTCCTTGTCCCGGTTCCGAAGGATCGCTTTCCGCCACCGGTTGGCCCCTCGCCAACCGCCGCAACCTGAAGCCCCATCGGGGCGAAAGAAAATAGCCCAGGGCAAGTCCGCCTTGCGGACGCCGCCCTGGGCCAACCGGCCAACAGAGTTTCTCCCTCTCCTCCTCGATCGATGTCCCTCGCTCGCGGGAGCGGGAGAGGGTGGTCGCAGACCGGGTGAGGGGCGTGGGCCAAGACCATTTCGAGGTAGAGGGCCGGGGTGAGGAGCCGAATCTGCCGCCGGAAACCCGTTGCCGCCTTCGCCCCGCCTGCGCTACGCTCCGCCCGTCAGACAAACATTGATGAAATAGACGACCACAACACAATTTGATTTCGCGTAGCTTCGGCTGCTGTCCGTAACGAAACTGGCAGTTTCACTCCAAGGACGGCGCTTTCAGGCACGCCCACTCGGGCGTGCCTGAAAGCGTTCCTTGGAAGGCATGCCAGTGCCTGTTACGGGGCGTGAGTAGGTCACGCCCCTTCGCTTTTCAGGCACGACATCCTTCCGCAGGAACAAGCCCTCCCCGACAGAGCTGAGCACGCATTGACCTCAGCTCATGTCTGAAACGCAGACAAAGACGGATTTGGACGCACTCGTTGAGAAGTTGCGCGCCGTGCGGCGCGAGCTTCGGGACGAATACCTCCAGCCGCACAGCAAACCTTGGATCGTCGGTTTCTCCGGCGGCAAGGACTCCACCCTCCTCGCACATCTTGTGCTGGAGTGCTTGCTCGCCGTCGCGCCCGATCAGCGGCAGCGGCGGGTTTATCTCGTAAGCAACGACACGCTCGTCGAGTCGCCCGTCTTCCAGGAGTTCGTGAACAGGATTCTGGCCCACATTGCCGACAACATCGAGGCATTGCGGGTTCCGGTCGAAGTGGTGAGAACCCATCCGCTCGTCGAGGAGTCGTTCTGGGTGAATCTGCTGGGAAAGGGCTATCCGGCGCCGAATCGCACATTCCGGTGGTGTACAGATCGCATGAAGATTCGCCCAACTTCCCGTTTCATTCGAGAACTTGTGACCCGCAATGGAGAGGCGATCCTGCTCTTGGGCGTCCGGCGATCAGAATCTGCCGCACGCGCCGCGAACATTGCCAAGCACCAGGCCAAAGCTGAGGGCCGCCTCTCGCCTCACGCTGACCATAAAGGTTGCTGGATTTTCAGTAGAGTAGGCGGAGCCGACGGGTTGAAAGGCACGCGGCCAATGACCGTCTGGCTCCGCCCCTCATCGAACCGGACAGGCGGTTTTCCCGCATCCGGCTCTCCGAGGGCCATTCACGCGCATCGCTTCTACGCCGTGG
>JACRJZ010000095.1 GCA_016219875.1 Verrucomicrobiota bacterium | reverse complement strand
GGTGGACTTGAAGCGGCCTGAGCGCACCAGCGTGACGGGACCAAGAACCCCTCGCGCGATGAGTTCCTTCGCCTGCAAGGCACAAGTGGCCTGGCGTGCCTGGTGGCCGAGTTGGAACACAACCTTGCTCTTCCTGAGCGCCGCACGCATCAGCTTGGCCTCGGCGAGCGTCCGGGAGAAGCCCTTCTCGCAGTAGATGTCTTTGCCTGCCTTCACCGCGTCGAGCACCATCGGGCAATGCCAATGATCGGGCGTCGCGATGATCACGGCATCGACGTTGGGATCGGCGAGCAGTTCGCGGTAATCCAAGTAGGCTTTCGCTTGGGGATTGAGACTGCGCTCGACGCCCTTCTGGCGGTGCGGCCCGTAAACGTCGCTCACGGCCACGACCTTCGCGTTAGGAGCTTGTGCGACCGCGTTGATGAGGTCCCCGCCGCGCGTCCCCAAGCCGATGCAGCCGATGCCGATCGTTCTGGCCGGCGATTCGGCGGAGAGGATGGCGGGCGTCAGGGCGGACGCGGCTGCGAGTGTCGAAGCGGTTTGGCCGGTGACGCGCAGGAACTGACGGCGGCTGAGGATCACATGGTCACTCATGTGTCTGAGAGAAAGAGGTTCACCTTCCTTTGTCAACGCTCTGTCGAGTCCCTGATTTCCAAGCAGGAATGGGCTCGTCATCAGCGCGGCGTCGTTCTG
This sequence comes from Verrucomicrobiota bacterium, assembly GCA_016219875.1. Classification (GTDB taxonomy): domain Bacteria; phylum Verrucomicrobiota; class Verrucomicrobiia; order Limisphaerales; family JACRJZ01; genus JACRJZ01. The sequence continues at coordinate 22,604 of JACRJZ010000095.1, read as the reverse complement.
CCGGCAGCCTGCTGTTCTGACGAGCAAAGCTGGCGCCGCAGTGCCACCAGCCTGATCCGGCGGGCCGCGCCGCGCGCCACCTGAACGGCGAGGTCATCCTCTACGCCGACGTGAAGACGCAGAGCATCCAGAAATTCCTCGCCGTCTCCGAGTATCGCCGCCAGCGGCAAGTCGCCTACAACCTCGAGCACGGCATCACCCCGCGCAGCGTCGTCCGCGCCATCGAACAAAGCCTCAGCACCGAGACCAGCTACAAGCAGCAAGCCGCCGCTGTCCTCAACGAAGCCGCCGCCAACTTCGACGTGACCGAAACGATCCGCGAGCTTGAGGAAGAAATGCTCGCCGCTCTTTCGATCTGCAATCTGAAATCGGCCATCTGAAATCAAGCGAAGCGTGGTGCCGCCCTCCTCCGCGACCAAGTCCGTGAACTCAAACGCCAGTTCGGCAAAACAGCGGTCCCGCCAAAGCCCTCGCCGAGAAAGCCGCGAGTGCGGTGAGCTACCGGAAAGGGAAGAGGCGCAAGTAGGGCAGCGCGTCCTCGCCTGCCTCACGTCTCCGCCCGCAAACCTCCATTTGACAGTTTGACATCCATCGCAATATTGCGAACATGGCGCCGTTGCGATGCCCAGAACACGAACCGTCATCTACTGCGAAGAAGATGGAAGCGTGCCGTTGCTGGAATGGTTCGACGCCATTCCCGACAAGGCGCGCGACAAGTGCGTTGCGCGCATCGAGCGATTACGCGAAATGGGCCACGAACTCCGCCGCCCTGAAGCCGACTTTTTGCGGGATGGCATTTACGAACTCCGCGCCGCCTTGCAGGGGATCAATTACCGCGTCCTCTATTTCTTTCACGGGCGCGAGGCGGTCATTCTGTCGCACGGACTCGTCAAAGAACGCGTTGTCCCGCCGAAGGAAATCAAGTGGGCCATCGCGCGGAAGCGGAAGTTCGAAGCCGCTCCGCAGAAACACACCTACGGAAAATTTGAATCATGACATCGAAACGCAAACGCACGACTGACGCCGTTGAAATCCTGCACCGCCGCTACTACGCAGGCCGACCGAAGCGGGTGGCCGCGTTGGAAGAAGAGCGCGCCAACGCCGACGTGGCCCGCCAGATTTGCGCCTTGCGGACAAAGGCCGGGCTGACCCAGGCGCAGGTGGCCAAACTCATCGGCACCACGCCCTCTGTCATCAGCCGGCTGGAGGACGCTGACTACGAGGGCCACTCGCTTTCCATGCTGCGGCGCATCGCGGCGGCCCTCCAAGCCCGGGTTGAGATCCGCTTCACGCCGCTGAAAAGCCTGCTCCGAGCCGCTTGAGTTGTTTTCTCGCGGGAATGCCGACAATTTCGACGTGGCCGAAACGCTCCGCGAACTCGAGGAAGAAATGCTCACCACTTTCCCAATCTGCAATCTGAAATCTGCCATCTCAAATCCAGCGAAGCGTGGTGCCGCCCTCCTCCACGACCAGATCAAGGAACTCAAGCGCCAGTTCGGCCAGGCCAGCGGCCCGGCGAAGGCGCTGGCCAGCCAGGCAGGGGCGGTCAACGATCGCAAGGGAACCAGGAAACGCGCGCGATGAAAACTGCTCTCGTGATGTATCGGGAAACAACCCGTCGCTGGGCGGGGAATCTTGCTCTTGGCCTGATCCTGGCAGCGCGGTGTTTCGCAGCCTCGGCCGCAGACGACCGGATTGTCCTAACCCTGGACCAAGTGCCAAGGGACGGCGTGGCCGTGGCCCGCGTGGACTTGGCGGAGGTGGCACGCTGGTGCGGCGTCGAGGTCACGCCGGCGCGCTTGCGGGCGTTCGCTGTTCCGGGCGATCAGCCGGTGCCGGCCCAATTCGTGCCCGACGAAGGCAGCCCAGCCGCCGGAACGATTCTTCTCCGCTGCGACCCAGCCCAACCGCCGTCGCGTGTGCGGCTGGACTTCGCCGCTCCGCCACAGCCGAAGCCTGCGCCGTCCACCACGGTTCGCACGCGCTGGTATTCCGTGACGCATGACGCGCAGCGCCTGGGCGGCTTGCCGGCGGAGATCGTGTTTGCCGGCACGGACATGAAGTTCTACGGGCCGCGCTGGAATGACCGTCTGTATCATCGCCAAGCCGGCCAGTTCTGGCTGCGCTACGATCGTCAGCCTAAAGTCGAGTGCGTTTCGACCGGGGCGATTTGCACGGTCGTCCGGGTTTCGGCGCGGTATTCCCAACCTGACGGCAAGCGTCCCGAGTCGCAGCCGGCGGCGGTGTACGACTGGTATTACTTTCACGACCAGCCGCTGGTTTACGTGCGCGCCGTTGTCAGCCAGCAGCAGCCGCAGACCTGGCACGAGGCGCATTTCCTGGAACTCGGATTTCCCACGAACCGCTTTTCGCGCTGGGCCGGCGGCGAGCCGCTTCAAGAAGCAGCGTTCCGCGGCAACGACCAATCGCATCGCTTCAATCGCGGGGGCGCGATCATCGAAGGCCGCAACGTCATCGGCATGTTCGACGCCGGCGCGATCTCTGTTTACGACGGCGCCGGCTACGGGCGCTACTTGCACGCCCAAGCGGATGCCGCCTGGCAGGAGTGGAAGGCAACCCGCTTCGAACGCTCGGCATGGCTGTTGATGGCTGCGGACGACAAGCCTGCTGAATCACTGTCGAAGCTGGCGGCCTCCGCGCCCGGCAACGCGCAAGTGATCGTCAGCACCGAACGTCTCCAGCAGCGCCTCGATGCCTTGCGTGCGCAGTTGGCCAACACCGACGGAGCCGCGCGTCGGGAAGCTGGCTGGCAACTGGCCGTGGCGCGACTGCTGCAAAAGCACGGCCGCCTTCGCGAGGCGCTGGAACTGCCGGCGGGTCAGTTGCCGTCCGGCTGGAAAGTGATTCCCGCCGGCGACCTGCGTTTGATTCTGGAACAGCGCCCCGACGGCTTGGTGTTGCTGGACCTTGCCGACGCCAGCGCCGGCGCGTCGCTGCTCGGCGCGGACAGCGGGTTGTTGTTCGAGCTGACGCTGCGCCACACGCAGACCGGCGAAGAAGTCAGGTTGAGTTCGGATCGGGCTTGGAGTGAAGTGGCGATTCGTGACGGGCCGGGCAAGGATGCCTTCACGTTGCGTTGGGCGAAACCTCAGTCCGCGACCTTGGGAGGATTGGCCGTCACGGCGCGCGTTCGCACGGACGCCAAGCAACATCGTCTGGCGTGGAGCCTCGACGCCCAAGGACAGGCTAATCCCTGGTCAATCTGGTGGGTCCGTTTTCCGCAGCTTGCACTCTCGACTGAAAGCTCCGGATCGCAGTTGCTGCTGCCGCAAGCCGCGGGCGTGCTGAAGCCAGTAGGGCGCGAGCGGCTGAGCCGTTTCCACGGGCAGTATCCCAGCGGCTGGATGTCGATGCAGTTGGCGGCGCTTTACGATCCAGCCGCCGGCACGGGACTTTACTTCGGCCTGCATGACCCGGTGGGAGCGACGAAAGACTTCTTCGCGGAAAGTGTTGGCCCGCGCGGCTCGATCCGCCTGGCCTGGGAAATCCCGGCTCCCGACATGGGCCGGCCCGGCAACCGGTTCACGCTTTCGGGCGAAGCAGTCTGGCAGCTCTTGCGCGGCGATTGGTTTGATGCCGCCCTGATCTACCGTGATTGGGCACGGCGCGAGTCGAAGTGGTTTCCAAAGCTGGGCGCCGAAGGCCGCGCCGACACGCCGCCGTGGATGCGCGAGTTGAGCGCGTGGGCGCAGATGGGCGGCACACCCAAAGAATGTGTGCCGCGGGTGCTCGCCTTCGCCAAGGCGCTTGGTGTGCCGGTCGGTTTTCACTGGTATAGTTGGCACCAGATTCCGTTCGACAACGACTATCCGCATTATTTCCCCACCAAAGACGGGTTCGCCGATGGTGTGAAGGAACTGCAGGCCGGTGGCGTTCACGTGATGCCCTACATCAACGGCCGCCTCTGGGACACTCACGACCGCGGGACGAACGACTTCGAGTTCACCCGCGTGGCGCGCCCGGCGGCGACCAAAAACACCAATGGCGAACCGTACGTGGAGTCGTACGGCAGCAAGGAGTCCAACGGCCAACCAGTGCGCCTGGCGGTCATGTGCCCGACCACGCGCACCTGGCGGGAGCGTCAGCACGACATCGTGATGCGGCTGTTCAACGAGTGCGGCGTGCAGGGCGTCTATATCGACCAGATCGCCGCGGCCAAACCGGAGTTGTGCTTCGACGCCACGCACGGGCATCCGCTGGGCGGCGGCAGTTGGTGGAACGGGCAAGGTTATTGGCCGTTGCTCGACCGGATTCGCCAGGACAAACCGCGCGACCGGATGCTCACCACCGAGTGCAACGCGGAGCCGTTCCTGCGGTGGTTCGACGGCTACCTCACCTGGCACTGGCAATACGACGGGCAAGTGCCGCTGTTCCCGGCGGTGTATGGCGGGGCCGTGCAGATGTTCGGGCGCGCTTATCGCGGCGGGCCGACGAAGGACCTCGCGCTCCGCATGAAGGCCACGCAACAACTCGTCTGGGGCGAGCAACTCGGCTGGCTGGACCCGAGCGTCGTCCGCGAGCCGGAGAACTTCGCGTTCTTCCGCGACGCCGTGCAGTTGCGCTGGAAGCTGCGCCGCTACTTCCACGCCGGCCAGATGGCGCGTCCGCCCAAGCTGGCGGGGGACATTCCCAACGTCACCGCCGACTGGCAATGGAGCGGCGTCTGGCCGGTGACCACGCCCGCCGTGATGACCGGCGCGTGGCATCTGCCGACGGAGAAGCGGTTGGTGCTGCTCTTCGCCAATGTCTCCGACCAGGCCATCACCGCGCCGGTCCAATGCGACCTACGGGAGGCGGGCCTTGCTGGGAAGAACTTCACGCGTTGCAGGTGGACGCCGCAGGGCGAAACCGAACTCATGGGCGTCGTCAACGCGGTCCTTCGCGAAACGGTCACATTCCCGTCGCGCAGCGTCTGGGCGTGGGAGATCACCGCGAAGGAGTGAGCGTCCGTCGGAAGACCCCGCCCACAGCCCATCTGCCAACCTCTCTTCCGAGCGCAGCTTGTGCTGCCGCCGTGTCCCTCACCGTGCTCGCCGGCAGACTCATTTCAAGCAACAAGCCATCGCCAACTTCGACGTGACCGAAACCGGCCGCGAGCTGGAGGAAGAACTGCTCGTGCTCTCCCCATCTGCAATCTGAAATCTGGCATCTGAAATCCAGCGAAGCGTGGCGCCGCCCTCCTCCGCGACCAGATCCAGGAAGTCAAACGCCAGTTCGGCCAAGCCAGCGGACCGGCCAAAGCTCTCGCCGCAAAAGCCGCGACCGCCGTGAGTTATCGCAAGGGGGAGAAACGCCGGTGAACCAACGCCCGTAGCAGCCGACGTGAGGAGGCTCTGATTGAAATCGGAGGATCGAATCGAAAGGCGGCTCATTTCTCCGCCGGCGCATCCGTTGGCAACGCTTTCGGTTCGCTGGTGGGGGACCGGCGCCGGTGCCCGCGCCGACTCTCCGCGAAGGCGTGAATTGCCTTTTCAAACTCCCGCCAGCCGGTTTTTCCAATAGCCAGGCCGCCTGTAGCCGTGGGCCACGGCGAGCACTCACACCAAATCTCCCTCCACCGCGTAGGGAATATAGAACGGAAACATCTTGAGATTCACCCGCCGGTGGTCCTTGCGCAGTCTCGGCAAGGTGGGGTGTTCGGCGATCCACTCCAGGCAGCCGATCACCTCCCGGTAAAACCTCTGCCCCAGGCCCGCTTGCCTGTCCTCGTAATACTCGACCTGGGCTGCGAACTCGGCATCCGCTTCGGGATGAAGCTCGATTCTCACGACGCGAAGCCGGCCTCGATCCGCCGTTTCACGTTTGCCAGCGGCACTCCTTGGACCTCGCCCGTGCGCAACTCCCGCAGCCGGCGCGCGATTTCGTCATCCCACGCCGCCTCCGCGTCTTCCGACGGAATCGCGGACGACTCGGAAAGGTCCAGGAGGATTCGCGCCAGCTTCAGCCGATCCAGCTCCGGCAATGCGGCCGCGTCCCGCGTCACTTCGAGCAAGGTCCTTGTCATGCCACGGGACTTTTTCGCATGAGGGACTGGTTGTCAACCGTCTGGCGCGGCCGGTGGAATGCAGCGCCGGGTGAAGGCCGCTTCTCCCTGGCCTGCGGCTGCTGCGACCGCGGGGCCCGCCGCCGCAAGGCGGCTCATGGCGCCGCCGACGCATCCGCTGGCGGGGCTTTCGGCTCGCGGGTGGGTGACCCGGCGCCTGCGCCCGCGCCGCCTCTCCGCGAAGGCGTGAATGTCCTTCTCGCCCGAACGGAGGAAATCCAGAAAGTCCACGCCCAAAGATTCGTCTGTTTGCCAAATGCGGAAACGCATTTGCCTATGTCCGCAGCTACGGCGCAACGAACGCGCAAGAATACTGGAGGGGTGATTGTATGCCCCCATTCAGGCTCATGCCCCGTTCGTGCTCGACTGCCGTAGCGACCGCTTGGAGGACTACTTCAACTCCACATGGTAGAATCTGCGCGGCTGGAATGGAGAGTCCATATCCAGGAAGAACCAGTTCGGAACCGTCATGGTGTTGGTGGCAAGCGGAGTCCATGTGGGACTCGGTCCAACATCGGTCGTGTAGCTCACGCTATAGGTACGTCCGGGAAGGCCAAAGATGTGGACTCCGGCGTAACAGCGGATGTCAAGGACGGCCGCCCCGTTGGTCGTGACAAACAGCGTCACCGCGGGACTGGACACAGCCCCATAGAGATTCGTTACGACGACGCTGTAACTGCCCTGGTCGCTCTGTTGCACGCTGCTGAAGCACAGGCTGCTGTCGGTCTGCCCGGTGAGGAGGTTTGTACCACGATACCATTGGTAGCTCAGGGGAGAAGCACCGGCAGCACCGGCCGAAATGCAAACCGAGGTATTGGTAACCGCGTACTGGTTCCCAAGCGGCATCAAAATCGTCGGCACAGAATACCAGCCACCTGCGCCCGGCCCGCCGTGGGCGCCGATGTCGTTCCGTGGAGTTCCCAGCGACGGCGGGAAGGAAACGTCGTCGTAAACTGCGTTGGTGCTACCGGCGTCAAGGCACTTGGACGGCCTCACGATCATCAGGTCGGCCCGGCTCCGGAAAATGGGGCTGAAGTTGATGTTGCCCGTGCCGGCATAGCCGTTCTGGACATCGCAGTAGCTGACGTTGGTTGTTCCGACGATTTGGCTCAAATAGCCAGGCCCGGTGTAGTAATTGTTGTTGAAGAGAATGGAGTTCAGAACCAGAGCGCTCCCTCCGGCGACGTTCAATCCTTCAGCGCCGTTGTAGGCAATGGTGCAATTCACAAGATTGGCTTGCCCCGAGTTGACATAGACGGCGCTGGCCGGAAGTGCATTACCCGAATTGTCGGCTATGATGGAGTTTGTCATCAAGATCTGCCCTGAATTCAAGTAAAGTCCAGCCCCATAAGTGGACAGACGCCCAGCCGGGCCTGCGACCGCAGTATTGCTGGCGATCAGACTGTTGCGAACAATGGTAGTGCCGCCTGAGCAGTATAGGCCGCCACCAACGGCTATCGAATCAAAAGCCGCTGTATCCAAACCTCTACTGACAGCCGAATTGTATGCAATAATGCAGTTGCTCTCGAGAAGAGCATTCCCAACGATATAGAGGCCGCCGCCCGGCAGACGCATGTCGCTCCCTCAAGGAGTTCCAGGGTCGGGAACCGTCGCGTTTCCAGAGACGGTGGTGCCAGAGAGGCGCAGAACGCCTTGACCCATGAAAGCAGCGATTCCTCCACCCATTCCCATCCTGCCTGTATTATCCCCTTTGGAACGATTGTTGATGATCGTGCAGTTTTGCAGAAGAAGGTCATAGGTGGAATTCTGCACCCATATTCCGCCACCGTTTCCAATGATGGTGTTGTTGGTGATGACGCAATTCCTGATGACGGGAGAACTATCGAAAACGCGGATGCCGCTCTTGACGGAGTTCTGAATCCAGCACCAAGCCACCGTCGAATCATCGCCGCTGGCGTTGAAGAAAATGCCCTGCCAACCAACCGTCCCGTTGGTGCTCGTGAACACGATCGGGTCCGCCGGGGTGCCGATGGCCGTGACGTCGGCGGCAATCTCGAACACATAGTTGCTGACGAAGTAGATCCTGACGCCAGGGTCGATGGTCAAGTCGGCGGCCAGAATGTCGCCCACCGCGCAATAGGGCGAATTGGCTTTTGTCCAGTGCTCGCCAACGATCGTGCCGGTGACGTCAGTGGCACGACCCGCGTTCACTGAGCCGAGCAGGAGCAAGAGCCAAATGCCGTCCTTGAGCCTCCTTGCCTGATGAGTTGATAGATTGAGCGCCAGTGACAGTAACGACTGCATGGTGCTTTCCGCCCTCCCGTCTGGGGTTTTGGTTTTCATTGTGAGTCCTGCATGATGTTGTTTTTTTGCGGCTAACAATTCAGCCGATCGCCCCGGCCTGCATTCTGCCGAGAAAGCAAGCCAAAGGCAGATGCCAGATCGTTTACCCGAAGCGGCGGCAGAAGCAAGTTCTTTTCCGCCGCTTCTCCGCCGCCGTTCCAACGCTCATGCCGGCCAGCAGGCTGAGGTCGTCCTTCTCCAGCGCGATCTTCCGGCAGCGGGCCTGGAACTCGCACTCGGCGCAGTGGCAGTTCAGGACGAGGTCGGGCGGCGTCGGGACAGAGAGCAAAGCGGTGATTTTCTCGAGGCGCCTCCGCACTTCGCCGGACAGGGCTGAGGTCTTCACCTTCGTCACCCGTGGCTGTGGCTGATCTGCGGAGAGGTCGTCTGAAGTCCCGGTCGCGGGTTCGTTCATTCCAGCAGTAGAGCCTGACGGAGAAGCCGCCGACATGAGGAGGCTTTGACTCGATTCCGCATTTTGCATTCCGCACTCCGCATTCTCAGATGGAGCCTCGTCACCTCGGCTGCTACGGGCGCAGTTGCGGACGTCGCCGTGGATGATCTTGCCGACGGGGATGTCACGTCCCAGCGCTTGCGCGAGCACGAAGGCGTCGAAGGCGAGGAGCAGTTTGTCGTCCTTGGTGAGCTTGTTGAAGAAGAGGCAGCGGATGGGGAGGAACTGGGCCGCCTTGCCCCGGCCTTCGGAGGGCACGCGTTCGACGGCGTGGAGGCGGGACTCCACGATTTCAGATTGTGGATTGCAGATTGCAGATTGAGAGGGCGTCTCAGCCGAGGTGACGAGGCTCTGATTTGATTCTGCATTCTGCATTCTGCACTCCGCATTTCCAGATGGAGCCTCCTCACGTCGGCTGCTACGAGGCAACTCTGGTGTCCTCGTTACCACGTCCGCCGCCAGCCGCCACTTGCTGGCCTTCAGTTTTTCGGGGGACGGTGAGCGGGCGGATTCGTCCGGCGGGGTTTCCGCGAGCAATCGTTCGGCTTGGGTAACGCGGAAAGACTCGTTTTGCGACTGCACCCATTCCGCGTAGGTGTTGCCGCTGGGCATTTCGTTGTGGGCGCGGAGCCAGCACTTGGTTGGACACTTCAGGAACGCATCGAAGAGATGAGGCGTGATCGTCATGCCCGCAACCTACGTCTCGCCGGGGTTTCTGAAATGAGTTTCTTGGTCCGCGACATCGGCATCAACGTCTGCTACCTCCACAGCGGGATCGACGCCATACTGGAAAGGCAGAAGGCAGAAGGCAAAAGGCAGAAGTTCTTTCAGAATTTGGCGTGCTGGTCGGCATCAACCTCTTCCGGGAGCAGTCCGCGACGTGACGGAAGTTCCCCGCCCTACAGCGGTCATTTCCCCCCGGACGGACCACGCAGGATTTCGGCGAACAACTCGTAAACCACAGCGCGCTTCTCGGCAAAGACACAACGGGCGACGCGCCGGCCACCTTCCGCATAGAAGCGGACGATGATCCGATACCCGCCCACGCGCAGCCGCGCGTAGCCGGCGAGGTCCGCTTCCAGTTGCTTGATGTCCCCTTTGTCCTGTTCCAGCCCGTGCAACCCTTCGCGCAGGCGCTTCCTCGGCTCAGGGGCCAGCGCGCGAACGAAGTCCGCCACTTGCGGATCGATCTCGACTCTAACTTTCATCGAGGACCGAAAGCGGAAGGTACTTGCCCTTGCTGGATTGGTCCCGGCGGATGGCCTTCATGGCTTCGGGATTGGCCATGATTTCCATCGTTTCGAGCAGGGCTTCCATCCGATCACGCGGCACGAGAAAGGCCACCGTCTCATTCTCTTGGCGGAGGGACACGGTCTGCTTGCCTCGCACCAGCTTGGGCAGTCGGGCTTGGGCTTCCGCGATGTCGAACGTCGTCTTCACGCTGCTGGTGTAGCATGAAGGCCTGGCGGACGCAACGAACGCTTTTCGCCTGGCCGGAGCACCACCGAGGAACTCACCGAGTACCTCCGCGCCATCGGCATCAACGTCTGCTACCTCCACAGCGAGATTGACGCCACAGCAGAAAGGCAGAAGGCAGAAAGCAAAAGGCAGAAATCCTTTCAGAGTTCGACGTGCTCGTCGGCATCAACCTCCGCGGCGATGTCACGCCGGGCGTCCGGCAGCCTTTTGAGCGCAATAGACATCAAGTTCCTGGCGCAGTCCATCCATGGTCCCCTCCCACGGCTCCAGGTCCCCGACTCTTCATGGCTGCAACGAGTCTTTTTCCTTTTCGAGCCGGGTCTTGACGGGCGCGAAGGCCGCCTCCAACTCCCGCAACAGCGGCGGAAGCCGGCCAGCGTCCCGGTCGCGGGCGAGTTGTTCGATGCGCGTAGCCAGGTCGAACATCGCGCAGGCTCCGACATTGCCACTGCTGGAGCGCAGCGCATGGATGGCTTTCTCGATGTCCTGGATGTTGCCGGCGCGTTCCGCGGCCCGGGCTTCCTCGATCTTCCGCCGGGCGAGATCCAGGAAAAGCCCAATCATCTGGCGAAGAAACCCGTTGCCTCCCAGGTCGCGCAATCGGTCCAGTGCCCGCGGGTCGATGCAATCTTCGTTGTTCATGGCGGGTTGGCTCCTTGATCCGAACGCCCGGCTTTGGAGAGCGGACCGGCCGGTGTCGGGACCGCGGGGCCTAGCCCGCTGGCGGCGGCCGGATCGCCTCTCAAGACCCGCCGCAGCAAACGATCCAGGTCTTCGCCCCAGTCGTTGGATTTGCGGAGGACGGCTTGAGCTTCGCTGCTCAGGCGGTGCAGTTCCTCGGCGGTCAGTTCTTTGGCGGTCACGACGAAGACCGGGATTTGCCAGTAGCGGGCGTCTTTGCGGATCGTGCTCAGGAACGCCATGCCGTCCATCTGCGGCATCATCAGGTCCAGCAGGATCAGATCAGGCGCGAACGTCTCCAGCAGCCGCAAGGCCTCGCGCCCGTTGGCCGCCGGGGCGATTTCCGCGGCGTGCCCTTCCAGGTAGGAGGCCATCAAGCTGCGGTGGTCCTCGTTGTCTTCGACGATCAGGACCTTTGGATGGGGAAAGCTCCGCAGCGCCCATTGCAGGTCCTCGCGGGAGATAGGTTTCTGCAAGACTTCTTTCACCCCGAGCAGGGTGCCACGGGACTCCGTGCCCACAATGCTGACGACGATGACGGGGATCGCGCACAGATCGGGGTTGGCCTTGAGTTGCTTCAACACCGTCCAGCCGTCCATGCGCGGCATGAGCAAGTCGAGCGTGATCAAGCCGGGCCGCAGCTCTCTGGCCAGGCGCAGGCCGCTTTCGCCGGAGTTGGCCACCGCCACGCGACAGCCACACTCTTTCACCAAGTGACTGAGCAGCGTTCGGGAGTCAGCCTCGTCGTCGATCACCAGCACGAGTTGCCCTTCCGACGGCAGCGTCCGCTGCACGGGTGCCTGGCCAGCGGCCACCGGCGCGAGTGGCCCAGCCGGAGGCGCGGCCCTCTCAACGTGCGGGGAGGGCACGGGCAACACGATGCTGAAGTTCGAACCCCGGCCCGGCTCACTCCGCACTTCGATCCGATAGCCCATCAGGTCGCACAGCGCCTTGGAAATCGTGAGGCCGAGGCCGGTCCCGCCGTATTTGCGCGTCATGCTGGCGTCGGCCTGGCGGAAGGCCTCGAAGATCACCTCTTGCCGGTCTTTGCGGATGCCGATGCCCGTGTCGGTCACCTCAAGGCGCACGGGACGGCGGCTGGATTCGTCCACCGCGACGCGCACCGTCACGCTGCCCTTTTCGGTAAACTTGAGGGCGTTGCCGATGAGGTTGATGAGGACTTGCTTCAACTTGCCTTCGTCAGTGACGAGCGGCGCGATGGGCGAAGGCAACTCCGCTTTCAGATGCACCAAGCCGCCGCGCGCCGGCGTTTCAAAGTGGCTGAGGATCTCCGGCACCAAGCGATCCAGCGCCACCGTCGTGGTCTCCAACTCGATCTTGTGGGCTTCGATTTTGGCGAGGTCGAGAATCTGGTTGATCAGCGCCAGCAGATGCTCCCCGTTGGCCGCAATCCTCTCCAGGAAGACGAGGTCTTCGCGGCGCAAGTGGCCGCCCTTGTTTTTCAACATGACGTTGGCAAAGCCGATGATGGAGTTGAGCGGCGTGCGCAACTCGTGGCTCATGTTGGCCAGGAATTGGCTCTTGGCCTGGTTGGCCTCCTCGGCGGCTTCTTTCGCCAGCACCAGCGCGTCTTCCGCCCGCTTGCGGTCGGTGATGTCGCGCAAGTACACCTCCAGGCGTCCGTTCCGCGGGTACGCGTGCGTGTCAAACCACTTGTCCACGATGCGGGAGCGCGCTTCGAAATGCACCGGCCGGCCTTCCTCGATCGCCACCCGGAACTGGTGGTGAAACTCACTCCCCACGCCCTCCGGGTATTCGTCCCAGAGCTTCTTCCCGTGCAGGTCCCCCGCCGAACGCCCAAAGACGGAGCGTTCCGCCACGGGATTGATTTCCAGGAAGCGCCCCGCCGGATCCACCGCGAAGTAGGCGTCCGTGATGCTGCCCAGGACAAAGCTCAGCCGTTCGTTGGCGGCGCGCAGCGCTTCCTGCGACCGTCGGCGCTCCGTGATGTCGCGAATGATGCCCATGACCAACCGCTCGCCGGCGGAGTCGAGCGGGCTGAGACTGATCTCGACGGGGAATTCGCTGCCGTCCTTGCGGCGGCCGCAGAGATCCAACCCCATGCCCATCGGGCGCACGCGCGGCGCGGCCGTGTAACCCGATCGGTCCTTCACGTGCATCTGGCGGAACCGTTCGGGCAGCAACACCTCGACGAGTTGGCCGAGCAACTCGTCGGCGCGGTAGCCGAAGAGCTTCGCCGTTTCGCGGTTGACCAGTTGAATGCGTCCCACGTGGTCCACAATGACAATGCCGTCCGGCGCGGATTCCACCAGCCCGCGGAACTTGGCTTCCGCCGCGGCCGTGCGCTGCAACAACGCCTGCAAGTCCTGCCCGGCGTGGCCAGGTTCGTCGCTGGAGGAGGGCGACGTTTCCTTGGCCGCAGAAACGGACGCCGCCGGGCGAGCCTGTATCGAGCTTTTCTGTTTGGTCATTTTCATGATGCCGGGCCGGCGCGCGCGCGCCCAAGCTTCGATGACAATAGGCTATGAGAACAATTCCAGCCAGCGGGCGAGCCGGGGGAGGTTCTCCAACCCCATGTAGTCGGCGCTCCCGAACAGGCAGAGGTCTATGAAGATGTCACGGGAGAGCCCGCGCCGCGACGGCGCTTTGGCTTGCGGCGGAGCCGCCTTCGTGGTTCCTCCGCCAAAACCGCTATCGCGGATAGCCAAGCGGCGTCGCGCTTTGCTGGCCGCCGCGCTCCATGAGGTGACCGGCAAGTCGTGGAGGCCCCGGAGTCTGGCCGAAGCCCGCTTCATGTCTTGCCTAAACCGAATGTACCAACGACCATCCGCCCCCGATCAGCATGATGGTTGAATCGACAGAGTGGACGTTTGCAGCAGACGTGGCGAAGTGGATGTCGCTGTTCTTGCACGGACAGGCGAGGCTTCCCTTCGCCGACGCCAAGGTCGAACAGAAAGGCGCCGGCAGCGCCCAGCGGAGCGACCTCGTCCTCTACGACCGCGACGGCAAGTCGGCGTTGACCGGCGAAATCAAGCTGCCGGACTCGGTCGAAGGGCAGACTCCTTTCCACGCCAAGCTGGTCATCGACGCCCGGCGCAAAGCTAGTCGTCTGGGGTGTCCGTTCTTCTTCACGTGGAACGTCAACCGCCTTGTGCTCTGGCAGAGCGGTCAGGAGCACGAAATCCGGGTGCTCGACGCGGCCCAGATTCGCACCCGGGCCGAACTCGGCTTGCCCAATGTCGAGCGCCAACTGCGCGACGGTTTCATTCCCGGTTTTCTGGAACTCTTCGCGCGCATCTTCAGAGGCGAGGAGGCCTTCGGCGCGCTGGCTCTCGACCAACGGTTCATCCGCCGCTTGGAGTCATGCCTCTACAGTCTGACGAACTGCCTGTTCCCGGAAGTGCTCGAGCGCTACCGGACGAAGCCGGCGTTCAGGAAAGACCTCAACCAGTGGATGCGCGAGCAGGACTGGCTGATTTCCGAAGACCCCGAAATCCTGAGCGCGGACCTTGATCGCGCCACCCGGCTGGCCTGCTACATCACCGGCAACAAGCTGGTGTTCTATCAGGCGCTGCGACGGACACGGAGATTCAAGCTGCCGAAGCTGGAGATTCCAGAACACCTCGACAAGGCCGAGGGGCTGAGCACCCACTTCAACGAGCTGTTCCACCAAGCCAAGGCGGTCACGCATGATTACCAGACGATTTTCGACGGCGGCTTCATCGACCGCGTGCCGTTTCTGGCGGAACCGGCGGTCGAGCGCTGGCGGGCGTTCGTGCAGTTGCTGAGCGACTTTGATTTCCGCGACCTCGACCAGGACGTCATCGGCCACATCTTTCAGGATTTGCTTGGCCCTGAAGAGCGGCATCGGTGGGGCCAGCACTACACGCAGCCGGAGATCGCCGACCTCATCAACGCCTTTTGCATCCGCAAGCCCGAAGCGGTCGTGCTCGATCCGGCCAGCGGCAGCGGCACGTTCAACGTCCGCGCTTACGCCCGCAAGAAGTGCCTGGCGCGGGGCGCGCTCACGCACGCGGACTTGTTGAAGCAGGTTTTCGCTTGTGAAATCAGTGAATACGCCGCCCACCTGACGGCGCTCAACCTGGCCACGCGCGATTTGATTGACGGCGACAACTTCCCGCAGGTCGCGCGCGCCGACTTCTTCGACACCGATCCCGCGAAGCCCTTCTGTTCGGTGCCGGACACGCTGGGCACGCGCCGGCTGCGCGGCGAAATGGCGGAGCGAGATGTCTTCCTGCCGCAGGCGGACGCGGTCGTCGGCAACCCGCCCTACGTCCGCCAGGAAGGCATCGGCGCACTGAACAAGGCCCGCTATCTCCAAGTCGCAACGGCGGGCTGGAACGGCATGAGGCTCTCGGGCCGGAGCGACCTGCACGTCTATTTCTGGCCCCATGCGGGCCGCTTGCTGAAGGATGGAGGTTTCTTTGGGTTCCTGACCTCGGCCAGTTGGCTCGATGTGGACTATGGGTTCAAGCTCCAGGAATGGATTCTCCACTACTTCGAGATCGTCGCCATCCTGGAAAGCAATTGCGAGCCGTGGTTCACCGGGGCGCGCGTGGCCACTTGCGTCACGATCTTGCGGCGGTGCTCGGACGCGACGAAGCGGAATGCGAATCTCGTCAAGTTCGTTCAGTTGCGAAAGCCGATCGGCGAGTTGATTGAGAGCGATGGCACGGAAATCGGTCAGCAGGAAGCAGCGGAGCGATTCCGTGATCTCATCGAAAACACCACGGAGACGGCCAGCACGCCAGACTATCGGATTCTGGTCAAACCCCAGCAGGAGCTTTGGGACGAAGGCTGCCGGGACGTCAGCAGCGCCAGCGACCACAACGGCAATGACGACGAAAGTGAGGACGAAGACGGAGAGCCAATGGGCGCGGGAACCGAAACGCAATGCAGCCTCCACGAGCCGGCGCTGGCTTATGGCCGGCAGTACCACGGCAGCAAGTGGGGCGTCCATCTGCGCGCGCCGGACTTCTACTTCGAGTTGATGCGGCGCTTTGGCAGGAACCTGGTCCCGTTGGGTCAGATCGCCAGCGTCCGTTACGGCTTCAAGTCGGGCTGCGACGATTTCTTTGTGCTGGAGGACATCACGAAAGAAGCCCTGGCGGCGGAGAAGGACACGACGGCGTTCAAACTGCGCTACCGCTGTCCCCGCAAGGAAGTCGCCGACGGCAGGCTCGCCATCGTCCGCGCCGGCGACGGCACCGAGCATCCGGTCGAGCCGGAGTTTCTGATGCCGGAGGTGCAGAGCTTGATGCACATTGACCGGGTGATGGTGCGTCAGCGCGATGTGCCACACCTGCTGTTGCTGGTCAGCAAGTCCAAGTCGGCGCTTAAGAACACCTACGTTCTCGACTACATTCACTTCGGCGAGCGCGAGACGTTCGGCGGGAAGATTCCCACGCACAAGCGGCCATCCTGTTCCGGGCGTGCCCCGTGGTATGATCTGAGCGGTTACCCGGTCGGTAGGATCATCCTCCCAATCATCGTCCAATATCGACACATCGTTTCGTGGAACCGGAACAAACTCCCGGTGAATCACGCCTTGATGGTTGTGGACGCGAACCCCGGTCTGTCCAACAAGGCATTGGCCGCGGTGCTCAACTCCACCCTCACCGCCTTCATCAAGCCCTATTTCAGCCGCAAGCTCGGCAACGAGGCCAACACCCAACTTGATGTGTATGCCGCCAAGATGCTGCCGGTGGTGAATGTGTCGGCGCTCTCGCGTGAGCTGGTCCAGCACCTGGAAGCCGCCTTCGACGCCCTCGAAGACCGGCCCGTCACCGGCCTTGTCGAGGAGCGACTGCTGGCCGCGCAGAACTGGGATTCGCTCAAGGACCGTGACGCCGCGCCGCGCGATGTCCCCGAAGAACTGAAGCACGCCGACCGCCGCGCGTTGGACCGTGAAGTCCTCCTCGCCCTCGGGATTCCTGAGGTCGAAGTCGAGGATTGGCTGCGCCGGCTTTACGAGGAGACGACCCGGTTCTTCAACGAAGCCCGGCTCGTGGAGTTTCAGGCGATGCGAAATCGCCTCCGTTCAAAGAAAGGCCGCATCGCCAGCCCCCACGAGATCGCCCGCGAAATCTTGGAGGAATTCGACCCCTCGAAGGTGCGTCGGCTGCCGGCGGATTTCCTTGATCCCTCCGAGCCGCTCGACACCCTTGAACTGCCGGCGGGAAAAGCCACGATCTACGAAGCCAACGATTTCCTGGACGCAAGAACCTTGGTGATCGGCAAAAAACGGCTTAGCCTGCGCCATCGCGCCCAAGTTGAGTTGGCGAAAACCTGCTGTGACTTTGGCGCGGGCGGCTTTCTCAAACTGCCTGTCGCGGAGGCGATCTGCCGCCGTGTGCTCCACGAGTGGGAGGCACACCTCAGTGGCCTGTCCGCAGAATTCCGGCGGCTGGCTTCTGAGCGGACCGATGACGAAGAACGGATCGAGACGATCGTGGCGGAACTCCTCCGTTCCGTCCATCAGCCTCAGCACTCCTGATTCCACGCCTGGGAGTGGAGACCGCGTGGAACACGCGGATCCCCAATCGCCGGGTCTGGGGACTTGGCCTACAGTTCGCGCGCGACCCTTGTAGGCCCGGTGTCCTCACCGGGCGGGCCATGTCATTTCCACGGGATCAGTAGTCCTGAGCCTCCCGATGCTGGCCGAGCTAGTCGATAGAGTTGTCGAGCCCGATGGAGCGCGCTGCGAAGCGCCGCCCCGACGCCTGCGTGCTCGTGCTGGAAGAAAACGGAGGTCCGTTGAAACTGCGGCAGGCATCATGAACAAGATCATCACGATCCTGGCAGCGGCCGGGCTGTCGCTGGCCGGCATCGCCACTCCGAACATCGCCCACGCCGCTGAGGCGACTGCCGACAAGGCCCCCATCCGGCGCATCTACATCGCCCACTTCTCCCACACGGACTTTGGTTTCACTGTCTGCCATGCGCGCCATCCTCCCTCCGCCGCCCGCCCAAATCCAGCCCGGAATCGCCCGCCCGCCTTCCCCGACTTGGAGCGTTTTGGCCCGGCTCACAACCAAGAGGCATCACGGGACCGCAATAGCGGTTGCGAGAGCGCTGCGAAATCTTTAGCTTGGCCCCATGAAAACGCTCACGCGCGAACCTCAGCAATACGTCGTTGATGCCCACGGCAAACGTGTCGCGGTGATGCTCGACATCGCGAGTTGCGAGCAGTTGCTCGAAGCCGCCGACGAGGCGGGTTGCGTCCGCGCCTACGACGCCGCCAAGCCGGTGGTGGAGGCGGAGTTGAAAACCGGCGAGTTCACGACGCTCCAGGAATACAAAACGGCTCGCGCCCGGGCCCGTCGGTGAGATACCAAGTCATCATCCCGAAGTCCGTTCGCAAGAAGCTGGACCGTCTTCCAGCCGACTTGACGGAACGGATTCTGGAGGCACTGACCGGTTTAGAGACGAATCCGCGCCCGCCCGGCTGCAAGAATTGAAAGCCCGTGAGGCCTTCCGTGTTCGCGTGGGAGACTACCGCATCATCTACGAAATCCACGACCGCGTGCTGCAAGTGATCGTCATCACCATCGGGCACCGGCGGGAAGTGTATCGGTGAGCGTTGATTCCCGCGCCGCTTCAATCCGTTCTTCGGCGATTTTCTCCGGGGTCTTCTTGCGGTCATCCCCGTGTCCGCCGTGCCGAGATCGGTTTCACTGGCTGCCATGCGCGCCATCCTCCCTCCGCCGCCCGCGCATTTGTGCTGGAAGAAAGCCGAGGGCCGTCGAAACTTGGGTCCGCCACCATGAAGACGATCATCACCATTCTGGTCGGAGCCGGGTTGTTCCTGGCCGGCTCGAGCGCCTCCAACTTTGCCCGGGCGGCGGAAGCGACCTCCGAGCCACCGGCCATCCATCGCATTTACATCGCCCATTTCTCTCACACGGACTTTGGCTTCACTGATCTCCAGAGCGTGTGCCGCGAGCTGCAACGGCGCTACCTGGACATCGCCTTGGATGCGGTGCTGGCGACAATGGCCGGCCCAGCCGAGCGCAAGTTCTACTGGACCGCGGAATCCGTCGTGGCGGTGGACGACTGGTGGCAGGCCGCGACGCCGGAGCGGCGCGAGCAGTTCCGGCGAGCGGTGCGAAGCGGGCAGTTGGAAGTGGCGGCGATGCCGTTCAACCAGACGCCGTTCCTCAACGCGGCCCAGTGGCGGACCATGCTGCACTGGCTCCCAGAGGATCTTTGGCAGCAGTTCAAGCCCACGGTCGCCCTGCAAAACGACGTGAACGGCTTTCCGCGCGCCGGCGCGATGGCGGTGCTCGACCGCGGCATCCGGCATCTCTACATGGGCATCAACGCCGACAGCGGCGGGCCGCCGTTCGCGCGACCGTCGGCGTTTTGGTGGAAGATGCCCGATGGGCGGCGCCTCTTCGTCTGGCTGAATCTGAGTTACCCGGACGGCTACGACTTTTTCGAAAGCGCGCATTGGCGGCGCGGGCCGGTGCCGGCGGCGGCGGACACGCGCTATCGTCCGCCGCGCGCGGGGGACTTTTTCCGCACGGACGAGGCGTCGCTTCGGGCTGCCCACGCGCAGTGCTTGCGCCGGCTCGATCAGCTTCGCCGCGGCGGCTACGCGCATGACGTACTGACGATTTCCATGACGAGCCACTGGCGCATGGACAACGACCCGCCGTTCTTGCCGCTGGCGGATTTCGTGGCGGCGTGGAACCAACTCGGCCTGAAACCCGAACTCGTCTTCACCACCGCCTCGAAGGCCATTCAAGCGATGGAGCAAGCCGTCGGCGACAAAGCTCCCGAATACGAAGGCGAGTTCACCGACTGGTGGGCCAACGGCACCGCGTCCGGCCCGCGCGAAGTCGCCGCCAGCCGCCTTGCCAAGCGCCTGCTCGCCGCCGCGCAATCGCCGCTGTGGGGGCCGCCGGACGCCGCCGTCACGCGCCGGCTCGACGCGCTCTACAAGGACCTCTGCCTCTTTGACGAGCACACGTGGGGGTCGAGCATGAGCGTGGCGCAACCGTGGACCCTCGACACGCAGGCCCAGTTCAACGAGAAGGCCGCCTTCGCCTTCAAGCCGATGGCCCACGCCGAGTGGCTCTTGTCCCAGCGCGTGCGCACCCGCTTGTTGAGCGAGGGCGCGGGCCTGCTCGTGGCCAACCCGTCGGCCGCGCCGTTCAGCGGTTGGGTGCGGCTGATCGCCACGTGTCTGCGCGGGGATTTCAACTCGGTGGAGCGGCCCGACGGATCGCGCGTGGCGTTGCGCTTTGAAAACGGCGTCCAGCCCTGGGGGCGTCCGAGCCGGCCCGGAGACCTCACGCGCGAAGACGTGAGCGCGACGTTTTCGGACAACGCGCCTCGACAAGTCGCCAAGTTCTGGATCGAGAAACTGGATGGTAACAGCATTGTGAAACTGCGCCTCAGCCCTGAGTCTGCCGAAGATCGTCCACCCCAAATCGCGAATCCGACAACGGCGCTCGACCCCAGCGGTTGGCCCGCCTCGGCGCAGTGGCCCGGCATGAGCCGACCGCTTTTTCTGCCGGGTCTGGGAGATTTCGTGGCGGTGAAAGTCAAGGCCTTCGCTCCGCGGTGGAAGCTGCACGACATGGCTGGCTCCGCCAAAACCCAGCGCGACCAGTTGCGTCAAGAAGCCATCGAGGAAACTCGTGCGGCCGCGGACGGCTCAGCGACCGTCAGTGAAACCCCGCACACGCTGCTTTACGAACAGCCTCTCCGACACCCGCGTCTCACGTGGGCCACGCGGAAGGTGGAGTTGTGGAAGCGCGAAGCCCGCGCCCGGCTCACGCTGCGGCTGTGTCGTCGGTCTTCGTGCGATCCAGAAATCCTGTTCGCGGAATTTCCGCTGCCCTGTGAAGGCACACTGCCGACGCTGACGTGCGGGGGGATGCCGTTCACGCCTTACCGCGACCAGATTCCCGGCAGTTGCCGCGACTACTTCGCCATCGACGGCTGGGCGCACTACGCCACGCCCAACGGCCATTGGCTCTGGGTGAGCCGCGACGCGCCGCTGATGACGCTGGGCGCGCCACAAGTCTGGCAGCGCCTCACGACCGCGCCTGCCGACACGCATCGCGTGCTGGCCATGCTGTTCAACAATTTCTGGTACACGAATTTTGCCGCCGACGAGCACGGCGTGATGGAATTTCAGTTCGACCTCGTCTGGCGCGAGAAGCTGGCGGACGCCCGTGAAGCCGCCGCGCTGGCAGAAACCCTCACCGCCGGGCCGGTGGTCTTGCTGAACGACAGCACGAAGGACCATCCGATCGTTCTGGAGCGGCTGTTCCGTCCGTGAACGCGCCGGCTACTCCGCCCAGTGCCGGTAGCGGTTGGCGGGGATCTTGGCTGATTCCGGATACACGAGGTAGATCGTGTGGTGCGACCGTTCCCACGCTTTGAGCAGATTGGCGCGCGGGAAGATCTTCCGCACGGAGTTCTCCCGTTTCGGATTGGGCCACGGGTCGTTGACGACGATGTCGCCCTGGTTGGTGAATCCCACCACCAGGATGAGATGGCCAGTCCCCTGATCGGAGGACTTGCCGTTGAGGAGGTCGAAGGAGACGGACACCGCGACGGGGATGCCGGCGGCGATCCAGTCTTCCACCTCGCGCAAGTCGGCCACCTGGGTCACGTAGGCCCGCATCCCGGCGAACTGGCCGGCGAACGCGGTGTTGAACGGCCAGTTGCCCGTGCCGGTCCAGTTGCGGTCGTGAACGGCACGCGCCACGTCCGGCACCGACACGTCCAGTTCGGGCCGCTTCAGTTGGCGTGACCAGTGCGCGAGCAACATGGAAATGCTCGTCGGGCTGCACCAACCGGAGCCGCCTGGATACCCCAGTTGCGACCGCTGCGGCACATCGACGATCCGTCCCCAGGCGGCGCGGTTCGGCGCGGCTGGCGCAGGGTTCGCCCCGGTGTCCTGCACGCAGACTCCCAGGAACTTCATCGTCGGCAACTCGCGATCTCCGCCCAGCGTCAGGCGGACTTGGACGCGGTCCATTTTGCGTCGGCAGAGGAGTGTGTCGGTCTTGACGGTGGCCAGGTCGTCCTTCTGGCCCTTGACGCTTTCGCGCGGATGCCGCGCCGGATCGGGCGACCACAGGCCCATCACGTAGAACGGCGTCATCGCCTTCGCGTCCGCCGCCCGCGCTTCGATCTTGAGATGGCTGCCAGGCGGGCACATGGCATTCCAGGACACGATCAGTTCATTCCAGGCCAGCGGCGGAGAGAACCACGGCGAAGTCAGCACGGTGGAGTTGCCGTTGGGGGCCTGCTCGAAGGAAGTGAAGTCCTGGAGGCCGATGAAGTGGATGGGATTCGCCTCTCCGGCTGCGCCCCCTGCAGCGGGCACAACGAAGGCGATGGGAAAGAATCCCAGTGAACAGCCGAACCATTTCATCTTGGTCATGGCGATAATAGGCGCGTGTTCCGAGCGACGACGCGGAGTTCGTAGCAGGAGCCGGCCATTTCGGCAAACCCGACTTAGTAGAGTAGGCGGAGCCGACGGGTTGAAAGGCACGCGGCCAATGACCGTCTGGCTCCGCCCCTCATCGAACCGGACAGGCGGTTTTCCCGCATCCGGCTCTCCGAGGGCCATTCACGCGCATCGCTTCTACGCCG